>CAJUIL010000003.1 GCA_910586225.1 uncultured Eubacterium sp. | reverse complement strand
CTGGTCATCGCCCACAACAAGACGCTTGCGGCGCAGCTCTACGGAGAATTCAAGGGGATGTTCCCTGAGAAAGCAGTGGAGTATTTTGTGGACAAGATAGGGGATTATGGACGAAATAACACTAGGCGGATGGGTGGAGTTTGTGACCTGGATTCGTGTAATGAACTATATAATATGGATGAAGGCTATTATTTATGTGGCAAAAATATTATGTTATATAAATAGCGTTTGAGAAGAAATATGGGGAAAAGGATATTGTAGCAAACAAGGAGACGGTTAAAATGAATCATAGTCGGAAAACAGAAATATTAACTAATGAGGATGCAGCTATTGAAAGACTTTGTGTCGAGACAGTGGCTTTAGTAAAGCATGCAAGAAATATAACTGTTCAACAAGTAAATATGATACAATTGCTTACTTATTATGCTATTGGAAAATGGATTGTAGAAGTGCAGCAAAAAGGCGAATCAAGGGCAAGATATGGCAGTCAAGTTATTAAAAGGCTATCAGAAGAAATGAAAAAGAATTTTGAAAGAGGATTCTCGGAGGATAGTTTGAAAAATGCACGGAAGTTTTATATGACTTATAAAGATAGAATTGACGAAACAGTGTTTAATCTTTTTGCTGTTGAAAAAAGCGAAACAGTGTTTAGCCTTTTTGAAGAGAAACCGCCCTTCATAGTATCATGGTCACACTATTTGCAATTAATGCGAATAGAAAATGAAGATGAAAGAAGTTTCTATGAAATTGAATCAGCAAGATCCGGATGGAGCGTCCGCACTCTGCAGAGGTAATATAACTCCAGCCTTTATGAAAGATTAGCGCTTAGCCGGGATAAGGAGGCTGTTTTACAGTTAGCCAAGAAAGGTAACATTATTGCAAAACCAGAAGACATTGTAAAACAGCCAACAGTATTAGAATTTTTAGGAATGGAAGAAAAGACGAAGTATTCGGAAACAGATTTGGAAACAGCGATTATTAATAAATTGCAGAAATTTTTGCTGGAAATGGGAAAAGGATATCTATTTGAATCCAGGCAAAAGCGTTTTACTTTTAACGAAGATAGTTATTATGTGGATTTGGTTTTTTACAATCGCCTTCTTCGCTGTTATGTGCTGATTGACTTGAAGGTAGATAAATTGACACATCAAGATATCGGACAAATGCAGATGTATGTAAATTATTATGATCGTTATGAGAAATTGAAAGATGAAAATCCGACGATTGGTATCCTGTTATGTAAAGAGAATAATGACGCACTGGTGGAGACTACACTGCCACAAGATGCTAATATTTATGCATCTGAGTATAAGCTGTATTTAACGGATAAGAAATTATTACAAGACAAGTTACGACAGTGGATAGAAGAGGCTGATGTAGAATAGAGTGGTAAAATACTTGTAGGTTTATCATTAAAGAAATGGGAGGTTTGTTATGTACGAAAATAAAAAAGAATTATTATCAAAATTAGAATTTGGAAGTGTGGATTCCGAGTCGGAATTGGATTTAGATAGAAAATTTATTAAAACTAAAGATTTTGAACAATTTATTAATCCACAGAAATCTTTGGTTTTAGGGGCAAAAGGTTCTGGAAAAAGCGCCCTATTTCAGATGTTTTCTAAGTATGAACAAGTAGCAAAGAAACTTGCAGGACTTGATAGAAAAATAATTATAGTAACAGGAACAGGCTTCAATGATTTGAAGGAATTACAAACAGATGATTTTAGAAAGTTATTAAGGAACGAGGAAGCTGATTTTAATAAAATATGGGAACTTTATATAGCGGTGAAAATAGCAATTAAAATGGGAAAGGAAGGATATTACTGTGGGGAAAATTTAGTTGAATTTTATAGAAATGTAGGTATTATGGAGGATTTCAGGATTTTAAATATCCTGAAACAATTATGGAGTGTGGTTGTGGGAACTCCAATACAAGGTATAGACATTGATATAAAAGGGGTAAAAATTAAAATTGGTGGAAAATATAGTATTGATACACAGGATTTATTGGGTGACATTAATGATGTTTTAGAGCAGGAATGTTTAGATTGTTGGATTTTATTTGATAAAATTGATGAGTTGTTTTCTGACGATTATGAAAAGAGAAAGATTTGTATAGAAAGCCTTTTTAGAACGTATTTGAGTTTCGTTAATAGGTTTCCAAGAATAAAATTTAAAATATTTTTAAGGAATGATATCTGGTCTACACTAGAATTTGTGAATAAAAGTCATTTGTCGGATAAAAGTGTAGTGCTTTCATGGGATAAAAAAGATTTGCTGATTATGTTAATGCGTCGATGTTTAAATGATGAAATGGTGGAAGAATATGTAGTAAATGAGATAGGGTTGGAAAAGGAGGAGTTGTTATTGGCTCCAAATTTGGAAGAGACTTTTTATACTATATTTGCTCGTCAGGTGTATAAGGGGAAAAAAGAGGCAAATATGATTGATTGGCTGTTACAACGAATAACAGATGGGCTAGGGGGGAAATATCCGAGAGAATTTATCAATTTTGCTAATTATTCTAAAGAAGCACAAGAAGAAATAGAAAATTTTGAAGAAAATTGTTTGATTTCTGGCATGGCAGTGAAAAAAGCTTTTTCTAAAGTGTCTGAAGTTAAATGCGATACATATTTGAGTGAGTTTCCAAAATTAAGAAAACATTTTGATAGGTTTAAGGGAAAAGATACAGCTCGATATAGTAGAGAAGAAATATTCGTACTTATGGACGGATTGGAACCCCAAGGAGATGATATGCTTCAAGAACTTTATGAAACAGGAATGTTAGAAGCAAAAGGGGGTAAAGCGTTTGCAGATAATTTATTTGAAATCCCTAAATTGTATAGAATAGGTTTGGGCTTAGTTCTAAGAGGAAGACCATAGTTATAGAAAGGTATAGTATCATGGATTATTTTGAATTAGTATCGCAATATCAGCCAACCGGCGACCAGCCCCAAGCCATAGAAGAACTGGTAAAGGGTTTTAAAGAAGGCAACCAGTTCCAGACACTTCTAGGTGTTACGGGTTCTGGTAAGACCTTTACGATGGCAAACGTTATCCAGCAATTAAATAAACCAACCCTTGTCATAGCGCATAATAAAACATTAGCAGCTCAATTATACGGAGAATTTAAAGAGTTTTTCCCGAATAATGCTGTCGAATATTTTGTGTCCTACTACGATTATTATCAGCCAGAAGCCTATGTCCCATCATCCGATACGTATATCGCAAAGGACTCATCCGTCAACGAGGAAATCGACAAACTGCGTCTGTCTGCGACGGCAGCACTTTCTGAGCGGCGGGATGTGGTCGTGATATCCAGTGTTTCCTGCATTTATGGGCTGGGAAGTCCAGAGGATTTTCTGGGGATGATGGTGTCGTTGAGGCCGGGGATGATACGGGACCGCGATGATGTGATACGGGACTTGATCGATATCCAGTATACGAGAAATGAAATGGATTTTCACCGCGGGACGTTTCGGGTACGAGGGGACGTGTTGGAGATCCTTCCGGCAAATAGCGCGGAACGGGCGGTACGGGTGGAGTTTTTTGGGGATGAGATTGACCGGATCACGGAAATTGACGTATTGACCGGAGAGGTAAAGGCTTCGCTGGAACATATAGGTATTTTCCCAGCGTCGCATTATGTTGTTCCACAGGAAAAGATCCATCAAGCGTGCGTGGAGATTGAAAAGGAGCTGGAGGAACGGGTACGCTATTTTAAGGGCGAGGACAAGCTGCTGGAGGCGCAGCGGATCGCTGAGCGTACGAATTTTGATATAGAGATGCTGCGGGAGACTGGGTTTTGCAGCGGGATTGAAAACTATTCCAGGCATCTTGCGGGACTGGAGCCAGGGGCGACCCCGCTGACCCTAATGGAATATTTTAAGGATGATTTTTTGATCATCATTGATGAATCGCACATTACAGTCCCTCAGATACGGGGAATGTACGCAGGCGACCAGTCCCGGAAATCCACGCTAGTTGATTACGGCTTCCGCCTGCCTTCCGCAAAGGACAACCGTCCGTTGAATTTTGAGGAATTTGAATCTAAGATAGACCAGCTTTTGTTTGTGTCTGCGACGCCGAACGTGTATGAAAAGGAGCATGAGCTTTTGCGCGTTGAGCAGATCATCCGCCCGACCGGGCTGCTGGATCCGCAGATTGACGTACGCCCGGTGGAGGGACAGATTGACGATCTGATCTCCGAAGTGAATAAAGAAACGGCGCAGAAGCATAAGGTATTGATCACGACATTGACAAAACGGATGGCGGAGGATCTGACTGCGTATATGCAGGAGGTCGGCATCCGGGTGAAATATCTGCATTCGGATATCGATACGCTGGAGCGTGCGGAGATCATCCGGGATCTGCGTTTGGATATTTTTGACGTACTTGTCGGCATTAACCTGCTCAGAGAAGGATTAGATATCCCGGAGATCACGCTGGTTGCTATCTTGGATGCGGATAAGGAAGGTTTTCTGCGGTCTGAGACGTCGCTGATCCAGACGGTCGGCCGTGCCGCCCGCAATAGCGAGGGCCATGTGATCATGTATGCGGACAAGATTACGGATTCTATGCGGACCGCAATCGATGAAACCGCCAGACGGCGTGCGCTGCAGCAAAAATACAATGAGGAGCACGGCATTACGCCGAAAACGATCCAAAAAGCGGTGCGCGATTTGATCAGCATTTCTAAGAAAGTTGCAGCGGAGGAGCTGAATTTTGCAAAAGATCCGGAATCTATGAACCGCAAGGAACTGGAAAAACTGATCGCGCAAGTGAAAAAGAAAATGGAGAGCGCAGCCGCGGATCTAAACTTCGAAGCCGCCGCAGAGCTGCGTGACCAGATGATGCATCTGAAAGAAATGCTGCGGGATGCGCAGAAGTAGAAGTGTGCAGTATTTGCCGAAAAAGCTGCGTGATGCATAGAAGCAGAAGCGTACAACATTTGACGAAAATGGTGGGGAATGTGCATAAGCAGAAGCGTGCAGCATTTAACGCAAATGTCAAGGGATGCGTAAAAATAGAAGGATGAGAAAATAAAACATGAGCAGAGAAAGAAAGTATATTAAAATTCGCGGTGCGAATGAGCATAATTTAAAAAATATAGATTTAGATATTCCAAGAGACGAATTTGTCGTGCTGACTGGGCTGAGCGGTTCTGGAAAATCGTCGCTGGCGTTTGATACGATCTATGCAGAGGGACAGAGACGCTATATGGAATCCCTTTCGTCCTACGCAAGGCAGTTTCTTGGGCAGGCGGAAAAGCCGAATGTAGAAAAGATTGAAGGGCTGTCCCCGGCTATTTCGATCGATCAAAAGTCGACCAACCGCAATCCGCGCTCCACAGTCGGGACGGTAACGGAGATTTATGATTATTTCCGTCTGCTGTATGCGCGTATCGGTATTCCGCACTGTCCGAAATGCGGCAAGGAGATCAAAAAGCAGACGGTAGACCAGATGGTGGATATGGTTATGGGGCTGCCGGAGCGGACGAAGATCCAGCTGCTGGCTCCGGTGGTACGCGGCCGTAAGGGGACGCACCAAAAGCTGCTGGAGCAGGCGAAGCGCAGCGGGTATGTGCGCGTCATCGCGGATGGGAATATGTATGAGCTGACCGAAGAAATCCCGCTGGAAAAAAATAAAAAGCATAATATCGAGATTATCGTAGACCGCCTGATCGTAAAAGAAGGGATCGAAAAGAGATTGACGGATTCCATCGAAAGCGTGCTGGAGCTTGCGGACGGCCTTGTGATGGTTGAAGTGCAGGGGCAGCAGGAGGAAACGCAGATTTTGCAGTTTTCAGACAGCTTTGCCTGCCCGGATTGCGGCATTAGTGTAGATGAGATCGAGCCGAGGAGTTTTTCGTTTAACAATCCGTTCGGCGCCTGTCCGGACTGTTTTGGACTTGGGTATAAAATGGAGTTTGACGAGGAGCTGATGATACCTGATCCGTCGCTCAGCATAGCGGGCGGTGCGATCCAGGTGACGGGCTGGCAGTCGTGTACGGATCCTTCCAGCTATACGTATGCCACGCTCACCGCACTCGCGAAGGAATATGATTTTGACTTGAACACGCCGTATGAAGAGCTGTCAGAGGAGGTAAGGGATATGCTTGTGAACGGCGCGGAGCGTCCGGTCAAGGTGCATTACCGAGGAATGCGCGGGGAAGGCGTGTATGACGTGCAATTTGAGGGACTTGTAAAGAACGTCGGCCGCAGATATCGTGAGACAGGCTCAGATACAATGAAGCAGCAGTACGAGGAATTTATGCGGGTCACGCCGTGCAAGCTGTGCGGCGGGCAGCGTTTAAAAAAAGAAGCGCTGGCCGTGACGATTCATGATAAAAATATCTTCGAGCTGACGAATCTTTCGATCAAAAATCTGCAGCAGTTTATGGCAAGCCTGCCGTTAACGAAGCAGCAGGAGTTGATCGGTGCGCAGATCATCCGAGAGATCCGGGCAAGGGTCGGCTTTCTCGTAGAGGTCGGACTGGATTATCTGTCGCTTGGACGGGCGACGGGTACGTTATCCGGCGGGGAAGCGCAGCGCATCCGTCTGGCCACGCAGATAGGTTCCGGCCTTGTCGGTGTTGCGTATATTTTGGACGAGCCAAGCATCGGCCTGCACCAGCGGGATAATGACAAGCTGCTGTCCGCACTGAAAAATTTAAAAGAGCTTGGAAATACGCTGATCGTTGTAGAGCATGACGAGGATACGATGCGCGCGGCAGATTTTATCGTGGATATCGGACCTGGCGCCGGGGAGCATGGCGGAGAGGTCATTGCTACCGGAACGGCAGATGACATTATGAACAATCCGCAGTCTGTGACAGGCGCCTATTTAAGCGGACGCATCAAGATCCCAGTGCCTTCCCGGCGTAAGGAGCCGACAGGTTGGCTGACGGTCAAAGGGGCAAAGGAAAATAACTTGAAAAATATTACTGTGAAAATACCGCTTGGCATTATGACTTGCATTACCGGCGTATCCGGCTCCGGTAAAAGCTCTCTGACAAATGAGATTTTGTATAAGGCGATGGCGAAAAAGCTAAACCGTGCCAGATGTATACCTGGCAGGCATGATAAGCTTCTCGGTCTGGAACAGCTGGACAAGGTTATTGCCATTGACCAGTCCCCGATCGGGCGTACGCCGCGATCTAATCCGGCGACTTATACGGGCGTTTTTGATATGATCCGCGACCTGTTTGCGGCTACACCGGATGCGAAAGCAAAGGGCTATAAAAAAGGACGCTTCAGCTTTAATGTCAAGGGCGGACGCTGTGAAGCCTGTTCCGGAGACGGGATCTTAAAAATCGAAATGCATTTTCTTCCGGATGTCTACGTGCCTTGCGAGGTTTGTCAAGGCAAGCGTTACAACCGGGAGACGCTGGAAGTAAAATATAAAGGAAAGAGTATTTTCGATGTACTGAATATGACAGTAGAGGAGGCGCTTGCGTTTTTTGAGAATATTCCGACGATCGAGCGCAAGATCCGGACGCTTTACGATGTCGGCTTGTCATATATCAAGCTTGGCCAGCCGTCGACCGAGCTGTCCGGCGGGGAGGCGCAGCGTATCAAGCTTGCGACAGAGCTAAGCCGCCGCAGTACTGGAAAGACGGTTTATATTCTGGACGAGCCGACGACGGGGCTGCATTTTGCTGATGTGCATAAGCTTGTGGAAATCCTGCATCGCTTGGCGGACGGCGGAAATACGGTCATTGTCATTGAGCATAATCTGGATGTGATCAAAACGGCGGATTATATTATCGATATGGGCCCGGAGGGCGGAGACGGGGGCGGTACAGTCATTGCGCAGGGGACGCCTGAGGAGGTGGCGCAAAATCCAGAGTCTTATACTGGCCAATATGTGAAGCGATATATAAATTCCTGAATTATCCATTGATTTTTTTGGTCAGATTGCCTATAATGAAATGGAAATCCTGCCCTCATCTATAAAATTTTGTGAAAAATAAAAAAGTGCTAGGAAAAATGGAATTTATTGTATATAATAGGAATTAATATGGCAAAATAGAGGATAGCACATAGGTAACCGCTACTGCGTCGGGCAGCAGCGGCTAATCTCACACGACAGGAAAATGCAGTATTTTTAAGAAGAGATGAAAGGGGATATCTGTACATGATGGGAGCAGATATTGGTATTGATTTAGGGACAGCCAGTATTCTAGTTTATATTAAAGGAAAAGGCGTTGTATTAAAAGAGCCTTCGGTTGTGGCATTTGACCGCGACACGAATAAAATAAAAGCAATCGGGGAAGAAGCGCGTCTGATGCTTGGACGTACGCCAGGAAATATTGTGGCGGTGCGTCCGCTGCGTCAGGGTGTTATCTCTGACTATACGGTTACGGAAAAGATGATCAAGTATTTTATCCAAAAAGCGCTCGGAAAGAAAAGCTTCCGCAAGCCGCGTATCAGCGTTTGCGTACCGAGCGGCGTAACCGAGGTAGAAAAAAAGGCCGTAGAAGATGCGACCTATCAGGCGGGAGCCAGAGAAGTGATGATCATCGAGGAGCCGATTGCGGCGGCGATCGGCGCAGGCATTGATATTTCAAGACCATGTGGAAATATGATCGTGGATATCGGCGGCGGTACGGCAGATATCGCAGTCATTTCCCTCGGCGGGTCGGTAGTAAGCACTTCGATCAAGATTGCCGGAGATGATTTTGACGAAGCGATCGTCCGGTATATGCGTAAAAAGCACAACCTGCTGATCGGCGAGCGCACGGCTGAGGATATTAAGATAAAGATCGGTACGTGTTATCCGCTGGCGCAGCCGGAAACGATCGACGTCAGAGGGCGCAATCTCGTGACTGGCCTGCCGAAAACAGTAACGGTATCCTCTGAAGAGACAGAAGAGGCGCTGCGGGAAGCAACCCTGCAGATTGTGGAAGCTGTCCACAGCGTATTGGAGAAAACACCGCCGGAGTTGGCAGCGGACGTCGCTGACCGCGGCATTGTGCTGACGGGAGGCGGAGCGCTTTTGCGCGGGCTGGAAGAGCTGATAGAGGAAAAAACGGGAATTAATACAATGACCGCTGAAGAACCAATGACCTGTGTTGCGGTAGGAACCGGGAAATTCGTGGAATTTCTGGCAGGCAAGCGCGACGACGACTAACGGATGTATACGGCGCACGGATCAAGCACAGGACGGAAAGGAAGTAATTATGGTAAAGGGGCTATACACAGCATGGACAGGAATGGTCAACGAAATGAACCGTCTGGACGTTATTACGAACAACCTGGCAAATGCGGATACAAACGGATATAAAAAAGAAGGGGCGACGGCGGAATCCTTTGAATCACAGCTGGCAGTACGGATCAAGGATTCTTCAGTGCCGACCTGGCGGACAAGGACGCTGGGCGATATTAATATGGGCGTTAAGATCGGAGAGACTTATACCGACTATACCCAGGGAAGCTTTAAGGTGACGGACAACAAATACGACTGCGCGATTGACGGCAACGGATTTTTTGCGGTTTCCTTTACCGATAAGGATGGAAATACTTCTGTAAAATATACGCGTGACGGTGCGTTTACGATCAGTACCGACGGATTTTTACGTACGAAGGACGGAGATTATGTTTTAAATCAGAACGGCGCACAGACTGGCAATCCGGCGGCCAACAATTATATCCAGTTAGACCCGAATCAGGATTTTAGGATTGACCAGGCAGGATTTATCTACCAAAACGATCAGCTGGTTGCGCAGCTTGGAATGGTGGATTTTGAAAATTACGATTTCCTTTCCAAATACGGCGAAAATATGTATGATCTGGTAGATGGCGGACAGGTGATCGCTGCAAACGGCAGGATCGAGCAGGGTACGATTGAAGCATCGAATGTCAAGGTCGTAGACGAGATGGTTACAATGATCACGATCGCAAGGGCATATGAATCCAACCAGAAAATGATCCAGACGTTTGATACAATGATTGAAAAAGCAGTCAATCAGGTTGGTAAGGTCTGATCGCGGTAAAAATGAAAATTTTTGGTTATGAAAATGAACGATCCCGCCGATAATAAAAGAAAGTGTATTTACACCACGGAAGGTAAGTAACAGGTCAGCTTGCTGAGCTGCTGCAAAGGAAAGCAAGGCATGGAGTGCCGTGGAAGGAGAAAAGTAATTATGATGAGAGCGTTATGGAGCGCGGCATCTGGTATGCGTGCGCAGCAGGCGAATGTAGATTCGATCTCAAACAATCTGGCAAATGTCAATACGGTCGGCTACAAAACGGAAAAGCCGGAATTTAAGACGTTGTTATATCAAACGATCCAAACAGAAACAACCTCAGCAAATGGGGCGCAGAAGCCGATTTCCGCACAGGTGGGCCTTGGAACAAGACTTGCGTCAATCACGTCGCATTTTGGTAATGGCCAGATGATGGATGTGGAGAGCGACAGTGCAGTTGCGATCGAGGGCGAGGGCCTGTTTGCTGTCAATGGATTGGATAATCAGGTGTATTATACGAGAAATGGTGATTTTTACTGGAGCCAGGGCGCGAACGGACTGACGCTGTGCAGTTCTGAAGGCTATCAGGTAATGGATACGAACGGCAATGAGATCATTCTTCCAGATGAAGTGGATGCAAGCCATGTTATGATATCCTCAGAAGGCGTGATCGGATATACAGATGCGGACAATGCATATGTTCCGCTGAATCAGACGATCGGTCTATGGCAGTTTAATAATGACGCAGGATTGCAGAAAATATCCGGTACATATTATGTAGAAACTCCGGCATCCGGAGCGCCTATGAACGAAGCGACGACAGCAGGCTTAACACGGAGCAGAGTCCTTCAGGGCTATTTGGAAGGCTCAAACGTGCAGGTTGCGGATGAAATGGTCAATATGATCGTGGCGCAGAGGGCTTATGAGTTAAATTCTCGTGCGATCACAACTTCGGATACAATGCTGGAGCAGGCAAATAACCTGAAACGATAGGAGGTTTGATCAATGAGTATGCAAATTGGAGGATTAAACTCCTATATCGATCCTTCTGTGACCAGTTCGGTTACTGGCAAGGGCTTATCCGGAAAGCTGGACAATATGGACTCTGCTGCATCTGCAGAGGAATTAAAAGAGGTCTGCCGCGAGTTTGAATCTTATTTTATGGAACAGGTATACAAAGAAATGTTCAAAACGATTGGCAGCGAGGAAGGAAAGGACACGTCGTTATCCTCTCTTGTAGATTATTTTAAAGACGGCGTGATACAGGATATTGCTTCACAGACAACGGATCAGGCAGGCGGGCCGCTGGCGCAGCAGCTTTATGAGCAGATGAAGCGCAACTACGGCATTACTGACGAGGAATAATGGCATATCTGTCAGCTGCTTTGGGGCGCTGCCGATTTTAGATGTGCCGGCTTGTGCCGCGGCTGAACAGATGGCTGCAGCAAGGTAACAAGAAGAGCAAATGCAGGATGTTGTGAAAATAGAAAACAGAACATCCTGTATTTTTTTGTGCAGCTTTCATTTCCTACTTTACATCGGATGGACAGGAGAGACAGATTTGGATAAGGTAAGAGGATACATCGACAATTTTATATTCCAAAATCAGGAAAACGGGTATTGTGTGCTGACGCTGAACACGGAGGACGGCGAGCTGACCTGTGTTGGGATTCTGCACGGTGTATCCGAGGGCATGAACGTGGAATTTTCTGGCAGCTATACGGAGCATCCGGCATATGGCAGACAATTCAAAGTGGAGTCGTACGAAGAAAAGGAACCGGAAGATGAATTTGGGATGGAACGCTATCTTGGCTCCGGTGCGATCAAAGGTGTCGGAGCAGCGCTTGCCGCCCGGATAGTCCGTAAATTTAAAAAAGACACGTTTCGTGTGATCGAAGAGGAGCCGGAGCGTTTGGCGGAAATCAAAGGGATCAGTGAGCGTAAGGCGCAGGAAATCGCGGCGCAGGTAGAGGAAAAAAGAGAGATGCGTCAGGCGATGATGTTTTTGCAGCAGTTTGGGATTTCGCTTACGCTGGCAGTCAAAGTGTATCAGGCATATGGTGCGAAGATTTATTCGATCATCCGGGAAAATCCGTATCGTTTGGCGGACGATATCCAAGGCGTCGGATTTCGGATCGCGGATGAGATCGCGTCGCGTGCAGGAATCCGGGCGGATTCGGATTTTCGGATCCGCAGCGGTATTTTATATGCCTTGCAGCAGGCAGGCGGGGAAGGACACACATATCTGCCGGAGCAAGCGCTGAATGTAAGGGTGGCTGAGCTGCTGGGACTGGAGCAGGAGTTGATTGAAAAGCAGTATATGGAGCTGGCAGTCGCCCGCAGGATAGTAATAAAGCGGCACGATGAAGAGGTGCAGGTGTATGCTTCTTCTTTTTATAATATGGAGCACAATGTGGCGGTCTTGCTGCATCAGCTGAATGTCCGCCAAGAGGCTGTACAGTCCGGACTGGATGATAAAATAACTGCGATTGAAAAGCATACGCGCGTTGTATTAGACGAGCTGCAGCGCGAAGCGGTCTGCGAGGCGGAAAGAAATGGCCTTCTGATCATTACCGGAGGGCCGGGAACTGGAAAAACAACGACGATCAATTCGATTATCCGGCTGTACGAGATGGAAGGGCTGGATTTTATGCTGGCGGCGCCGACTGGGCGTGCGGCAAAGCGTATGAGCGAAACGACCGGATACGAGGCGCGTACGATTCACCGGTTGCTGGAATTAAACGGCGGCGTGGAAGGAAACGCCGGATTTGAACGCAACGAATCGAACCCGCTGGAAACAGACGCGGTGATCATCGATGAGATGTCCATGGTCGATATTTCACTTATGAACTCGCTGCTGAAAGCGATTGCGCCTTCTACTAGGCTGATACTCGTGGGAGACGTCAATCAGCTGCCAAGTGTCGGACCAGGGAGTGTCTTAAAGGATCTGATTGACGCGGGCGTGTACCAGGTCGTGCGTCTGACGAAGATCTTTCGTCAGGCGAGCCAGAGTGATATTATCGTAAACGCCCATAAGATCAACCGCGGCGAACCTGTCCGGCTGGATAACAAGAGCAGAGACTTTTTCTTTTTAAAGCGCTATGACGCGGATAAGATCATCAACGTCGTCCTGCAGCTTGTCATCCAGAAAATGCCGAAATATGTGGACGCGCATATGTATGATATCCAGGTGTTAACGCCGATGCGCAAGGGGCTGCTTGGCGTGGACCGTCTGAATACGGTTTTGCAGCAGTATTTGAATCCGCCGTCACCGAAAAAGGCTGAAAAAGAACGCGGCGAAATGATCTTTCGCGAAGGCGACAAGGTGATGCAGATCAAAAACAATTATCAAATTGAATGGGAAATGAAAAACCGTTATGGAATCGCGATCGAACGGGGCATGGGGATTTTTAACGGCGATATGGGCGTGATCCGCAGTATCCGTGAGATCACGGAGCTGCTAACGATCGAATTTGATGAAGGCAGGATAGTGGAATATCCGTTTAAAATGCTCGATGAGCTGGAGCTTGCCTATGCGGTTACGATTCATAAATCACAAGGCAGCGAATATCCGGCGGTAGTCATTCCGCTTTTGAGCGGGCCGAGAATGCTGATGAACCGCAATCTGCTTTATACGGCGGTCACTAGAGCTAAAAAGTGTGTGACATTAGTTGGAGATGAGCATACATTTGCAGATATGGCATCTAATGTTAGTGAACAAAAGCGTTACAGCGGTCTTAGGAACCGGATTCTGGAGCAGCAGGAGGGTGAATGAAGGATAATAAAATACTGCATCAGCTGCTTGTACTGCTGTATCCTGACCGTTGTCCGGTCTGCGACCGTGTTATGCAGGATCGGCTGATCTGTCCGCAATGCGCGGCGAAGCTGACGTATGCACGTCAGCCGTTGTGTTGCTGCTGCGGCAAGCCGGTAGCAAGCGCAAGACAGGAATATTGTCCAGATTGTTCAAAAAAAGCACATGAGTTTAGTCAGGGACGCGCAGTATTTGTTTATCGTGGCCCGGTACGTGGTATGCTGTACCGTTATAAATACAGCAACCGTAGAGATTATACAGAGTTTTTTGCAAGAGAGGCTGCGCGCTGCTGCGGGTCATGGGTGCGCCAGCTTGGGATCGACCTGGCAGTACCAATTCCGTTATCAAAGAAAAGATTACGCAGACGTGGGTATAACCAAGCGGATTTGTTTGCGAAAAGGTTCTGCGAGTTGTGCGGTCTGGCATATGACGACAAATTACTTGTGCGTGTGCGCAACACGGCTCCCCAAAAACAGCTTTCGGCGCAGGAAAGAAAAAATAATCTGAAAAACGCTTTTAAAATGAGCAAAAATGTAGTAAACTTAAAAAGAATCCTGCTGATTGATGATATTTATACAACAGGCAGTACTATCGATGCCGCCGCGCTTACGTTCCGGCAGGCAGGCGCGGAGGATGTGTTCTATTTATGCATCAGCATTGGGCAGGGCCAGTAAAAACAGTCCGATATTGAGATAGAGGCAAAGGGGGCATATTATGGATGTAAGGACATGTAAAAATTGTAAACGTATTTTCAACTATTTGTCGGGACCGGTCATCTGTCCGTCATGTGTGGAAAAGCTGGAAGAAAAGTTTAAGGTCGTTAAGGAGTATATCCGCGAAAATCCGCACGCATCATTGCAGGACGTGTCAGAGGCGAATGAGGTATCTGTTAAGCAGCTGAAAAACTGGGTGCGCGAGGAGCGCTTAACATTTTCAGAGGATTCGCCGGTCGGTATTGAATGTATGAACTGCGGCGCAATGATCAAGTTTGGAAAATATTGTGAAGCGTGCAAGGGCAAGATGATCAATACGCTGAATCATGCAGTTGAACCGGAACCGGTGAAGGTGGAGGCACCGAAGAAATCGGACGGTAACAGAATGCGTTTTTTGGATACTTAGAATTACAGAGGATGTACGAAAGAGAATGCGGGGGCATTCTCTTTTTTATTGAAGGAAGCGTCCGGGGAGGGACTTGCAAGTATGCAGACCTACCGGAACGGTTACTGAGTTTACACTTTTTTCACTTCTTCATCCACAAAAAAACTTTTCATATACAAACGGCTGTGTTATAATAAAAATAATATTGTGGTAAAACAGGCATATTTTGGAGGTTCTATGATAGATCAGGAGCGTGTCCGCGAAATGACAAAGCTGGCTGCCTATGAGCAGAGGGAAGGAAAAAAATACCGCCAGGTCATTCGCTATTACCGTGGGGACTTTGCAGCCCGGCATCTGCTGAAAGGATTTTTGTACGGCACGGCGGCATTCGGTATTTTTCTAGTGCTGTGGGGCGTATGCCATATGGAGGAGCTGCTGGAAAATCTGGACAGTATGGATCTGATCGCGTTTTTAACAGCGGTACTTGTCAGATATTTGTTTTTTATGGCGGCATATCTGCTTGCGATTGATATTTACGCAAATGTATTTTACGCGGCGGGCAGAAAGAGTATGAAGCGTCATTACAGGCGTTTAAAGCATCTTGGAAGGCTGTATGAAGAACAGGAAAGCCGTACGACACCGGCGGGACATTAGGAGGATAGCATGACAGTTTTATTGGAATTCAGGGAAAGGATACGCGGATTTTACGGAAAATATGAGATTTACCTGCTGCCGGTCATAAAATTCCTGGTTGCTTTTTCGGCTTTTTCGATGATCAATTACCGGATTGGATATATGGAAAGGCTGAACAGTCTGTCGTTGCTGCTGATATTAGCGCTCGTATGCTCGATCTTACCGACGGCGGTGATGCTTTTGTCGGCTGGGGTACTCATTACGCTGCATTTGTATGCTTTATCGATGCCGGCGTGTGTTATTATGGCGGTGCTCCTTGCGGTAATGTACCTTTTATATTTCCGGTTTACGCCGCACGACGCGTACAATGCGTTGTTGGCGCCGATGGCCTTTGCGCTTGGGATACCGTATGCGCTTCCGGCCGCGAACGGGCTTTTGCAGCAGCCTGTGTCTGTTATACCGACGGCTTGCGGCGTGATCGCGTATTATTTTGTGGAAGGGCTTGCGGCGAATGAAACAGGACTTAAAGCAGTCGGTGAGGAAGACGAGCTGATTGCCAGATTTCAGGAAATTATCAAGCAGCTTGCCGGAAACCGTGAAATGTATCTGACGCTTGCGATTTTCGTGGCAACTGCAGTTGTGGTATATGTGATCCGCAGGCTGTCGATTGACTATGCATGGACGGTCGCGATCGTCGTTGGTATGCTGATGCAGTATATCGGCTTTTTTGCCGGATATCTTGAAATCGGACAAAGCAGCATGACAATGCGGCTGACGGTTGGCTGCGCGGTAAGCGTGATCCTGCTTTTGGTCATACAGTTTTTCTGCTTTAATCTGGATTATATGAGGACGGAGCGCGTACAGTTTGAGGACGATGAATATTATTATTATGTAAAGGCTGTGCCAAAGCGTTATGTGCCTGCAAAAGCAAAGACAGTGAAGAAGATCAGCGGCGACAGGCGCGGGAGAGGATCTGTAACGCGCGAAGAGCTGATAGAAGATATGGATATTGATATGGGGGACGAATAGCGGCAGGGTTGTTTTGTGAGGGAAGGAAGTGAAATCGTGCAGGCGTTTATCAGTACAATACAAGGATTTGTGGAAAAGAATAGGTTCCTGATCACTCCGCAGAAGATACGGCTGACAGATATAGTTGAGATTTTTATCATTACATTTTTATTTTATCATGTACTCGTATGGATCAAGGGAACCAGAGCATGGATGCTGTTCAAGGGGATCGTTGTGATACTGCTGTTTATCCTTGTCGCTGCGGTTTTCCAGATGAATACAATACTTTGGCTGGCGTCCAGGATGGTGAGTGTAGCTCTGACGGCGCTGGCGGTTATTTTCCAGCCGGAATTGCGAAAGGCGCTGGATCAGCTGGGACGCAAACAATTTGTGACGGCGCTGTTTGCTTTTGGAAACACGCAGGATACCGGGAGGTTCAGCGACCGTACGATCAATGAGCTGGTAAAGGCTTCTTTTGAGATGGGCAAGGTAAAAACCGGAGCTTTGATCGTCGTGGAGCAGGATATTGTGCTGACGGAATATGAGCGTACCGGAATCGAGCTTGATTCCTTGCTGACCAGCCAGCTTTTGATCAATATATTTGAGAAAAATACGCCGCTGCATGACGGCGCCATTATTGTACGCGCAGATCGGGTTGTAGCTGCGACCTGCTATCTTCCGCTGTCCGATAGTATGGCCATTAGCAAGGAACTGGGCACAAGACACCGGGCGGCGATAGGCATCAGTGAGGTCAGCGATTCGTTAACGATCATCGTATCAGAGGAAACAGGGGCGGTGTCTGTTGCGAGGTCTGGAAAGATTTTTAGGAATCTGGATCAGGACGGACTGCGTGAACAGCTTAAAATCATTCAGAATGCAGAATCGGAGCAGTCCTCCCGTCTGCAGCTGTTGCAAAGGAGGCTTAAGGATGCTAAGAAACGCCGTAAAAATACTGACTAGAAATCTGGGACTCAAGCTGCTGGCTCTTTTATTTGCGGTTACGATGTGGATGGTGGTAGTAAGCCTGGATGAGCCGACTATTAACAGGCGGTTTACGATAGCGGTAACGTTTGAGAACGAGGAAGTGATCGAGGCGGCGAATAAATATTTTGAGATTGAGGCGGATGCTGCGAACGTCACGTTTAATGTATTTGGAAATCGCAGCGTCGTAGATGAGATGAGCGGTTCGGATTTTAAAGCGGTTGCGGATATGAGCAAGCTGATCCAAGGCGAAGAGGAGAATATTGTTCCGGTAGAAATCATGGCGCTGCGTCATTCCAGTCAGGTGACGATCTTAAAGCGCACCAGAGAACTAAAGGTGATGTTAGGAGATTTGATGCGTCAGGCGTTTGTGATCCTTCCGGTTGCGCAGGGAGAGCCGGCGGAAGGCTATGCGATCGGTTCGATGGTTGTGGAGCCGAACCGTTTGTGGGTATCAGGACCGAAAGAGGTGGTTTCAACGATCGATGCGGTCAAGGCGGCGATTGATGTTACCAATATGAGTACGGATATATCAGATTCCGTAGTGCCGACGCTGCTGGATCAGGACGGTGAAACCGTGGACACGACAAGGCTGACGCTGAGTTTAGAGATTGTAACGGTAAAAGCGGAGATCGTTTCTCAAAAAACGGTCCCGATCAAGGTAAATTATAGCGGAAAGCCCGCAGAAGGCTTTGAAGTCATTTCTGCATCGGCGGAGCCGGCAGAAGTGACAATTAAAGGAAAATCCGACGTGCTCAACGCGATCAGTTCCATTTCGATTCCAGAAGAGGTGATCAATGTGGAAGGCGCAGAGGAGATGTTTGAGCAGAAGGTAGATCTGAATCAATATTTGCCGCGGGGAGTTTCGCTGAATAAATCGGTAGAAGGCTCAGTGACGGTAAAGATTGATATCGAACAGCTGGAGCGCAGGGTATTTACGGTTCCGGTGCGCAATATCGGAGTGGATGATCTGCGGGAAGGCTACCGGATTGAATATAATGAAAGAAATGTGGATATTGAGATCTACGGTTTGAAAGATGATCTGAACCGCCTGACCGTGTCGGCGCTGCGTCCTGTGCTGGATGTAAGCGGGCTGGCAGCGGGACGCCATGTGAAGAAGCTGCAGCTGCCGCTGGACGATCAGAAATATGTGGTAGGCGATACGATGATATCATTTACGATCTTTTCAGAGGATAATGATGAGAATCATACCGGGGATACCGATCCGGATGACGAGGATCCGAATGGGGATGCGAATGATAATAACGGAGATCCCGGAGAGGACCAAGGGAACTCCTCGCAAGAGCCGGACGCCGGGGAGGATAACGAGCCGGATACTACGTCGGATCCAAGAGATGGACAGAGCGCAGCGGATGAAGATGAGGATCCGCAGGAGGAATAGTGTTTTCAATAGTGTATGAAATTCAGGATTTGGAGGAATAACAAAATGGGCAGAATGTTTGGAACAGATGGCGTCAGAGGCGTTGCAGGAGCGGAGCTTACGATCGAGCTGGCGACACAGCTTGGGCAGGCAGGCGCTTATGTGCTGACAAGGGAAAAGGAGCATCAGCCAACGCTGATCGTCGGCTGCGATACCCGGATATCCGGAGGAATGCTTGCCAGCGCGCTGATGGCGGGTATTTGCTCTGTCGGCGCCAATGCGATCTATGTAGGCGTGCTGCCGACTCCGGCAGTCGCTTATCTGACCAGAAGACATAAGGTAGACGCTGGGGTTGTGATTTCAGCATCCCATAATCCGATGGAGTTTAACGGGATCAAATTCTTCAACGGGGACGGATATAAGCTGTCTGACGAACTGGAGGATGAGATTGAGGCGCTGATCAAAAATCATATGAAGGATGTGACGCTCCCGATCGGCTCTGGTGTTGGCAGGATTGATTATCGGTTTGATATCCGGGATGAATATGTGGAGTTTATCAAAAAATGTGTCCCAGTCAATCTGCACGGTTTAAAAATCGTAGCAGACTGTGCGGAGGGTGCTTCGTATTATACTTCGGTAAAAGCGCTCCGGGAGCTGGGGGCAGACTTGATCCCGATCCATACCAATCCGGACGGGACAAATATCAACGCAAATTGCGGCTCTACGCATATGGATGAGTTAAAGGCGCGGGTAGTTTACGAAAAAGCGGATATCGGCCTTGCATTTGACGGGGATGCAGACCGGCTTTTGGCGGTGGATGAGCAGGGCAGGCTTGTGGACGGCGACCAGCTGATGGCGATCTGCGGCAATTATATGAAGCAGAAGGGTACGCTGAAAAAGAATACGATCGTAGTAACAGTGATGAGCAATCTCGGATTTACAGTTATGGGGCAGGCAAACGGCATCCATGTGGAGAAAACGAAGGTCGGCGACCGTTATGTACTGGAAAATATGCTGGAAAACGGTTATAATATCGGCGGAGAGCAGTCCGGGCATATTATTTTCCTAGATGATAATACAACGGGGGACGGTTTGCTCAGCGCGCTTCATGTTTTACAGGTTATGGTAGACACCAAGAAAAAGCTGTCCGAGCTGGCGGCTGTGATGGAAATCTATCCGCAGGCGCTTGTAAACGCAAAGGTTCCGAACCACAAAAAAGAACACTATATGGAGTACACAGAGATTGAAGAAGCGATACAACAGCTGGAGCAGAAGTTTCATGGGGAAGGCAGGGTGCTCATACGCCCGTCCGGCACAGAACCGCTTGTACGGGTCATGATTGAAGGGAAAAACCAGCAGGAAATTGATAAAGAAGCGAAAAAGCTTGCGGAATTAATTACAAAAATAATGTTGTAGGAGTAAAAAATGGTAAGTCAAAAGGTAAAAATAAAAAATCCTACGGGCCTGCACCTGCGCCCGGCAGGAGTTTTATGTAAAAGTGCGATTGAATATGCTTCCGTCATTACGTTTAAATACGGCGGTGAAAATATCGCCAACGCAAAAAGCGTGCTAAGCGTACTTGGCGCCTGCATTAAAAGCGGGGATGAAATCGAGCTTATCTGTGAGGGTGAGGATGAGCAAAAGGCGTTAAAGGAAATGGTAGAGCTGATAGAGTCGGGACTTGGAGAATGACAAAGCAGGATTAGGAGAGGAAGCTATGAAAAAACTGTTGATCACCGGATGTAACGGGCAGCTCGGAAGAGCGCTGAACCGGGAATACGAAGGAGAACAGGTGCAAATACTCAATACGGACGTACCAGAGCTGGATATTACAGATCTGGACGCGGTACTGCGCTTTGTGCGGGAGCAAAAACCGGATGTGATTATGAACTGCGGCGCGATGACAGCGGTGGATCTATGCGAATCAGAATATGAGAAGGCATTTCGAATTAACGCGTTAGGCCCGCGAAACCTGAGTATCGCAGCCCGTGAAGCTGGAGCGAAGTTGTTCCAGATCTCAACAGATTATGTATTTTCTGGCGAGGCGGATAAGCCTTATACAGAGACAGACCAGACAGACCCGCAGAGCGTATACGGATCGACGAAGCTGGCTGGCGAGCAGTTTGTGAAGGATTTTGCGGAGCGTTATTTCATTATCCGTACGGCGTGGCTGTACGGAGAGGGTAAAAATTTTGTAAGAACGATGCTGCGGCTGGCGCAGGAAAATGAAAAAGTACGTGTGGTCGGCGACCAGACCGGCTCGCCGACGAGCGCAGCCCAGCTGGCAAAAATGATGCATGATCTGGAACCGACAGAAAACTACGGTGTTTTCCATGGTACTTGTGAAGGAGAATGCAGCTGGGCGGATTTTGCCACGGAGATCTTCCGGCAGGCAGGAAAAAACACAAAAGTAGAGTATATTACGACCGCGGAGTTTCAGGCGGCGGCAAAGCGTCCGGCGTATTCGGTGCTGGATAATCAAATGCTGCGTCTGACGACGGATTTTCAAATGAGCGAGTGGCAGGATGCATTAAGCGTGTATTTAAAGGAAATACTGTAAATACTGGCTGAATCAGAAGAAAGAAGGGAAAAGGGAAAAATGGCAAGGACATATTTAGTAACAGGCGGCGCGGGCTTTATCGGATCCAATTATATTCATTATATGTTCCGCATTTATGGCGACGGTATCCGTATTATTAACGCGGACGCACTGACTTATGCCGGCAACTTGGAAAACCTAAGAGACTTGGAGGATAGGGAAAACTATACGTTTGTAAAAGCGGATATTACCGACAAAGAAGCGATCCGGGCAATCTTTCAGGAAAATGACATCGACCGCGTTGTGCATTTTGCGGCAGAATCTCATGTAGACCGCAGCATCAGGGATCCGGAGGTGTTTGTACAGACAAACGTGCTTGGAACGGCGGTTGTGTTAAATTGTGCAAAAGAAGCGTGGGAGCAGCCGGACGGCAGCTTTAAGGAAGGAAAGAAATTCCTGCATGTTTCAACAGACGAGGTTTACGGCTCTCTGGAGGAGGACGGCGGTTATTTTTATGAAACAACGCCGTATGCGCCGCACAGTCCGTACAGCGCCAGCAAAGCGGCTTCGGATTTCCTCGTACGGTCTTATATCGACACGTATCATTTTCCGGCGAATATTACAAACTGCTCCAACAATTACGGGCCGTACCAGTTCCCGGAGAAGCTGATCCCTTTGATGATCAACAATGCCTTACACGGCAGAAAGCTTCCGGTTTACGGGGATGGAAAAAATGTGCGTGACTGGCTGTATGTAGAGGACCACGCAAAGGCGATCGACCTTGTACAGGAAAAAGGGCGTCTGGGAGAGACGTATAATATCGGCGGGCACAATGAAAAGCAAAACATTGAGATCATCCACATTATTATCGAAACGCTGCTGGAAATGCTTCCGGAAGACGATGCACGGCGCAAGCTCATCAGCACAGATCTGATCTCTTACGTAGAGGACCGCAAGGGGCATGACCGCCGCTACGCGATCGCTCCAGATAAGATCAAGGCGGAGATTGGCTGGGAGCCAGAAACAATGTTTAAGGAGGGCATCCGTAAAACGATCGCCTGGTACTTTGAGCATGAGGATTGGATGGAAAATGTTACAAGCGGCGATTATCAGAAATATTACGAAGAAATGTATAAAGGAAACTAAGGACGCTTTCTATGAGTGAACGTAGATTTGTAGTACAGGACGGACATTTTCATGTTGCCGACAGGCATACGTATGTGCTGACGGGATGGTTTGTACGGGAGCCGGACGCGCCGTATGAGCAGATGTTTTGCGTATATCTGGACTGTGAAAGGCTGGACATACAGGTGCTTCGTTTTTCGGATGAATCTGTGCGGCAGAAATATATGAAATATGACTTGAGCGTTGCTACAGAATATGTCATACTGGCAAAGCTGCCGCAGAGCTTATCAAAATACCGACGCCTGTTCTTATGCCTTGCGGACGGTACCCGTGTGTACGAATGCCGTGTGGCACGGCTGCGTAAACTTCAGGGACAGTTAGGCTATCGGATCAGCGGTATTCAGTCCACCGGGGCCAGCTGTGTTGTAAGCGGCTGGGCGGCGTCTCAAAAGCCGATCAAGATCAATGTGCTTGACCAGTCGGATGAGCCGATGAAATGCGAGGTCAGCCACTTCCCTAAGCCGGATGTCGCTTTGGAATACCGGGAGGCGGACGAGCTGTATGACAGCGGTTTTAGTGTAACGATCCCGGTAAACGGCAGAAAGAAGATGGTACTGCAGATCACAGACGGAGAGCATTCGGTAAAAACGGCCTTCCGTGCGGTCGATAAGAACCGCCTGCTGTTTTATATCAGAAAAGCGCATTATTATATGAAGCGCAACGGCTTAAAGCAGGCGTGTAAGCGGGCAGTCAATGAAGTATACGAGCTGGTCGGGGATACTGGAAATTACATGAAATGGCGAAAAAAGAATATGCCGTCGCAAAGAGCGCTGCAGGAGCAGCGCGCAGAGCGCGGAAAACCCGGTCCGATGCTGTATGTTATCACACCGTATGAAGATTTCCATCATTTTACATGGACGGTGCTTTCTATGAAAAACCAGACGTATGATAACTGGAAGTGGGTGCTGGTCTGCACACAAGCGCAGCAAGAGCGGTTAAAGGAACGTCTGGGCGATCATATCCCGAAAAGCCGTATCTGGTTTTTGGACGCACAGGAAAAAGAGGGATTACAGCAGCGGCTTGCGCTCGGCATCCGCGAGGCAGTAGCTGAAATGCGGCAAAAGCAGGCCGATGCAGTCAAAATGACACAGGAGCACGCGTCTTGGCTGGCTCTGCTGTTCCCATCCGATACGCTGGAGCCGAATGCGTTTTACGATTGTGTGCGGCTGATGCGGGAAAAGCCGCAGATGGATTTGTGTTATACGGACGAGGACCAGATTTCGGAAGATGGAAGGCTTTACAGCGAGCCTGTCTTTAAATCGGATTTCAACCCGGATATGCTGCGTGCAGTTGATTATTTTGGACATCTGCTGCTTGTGCGGGAGGATATCGCGGAAAAGACAGGGCCGTGGAATCCATCGTATCAGTCGGAGGCTTCGTATGATTATGTCCTGCGCGCCACGGAATATGCCAAGTGCGTCGGTCACTTGCCTCGTGTTGTCTATCATGTGCGCGAGGGCAGCAGACAGGCACGCAGCCGGCGGCATGATTTTGGCTGTGCGATCTTAGACGCGCATTTTACGCGTACAGGAATACCAGCGACGGCGGAGCCTTCGCAGACGGCGGGGATTTTTCATACGAGATACAGCTGGAGGGAAAAGCCGCTTGTGTCGGTGAATATTCCAAATAAGGACCATATTGACGATCTGGATACGTGCGTACAGTCTCTTTTAAAAAACTGCACATATCCAAATTTTGAAATTGTGATCATAGAAAATAACAGTACAGAGGAAAGTACGTTTGCATATTACCAAAAGCTCAAGCAGCAGGATGCCAGAGTGCGTGTCGTCGTCTGGGACGATGTTTTCAATTATTCGGCGATCACGAATTTCGGCGTGGCTGAGTCAAAGGGAGAGTATATTCTGCTGCTGAATAATGATACGGAAGTGATCTCGCCGGATTTTATGGAGGAGATGCTTGGTTATTGTATGCGGGAGGATGTCGGTATCTGCGGCGCGAGACTGTTATATTTTGACGGCACAATACAGCACGCGGGTGTGGTCGTCGGCTTAGGCGGTATTTGCGGTGAGGGATTCCAGGGATTTCCAAAGGAAAACGGGGGATACCAGAACCGTATTTTCTGTCCGCAGAACTACAGTGCGGTGACAGCTGCCTGCCTAATGACGAAAAAGAGTGTTTTTCAGGAGGTTGGCGGTATGGACGAGCAGTTCCAGATTGCTTATAACGATATCGATTACTGTTTAAAGGTCAGAAGCGCTGGAAGACTGGTTGTCTATGATCCGTTTGCCATATTGCATCATTATGAATACAAGTCCAGAGGGACAGAAAATACGGCGGAAAAGCTGGCGCGCTACCATAGGGAGGTCGAGCTGTTTACGACACGCTGGGCCGATCTGATTAGTCAGGGCGATCCGTATTACAACCCGAATCTGACGAGAAGGTATCAGGATTTTTCGTTAAGAAGGATCGAGTTGTTAAAATAACGATAAAAAGGAGAATGTGTACATGAAGGGGATCATACTGGCCGGAGGCTCCGGCACACGTTTATATCCGTTGACCAAATCTATTTCCAAGCAGATCATGCCGATCTATGACAAGCCGATGATCTATTATCCGCTGTCTACGCTGATGTTAGCGGGTATTCGGGAAATACTCATTATATCTACGCCGAGGGATCTTCCGGTCTTTGAAGATCTGTTTGGCGATGGCAGCCAGCTGGGACTGCATATGGAATATGCGGTGCAGGAGGTACCGCGCGGGCTCGCGGATGCGTTTTTGATCGGGGAGCGGTTTATCGGAGAGGATACAGTATCGCTTGTGCTTGGCGATAATATCTTTTACGGGCAGAGCTTTTCAAAGGTACTGCAGCGTGCGGCTGGGCTTACCGAAGGCGCGGTTATTTTCGGATATTATGTCAGGGATCCAAGGGAGTACGGGGTTGTGGAATTTGACGGGCAGGGCAAGGCGCTCTCGATCGAGGAAAAGCCGGCGCAGCCAAAGTCCAATTACGCGGTTCCGGGCCTGTATTTCTATGACAACGAGGTGGTAGAAATTGCTAAAAATGTAAAGCCTTCGGCCAGAGGGGAGATTGAAATAACTTCTGTCAATGCGGAATATCTCAATCGTGGAAAGCTGCAGGTTGAAACACTGGGACGTGGTTTTGCATGGCTGGATACCGGAACGCACGATTCTCTTTTGGACGCGGCGGATTATGTAGCGGCTGTCCAAAAGCGCCAGGGGTTGTACGTGTCCTGTATCGAGGAGATCGCGTATAAGCGTGGATTTATTGACCGCGAGCAGCTGATTGCGCTGGCACAGCCGCTGCTTAAGACGAATTATGGGAAATATTTGATGGATATTGCGGAAGGTCTGTAGTATTTGGTTCGAGAAAGGAAACGGAAATGGGTAAGATAAAAGTAACTACGTGCGAAATCGAAGGCTTGTATGAGATTGAACCAACCGTGTTTGGAGATGCGCGCGGCTATTTTATGGAAACGTATAATTATCAGGATTTTAAAGAGGCTGGTATTGACGTGCAGTTTGTACAGGACAACCAGTCGGCTTCCAAAAAAGGTGTGCTGCGCGGACTGCATTTTCAGATCAATTATCCGCAGGACAAGCTGGTAAGAGTGCTGCGCGGAGAAGTGTTTGATGTGGCTGTGGATCTGCGCAAGGGCTCTAAGACTTATGGAAAATGGCATGGAGTCTTGTTGTCGGAGGAAAATAAAAAGCAATTTTTTATCCCGAAGGATTTTGCGCACGGATTTCTTGTATTGTCGGATTATGCGGAGTTTGCATATAAATGTACGGATTTTTACCATCCGAATGATGAAGGCGGTTTGATCTACAACGATCCGGAAATCGGCATTGACTGGCCGGTTACGGAAGGAATGGAGCTTCTTTTAGCGCCAAAGGACAGACAATGGGAAGGGATCCGCGCGTTTACGGAGAAATACCGCAATGCAGAGTCTTAAAACCGGAAAAGTACAAATCTATGCGCCGGATGGCGCGCAGCAGGAGCCGGATGCGGACGACAGGCAGCTTTTGGAGCTGGCGGAGGCTTACGAGGAAAAGGATTACCATTGTCAGATCACGGTACGTAAAAACTGGACTGTGATGTACCAGCTTGCGGAATCCAGAGTAAATCTTATCGAATGGCTGGAGCTGGAGCCGGGTGCAGAGGTATTAGAGCTTGGCGCTGGATGCGGGACGATCACTTCGGCTTTGATAAAAAAAGGCTTGCGTGTGACCTGTCAGGAAGAAAGGCTTGCTTATTGCAAAGTAAACGCGCTGCGGCACAGCCAGGATCCGATTACCATTTACGCGCTGCCGCTGGATCAATGTCTAAAGATGCAGGAGCGAAAATACGACGTGATCTTTGCTTTGGAGCTTCCGGCTTCGGAGGAAGGAACTAGACAGCTGATCGGGACTTTAAGCGGATTGTTAAAGCCGCACGGTTTTTTGGTACTTGCGGTGAAAAACAAGTTCGGGCTAAAATACTGGGCGGGCAATCCGCAGATGGATACGCATAAATATTTTGCGGGACTGGAAAATGCCGGAGTCCGTATGCATTCCAAAAGCAGCCTGTCAAAGCTGCTGCGGGAGAACGGGCTTGACTTTCAGGAGTTTTACTATCCGTATCCGGACGAACGGTTTGCACGAGACATTTATTCAGACCGGTATCTTCCGAAGAAGGGAGATCTGAATTATAATATTGTAAATTATGAGGGTGACCGTCTGCTGCTGTTTGATGAGCAGAAGGTGTTTGACAGTATCTTAGAAGAAGGGCAGTTCCCGTTTTTTGCGAATGCGTATCTTTGTCTGGCAAGTGCTAAGGAGCGTACCGCGCAGGAGGCTTCGTATACACGGTATGCTTCAGACCGCAGCAGAGAGCACGCGGTACGTACACAGATTGTGGAAGAGTCAGTGCGAAAGCAGGCGATATACGTACAGGGCACCGCGCATATCGCGCATATTTTGCAGGCGTATGAGCGGCTGCGGGAGCAATATGCAGATACAGATCTAACATTTAACAAATGTGCAGCTGGCTGCGATGCACAGGGAAATAAATATGCGCAGTTTGAGCGGCTGCACGGACAGGCGCTGCAAGAGCAGATCGGACAGGCTGCTGCTTTGGGCCAGATGCAGAAAATATTTGACATTTTGCGTCGGATGATGCAGTATATCAGAAGCGGCGGCGCGGGCGTACCATTTACAAGAACAGATGATTTTACCGCGGTATTCGGGCAGGATGCGGACGAAGCGGTTTTGCGCCAGACGATATGCAGCCCGGTCTGTGATATCGACCTGATCTTGGAAAATATTATCGTTGACGCGGACGGGAAGTGGAATGTAATTGATTATGAGTGGACCTTTTTCTTTCCGGTTCCGCAGAATTTTATCATATATCGGACGCTGTTTTTCTTAAATCATGAAAATCCGGACAGGGAAGAGCTGTCAATGGAGCGTTTGCTGGAATTTGCAGAGATCCCGGCGCAGGAGGCGGCGGTGTACGCGAGGATGGAAGAAGCGTTCCAGCGGTATGTGACCGGAGGCCTTGTGCCGTACCGGGAGATGGTCAATCGGATGGAACGCAGATTTTTCAATGTGGTGCAGCTCAAGGCGGACTATGACCGCATTGCGGCGCAGAATGAGCTGCTAAAGGGCAAAGGAATCTGGAAGGCAGTCCGGAAGATAAAAAAGAAGCTGACAGGCGACAAGGAATGATAAATGGCGGGAGTACACTATGGAATGTACAAATTCAAAAGAGCAATATAAACGGTTTATCATGCTGCTTGGAACGATTTTGATCGTTGCGGTGCATACGGCGATGTTTGCTTGCTTGTGGTACAATTACTACGCAAACAAAGAACTGACGGATATGCGGAAATATTTCAAATATTTTTACTTTTACCGCAGAGGACACTGGACGATCATTGTCCTGTATGCGGTTGTGCTCATTTTGTTTATGAAGGTGTTGGGCGGTTTTCGCGTCGGCTATCTGCGTAATCTGGACGTACTGTATTCACAGATTTTATCCGTATGCGCGACGAATGCCGTGGAGTATTTGATTCTGGCGCTGATCGCCAAGCGGTGGAAGTTCCTTTGGTTTTCTTCGCCGATGTTGGGGCTGGCTCTGCTGCAGATCATCGTCGGTGTTTTTTGGATCATCGGGATGCGCAGCGTCTATGCAAGGCTGTATCCGCCGCATGAGATGCTTTTGATCTACGGGGATATCAGTCCAAAGGCGCTGATTCGCAAGCTCCAGTCACGCGGAGACAAATACCGAGTAAAAGAAACGATCCATTTAAAGCAGGGGGTAAACCATATCTTACAGAGGATCTTGGAGTATGAATCAGTTATTATCGGGGATATTCCGTCCCATGAGCGGAATGAGTTTTTGAAATTCTGCTTTCAGAATAATATCCGCTGCTATTCTGTACCAAAGATTTCTGATATTATGATCATAAGCGCGTCGGAGATCGACCTGTTTGATTCCCCGCTTTTGCTGTTCCGCAACCAGGGCATGACGTTTGGGCAGAGCTTTTTAAAACGCGCAATGGATATAGCGATCGGGCTGACAGGGTGTGTGCTTTCGGCTCCGGTCATGCTTTTGATAGCGGCTGCGATCAAGCTGTATGACGGCGGTCCGGTACTGTATTCGCAGGAACGGATCACAAAAAACGGCAGGCCGTTTCGGATTTATAAATTCCGCAGTATGATCGTAGAGTCGGAAAAGCGGGGAGCCAGGCTTGCGAGCGAGCATGACGACCGGATCACCCCAGTCGGCAAGGTCATACGCAGGCTGCACGTAGACGAGCTTCCGCAGCTGTTTAATGTATTGGTCGGCGATATGTCTTTTGTCGGGCCTCGTCCGGAACGAGAGGAGATTACAAAGGAATATGAGCGCAGCATCCCGCAGTTTAGGTTCCGGCTGAAGGTGAAGGCTGGCCTGACAGGGTATGCGCAGGTATACGGGCAGTATAACACCGTTCCATATGATAAATTAAAACTGGACTTGACATATATAGAAAATTATTCACTCTGGCTGGATGTGAAGTTAATTTTGCTGACGGTTAAGATCCTGTTCCAGAAGGAGAAGTCCGAAGGTGTAGACGACAGCCAGAAAACGGCACTGAAAACAGAAGCCAGGTGACAACTGTTGCCAGGCGGCAGTAGGAGAACGGGATGTGATAAGACAATGACAGAGCATACGAATCAGACAGATCAGCAGGAGGCGCCGGTAATTTCGGTCATTATGCCTGCCTATCAGGCGCAGCAATATATTGCGCAGGCGATCGCATCGGTGCAAAAGCAGACATATGAAGAGCCATGGGAGCTGCTCGTAATTGACGACTGTTCAACGGATGGTACGATGCAGGTTGTCCGTCAGCTTGCGGCGGATCCGCGGATCCGGTATCTGCGCATGAAAAAAAACCGCGGGCCTGCCGCCGCGCGCAATCTGGGTATTCTTAAGGCGCGGGGGACGTATGTGGCTTTTTTGGACGCGGACGACTGGTGGGATGCGGATAAGCTAAGGATGCAGATGGCGTGTATCCAAAGGACGGATGCTGTACTCTGCTGTACGGGCCGGGAGCTGGTGGGGCCAGATGGAACGCCGTCCGGCCGGGTTATCGGGGTGCCGGAGCAGATCACATACCGGATGCTTTTGCATACAAATGTGATCCCGTGCGGATCGGTAGTACTGCGGGCGGATGTCGCGCGGGAATTTGGCTTTGCAGGAGATCGGTATCATGAGGATTATATTTTATGGCTGCGGATCTTAAAAAAATATAAGACCGCGTCAGGCGTTGACGTCCCGGCGCTGAAATGCAGGCTGAGCGAGGGCGGAAAGTCCAGAAATAAATGGAGATCCGCGCGGATGCAGTATGGTTCGTACCGTTATCTTGGATACGGGCGGCTGCAGGCGTTTTATTATATGATATTTTACACGTTTTATGGACTGCGGAAATATTTTGGGAGAATAAAATGGAAACGTTTATCAGTGATGTAAAAAAATACCGGAAATATACGATATACGCGGCAAAATCCGAATTAAAGTCCGAGGTGGCAAATTCCCATCTAAGCTGGATGTGGTGGATTTTGGACCCGCTTTTGTTTATGGTTGTTTATTCGTTTGTGGCAGTCATTGTGTTTCAAAAAGGAGAACCGTATCTGCCGGTATTTATTTTTATCGGTTACAATAGCTGGAATTTTTTTTCCGCCTGCCTGCGTCAGAGCGTGAAGCTGGTAGCAGCGAACAAGCCGATCGTTTCAAAAGTGTATATACCGAAATTTATACTGATATTTGTAAAACTGTTTTCCAATGGATTTAAAATGATGATCGCCTTTTCAATCGTTATTGTCATGATGATCGGCTATCGTGTTCCGGTGGACTGGAAAATACTCCTGCTGCCGTTTTTGTTTCTTGTACTGGTGACCGTGACCTTTGCGTTCAGCAGCGTGCTTCTGCACTTTGGCGTATATGTGGAGGATCTGGCGAATGTCGTGACTGTCGTATTAAAGCTGCTGTTTTATCTGACAGGAATCTTTTACTCGATCCAGAATCGTGTGCCGTATCCATACAGCAGCCTTTTGCTGAAATGCAATCCGATGGCGCTGCTCGTAGATTCTATGCGTCGGGTACTTATTTATCAGACGATGCCGGAGTGGGGCGCGGTGCTTGTATGGTTTGTGATCGGAATTGTACTGTCCGTGATCGGGGTGCGTAATATTTACCGGCATGAAAACAGTTATGTAAAGGTGATGTAGCCAGACTGCAAGGCATAGACAAAAAAGAAGGTGGATGAACGGGTATGGAGACAGTAAGAGAACGTGCGAAGGAGTTTGCGATTGAAGTATCGGATCTGAAAATACGTTATAAATGCCTGAATCGGATTTCGATAAAAAACAGCCTTTTCAGCCTGAAAAAATCCGAAGTGGATGTATTTGAGGCGGTAAGGGGGATTTCATTCCAAGTGCCAAAGGGCGAGATCATGGGGATCGTCGGTAAAAACGGCAGCGGTAAGTCGACGATGCTGCGAGCGATCGCAGGAATTTTCGCTGCCGATGAAGGGACGATCGACCTGCATGGACATACTGTCTCGCTACTGTCTATCGGCGTGGGTTTCCAAAAAAAGCTGACAGGCAGGGAAAATATCTTTTTAAGCGGGATGCTGCTTGGCTTCAGCGAAGAGCAGATTATAGAGAAGCTGGATGAGATCATTGAATTTTCTGAGCTGGAGAGTTTTATCGATAAGCCGGTCCGTACGTATTCCAGCGGGATGTATTCCAAGCTGGCCTTTTCGATCACGGCGATCCTGGAAACAGAGATCATGCTGATCGATGAGGTGCTGAGTGTCGGGGACGTGCGGTTTAAGAAAAAAAGCTACGCAAAGATGAAGGAACTGATCACAAATGAGGAACGGACGGTCATTATTGTGTCGCACAGTACGGAAACGCTGGAGAAGCTCTGTGATACGATCCTCTGGCTGCACGAGGGGAAGATTAAAATGCAGGGAAGTACAGGGGAGGTGCTGCCTTTGTATAATGATTATATGTCATAAAGGAGAAGGGTCATGCAGGTAATTGGGAGTATAGGTATTTTCATGCTTAGCATTGCGGTGTACGCGCTGCTTGGGACGGCGTTCTGCCGTCGGTTCCGGTTCCAGCCGGTTTTGCCGGAAGTGATCTGTATCGGGTTCTTTTTGTATTTTGCTGCTTTTCAGATCGTGGCGCTGCCGATGATTCTGACCAGGCAGCGGCTGCATACGCTTGGCGTGGTCTGGATTTTGGTACTATGTGTGATGATTGCTGCAGCGGTTTTTTTTGTGTATGCGGGCGGGCGGAGGCATACCGCACGATCTGGGAGTTTCTTTTCTGATAAGTTTACGCGCCTGCTGTTTGCGCTGATGGCCGCGGCTGTGCTGTGCGAGTGTGCTTCAGCGGTACTGATGCAGCGGAATATCGGGTGGGATTTTGCTTATTATATTGGGAATATGACGACGTCCGTGGCGACTGATACGATGTATGTATACGATGGAAGCAGCGGGCTGATGCGGAGCCATTTGGATCTTCGGTACGCATTGTCAGCTTTTTATATGAATACGGCGTGCATCAGCCAGCTTACGGGAATATCCGCGCTGGTGCTGCAAAAATATATGATGGGCGTGCTGTGTGTACTGCTGACAAATGCGGTAGTTTACAGCTTTGCGATGGAAGTTTTTCACAACGACCGGAAAAAAACGGCGGTTCTTGTAACGATTACGATCGTGCTTACGATTTTTTGGGATGTGTATGATACGACGGCACAGTTTTTGCTGCTGCGCAATTATGAAGCAAAATCTTACTGCGCGAATGTCGTGCTGCCGATGGTCTGTTATCTGCTGTACCGGATCTGGAAGGGGAGCGGGGAGCGCAAAAATTGGGCGGAGCTGTTTTTAGTAGCGTTTGCGAGCGTAGCCGTTTCCATGTCGTCGTTGGTGCTTGTACCTGCGATGATCGGCATCATGCTGCTGGCGCAGCTTTTGGCGGAGCAAAAGTGGGATGCGATGCTCTTACGGCGCGGCATATACTGTATGTTGCCAAATGTTTGCTATTTAGTGGTATATTTTGCTTCTACAAGGGGCTGGCTGATCGTGGAGGTGTAAGGATGGCAGGTGTATTCAGGCAGTATCACGGAGACTCACTGTATCTGGCGGCATTTGCGGCTAGTCTGGCGTTTATATGGTGGAGCAGCCGGAAAAAGGGGCAGGACGGTACTGGAAAAAAAGCGGTCTGGGCGCTGGTTCTGGCAGTCGTATTTGTTTTTAATGAAGCAGCTTACCGGATCGTGGGCAGATTGACGGACGCGACAACGTATTACCGGTTCTTTTGGATGCTTCCGGTATTGTTTGTCATCGCGTATGTGTTTACGCAGCTGCTTGTGGAAGGAAAAATGAAGCAGCGGCTTTTAGGGGCTGTATTATTGGCAGTCTGCCTCGGCGTAGGGGCGAACCTGTTTTTTTTGAACAGGAGCAATCTGAACCGCCCGAAAAATAGTTATGGGCTGGATCCGGACGCGGTTGCGGCTGCTGAGGCGGTCATGGAGGACTGGAATGGCAAAGGACAGCCGTCTGTGGCATTGGATATGTATCTGGAATACCAGGTGCGTACGTATGAGCCGCGCATCGTATGGGCGATATCGCGCAAGGCGTATCTGTATCAGGCCGAAAATGGATATGATGGGAAAAAATATGTCCGCCAGCAGCATATCATCGCGGCGGTCAACGAAGGGATCAAACAAAATGCAAAGGCGCTGAAAAGAAGTCTTTTAAAAAACGGTGTGGATTATCTGGTTATCCGTACGGTGTTTGATATGGACAGCTATTTATCAGATATTTCCGTAATACCGGTTGCGCAGAGTGAGAATTATACGATTTATAAAGTAAAGGCAAAAGAATAAAAATCTGAAAAATAAAAAGAGCTGAAGATAAAAAGCAAATGAATGAAAAAGCAAATGAATGAAAAAGCAAATGAATGAAAAAGCGAATGAATAAAAAACAGATGGACAGGAATGAAAAATAGATGATGAAAAAGAATACAAACGGAAAAGAAAAGTATGGGTAAGGAATAGGAAAGGAATATGTGTGGATGATCAAGGTATATATTTGTCCAAAATGCGGCTGGATGCGGACAGTATCCCGCAGGAAGAATGTGGAATGCTTTAAATGCGGGGAACGGGAAATGTTTCAGGTCAAACTTACATATGATAAATACATTGGTATGTCATTGAAGGAGCGGGAGGATTACGCAGACAGCTGGCTGTATATCCACCTGCGGAATTTAAAGGAGCAGCATGTATAGAAAAGACAACGTCGGCTGGGCGAAGCATCTGGATTTTACCATACTGGATATCCTGCTGCTTCAGATGGCTTTTATTACAGGATATATTATGCGTCACGGCTGGATGAACCCGTATGCCAGCGAGCCATATTTGCGGCTTGCGGTGATCCTCGTTCTGTTGAACCTGTGCGTCGTGTTTTTTAAGGAATCGTATCATGATATTATTAAGCGGGACGCGTTTACGGAGCTGGAGGAGGTAGCGGCGACCTGTACGATCATATTTGTCGGTATGCTCGTATATCTGTATGCGGCAAAGATGTCAGCCGTATATTCCAGAGAGAGCTTGTTTACCTTCTGGATCATGTCTATTATTTATGAATACCTGATACACTGTATTTATAAGCAGCTGTTACGTAATTATATAAAGAAGAAACGAAGCAACGCGGTAATGATCATATTGACGATGGATCGCTATGCGGAGGAATGTGTACGGGATTTTGAACATGATGAATACCGGGATTTTGAGATCGGCGGCATTGTGGTTGTTGACAGGCCGCGCAGGGGAGAAACCGTGCGAGGCGTTCCGGTAGTAGCAAATGCGGATGATTTTTATGAATATGTGCGTACGCATATCGTAGACGAGGTATTTATCAACGGCAATACAAGAGATTCCAGTGAGGCGCTCGCTAATCAGCTGATTGAATACGGGATTACCGTTCATTTTAACCTGATCCCACAGACGGCGCTGATGCCGAACAAGGTGCTGGAGAAATGCGGCAATTATATGGTTTTGACAACCAGTATGCATATCGCGTCGCCCCCGGAAATGCTTTTGAAGCGGGTGATGGATATTGCGGGCAGTCTGGTCGGACTGGCTGCGGCAGCGGTAGCTTTTTTGATCTTTGCGCCGCTGATCAAGCTGCAGTCGCCAGGCCCGGTGCTGTTTTCACAGGAGCGGGTAGGCAAGAACGGGCGTATTTTCCGTATTTATAAATTCCGGTCGATGTATATGGACGCGGAATCACGCAAGGAAGAGCTGATGGAACAAAATGAGATGGAAGGGCTGATGTTTAAAATGACGGATGATCCGAGGATCTTTCCGATCGGTCATTTTATTCGAAAATATTCGATTGACGAGCTGCCGCAGTTTTGGAACGTCCTTAAGGGGGAAATGAGCCTGGTAGGAACCCGTCCGCCGACGATCGACGAGGTAGAGCATTATCAGCTTCATCATAGGGGGCGGCTCGGTATCAAGCCGGGGCTGACCGGAATGTGGCAGGTCAGCGGCCGCAATGATATTACGGATTTTGAACAGGTCGTGGCGCTGGACACAAGGTATATTTCCGAGTGGTCTTTAAGTCTGGACATTAAGATCCTGCTGCGTACGATCCAGGTTGTATTATCCGGGGAAGGATCAAAATAAGGGATGCAGACAAAAGGGCAGGGCCAAAGCGGCAGAAAGCGGATATCTGTCGCAATGGCTGTATATAATGGTGAAGCATATTTAAAAGAACAGCTGGATTCGATCTTGCAGCAGCTTCAAAAAAACGACGAGCTCGTCATATCGGACGACGGCTCTACGGACGGTACGCTGGATATTGTGCGTGCCTATGCTGCCACAGACAAGCGTATCCAGATATTGGAGGGGCCTGGCAGGGGCATCAAGCAAAATATTGCCAATGCGATCGCGCATACGAGCGGTGCGTATATTTTCCTCGCAGATCAGGATGATGTATGGAAGCCGGAAAAGGTGGCGCGTGTGTTACAGGAATTTCAGGAAAAAAAATGCCATGTCGTTGTGCATGACTGTATTGTGACAAATGAGAAGCTGCAGCAGGTCATTTATCCGTCTTTTTTTGATTACCGCGGATATGGAGCGGGTATGTGGCGCAATATCTGGAAAAATAAATATATTGGCTGCTGTATGGCTATTCGCCGGGAGCTTGTGCCGTATATCCTTCCGGTACCAGACGATATCCAGATGCATGATCAGTGGATTGGCGCAGTCAACGACAGGCACAAGGGAGGATGCAGCTTTTTGAAAGAACAGCTGCTATATTACCGCAGGCACGAAGGAACGGTATCTGATTTTGAAAGAAATACCATTCCGGTCATGATAAAAAACCGGATCTTATTTTTACGGCGCCTGCTTGCAAGATAAATACAGGTAACGGACGTTTTGCGGGATATGGCGGGCTGTTACGGAAAGGAAAAGAAAATGAGCGCATCAAAAAGGAAAAAGAAAAAACATAGGATCATAATTTTTACTGTGGAAATCATGCTGCTGTTTATCGTGCTGGGATGCTTATTTGTCTGGGCGAAGTTTCAAAAGCTCGACCGCCAGCCGGATATGATCGGTACGGAGGATATTGTCAATGAGGATATGGACGAGTCTGTGCAGGAGGTGTTAAAAGGATATACGAATGTCGCGCTGTTTGCCCTGGATAACCGTTCAAACGGAAGTTTTAGCGCCGGCAACAGCGATGTGATCATGATCGCGAGTATCAATAACGATACAAAAGAAGTGCGGCTCATATCCGTATTCCGGGATACGTTTTTAAACGTCAGCAGCGATAGTACGATGAATTTCCGCAAGGCTAATTACGCGTACAATAAGGGCGGGGCGGAGGAAGCCGTAAGGATGCTGAACCGCAACCTGGATCTGGATATTCAAGATTATGTTGTAGTGGATTTCCAAGCGGTTACCGAGGCGATCGACCTGCTGGGCGGTGTGGAAGTCGAGATCGACTCGGCTGAGGCGAAGTGGATGGACTTTTATATTAATGAGACAGCGCAGGTAACCGGGCACGAAGCAAATTCGATCACGCAGCCAGGCGTTTATACACTGGACGGTGTGCAGGCAACCTCGTATTGCAGGATTCGCTATACAGCGGGCGACGATTTCAAGCGTGCGCAGAGACAGCGTGAGATTATATCCAAAATGGTCGAAAAGGCCAAGAAATCCGACATTTTGACGATCAATAAGATCATTGATTCTGTTTTGGACGATATCAGTACGAATTTTACAGCAGGAGAAATGATATCGCTTGCGTCACAGCTGATGAATTATGAGCTGGCTGATACGACAGGATTCCCGTTCCAGCTGACAACGGCAAACCTGGGCGGCAGCAAAGGCTCTGTAGTCATTCCGTGCGATTTAGTAACAAATGTAACGTCCTTGCATAAATATTTGTTCAACGATTATAATTATACACCTTCTAATACGGTCACAAGCTTGAGCGAGGCGATCATTTCGGAAACAGGCAAAGGGGCTGACGACGCAGAGGAAACCGGCGTGGAAGCAGATCAATATACAAAAGGGAGCAAGGCAGACGCGTCAACTTCGGATACGTCAGTCTCAGATACGGCGGCGCAATAAATAGATAAGGGGGCGTACCGGAAATGGGAAGCAATAAGAAAAAGAAACGGAAGAGATTTAAGATCATTATTTTTGTGATCGAGCTGCTACTGCTGCTTATTTTGCTGGCGGCGCTGTTCCTCTGGTCCAAATACCAGCGGATCGATCATGTGGATAATATCGAAGCGCAGGATGTGGTAAACAATGACCTGGAGCAGAACACAAAGGAAACGTTAAAAGGCTTTACGAATATTGCCGTATTTGGGCTGGACAATGAAAAAAGCGGCGTATTTACTTCTGGCAACAGCGATATGATCATGATCGCCAGTATCAATAACGATACGAAGGAAGTAAAGGTTGTATCTGTATACCGAGATACGTACCTGAATGTCGGGACAAACGAGGACCGATATTTCTGGAAGGCCAATTATGCCTACAACCGCGGTGGCCCGGAGCAGGCGATCCGGATGCTGAATCAAAATCTGGACCTGGATATTGAAGATTATGTGGCTGTGGACTTTTATGCGGTCTGCAAGGTCATCGATCTTTTGGGCGGACTGGAGATCAATGTCGAGGAAGGCGCGATGATGAACGAGATCAATATCTACATCGCGGAAACCGCTGCTTATACCGGACTGGAGCCGCATATGATCGAGCGGCCGGGCCTGCAGACGTTAGACGGCGTCCAGGCGACGGCATATTGCCGTATCCGTCATGATTCCAGCGACTTCCGCCGCGCGCAGAGACAGCGCGAGGTATTGTCTAAGATGGTCGAAAAGACAAAATCATCCAACCTGTTAACGATCAATAAGATCATCAACGCGATCTTGGATGATATCAGTACGGACCTTTCCGAAATGCAGCTGCTTTCCATGGCGTCCCAGATGCTAAATTATGAGCTGGCTGGCACGGCTGGTTTTCCATTTTATCTTTATGGGTTCGATCTGACCAGAAAATATATTGTCGCACCGTGTGACTTGGAGAAAAATGTCAGGGAGCTTCACGCATATCTGTTCGGAGAATATGACTATACGCCATCTCCGACAGTGCTGGACTTAAGCCGGGCGATCGCGGAGGATACTGGCAAAGGAGTCGGCGATGAGCAGGTGACTGGTGTGTCGGAGGATAACTATACCGGAGACAGCAGCGGTAAGCAGGGGCAGACAGCTGCGGAATAATAAATTATAAAATGCAGGCACTTCCAATAAAGATTTGGAAATGCCTGCATTTTTTATCACTTATCCGACGGTGCCTGATACACACTATAGCGCCCTTTAGAATCTCGCTTGACGTCATACAGTGCTTCATCTGCCTGGCGCAGCAGATCATCGATCCCAGTGCAGAAATCACTGGTTATGGCTAGGCCGCCGGATGCGCTGATCGTTCTTGTTGCATCGGCGGATAAGCAGACGATATGATTTTTTAGTGCTTCAAAAAAGGTGTCCAGGCAGCGGTATACAGCGTCGTTGCTCTGGCAGTCATAGATCATCATGCAAAATTCATCTCCAGAGCGCCTTGCTGTCAGGAAATGTTCACTTGGCATAGATTTCATCACAGAGGCGAAGCTCTTTAAATACTCGTCTCCTTTGTCGTGTCCATAAGTATCGTTGATCGATTTAAAATAGTCCAGATCCAGCATAACGGCCGCACAGACGCTTCCAGAGGATAGATTTTGCAAAAGCTCGGCGGCTTTTTGTTTAAAGTGAGTGAATTTATACAAGCCAGTCAAGGCGTCGTGCGTATTTTCGTACTGCATTTGCTGTTTTTCAATCACGTCTTGGCTGACGTCTGTAATAACTCCCAAATACGTACCGCAGGATTCTGACATATGAATGCGGACGTACTTTGTGTCGCTGACTTTGAAAATATCCTTTTCTCCGTTTTGCGGGCGGCTGATCATGCTGTGGATATAACGGTCAAAAAGTGCTGAATTTTGATAAAGCTCCTTTGCCTTCCAGTCTGGAAGGTCTAATAGATCACGCAGACCAGAGGTAAAAAAGACTTGTTGTCTGTCTGGCGTATATTCAAAGGCGGCAAGCGGGATTCCGCTGATCTGTATAATGGTAGAAATACGGTCAGAGAGGTTGACAATGCTTTTTACCATCGTATTGATCCCCTGGCTAAGCGCTTTCATCTCCAGGTTGCTGTTGACAGTTACGGTCGTATCCAGGTTGCCATTTGTAATATCTGACAGGTTTTCCATGATCTGGTGGATATCGTTGATGATCTTTTGCTTTACGAGATAATTTAACAGCAGCAGGACAACGGCTTCGATCAGAAGCAGATATACAAGCGTGCTGAGCACCTGGCTGAACAGCCGTTTAAACAGTACGATGCGCGGCACAGCAAAGCAGATCAGCAGATCATTATATTCTCTGGATGCGACGTACATGATTTTGCCGTTACTACCTTTTTTATAAGAACCATCCTGGCATTCCAAAAGCTGTTCGGGCTGATAGTATTCCTCGCTAAACTCTTGTTCAATACCGTCAGAATGGCCTAAGATAGCGCCGGTCTTACGGTCTGCTACGAATAGCTCTTCGTCTGCGTCTGTTGGGAAACGAGAGAAAATATAATCATACGTATTGCGCGATTCAGCCTCCAGCTGTCTCGTTGGCTTAAATCCGACCTGTACGATCCCCTTTTTTCGCTTTCTCGCGACGCCGACATATTTCATGATGATTTTATCCGCGGCATTTGGCTGGGCTTCCTGGATCAGGTAGGCATCCTCGTCCTCGCTTTCTAAAATGGAAAGAAACTCGCGTGACTGTTCATGAGCTGCCATTTCAAAGCCGACGTATCTGGAAATGGAGGCAGATACGATAATCCCGTTTTCGTCAATGACGTGAAGCTCGTCCACATTCAGAAGCTTCGCCAGATATTGCATTTCCTTGACATCTCTGGTCGTTTTCTCCTGCGTGTCAAAGACATAAGCGGCTGCCCTGGCTCTTGTCAGATAATCGACATCCAGATTGGCCTGCAGGATGGACAGCTCCATTTGATTGTTTTCCAGCGTGTGGATCACCTGTTCGGATTTGTTGTAAAAGGTATTGAACTGCTGTGCTTCCAGCGTACGCAGCGTCAGTAGGAAACTAATAAAAAATATAAGAAAAATCGCGGATGTAATGATTGCGAATGCATATCGGATAAACGTTTTGCGCATAATACTCCTCCACTGTGTTATTTTTTCGATAACCCGTTTCATTATACCGCTTTTTTAAGAAAATATCAGATTTATTATTACGCAAAAAAATGCCAATTTTCAACAGCATATAAAAACAAGTATACGAGATTCAGATCGCTGCTGAGTCGAATCTTGCGAATAGGATCATTTGGAACACGCCGTTTTCGCAGAAGCAGTCGATCGTACCGTCTATTTTATCGGAAAACGCAAGCATACTCTGCATTCCAAGTCCATGATCTTCTCCCTTTTTACTTTTCGGAAGCCCGGTCTGCGTATCAAATGTAATTTTCTCCCGAAAGGCGTTTTTGGTCTGTATAAACAGCTGTTTTTGCGAACAGTGTACTTTTAATTCGATGGTTCTTTTTTCTGGTTCAAAGTCTTTGACGCAGATCAAGGCGTTTTCAAACAAGTTCGCAATAACGGCGGAAAATTCATAGTTGTTGACAGGAATTTCTTTTTCTACATCAATATCCAGATGCACTGTGACTGCAAACGAAGCTGCCCGCGCCATCATTTTTGAGATGATCGTATTTACCATCAGGTTGTTGGTGTATTTTACTACTTTGTTTTCATCGGTCACGTCATTGATATAAGACAGCGTATTGCGGATCTCGTCGTATTCCTTCTGGTCCAGCAGATGGCTGATCATACTGGAAAAATGGCGCATATCGTGGCGCAGTATTTTTAAGTTCTGTTCGGACTGTTCTACGAGATAAAACTGGTTTTCCAGACCTTTGATATAAGATTCAAAAAGCACGTTTTTCAAGTAGGTGTTTTTTTGCTCTGCTTCTGTCTCTATGTATTGCAATACTACAACGTATGATACGAGCATTGTTATCGTAAAAAAGATAATGCCTGGGATATTTTGAGGGTCCTCATAGAGCGTACGAGGAAAAAACGCAACAAAGGAAAAGCTGCAGTAAAAAAATACCGGGATCAGACAGAGCTTCCACCAGCCCCGTGTGTATTCCTTTTCGTATTGGCGCAGCCAGATGTTACGAATATTGACATACAGGATGTATAAAAGTAAAGTATGTATGGCGATGCTGCCCGCCAGTGCCGGGAGCACGTATCCGGTATAAATATATAAAATAGAGGCAAAGACGCTTCCGATAATGACATAATTAGAAGCGCTGAGCCCCATAAAAAGAACCTTTGCATTTCGTTTTTTTGCAATTAAGATCCCAGTATACTGCGTGACGATGATCTGGAAAATAGTCACAAAAAGGTAGATCAGGTCATTGGTGGGATACAGGTTTAATTTTATTAAGTCCGTTACGTTTAGGATCACGCAGGAAGCGATACAGATCGCTTTTGTTATGTGTTTGCTGTAACGGTGTGTAATAAACAGGTACAGAAACAGCATTAAAAAGACATGGCTGACCGTGTACGAGAGATTTTGAAAATAATCCATTGCTATTCCTTCCTACTGGTACTGTCCGGCGACAAATAATAAATATTGCCGCTTTACATTCGCCGTATTTTTTTTACTGACCGGAATATTAATGCCGCTGTTCATGATCACGCTGCTTCCGTCCAGCTTTTTTACATAGTTTAAGTTTATCAGAAACGACTTGTGTACCTGCAGAAAGCATGAATTGTGGAGTAGCTCTCCAAGCTCTTCTTCAAATGATTTTCGGATGAAAATGCTCGTGATCACGCTTCCGTCGGTCAGATGGACGTTCAGCATCCGGGACGAGTTTTCCACATACTCAATGCGGGAGCAGGATACCGACTGCAGGCCGCTTTTTGTCTTGATCGGATACATCGGGCCCTTTTTCAGCTCTGCGTAAGAAAACGCAAAATCCAGCGCTTCAAAAAACTGCTGTTCCTGCACCGGTTTTAACAAATAGCGCACCGCATGGATATGAAAGGCATCCAGCGCAAAATCATCCGAAGAGGTAATGTAAATAATGGCGCTTTCTTTAGAGTTTTTGCGGATCTCATTGCCAAGGTCAATGCCGGTGGTCTGTGACATTAAAATGTCCAGTATGTAAATATCCGCCAACTCCTTATTTCTTATTTTTTCACATAATGTTGAGGAATTTGAAAATTTTTCTACTTGGAAGTCTGTGTTTGGATTTAATTGTTTGTAAGCTTCAAGCAGTCCTTCTAGTAAGATCAAATCCTTCATACTGTCATCGCAAATTGCTATTTTCATAGTTTTATCCTCAAAAAAACTGCAAAACGAGTGATTGCAATACGTTTTGCAGTAAGCTGTATTTTGGTTCTAATGATTATAGCACAGTCTGTTTTATAAATCCAGCATTTTACGAAATTATCTGTATCGGATCGTGAAAATGTGTTAAGATAAGAAGCGGTAAAAATATAAGGAAGATTGACTGAGGGCGATCAGATATGAAACAAAGGATTAAGACACAAGGATGCGGATATCCAGTACAGTCCGATCTGTTTTACAGTCAGATTTTTAAACTGGTGCTGCCGATCGTGATCCAGAACCTGCTGAGTGCAGCAGTCAGCTCGGCGGATGTAGTCATGCTCAATTATGTCGGGCAGTCGGCAATCTCGGCCGTATCGTTGGCGTCCCAATACGCGAGTGTGCTCTTTATGGTATTTTACGGGCTTGGCACAGGGGCGACGATGCCGTGTGCACAGTATTATGGGAAAGGCGATATGCAGGCGATCCAAGTGATCGAAGGGATCGCGCTGCGCTTTTCTCTTGGGATTTCTATGATTTTTGCAGGAGCGGCCTGGTTTTTGCCGCAGCAGATGATGCGCGTATTTACAGACGATACGGATCTGGTCACGGCGGGGGCGTCTTATTTAAAATGCATGAGCGTCTGCTAACTGTGCTGGGACAGTCGTTTCGGATTTATTTGTGATACGATCGATATGTGGGTGTATGCGGTGCCGCTTGGATTTTTGGCGGCGTTTGTCTGGAATCTTCCGGTGATATGGGTGTATTTTTTGATCTGTACCGACGAGTTTGTCAAATGGCCATGGGTGATACGGCATTACCGGAGCGGAAAATGGCTGAACAATATTACGCGCGAGGATCTGTTTTCATCTTGATAAAAGAAGATAATCTGTTATAATCAAAGTTACGGATGGACGGCGGCAGTCATAACATTTGGGCTGCTGCTGTAATTTTACATTTTATTATACAGGAGGCAGAGAAATGAAAAAGTGGACAAGGGCAAGGTTTCAGCCAAACCTGCCGTTGGTAGAAGGAGAGGCAAGAGTGACGGCGTCGCCGCTTCACCGGGCATTGGCGCGCAAGGCGGCGAGAGAAGGGATTGTTCTTTTGAAAAACGAAGGGCATACGCTTCCGGTAAAAAAGGACACCCGGCTTGCTTTGTTTGGCAAAGGCGTATTTGACTATGTGAAAGGCGGCGGGGGCAGCGGGGATGTAACCGTATCCCAAGTATATAACCTCTATGACGGCCTGACCAAGAGGGAGGACCCGGCGGATATTTTTGAACCGCTTGCGCAGTTTTACAAGCAGGAGGTGCAAAAGCAGTACCGAGGCGGCGCCGTGCCTGGAATGACAGTGGAGCCAAAGCTTCCAGAGCAGCTTTTAGAGCAGGCAAGGGAATATGCCGATTTGGCTGTGATCGTGATCAGCCGCTTTTCCGGAGAAGGCTGGGACCGCAAGAGCGTAGCTTATGAAGGCGCGTTTCCAGAGGAGATTGAGCAGGCGGAGCGGAACCGCAGGATATTTGAAAACGGGGATTATTATCTGACCAACGCAGAGCAGGCGATGGTGGACGCGGTTTGCGAAAGCTTTTCAAAGGTTGCGGTTGTGCTGAATGTGGGCGGTATTGTAGACACAAGCTGGTTTGCCCATCAGGATAAGATTTCCGCCGCGCTGCTGGTATGGCAGGGAGGAATGGAGGGCGGCCTTGCGGCTGCGGATATCCTGCTTGGCCTGGAAAGTCCTTCGGGCAAGCTGCCGGATACGTTTGCGGCAAGGCTGGAGGATTATCCGTCTACGGCTGATTTTCATAAGTCTGCACAATATGTGGACTATACCGAGGATATTTATGTAGGCTATCGGTATTTTGAGACAATGAAGCATGAGGACCATTTTGTGAACTATCCGTTTGGGTTCGGGCTTAGCTATACGCAGTTTAAGACGGAAGCGGTATTTGCCGGGGATAAGGATGGGATGGCCTGCATTTGCGTGCAGGTGGAAAATACCGGGGAAATGGCCGGCAAAGAGGTCGTACAGGTTTATTACGGTGCGCCGCAGGGATTGCTTGGCAAGCCTGCAAGAGAGCTGATCGCATATGAGAAAACAAAGATGCTTGCGCCTGGAGAAAAGCAGATGCTAACGATCACATTCCCGCTGGACTATATGGCGTCCTATGACGATACCGGGAAGGTGGCAAAATCTGCCTATGTGCTGGAAGCAGGAATGTATTGCTTTTATGTCGGCAGCTCTGTGCGTGATGCGCAGATGATCGATTATGTCTACATTGCCGGACAGGATGAGATCACAAAGCAGCTGACGCAAAAGGCAGCGCCGACGCAGCTTGCACAAAGGATGCTTGCGGACGGTTCTTATGAGCAGCTGGAGCTTGGAACACCACATGACCATATGGAAAACGGCCTTGGCTGGAGTGACGAGGAAACCGAGGGTATGGCGCCGATGGTGCGTCAGGTAGAGCGCCATATTGTTTGCTGCAAGAATATTGAAAAAACGGTACTGGACGATGTGGCTGAGGGCAGAGCGAAGCTGGATGCATTTTTGGCACAGCTGTCTGATCAGGATCTTGCGGAGCTGCTGGGCGGACAGCCGAATACGGGTGTGGCGAATACGTTTGGGTTTGGAAATCTGCCAGAATACGGCGTGCCGAATGTCATGACTGCAGACGGCCCTGCAGGACTTCGTATCGCACCAGAATGCGGCGTCTGTACGACGGCTTGGCCGTGCGCCACGATGCTTGCATCGACCTGGAATACACAGCTGGTAAGGGAGGTAGGCCGTGCGGCAGCAAGGGAGGTCAAGGAAAACAATATCCAGATCTGGCTCGCTCCTGCGATGAATATCCACAGAAGCCCGCTCTGCGGAAGAAATTTTGAATACTATTCTGAGGACCCGGTACTGACCGGAACGATGGCAGCTGCTATGGTAGAGGGCGTGCAGTCCCAGAAGGTAGCGGCGACAGTAAAACATTTCGCCTGCAACAACAAAGAAACGAACCGCAAAAACAGCGATTCACGCGTTTCCGAGCGTGCGCTGCGTGAGATTTATTTAAAGGGCTTTGAGATCTGTGTTAGAAAATCACAGCCATGGGTATTAATGACCGCTTATAACTTGGTCAACGGTGAGCGTGCATCCGAAAGTAAAGATCTGTTAGATGGCATTCTGCGTGAGGAGTGGGGATTTAAAGGCGTCATTACAACAGACTGGTGGACAAAAGGGGAGCACTATAAAGAGGCTAAGGCAGGCAACGATATCAAGATGGGTACCGGATATCCGCAGCGTCTTATACAGGCGCTGGAAAAAGGTCTGATCAAAAGACAGGACTTAGAAGTCTGTGCGCGTAGAGTACTGGAACTAATATTAAAATTAGATTAAATATAGTGAGAAGCGACCGCGTTTCACAAACATAAGGAGCAGGGTATGATTATGATTGGGGTATTGGAGGGGGTTCTGCATCAGATTGTGGAAATCGCCATTCTGATTTTTGAATTTATCGGTGTCGGAATTATTATTTTTTCTGGATTGCAGGGGTTTTATTTATATATAAAGCGTTCTCCGGCAACGAAGCTGGCGCTTGCAAAAGGGCTTGCGATGGGATTGGAGTTTAAGCTGGGCAGCGAGATACTGCGTACGGTTGTAGTCAGGGAATGGAAGGAAATTGGAACGGTGGCAGGGATCATTGTGCTGCGGGCGGCGCTTACGTTTTTGATTCATTGGGAGATCAAGGAGGAGGAAAAAGGAGGCGAGTAAGGGGGATTGTATATATATGGTGCATTTTGTGGCTGTGCGGATGTAAGAGCGTCCATACAGCCACAAAATGTATGGTTCTATAAATCGCTTCTAAAATCCATACCTATCCCCCTGGGAGGCTTGCACAAATCAGATGGTCATGCGAAAATAAATGCCAGATCAAACAAAAGGCGGGCTTGTTTGCTTGTCCTGCGCTTTTGGAAAGGCGGTTTCTATTGAAAAAATTAATTCTTGTTTTTGCTTTACTTATGATGATCACAACAGCCGCTTGCGGCAGTACGGATACGAAAAACGCTGGGAAAGACGCTGCTTCGTCCGAACAGTCCGCCGCACAGCAAAATAAGCAGCCTTCCACGCTTGTTTACGGCAGCGGTGACTATACGCGGATCAATCCGGCGATGGATGAGCACGGTGAAATGAATCTCTTGCTGTTTAACGGCCTGACGGCGCATAATGGTGACAATGATATAGTCCCATCGCTTGCAAAGAGCTGGGACTTTGATGCGGAGACGAATACCTATACGTTTTATCTTGAAGAGGACGTCGTATGGCATGACGGAAAAAGGTTTACTGCGAATGATGTCAAGTTTACGATCGAAGCGATCCAAAACCCTGAAAATGGCTCAGAAAATGCGCCGAATTATGAGGATGTGGAAGAAATCCAGGTCATTGACGCGCATACGGTTTCCTTTCGTCTGTCAGCGCCGAATGCGGCGTTTCTGGATTATATGACAATGCCGATCCTGCCGTCGCATTTGCTGGAGGGGGAATCGATGCAGGAGTCTGCGTTTTTCAAAAGCCCGATCGGGACGGGGCCTTATCGGCTGGAACGCTGGGACGAGGGACAGGCGATCACATTAGTAAAAAATGAAGATTATTTTCAGGGCAGTGCGCAGATAGACAAGATCATTTTTAAGATCGTGGCGGATGACAGTACCAGGGCGCTCTTGCTGGAAGCAGGAGAGCTGGATCTGGCGCAGCTTTCGCCAAAGGATGCACAGCTGTTTGAGGACAAGGACGGTTATACGTGCTATTCGATGAAAACAGCGGACTACCGGGGAATCATGTTTAATTTTCAGCATGAATACTGGAAATGGAACAGGGATATCATTCCGGCGGTCTGCTACGCGCTGGACAGAGAGGCAATGGTTGAGGCGATCTTGCTTGGCCAGGGCGAGGCTGCGTATAGTCCGCTGCAGCGCAATCGTTATTATAAGGAGGATGTTGAGCGGTATGCCTACAGTCCGCAAAAGGCAAGAGCGTGCTTGGAGGCGGCAGGCTGCGTGATGGGAGACAGTGGTTTTTATGAGAGGAACGGGGAGCCGGTTGGGTTTGTGCTGAGTGTTGGCGCGGGCGACCAAGTACGGGCGGATCTGGCGCAGGCAGCCGCGCAGCAGCTTAAAGAGGCTGGTATTGACTGTTCGGTGGAGATTGTAGCACAGGCGGACTGGACCGGGCAGATGGCATATCTAATTGGCTGGGGCAGCCCGTTTGATGCAGACGACCATACTTATAAGGTATTCGGTACAAAAAAGGGTGCGAATTACAGCGGTTATTCCAATGCGCAGGTTGACGCTTGCCTTATAAAAGCGCGTCAGTCCGAGGATACGAAGGTGCGCGCGCAAGCTTACGGACAGTTTCAGGAAGAGCTGGCAAAAGACCCGGCGTTTGCGTTTCTTTGTTATGTGGATGCGGATTATGTGGCGGCAGCATCGATCACAGGTATCAGGCCGGATACGGTCATGGGGCATCATGGAGTTGGGATTTTCTGGAATATTGCGGAGTGGACGATACAATGATACTGGAAGTAAAGCATTTGTCTGTTTGCTTTCCAACACCGGACGGAGATGTACAGGCGTTACAGGATATCAGCTTTTTCTTAGAGAGCGGCGAGGCTTTGGCTATTGTCGGGGAGTCAGGCTGCGGCAAGAGCGTATTGTGCAAGAGCATTTTGAAGCTGCTGCCGCCTTCTGCGCGTGTCAGCTGTGATCGTATTGTGATTGCGGGAGTGGATACAACGTCATACAAAGAGCGTCAGATGCGCCGTCTGCGTGGAAGTGTCTGTGCGGCTGTACTTCAGGATCCGATGACAGCACTGAATCCGTCGATGACGATTGGGGCGCAGATTGCGGAGGCGGTCAGGGTGGACCGCCCAAAGCTTACGCGTGCGCAGATAAGGGATCGTGTGATAGAGCTGATGCAGATGACCGGGATAGACAGGCCGGGGGAACGGATGCAGCAGTATCCGCATCAGCTTTCCGGCGGGCTGCGTCAGCGTAGTGTGATCGCAGCCGCGCTGGCGTGCGGCCCGCAGCTGTTGCTTGCCGATGAACCGACAACAGCGCTGGACGCGGTGACACAGGCGCAGCTGCTTACGCTGCTTTCGGATATCCGAAGGAAAACGGGGATGGCGCTTGTATTCGTGACGCATGATCTTCGGGCGGCTGCACAGGTGGCGGATAGGATCGCGGTTATGCGCGCTGGGGAAATTGTAGAGTGCGGCACGGTGGAAAGGATTTTTCAAAGGCCGGAGCATCCCTGCACCCGCAGGCTGCTTGGGGCGTTTCAGGATATGGATGGCAAGGGATACGAGATGGATGCGTCAAAATTATCTGCGGGAACGGAGGCGCTGCTGGATGTCCAGCGCGTTTCCTGCAGGCTTCCGCTTGTGGGAAATACAGTGCTTCCGGTATTAAAAGAAGTATCCTTTCAGATCTATCCGGGTGAAATATTTGGACTGGTCGGAGAATCTGGCTGTGGGAAATCGACAACAGCGCGGTGCATCATGAACCTGCAGCGTCCGGACAGCGGCAGTATTTTTTACAGCGGCATCTATATTTGGGACCGTAAGCAGTATCGTGACGCAAGGCGGATGCTGCAGCAGAGCAGGCAGCTTGTTTTTCAGGATTCCGCTTCCAGTCTCAATCCGCGTATGAGGGTGTGGAAGCTTGTGACAGAGCCGCTGCGTATCCAGCGGATACATCCGAAAAGGGGGTCGCTCCGTGCAGAGGCCGAATTTCAGCTGCGCCATGTCGGTCTTGGGCCGGAATATCTGGACAGGTATGCGCATGAGCTGTCCGGTGGGCAGCGGCAGAGAGTATCGATTGCGAGGGCGCTGACGATGGAGCCGAGGCTGCTGGTTGCCGATGAGCCGCTTACATCGCTGGATGCATGGACACAAAGGCAGGTGGCTTGTTTGTTCCGGCAGCTGCAGAGGGAGCATGGTTTTTCGATGCTGCTGATCGCGCATGATTTGGCGATGGTGCGCTGGCTGTGCGACCGGGTGGGCGTTATGTATGAGGGAAATATTGTGGAATGCGCTCCGGCGGCGGAGCTTTTTTCACATCCAAAGCATTCTTATACAAGAGCGTTGCTGGATGCGGCAGAACCTTTGTCATGGGATATAGCACAAAGCAGTTAGAAAGGATAAAGCTGTGAGCATACAGAAAGCACTTTATAAGTACGGAAAAAAAGCGCTCGCTTTTATTTTTAGCGTATGGTTTCTTTCGTTTGCGCTGTTTTTTATTTCCAGGCTGGCGCCGGGGGATCCGCTCATTTCGTATTACGGCGACCGTGTGGAAAGAATGAGCGAAGAGGAACGCACGCAGGCAGAAGAAAGGCTTGGGCTGCGCGATCCGCTGACGGTGCAGTATGTCCGCTGGCTGGAGCAGGCGCTGCAGGGAGAATTTGGCATTTCTTATAAATATAAAACGGATGTGCTGGAGGTGATCGGCGCAAGGGCAGGTAATACGCTCCTTTTGGGCGGGCTTGGCTTTGTGCTGATCTTTACGCTGGCTCCGGTTTTGGGGATCTTGTGCGCCTGGCGGGAGGACGGGCTGGCGGACCGTATGCTGCGTAGGACAGGGACGGTGGTCAGCTGTATTCCGGAATTTTGGATGGCGCTCCTTTTGCTGCTTCTTTTTACGGTGCGTTTGAAATGGCTGCCGGGAAGCGGCGCTTATACGATTGGAAGAGAGCGGGATATTTACGATCGTCTGCGGCATTTGATACTTCCGCTGACGGTTGTGGTAGCCGGGCATTTGTGGTATTACGCTTGTATGATACGCGATCAAATGCTGGAGGAGCTGCGGGCGGATTATGTTTTGTTCGCAAAGGCAAAGGGGATCACGCAGCGCAGCATTTTGTTCCGGCACTGTCTGCGCAATGCGCTGCCTGCGTATTTTAGCCTGATGGCGGTATCGGTTCCGCATATTCTGGGCGGGACTTATATGGTTGAAACGGTATTTTCGTATCCGGGACTTGGTACGCTTGCTTACGAAAGCGCGCGGTATCAGGATTACCATTTGCTCATGCTGCTCGGAATGCTTTCTGGTGTGCTCGTTATTGTATGCAGCATGGCGGCGCAGCTGATCAATGAAAGGGTGGACCCGCGCATGAAAATTTCAGAGCGGGCGGAAGGTGAAAAATGAAGATCAAAAAAGAAAAACGGTTTCGTACCGCGGCAGTCGTATCGGCTTTGCTCTTGTTTTTGATCATTGCCGGATGCTGTTGCTGTGACTTTATCATAACAAAGGATCCAACCTATCTTGACCTGCGCAATTACAATACCCCTCCCTGCCGAGAATTTTTATTCGGCACCGATTCTATGGGCAGGGATATTTTTTCTATGATCTGGTATGGCGGCAGAGTCTCGCTGCAGATTGGGATATACGCCGCGCTTTTTTCTGCGCTGTTTGCGGTTTTGTATGGGGCAGCCAGCGCGTTTGCTCCGGCGTGGGCGGATGCGCTGCTGATGCGTCTTGCGGAAATACTGCAGAGTATCCCAGGGTTTTTGCCGGTTATTTTGCTGCAGGCGGTTCTGGGAGAGGCGTCTGTATATAGCCTGTCGTTTGTAATAGGCGTTACAGGCTGGATGAGTCTTGCGAAAATTGTGCGTGCCCAGGTGCGTCAGCTTCGAAGCTGCGAATATGTACTTGCCGCGGAATGTATGGGCGGCAGCTTTTTCTATGTGCTGCGCACGCACCTGCTGGTTCCGGTGCTTTCTGCTATTTTATTTCCGGCTGTTATGAATATACGCGCCGCTATGATGACAGAAGCCGCACTAAGCTTTCTTGGGATTGGCCTGCCGGTCGATGCAGTTTCGTGGGGAAGTATGCTTTCACTGTCAGAAAATGCGCTGCTGGGAGGCTCGTGGTGGGTGATTGTTTTTCCCGGAATATTTTTGACGGTGACGATGATCTGCGTGACGGAGCTTGTGGATGCTTTGCGTGAGCATTCTATTGACAAAAAACGATAGCAGATATAAAATAACGAACGAAAACGATGACAGCGAAGGAAAGAGGATGAATATGGAATCATATGCAGTATTTAAAGATTTGGCGATTATTATTATCGCCGCAAAGGTATGTGGTATTGCGGCCAGAAAATGCAAGGCTCCGCAGGTTGTAGGCGAGATTGTGGCGGGACTTTTGATCGGGCCGAGTATTCTGGGATTGGTAAACCAGTCGGATTTTCTTTTACAGATGGCTGAGATCGGCGTGATCCTTTTGATGTTCTCAGCGGGGCTGGAGACAGATCTCAAGGATTTGCTGAAAACAGGGCCGATCGCGGCGCTGATTGCCTGTGCCGGTGTATTTATTCCGCTGGTCTGCGGTGCGCTGTTATATATGGCGTTTTACGGGGCGTCGCCGTGGGGATCTGAAGGGTTTTATAAAGCGGTATTTGTCGGAACGATACTGACAGCGACTTCCGTGAGCATTACGGTGGAATCACTCAAGGAAATGGGAAAGTTAAAGGGGAAGGTCGGTACTACGATATTAAGCGCCGCGATTATTGACGACGTGATCGGAATCATCGTGCTTACGTTCGTGATCGGCTTTAAAAATCCGGATTCAGATCCGATGGCAGTATTGGGAAATACGGTTTTGTTTTTTGCGTTTGCACTTGTTGTCGGATATGTCAGCTACAAGATATTTAAGCTGGTGGACAGCAAATATCCGCATACAAGGCGGATTCCGATTGCAGGGCTGGCGTTTTGTCTGGCATTGGCGTATGCGGCGGAAAAATATTTCGGGATCGCCGATATTACGGGCGCGTATGTGGCTGGTATCATTCTTTGTTCCATACGGGATTCGGAATACATAGCGGAGAAAATGGATACTAATTCCTATATGCTGTTTGGCCCGGTCTTTTTTGCAAGTATTGGTCTGAAAACGAATGTAGACAGTGTAAGCATGGGTATTCTGGTATTCTCGGCGGCGTTTGTAGCTGTTGGGCTTGTTTCTAAAATTATCGGATGCGGGCTGACGGCGCGTTTATGTAAATTTAACCAGATTGATTCGATGAAGATCGGCGTAGGTATGATGACAAGAGGAGAGGTGGCATTGATCGTATCGCAAAAAGGACTGTCCGCAGGACTGCTGACGCCGGTGTATTTTACTTCGGTCATTTTGCTGATCATCGTATCATCTATTTTAACGCCGATCGTGCTTAAGGTATTGTACGCGAAAGATCAGGCGCAGGCATAAAACGGCGCGGATAAGGAGAGCTTTTATGAGTGTTAGAAGGAGCATCATAGACTATTCCAGAGGGGACAATCTTGGTTATTTTTGGTGGCTGTATCGGATGCAAAAAAAGGTAAGCAATCGGCTTGTCAGAGATTTTCTGACGTTCTTTTTAAGCCGCAGCGCCCACAAGCACGGCGGGTATGTAGGGCCGGACGCGGTATTTCTTGGCGTGCCGGTGCTGCCGCATGGGCTGCATGGGATTTTTATATCAAGGTTTGCGGTTATTGGAGAGGGATGCCGTATTTATCAAAATGTTACGATCGGTGAGGTTAACCGAAAGGCCCCGGTTATTGGAAACGACTGCCTGATTGGTGCAGGCGCGGTACTGGTCGGGGATATCCGTATCGGTGACCGTGTGAAAATCGGTGCAGGTACAGTCGTAAACACGGACATTCCAGACGGATGTACGGTTGTTTCTCAGGCGATGCGTTTGATAGACAGATCAATACAACAGCAAAATAATACGGATTAATATCCGGTAAGGAAGAGGCTTGACTTTTCCGCCATTCAAAATATAATGGTTATGAAAATGGTTTTTATTGAAAATGCAGGAGGAAATGCAATGTCTTTAGTAAAAAAGCCGGTAAACGGCATGAAGGATATTTTGCCGTCGGAAATGCAGATACGAGATTATGTCCAGGGCGTCATCAAAGATACGTACCGAAGCTTTGGATTTACGCCGATCGAGACACCATGTATGGAAAGCATTGCCAACCTGTCGAATAAGCAGGGCGGCGAAAATGAAAAGCTGATCTTCAAGGTGATGAAGCGTGGGGAAAAGCTGAATCTGGAAACAGCAAATACGGAAAGCGACTTGGTAGATTTTGGTATGCGGTATGACTTGACGGTGCCGCTGGCGCGTTTTTACGCAAACCACGCCAATGATCTTCCGTCACCGTTTAAAGCACTCCAGATGGGGAATGTATGGCGTGCCGACCGGCCGCAGCGAGGACGTTACCGCCAGTTTATGCAGTGCGATATTGATATTTTAGGTGAGCCGTCCAATCTGGCGGAAATTGAGCTGATCCTTGCTACAACGACAACGCTTGGCAGGCTGGGTTTCCGGAAGTTTGAGATCCGTATTAACGAGCGCCGTATTTTAAAAGCGATGGCAGCGTACAGCGGCTTTGCGCAGGAGTCGTACGACGCGGTATTTATTATCCTTGATAAAATGGATAAGATCGGTATGGAAGGCGTAGAGGCGGAATTAAAGCAGGAAGGCTTTGCGCAAGAGGCGGTGCAGAAGTATACGGATTTATTCCGCGGCGTAAAAGAAGCGCAGGATGGCATTTCCTATCTGGCGGATGTGCTGGGAGATCATCTGGAAGCGGATGTTGTAAGCAGTATGAAGGAAATTGCTGCAAGTGTAAATGCCTGCAAGACTGCGGAGTTTGAGCTGGTATTTGATCCAACGTTAGTTCGCGGGATGTCTTATTATACAGGCACGATCTTTGAGATCGCGATGCCGGAATTTGGCGGCAGCTGCGGTGGAGGCGGGCGTTATGACAAAATGATCGGCAGCTTTACCGGAAAGGATGTTCCAGCCTGCGGATTTTCCATTGGGTTTGAGCGGATCATCCTGCTGCTGCTGGAAAGCGGATTTACAATCCCAAAGCAGCCGAAAAAAACAGCGTATTTGATTGAAAAAGGGTATCCGGGTGAAAAGCTGGCGGAGGTTATCGCCAAGGCGCAGGAAGCCAGGCAGCAAGGACAGCAGGTGCTTGTCGTGCGCATGAATAAAAATAAAAAATTCCAGAAGGAGCAGCTTACAAAGGAAGGATACGAGGAGTTCGTAGAATTTTTTAAACGGTAGAAGGAGGAAATAGCGATGGGAGAATCCATGCAGGGAATGCACAGATCCCACAGATGTACGGAGGTGTCAAGCCAGAATATCTCAGAAACAGTAACCGTGATGGGGTGGGTGCAAAAAAGGCGTAATCTTGGCAGCCTGATCTTTATTGATCTAAGGGACCGTTCTGGTTTATTGCAGATCGTATTTGACGAGGACAGCGTGGGTGCAGAGGGATTTGCCAAGGCTGGCACGCTGCGCAGCGAATATGTCGTTGCAGTAACCGGAACGGTAAATAAGCGCAGCGCTGCGGTGAATGACAATTTAAAAACCGGAGATATCGAGGTGATCGCAAAGAGCCTTCGGATCTTATCAGAATCGGAAACACCGCCGTTTCCGATCGAAGCTGACAGCCAGACAAAGGACGAGCTGCGTTTAAAATACCGTTTCCTTGACTTGCGGAGGCCGGATCTGCAGCGCAATCTGATGATGCGGAGCAAGGTTGCTTCCTTGATCCGTCGTTTTATGGAAAAAGAAGGCTTTTTGGAAATCGAAACACCGATGCTGCAGAAATCAACGCCAGAGGGAGCCAGGGATTATCTAGTGCCGAGCCGTGTGCATCCTGGCAAATTTTATGCACTTCCGCAGTCTCCGCAGCTGTTTAAGCAGCTTTTGATGTGCTCTGGCTATGATCGTTATATCCAGATCACAAAATGCTTCCGTGACGAGGACCTGCGGGCAGACCGCCAGCCGGAATTTACGCAGATCGATATGGAGCTGTCGTTTGTGGACGCAGAAGACGTCATGGACGTAAACGAGCGGCTGCTGCAGTATGTGTTTAAAGAAGCGGTTGGTGCGGATATCAAGCTGCCGCTGCCGAGAATGCCATGGCAGGAAGCAATGGACCGTTACGGAACGGACAAGCCGGATACCCGTTTTGGCATGGAGCTGTGTGATGTTTCAGAAACGGTAGCGGGCTGCGGCTTTGGTGTGTTTACAGGCGCTTTGGAAAACGGCGGTTCTGTACGCGGGATTAATATAAAGGGGCAGGCTAAGATGCCGCGCAAAAAAATCGATAAGCTTGTGGAATTTGCAAAAGGCTGCGGGGCAAAGGGTCTTGCGTATCTTTGTGTGAATGAGGACGGGACATATAAATCCTCGTTTGCAAAATTTATGTCAGAAGAAGAGCTGTCTGCGCTTGCGGAAAAAATGGAAGCGCAGCCGGGGGATTTGCTGTTATTTGCGGCGGATCAGAATAAGATCGTATGGAATGTGCTGGGTGCGCTCCGTCTGGAAATGGGTAAGGAGTTAGGCCTGATTGATGAAAATAAGTACCATTTTCTTTGGGTGACCGAGTTTCCGCTGCTGGAGTGGTCGGATGAGGAGCAGCGATATATGGCGATGCACCATCCGTTTACGATGCCGATGGAGGAGGACTGGGATAAGATTGATTCCGCACCGGGTGAAGTACGGGCGAAGGCTTATGATATCGTATTAAATGGGACAGAGCTGGGCGGCGGCTCGGTGCGTATCCATAGAAACGATATTCAGGAAAAAATGTTTGAGGTGCTTGGATTTACGAAGGAAAAGGCATGGGAGAATTTTGGTTTCCTGCTGAGCGCGTTTCAGTATGGCGTACCGCCTCATGCAGGACTGGCGTATGGGTTTGACCGGATGATCATGCATATGGTCCATGCGGATTCTATCCGGGATGTTATCGCATTTCCAAAGGTAAAGGATGCTTCGGATCTGATGTCTGAAGCGCCGGAAGCGGTAGATGGCAGACAGCTAGAGGAGCTTGGCATTGCGCTTAGGGAAGCGGAGCGTTAACGCATCGTTGTAAATAAGTGATCAGAAAAATTTTTGGAAATATTTTTTATGGATGAAACTATTTTCCGGCAGGGGCGTCTAATATAGTAAAAGAATCAAGAAAAAGCAAAAGGAGGAACTTTTTATGAAGAGAAAAGAGCTTGCAAAAAAACTTGGGATTACGATATTGGCGTTTCTGCTGGCGCTGCCTTGCGCCGCACCGATGGCAGGCCGGATGGATGTAAGGGCCGCTGGGATTCCGGCAGGGGAACAGGGAGCAGAAGGTACAGCGGCGGATGAGCCAGATCAGGCGGCGGAAAGCCAGTCTGAAGGTCTGCAGCTTAAGATGAAAACGTACAAAAAAGACTATAAGACAAAAGAAGGCCGGATCTATAAGGCTGTCTCTTTTGAGTATCCGGTAGCGCAGGGCGACAGCGACGCAGCGAAAGCATTTAATAAGTTTTATAAAAGCCTTTTGACCAAATGGAAAAAAGCAGCGCAGGAAAATTTAAAGGATGCGCAGGAGGATACGGCGCAGTTTGAAGATACAGAGCGTTATTATTCGGATGAGGTACGGTGCGAGATCACAGCTGACGACGGCAAATATATCAGCATTCTTCAGTTGGGCTATGATTATTCAATGGGCGCGCATGGAATGCCGTACCGTTATACTTATATTTTTAATGCGCAGACAGGTAAAAAGGTATCCGCAGCCGACCTGCTCAGACTGAGCAAAAAACAACTGAATGAGAAAGTACGCGGGTTGTTTTTGAACAAGTTTGATAAAAGCTACGGGACGGATGAACATCCGTTTTACGCAAACCGGGCGGATGTGAAGGCCACGCTGGAGAAAATGGATTTTAACAAAAATTTATATTATCTGAAAAACGGAAAAGTGCGTTTTTATGCGGATCCATATGTAGTTGGGCCATATGCGGCGGGATTTATTGAAGTTGCGGTCAAACTGTAAAAAATAGATCGCTGACAGATTAGATGGCGGTTTTCTCTGTGAATGAAAAAGCGGAGAAAGCCGTCTTTTCTAGTGTACTGGCTCGCTGGTAGTAGACACAGGAAGTAGTGGATTTTGTATATAAATACAAACTATATATTTAGTATCATATAAGAATTATACAAATATGGTTTTATTCTAAAATTTCTATTTACAAATCTCGGAAAAGCAGGTATAGTAAATACCATCTTATTTTCTTAATTCAATCTGCCGCAGGCAGTCATAAACGCGGAACGAAGGTTCTGCGATACGGGTATGGAAACGTACCTGATCAAGAAACAAAGATCAGTAAAATCCCAATAACAAGGAAGAGGTACATAAGGAGAGGAGGAAATGTATGGTAGAAGAAAGCAGGTGGAGGCTTGTCTGAAATTATAGGTTTTTTGGGAAGCTATCCTTCGGATATTTGTATGTATGCCGCTTATGCGCTGCAGAATGCAGGAAAGAGTGTTTGCGTAGTTGACAATTCACAGGATGGGATTTTATTCTGTTGTGTTCCGACGCCGGATGAACGGCTGGCAGCTGTAACGTTTCGCCAGGTGGATTTTCTGCGGCGGGAGCCGCCGGTTCAGTGGCATGAGCTGGATTATGAATTTGTGCTTGTGCAGATGGGAAGCAGGCCGCAGGAATTGTGTCTGGCGCTTTGCAGTATGCGTATTTTGGTTGTAGACTGCGAATGCAGTAATCTGGATTTTTATCGTCGGTATATGCAGGAGAGCAGCCTGTCTATGACGGTATTGCTGCGTGGGTTTTTGCCGGACCGGATCTTACTGGGACGGATCAAGCAGCGTTTGGAAATGGGGCAGGGTTTCATTGAGCGGTGGCTGCTGCTGCCCTTTGATGAAGCGGATGAGGCGTATCGGATTGAAATGCAGTATGGGCGGATACATCAATTTCCGTATATTTCCGCAGGTATGGAGCGTATGCTGACGCAGCTGCTGCGTATGCTGGGAGTCCATGACAAGCTCCGTGTCATGCGGGCAGTCAGGGACGCAAAACAGGGGAAAACGGCAGAGAATGTTTGCAACAAAAGAAAAAGACTCGTAATGATGGAGGGATGAATGGGTGAATATTGCATTTTGGAGTGATGAGGACGGATGCGGGACGACAAGCGGTATGGCGGCGATTGCCAGTGTATGTACCGATGTATGGAATTTAAAGACCATACTTTTACAGAGCAGCAATCAAGAAGGAGATCTGGGGCAAAAGCTGGGCGGAGGCAGGATGGCGGATACCAGTTCTGTCAGGGCAGCAGGCAGGGTACAGCCGGACTGCATGGTAAAAGAAACAGTCAGCTATGGCGCATGGGATGCGTGGGATATGCTGTCGGAGATGGAGCATGGTCTGACAAGCGAGGGGCTTTTGGAGTATCTCGTTCCAGTTGTCAGAGGGCGTATGTATTATCTGCCGCAGAGGGCGCGTAGGAAGCAGGATGCGTATCCAGAATCGGAAAAAGAAGCGGTATGCCGGGGGATTCGTATGGCGGAGCAAATTTCAGATATCACGCTCATAGACTGCGGCAGCGGCCGTGATCCGATGGCAGAGCTGTTGTTGTCTCAGGCGGATGCAGCAGTCGTAACGATTTCACAGGAGCGTCAAAATCTGGACGCTTATTTTCAAAATAGGTATGTCCTTCGGGAAAATACCATATATCTTGTTAATCAATATCATCAGGATTCCATTTACAACAAAAAAAATCTGAACCGGCTGTTCCGGCTCTGCGAAGAGGAGCTTGCTGTTATTCCACATAATCCGGTTTTCCGGTATATCAGTGGGCAGGGAAAGCTGGAACGATTTATACGCAGACATAAAAGCTGCAGGGTGTTTGACCGTCAATTTTATTTTATGCAGGAGTTAATACACACGACAGGAATGCTGTTACAGGCTGCAGATTCCAAGAAGATCGTTCAGCAGAGAAAGGAGAGGTAGCATGGGAAAAAAGATCATGGTGCCGCAAAAGGCGGGAGTTTGTATACTGCGGTATGATATCCGGCCCTTTGCTAAAAAATCTTGTTTGCGGGCCGGATATCCGCTTGTATGTCGAAAACGGCAGGCGGATCAGCGGATACGTCCGCCGCCCGATCTACGGCTGCTCCGTTTTGGAAACAGGCTGCGGCAGTTGGATACGCAGCTGTTTGATCCGATTTTTGTTAACGGAAGTAACAGTCAGCAGGATCTGGTCTTCGGTTAAGATCTGTTCACCTTCTGTCGGCAGATGATCGCAGCGGCCGATAAAATAACCGCCAATGGAATCGTAATCATCAGAAGTCAGCCGGATATCCAGCTCGTCACAAAGATCCTCCAGATTCATAGAACCTGCAGCCAGATATTCCGTATCACTGATTTTGGTAAGCAGATCTTGTTCGTTGGCATCGTATTCGTCGTGGATTTCTCCGACAATTTCTTCCAGAAGATCCTCCATCGTGACCATTCCGGCAGTAATGCCGTATTCATCTAAAACAATGGCAAGGTTGATGGATTTTGTCTGCATTTCCAAAAACAGCTCGGCTGTGTTCTTCTTTTCATACGTGAAAAATGGTTCACGCAGGATATTCGATATGGAAAAGTGCTCGATATCTTCATACAGCAGTAAATCCTTCATATTTAAAATGCCGATGACATTGTCGGTCGTTGCTTCGTAGACCGGAAGTCTTGTATAATGATCCTCACGGTAGATTTCAAGTATCTCCCGGTAGGTACTGTCTATTTTCACAAAAGTCATGTCGATGCGGGGAGTCATGATCTCCCTTGCAAGGGCGTCGGAAAAATCAAATACGTTGTGTATCATCTCCCGTTCTTCGGTTTCGATTACGCCGCTTTCATGGCTGACATCTACGATCGTTTTCAATTCCTCTTCGGTCAGGGTATCCTTGCTTTTTTTTGGATCTACCCGCAGCAGACGCAGGAACAGGATGGACAGGTTATTAATGACAGCAATGACCGGAGTTAAGACGGTCATGATCAGACGGATGATGCCGGCGTATGCCATAGCTAGTGTTTCTGCATGAAGCGTTGCCAGTGTTTTTGGTGATATTTCGCCAAAGATCAAAACGAGCACGGTCAGTATTCCGGTCGCAATTCCAGCGCCGACGCTGCCCAAAAGGCGCATAGCAAGCGTGGTAGCAATGCTGGAGGCGGATAGGTTGACAACGTTGTTGCCGATCAGGATCGCGCTCAGCATCTTGCCGGAATCCTCTGTGACTGCCAGCGCGCGCGCTGCACGCTTGTTTCCCTCATCGGCAAGCGTCCGCATACGGATGCGGTTAAAGGTTGTCAGTGCGGTTTCCGCAGAAGAAAAGAATGCTGAGAGCAGCAATAAAATAACAAGTACAATTAATTGAATTATGTCGTCTGGACTCAATAGTACACCTCTTAATCATCAATAATATTTTGTTATACAAGATTTCCATATACTAATATACCAAAAAATGAAGCAGTTGAAAAGTATTTCCTGTAAAAATTTGTTGGCTTGCTATGAAAATGGGTAACTGTGAATGTGTCGGAACGGTTATGAAAATGGTTAAGCTGTTCTGGTGAGACGAGGGGACGTACGCTGTGTTCGGATGATCCATGAATGGGGGAAAGGAGCAATTATGGAACAAAATGAAAATCAATATGAGGACAGCCGGCGCAGGAAGCTTGCGTTTCTGGCGGGTGGTATACTTGTCATTCTGGCAGCAATCCTCTTTGTGTTCTGGCTGTTTGCGGATCGAACAACGGCGTCGACTGGAGAAGGCGAGGCCGTACGGATCACGCCAGATCGGATCGAGCAGATTTCGGAAGCTGTTACGGAACGGGTGCTGGATACGCTCAGTACGGATATTTTGGCTGACCGGATACGTAAGGCGGCTTCGGATGAGCTAAAGGGAGAAAAGATCTATCAGCTTTTAAAGGACGCTGAGCTTGATGCGGTCGCTATCGGCGACGATGAGCTGCGGGATCTGCTTGCGATGCTGCTTGCAGACCTTGGCATTTCGGGCGATGGGATGCTGTCCGGGGAACAGAAAAAATACATCCGGCTTGCAGTTGAAAAGGCGCTGCAGGAAGCTCTTGCGGAAATCAGCGTTTCCCAGCTGCTTACAGAGGAAGAAAAGCGCCAGCTGGAAGAAAGGCTCAAAAAGGAGCTTTCTGAGACGCTGAAGGTGCAGATGCAGAACGGTTCTTATACGATGAGTGAGCAGGAGCTTGAAAGAATTAAAAATGCCTTGCAGCTTCAAAGTTTGGGTGATATCAAAGCGCCGGTGAAGGGCGTGGATTATTTTACAAAGGAGGATATCAGCCAGATACAGGATAAGGTCTTAAAGGCAGCCAGTCAGGAAATCTATAAACAAATAGAAAAGCTGACCAAGCAGATACAGGAGGTAAGGGCCAATGTCCGGACGCTGACCAAGCAGATCAAGGAATTAAAAGCGTTAGATAAGGAAAAGACAGCGGATATCAAAAAGCTGCAGACAAGCGTTACCAATATCAATCAGTCCATCAAGCAGATCAATTCTGTGACAGAGCAGCTGACAAAGGAGATCACGGTTTCGGGAGGTAAGCTGGAAAGGGTCACAGGCTCTGGAAGCGAGATACGGTCAGAGAAGGTGTTGAATGCCGATATGACGATTGCGCAATTTGTAGATATCCTTGCGGGAAACGACAGGATCTATACAGGGGCGATCCAAGAATTAGACCGGCTTGTTAAGCAGCTAAAGGAGGAAAATGCCAAACAGGACTCGGAGCTTGATAAGGCCGTCAGAGAGCTGGAGCATTCCTTGGATGACAACGGAAAAGCACTTGAGGATACAAAGGAGGCTCTGGAAAAAAGCGACAAGGAACTAAAAGAACAGCTTGACAGTAAGTCGGATGATTTGGAAAGGAAGCTTGAGGAGGAGAAAAAGGAAAGGGAAGAAACGGATAAAAAGCTGCAGGAGCAGGCAGACGCCGCGGATAAGCTGACCGGGGATCCAAAGGATGCCGGAAAGCTCGAAGGCGATACGATCTTTGCAAAAATCGGCGCGATCGTAAGGATTTTGTCCAAAGATGGTATTAGCGGACTTTTTAACGCGCTGCAGGGCATTGGCGGAGCAGAGACCGTAGAGGAAGGAATGGAAAACCTACATAACGATCTGCAGGACGCCAGAGCTCGTGTGAGCGAGCTGGAACGAGAAAAATGGCTTTCCGGTATTACGCTGCTGGCAGACCCGCAGCAGGAAGGAGATACTGGGTACACTTATCAGGAAAGCGGCTTGGCATATGTCTATCAGATACCGATCGTAACGGAAGAGGATCAGATTTCTTTAGACGAAGACGAGACGTCGATCGTGGTAGAGTTTAAAAGGCCAGACAGGCTTCCGTCAAATGCAGCGCTTTCTACAAGCGGAAATATGCTGCTCATTGCTTTTACGAACAAGCCGTCACGAAATATAGAAATCGTATCGATCCATGTGTATCGGGAACGATCGTGATAGGGATAAGTATAAAGAAAAAAGATAAGTACAAGGATTATGTATAAGTATAAGGATTCAGAAAGTAGGAGGAAGTTTTATGAGATATAAAATAAGAGCGGGAAAAACGCTTTCCCTGGTGCTGATTTCGGGTATGCTGCTCAGTATCTCTGCGGTGCAGGCTGAGGCGGCGGTTATCACGTCGAATGCAACAGATAAAGTAGCGGTTGTTTTTAACGAGCACACGGCCTATCGTGCAGGCGATCCTGTGATCCAGGATGGAGAGATGTATATTTGCACGGATGATGTCCAGGGAGCGTGGCAGGACGTATCAGCAGCGTTTATGCAGATCACGAAAAATCAAGAGCTTGGGACAAAGGACGATTTGTCTGCTTCGTATGAGGAGTCGAGGGATCCGTCTGAGGAAACATCACTCATGGCTTTTGCCGCAAATGTATGGCAGAAGATGAAAGGATTTTTCGGAATCGGGAGTAAGGAGGAAGAGGTAAGCGCCGGGCAATATAAAAATGCATCGGTCAGCGCAAAGCTGAATTATCTGCAGCAGCAAAATCAGCAGCTTGGACAAAATGTTACCGATCTGCAGGGATGGATATCGCAGTCTTTTACATCTGTCAGTAATGGAAAATCTACATTGGCGGCCACCATTACTGACAAAGGAGTTACAGTAGGCGCGCAAGCTTCGTTCCCGCAAATAGACCAGGCAATCCGTGATCTGACGTCACTGCAGTATAGCAATGGCTATGAAGCCGGTATTGCGTTTGCCGACAGCCGGGTAAATGAAAATTCAGCAAGTTATCAGCAGGGAACAAGTGTGTTTCAGCCGCAGATATGGGAGACTGAGATACGGATTGATAAAGAGGGAGCGGATAAAGAAAGAGAATGCTTTACGAAGCATGAAGGGATTACAAGCAATCATGTGGAATACTCGTTTCGCAAGGAATTTCGGGATCATACGATTATAGCGGTTTATATGGACGAGTATTACAGCTCCGCGTTTGGCAGTTCCGGCTCGAAAGAGCTGGTTACCCTGATGGGGAATAGATATGAGCATCTTTCAACAACTAGGGGAAATGCGCTTGGCGTTTCGAAGGAAAGTATTTCCTGGGGAAATGTATCGTTTAATATTTTGGATACAGGGACATACGATACGCTGAAGCTAAAGGTCGTGTATATTTGATCAAATCAAAAAATCTGGCGCCGAACGGAGGCTGGCGCCAGATTTTTAAGACACGCTCTAGTGTACTGGCTTGCTGGTAGGGTAGATATTGCAAAGACTTACCTGAAGGATTACGAAAATTATGCGGCGGATGCAAAAAAATATGTCCAGGAAGGTTGACTTTTAATGAAATTTTTTGTATATTGTATACAGAATACAATATACAATATACAGTATGCAATCAGCAGTATTGCCAGGTGTCCGGCCCGTTGCCGAGGATAATTGTTCAACAGGCGGGATGCCGTTATCGAAAAAAGCGAACAAATATCTTCGGAGGGTAGAATATGGACGAGATCAGGCTGAAAGCACTTGCAAAGATCAACCTTGGTTTGGATGTTACTGGCTGTCGGGATGATGGCTATCACTTGGTTCGTATGATCATGCAGACGATCCATTTATTTGACAGTGTGCAGATGGAAAAGATAACGGAGCCAGACATCCGGTTAACGGCCAATATCCGCTTTTTGCCGACAGACGAGCATAATATTGCATATAAGGCGGCAAAATTATTAATGGATGAATTTAATTTAAAGCAGGGAATACACATCGACATTAAAAAATGTATCCCAGTGTCCGCAGGAATGGCAGGCGGGAGCACGGACGCAGCGGCAGTACTTTATGGGATGAACCAGATGTACGAGCTAAAGCTGTCGCAAAGACAGCTGGCAAAACGGGCGTTGACGCTTGGGGCAGATGTGCCGTATTGTCTAATGCGCGGAACCGCGTTGGCAGAAGGGATTGGGGAAAAGCTGACTCGACTGCCGGCAGTTCCGCGCTGTCCGGTTGTCATTGCGAAGCCAGGGATCAGCGTATCGACAAAATGGGTATATGAACGGCTGAGCCTGAATGAGCAGACGCAGCATCCGGATATCGACCAGCTGATGGAGGATATTAAGCAGCAGGATTTAAAGGGAATGGCATCACATATGGGAAATATCTTGGAGGGAGTAACGATCAAAGAATATCCGGTTATTGCGCAGATTAAAGAAAAGCTCATGGAGCATGGCGCCTTGCAGGCTATGATGAGCGGCAGCGGACCTACGGTATTTGCTCTGTTTGAGGAACGTGGTCAAGCGAGGGCAGCGGCGGATGCGCTTCGTGCCAGCGGGATAGCCAGGCAGATTTATGTAACCACGATATTTAATGTGTAACAGGTCGGCTTATTGGAATCGTTACGATAATGGAACAGAGGGTAAATAGATGCCGGAAGATTTGAAATTAAACATGAATGCATACCTGCCTCTGCGTGATGTTGTATTTCAGACACTAAGAGAGGCTATATTAAAGGGGGATTTAAGACCAGGAGAGCGGCTGATGGAGCTTCAGCTCGCCTCTAAGCTGGGAGTCAGCCGGACACCGATCCGTGAAGCGATCCGGATGCTGGAGCAGGAAGGACTGGCGGTTACAATCCCGCGTAAAGGCGCGGAGGTTGCGAAAATGACGGAAAAAGACATGGAAGATGTCCTGCAGATACGGGAAGCATTGGACGATCTTGCCGTACAGGTGGCTTGTGATAAAATGACGCAGAAGCAGCTAGAAAGCCTTACGGTTTCCATGAAGAATTTTGAAGCCGCTGTGCAGGCGGGAGATTTAAAAAAGATTGTTGCTTATGATGTGGAATTTCATGATATTATTTATGAATCCACGGATAATCCGAAGCTCGTGACGCTGCTGAATAATTTAAGAGAACAGATTTACCGCTATCGTGTGGAATATTTAAAAGAAAAAGAGAATTATCCGATGCTTGTTAAGGAGCATAAAACAATCTTATCTGCTCTGAAAGAAAAAAACAAGGAGAGTGTTGTAGATGCAATGCGCTGTCATATCCGCAATCAGGCGGAGGTGGTAAAACATATTATCAGAGAGCAGGGCTGATCTTTTTTGCACATAATGAAAAGCCGGATCCCTCAGGAACAGATTACGCCGGGCTGCATAGAATAAATGTAAGAGCCCAGGGAGATTCGTGTGCTTATGAAAAGTATTTATCATACGCAGGCAGATATGCCGGATATTGGCAGGCTGCAGGTAAGCGTGGCGTCCAGAATAAACAGGGAGCCGATTCCAGATGCCAGGATTACAATTTCTTATACAGGAGAACCGGACAGCGCTTTTGAAGAGTTGAATACAAATGAGTCCGGACAGACGGAACAGGTTGATCTGGAAGCCCCGCCGCTGGAATACAGTATGGAACCGTCGGAGACGCAGCCATATGCGCAATATACGGTTCAGATCGCAGCGGAAGGCTATCAGCCCGTGACCGTTGATGGTGTGCAGGTGCTATCTGATCAGACTGCGGTTCAGGACATCCGCTTGCAGCCGACCGGCGCGCCTGCGGTATGGCCAGATGATATTGTGATACCAGCGAATGCTTTGTTTGGTGATTTTCCTCCGAAAATCGAAGAAGCAGAGATCAAGCCTGTGCGCCAGACCGGAGAGATTGTACTTAGCCGGGTTGTAGTGCCGGAATATGTCGTCGTACATGACGGTGCGCCGACGGACACGACGGCAACGGACTATTACATCCGGTATAAGGATTATATTAAAAATGTTGCATCCAGCGAGATATATGCGACATGGCCGGATGCGACGATCCGGGCAAATATACTGGCAATTATGTCCTTTACGATGAATCGTGTGTATACGGAATGGTACCGGAATAAGGGGTACAATTTTACGATCACATCTTCGACGGCTTATGACCAGAAATGGTCTTATGGAAGAAATATTTTTTCCAATATTTCCCTGATCGTGGATGAAATGTTTCAGAATTACTTGTCCAGGCCAAATGTGCGTCAGCCAATCTTAACGCAGTACTGTGACGGACAACGGGTGAGCTGTCCGAATTGGATGACACAATGGGGATCTAAATATCTTGGCGACCAGGGGTATTCCGCGATTGAGATCCTTCGCTACTATTACGGAAGCAATATGTTTATCAATACAGCTGAGGAAATATCAGGTATTCCGTCCTCATGGCCGGGCGTCGTACTATCTGTCGGCTCTTCTGGCAGCAAGGTCCGCCAGATGCAAGAGCAGCTGAACCGTATCGCAAGAGCGTATCCGGCGCTGCCGATGATAACGGCTGATGGGATATATGGTCCGCGGACGCAGGAGGCGGTAGAGAAATTCCAGTCTATTTTCGGGCTTCCGGTTACGGGGAACGTAGATTTTCGGACCTGGTATAAAATATCTGAGATTTATGTTGGGGTATCCAGGATCGCGGAGCTTGCGTGAGCAAAACGCACAGACCAAATTCAAGGTGCTGTATGATTCTCCATATGGCATCTTGAATACGTCTAATACGTCTGGATATCGAGGCCGTGTAGATGCTTTTGACGCTGCTGTGCGAGCTTTGACATTGCTGTATGGGCTTTGAATATTACTGTGCGAGCTTTGGCATTGCTATATGGGATTTGACATTGCTGCATGGGCGTAGGATTATTTTCGTATTGGTTCGGCAGATAGGAACGGTATATGACAGGAGAGGAAACAGGTATGAAGGAACGGTGGTATGTAACAGCCAAGAGGGCCGATTTTCAGGCGATCGGGAAAAAATTTGGCATTGACCAGGTGACGGCGCGCATTATACGGAATCGTGATATTATTGGCGAAGCGGCGATCGCGCAATATCTGGAGTGCTCGACGGAGCAGCTGCATGACCCGCATTTGCTCAAGGATGCGCAAAAGGGAGCGCAGATTTTAGCAGACAAGATTGCAAAAGGGAAGAAGATCCGTGTGATCGGGGATTATGATATTGATGGTGTAAACGCGTCGTATATTTTGATCACAGGGCTGCGTATCTGCGGGGCGCAGGCGGATCATGTGATTCCGGACCGGGTGCATGACGGATACGGGATCAACTGCAGGATGATCGAGCGGGCGCTGGAGGATGACATAGATACGATCGTGACTTGTGACAACGGGATTTCGGCGTCTGAGGAAATTGCGTATGCAAAGAAATCCGGACTGACGGTAATTATCACAGACCACCATGAGGTTCCGTTTTCGCTGGATGCGCAGGGAGAAAAGGTATACCGGGTCCCTGCGGCGGATGCGGTGATCAATCCGAAGCAGGCGGATTGTACCTATCCGTATCCGGGATTGTGCGGGGCTGCGGTAGCGTGGAAATTTATCCAGGTATTGTATGGACAGATGGGGATTGCACGGGAGAAAAGCTTTGAGATGATCGCTCATGCGGCTTTTGCTACGGTGGGGGATGTGATGGACCTTACCGGGGAGAACCGTACGATTGTCAAGCTTGGGTTAAAAGCGATCCATGAGACGGACGATCCGGGACTGTTGGCGTTGATCGAACAGAATCATCTGGAAAAGGAGCAGATACGGGCCTGGCATTTCGGATTTGTGCTGGGACCGTGTATCAATGCAAGCGGCAGGCTGGATACAGCGAAACGCTCGCTGCAGCTTTTGCTGGAGCCGTCGCTGGAAAAAGCATCGCTGCTGGCGAAGGAGCTGGTGGAATTAAATGACCGCCGCAAAAATCTTACGCTGCAGGGACTTGAGGAAGCAAAGCGGCTGATCGAGGAGCAGGGGCTTGCAAAAGATAAGGTGCTTGTTGTATATCTTCCTGATTGTCATGAGAGCCTTGCTGGTATTATAGCAGGCAGGATCCGGGAGCTGTATCATAAGCCGGTCTTTGTACTGACGAATGCGGAGGATGGAGGAGTAAAAGGTTCTGGCCGTTCGATAGAAGCGTATTCTATGTATGAAGAAATGTCAAAATGCAGCGGGCTGATGACGAAGTTTGGCGGACATCCGATGGCCGCGGGGCTTTCAATGGATCGGGAAAATGTGGACAGGTTCCGTACGGATCTGAATGCGTATGCCAGCCTGACGGAAGAGGATTTTATGGAGAAGGTGCACATTGATGTGCCGATGCCTCTGAATTATATCCGGACCGGGCTGCTGCGGGAATTTGAATGTCTGGAGCCGTTTGGAAAAGGCAACCCGAAGCCTGTATTTGCAGTTCGCGACGTACATCCGCTGAGAGCCAGTATCGTTGGAAAAAATAAAAATGTACTGAAATTTGTTCTGGATGATGGTGCGGGAGGATGTATGGACGCCGTTTATTTTGGGGATATCGAAGCATTTCTGGAGTTTTTACGTGGAAAATCCTCGCTGCAGCAGACAGAAGCGCTATTTAGCGGCGCACCGCAGGATATCCGGTTTTCGATAACGTATGATCCTTCGATCGATACGTATCTAGGCCGGGAAAAGATACAAGTTATCATTCGAAATTATTGTTAGAAAAACCGTCCGTATGAACCGGACGGTTTTTTATGATCTTATGCAGCTGGAGCAGCTGCTTTTGCTTCATCAGGAATGGTAAACTCTTCTACCGCATTCAGATCGGAGAAGTTCATTTCTGTGTGCATTTGTGTAAATTCGATGGAAGCGCCAGCGGCTTCTTCACCCATGGATTCCATAATGTTAGCCATTAAAGCATTCATCAGGGAGGACATATCCAGTTCATATTTTACCGGATAGCATTCTTCTTCATCGATCCACATTGTGATCGGAAGATCACCCAGATCTTTAAACATGGATTCTACCTGGCTTTCGTCAATGCCAAGTGAACTTAAGGAATTAAGCGCTCCTGTTGACGTGATCGCTTCGCGCATATCGTCGCCAGTCATAGCGCCGGTATATTTGCGCGCGTCCTTACCGTTGATTTTTTCTGTACCGGCATCCTGGAAATTGTAGCTGTCCTGCAGATAATCCGTCATATTGCCGGCAGCGTCGTAAGCGCTCAGATCTTCCATCGTTACCGTTTGAGACATCCAGTTGGTTCCGTCATACATATACATCGTGTAGTTGCCGTCCTCCGCGGCTTCTGCGTATACAGAAAGATCTGTTTTGCCTGCCTCTCCCGCGTCTACCGTCATATCCGCTTTGACTTTTAACGGGTCATAGAAGCAGGACATATTTGATACAGTGGAGGACTTCATTGTCTGAGACTCATCTCCGGCTGTGATCTTCATTTCCATATCAATGACCATTTTGCAGTTCAGGCTGGAGACGTTTTTCATTTTTTCTACAGCAGATGCGTAGTAATCAATGTCCTTGCTATCGTTGCTGTCTGTGTTCTCCGTTGTTGATTTTCCGTCATCCTTTTTGCCTGTGTCTGCACTTCCGCAAGCGCTGACAGAGAATGACATCGTAGCTGCTAACAGCAGCGCCAAAAGTTTGTTTTTCTTTTTCATAAGTAAACCCTCTTTCAACATAATAATAAAACACTGTCCACTCCTAATATTAGTACGTTTTGAGGGTTTTGTCAATATTTTTCAGTTTTTTTCAAGCGAAAGAATATCTTCAATGCCGCAGTTTAAATACAGGCAGATTTTTTCCAGAACATCAAAGCTGATACGGGTGGTTCTGTTATGGTTCAGGTTCCGAAGTGTGGAAGTAGATATTCCGGTATCCTTTGCCATTTGATTTTGTGAAATACCTTTGCTGTCCAGCATATTGTTTAGTGTGATAATCATGCGAGCACCTCATTTTTGTATTTTCTAAAAGGTTATCCCAAATGGCCGAAAATATACAAAACAGCTCTGAAAGGTTAAAAAAGTCTTTTATTCTATTCTTTAATTCTATCAAGTTCTGCAAGATTAACGCCCATGCTCGCAAGGATAACTTTCAAAGAAATATAATCTTCTTTTAAATCTTCATATGTTTTTGGCGCATTTTCTTCTTTTGCTAATAACATACGTTTTTGTACTTTTACGAAATCATTTACAGACCTTTCAATAATTTCCCCATTACTTGGCATATCATCGCCTCCTGATTGTGAAAAACATTATTTTGTTGTTTTTTTAGTATATCATAACAAGAATACAAAAGTCTATGATAATTTTTGTCTCGCAGCCTTGAAAGCTGCTTTCTTTTTGAGCTGTTTTTTCGTGTAAAAAAATTGTAACAGTTCAGATAAGCCGACCTGTCACCTGCAAAAATCCATTGAAAATCGCTTCGCGATGGTTTTTTTACACTCCTGAATCATGTTGTTGCGGTCTTTGCAGCAGGATGCAAAGACCTGCCTGAACTGTTACAAAAAATTTACCCTGCAGAGCTGATACAAAAACACTTGATTTTTAGATAGTCCTGTTGTAGAGTAGACTTGGTGATTCAGGTACAAGCAATAGTTTCAGATAAAAGGAGAAAGAGATCATGTGTAAAGAACCGTTTGTAACAAACGAGCAGCTGCAGGAAATTGTAAAGCAGTTTCCGACGCCGTTTCATTTGTATGACGAAAAAGGAATCCGTGAGAATGCGCAGGCAGTAAAAGACGCGTTTTCCTGGAACAAAGGCTATCGGGAGTATTTTGCAGTTAAGGCGGAGCCAAATCCATTTATCATAAACATTCTTCATGAATATGGTTGTGGGTGCGACTGCTCTTCTATGACAGAGCTGATGCTTTCGGACGCGCTTGGGATCCGCGGGGAAAATATTATGTTTTCTTCCAATGATACGCCGCCGCAGGAGTTCCGGTATGCAGATAAGCTGGGTGCGGTTATCAATCTGGATGATATTACGCATATCGAGTTTTTGGAGCAGACGATTGGAAAAATACCAGAGACGATCAGCTGCCGCTATAATCCAGGCGGAATTTATGAGGTCAGCAACGGGATCATGGATAATCCGCAGGATGCGAAGTACGGTTTCACGAAAGAACAGCTGTTTGAAGGATATAAGATCTTAAAGCAGAAGGGCGCTAAGCGCTTTGGGCTTCATTCTTTCCTCGTCAGCAATACCATAACAAACGACTATTATCCTGTGCTTGCCAAAACGTTGTTTGAGCTTGCGGTGGAAATTAAGGAAAAGCTTGGCATTACGATTCATTTTATCAACCTTTCCGGCGGTGTGGGAGTTGCATATAAGCCGGATCAGAAACCGAATGACATTCGGGTGATCGGCGAAGGCGTGCGTAAGGTATTTAACGAGGTGCTCGTTCCAGCAGGACTTTCAGATATGGCGATCTATACGGAAATGGGCCGGTTTATGACAGGGCCGTACGGCTGTCTCGTGACGACGGCAGTGCATGAAAAGCATACGTACAAAGAATATATCGGTGTGGACGCGTGTGCCGCAAACCTGATGCGTCCGGCGATGTACGGCGCTTATCATCATATTACGGTCATGGGCAAGGAACATGAGCCGTGCGATCATATTTATGATGTTGTAGGTTCCTTGTGTGAAAATAATGATAAATTTGCAGTCGACCGGATGCTGCCGAAGATCCAGAAAGGCGATATTTTAGTGATCCATGATACTGGTGCGCATGGGTTTGCCATGGGATATAATTATAATGGAAGGCTCTGGTCAGCGGAGGTGCTGTTAAAAGAGGACGGTACGCCAAAGCTGATCCGGCGTGCACAGACGCCGAAAGACTACTTTGCGACATTTGACTGCTTTGATATATTAAAGGATATGGATTTTAGCTTTTAAGGGTAATGCTCGTAACGGTCCAGGGATCATCGGAGCTGTTACGAGCATTTGTATGGATTGTAGGATGGATCAGAGCTGGCTTTGAAAAGCAGCCGTTTTGCCTAAAATACGAAGCTGCTCCAATTCATCTTTTGTAAAGATATAGTCCTCAAACGCAGAGTTTTCTGCCCTTAAGATCAACAGAGATTTATCCTTATAATAATAAAATCTTTTCAGCTCTGCACAAGTCTGTCCGTTCCGGACGATCGCAGCGATCTCTCCGTTTTCCATCCAGTCCTGTTTATGGATAAATACAAGATCACCGTCATGGATCCTGGCGTTGATCATGCTGTCTCCAGCTGCCTTTAAGCAAAAATCTGCATGGATGCGGACATCCTTGGCGCCTCAGATACCTTTAGTATTTTATCCCGTTTCATATTTGCAATGATGCCGTTTTCCCATTTTCGTACCGTGCTTTTTCCGACGCCGACCATATTGCCAAGCTCTTCCAGTGTTAGCTCTTTTTGGGTACGTAGAAGATGTAGAAAAAAGAACAATCAAAAGACGCTGGGCTGCTGTGTTAAGGTGGTAGAAGCGTCGGTAACAGATCCGCAGCAGCCGGATAAGCCGTCTACGCCAGACCCAGTACAGACAAATGTAGACCTGACGGTAAATGCGCCGAATGCAGACGTTGTGAACAATGCTAAGTTCAAATCGGTAACCGTTAAGGCGATCAGCAGCCAGATATGGACTGAAAAGGCAGCCGGCAATTCGTTCTGTGTGGAAGCCTTAAAGGCACGTTTTATCGTGGACACAGGCGCAAGCGTGGCAGGTATCACCATTACAGGCGCTTCAAAAACAAAGGTACCAGTATCGATGGAAGCAGCAGCGGCAGGTACAGAGCTTACGACAGTGGTATAGGCAGAAGTAAAAACAGCAGTAAACGCAAATATTGTTCTGGAAGCTGGCGCAGAAGAAAGTACCATACAGATTACAAGCAAGACAGCAACGGTTTCTGTTAAGAACAACACGACAAAGAAGATTACCGTAACAAGACCAGATAATACAAAGAGTGATGAATGTTCCGCACATTAACCCAAACGTCCGCATTCTGTCATGCTTTTTGCTCCCGCACATGGGCGAGAACCATCATAGCCAGCTTAAATGTCATAGCATCTTCAAATTTACGGATATCCAGTCCCAGCGTTTTTTCCAGCCGTTCCAGCCGGTATACAAGCGTATTCCGGTGCAGATACAGCTGTCTGGCTGTTTCAGAAATGTTCAGGTTGTTTTCATAAAATTTTTGTATCGTATTCTGCGTTTCCTCATCCAGATCGTCCGGTAAACGCGTTCCGAACACTTCATATAAAAAAGCATTGCACAGATCGGCTGGAAGCTCCGCAATCAGGCGTCCGATACCGAGCCTGTCATAGGCGATCGTATCCCGTTCTTCAAAAAAGGTACGGCGGATGTTCAGAGCGGTCAGCGCTTCGTGGTAAATTCTAGTCAGCTGCGAAAAGCTGTCTGCGCACGTACTGTAGCCTACATAGGTCTGCACGAGAGCTTCGGCGCGCAGCGTATCGACCAGCGTTTGTGCGAAGAGCTTTAGGCTGGCGGCAGTTTGCTCGGCGTCCGCTGCGTCGTTCTTTTTTTTGCGGATGCCTTTTTCTTTGGATGTGTGTTTGTATTCTTTTAATATATTGGAAATGTCTTTGACCAAAAGCAAATGGGTTTCATCCAGCTCGCAGCATAGATCCAGCTTGTGTCCGGCAAAGGCGTGTTCTAACAGCTGGTAAGCATAGGAATCAGCAAAGCCCTCCCGGCATTCGATCGCAAATGCAGCCCAGGTAGCAGACGACAGCCGCAGCTTTTTGATCTGGCGGCTTATTTCTGAAGCGGTCAGCGATCCATTGACCAGATTGCGGATAAAGCCGGATTTTGTAACGGATTCTTCCTGTGACTCCAGCAGATGCCTAAGATGGCAGACCGTCAGCCGCCCGATCGTAAGGGAATCCAACGATTGGCTGGAAACAACCAGCACATAGGCCAGTGTATCGCAGCAAAGTACTTTAAAATAATGCAGAGTGCCGAGCGACTGGCTGTCAACATTGGAATGGACAAATTCCAGTACATTGTCAGCGAGTGAGGATGGATCCGGGTCTGCGGAGGATGCGCCTACGCATTTTCCATCCGTATCATATAAGACCATCGGGATCCGAGAGATATCCATAATTTCATTTAGTATGTCCTTGATTTTTTTCATGAAGGTATCCTCCGTTCGCTGCAGTTCTAGTTTTGGATTTTATCAGACAAAGAAAGGAAGCCAATACCGGGTTGGTGATATTGAGACTTCCTTTCCAGTGCATCACAGCACTCACAGAGCCGTGATAAATGTTCAGTAACGATTGCCTGCAGATAGCAGGACTTTATGCGCAACGATAAAAATATGATAAAAGTTTATAAAGTTACCATAAGTTGTAATAATCCTGGCAGGCGCTTACCGCATCTGCCAGGCATTTATCTAAGTGTAAAAAATCAATTTTAGTTTGTAACTGTCAGCTCTGTGTCATGGTCGAATACGTGGATCTTTTCTGGATTCAGTGCCAGTGTTACGTGGTCGCCAAGGCGTGCTGTTGTAGAGGATTCTACTTTTGCGCTCATGTTAGCGCCGCCAACCTGGAAGTAAAGGATTACTTCTGAACCAAGTAATTCGTATCCGCTTACAGTAGAATCGATCTTTGCTGCATAGTTGCTCATTTCATAATCAGAATCACCTAAATCTTCTGGACGGATACCCATAATAACGGTCTTTCCATTGTAGCCGCCGTCAACAAGCTTCTTTGCTTTTGCAGGCGGCAGAGCGATAGAGAATTTGTCAAAGTTCAAGGTTACGTCAGAGCCGCTTACCTTACAAGTAGCATTCACAAAGTTCATCTGCGGAGAGCCGATAAAGCCTGCAACGAATAAGTTGTTTGGCTGGTTGTATAATTTCTGCGGAGAATCTACCTGCTGCACAACACCGTCTTTTAATACAACGATTCTTGTACCAAGCGTCATAGCCTCTGTCTGGTCATGTGTTACATAGATGATTGTAGCTTTTAATTTGTGGTGCAGAGCGGAAATTTCCGTTCTCATCTGAACTCTGAGCTTTGCATCCAAGTTGGATAACGGCTCATCCATCAGGAATACTTTTGGATTACGTACGATCGCACGACCCATTGCCACACGCTGTCTCTGACCACCGGAAAGAGCCTTCGGCTTACGGTCTAACAACTGCTCCAGATCCAGGATCTTTGCGGCTTCTTTTACTTTTTTATCAATTTCATCCTTTGGTACTTTTCTCATTTTAAGACCAAAAGCAATGTTATCATATACAGTCATGTGTGGATACAGAGCGTAGTTCTGGAATACCATCGCGATATCTCTGTCCTTTGGCTCTACGTCATTGACACGCTTGCCATCAATTACCAGGTCACCAGAAGAAATATCTTCCAGACCAGCTACCATACGAAGTGTTGTGGATTTTCCACAGCCGGATGGTCCTACGAAGATGATAAATTCCTGATCTGCGATCTCAAGGTTGAAATCTTTTACAGCTTCAAAGCCGTTCGGATATTTTTTGCAGATGTTTTTCATTGATACACTTGACATTTTGAAATCCTCCTGATTTTATGTATTGTTATTATTAGATACCCTGTCGGGTATGCGTTGCAGTTCTTGTTTACAAGTGATACTATAACAGAAGGAGGAAGAAAAGGCTATAGGGGGATGTGATAAAGATATGCGGGAAGTGGATGGGAATTTGACGAAAAAAGGAAGCAAATGCGTTTTACTTCGTCAAAATGACAAGGTTTTTGCCACTGTTTTGAGCAAAATAACTAAAATTTAAAATATACCCGAAAAAAATATAAACATTTTCTTTCTGAGTAAAATGTGGTAAAATACATTTATCAATTAATAAACAAAAGGAAGCATTGGGGAGGAAACAAGATGGAACAAAGGAAAATCATTTCAATCAGGACAAAGCTGCTTGGCATTATCCTGCCGGTAGTGATCGTGATTGTTGTTGTTCTGGTTGGGATATCGTATGTCATCTCACGGACGACGATTGAAAAAGCTTCGGAAAATCTGCTGAATACGTCTGTGGATAAGCAGGTCGAGGAGATCGAAGCATGGCTGGGGGAGAACCTGGCCGCTATTTCGGCGGTCAAGCAGAGTATTGAAACGATGGGGATGACTGACGAGCAGCTGCAGGTGCTGCTGGATGGTTATTACGGATATCATGATAACTATCCGCAAGGACTGTATGTTGCGGATGCGTCCGGAAAGATGATGACAGCTGCCGGGTCGAAAAAGACAGAGAGCGACCCGACGCAGACGGTCTGGTATCAGGAAGGTATTACAAGAGTTAATATGGGATTTACCAGTCCGTATACAAATGCGGAGGGTGAAAAGGTGATCAGCGCTTGCGGGATCTTAAAAGACCGCAGCGGCACGCTCAAGGTAATTTCAGCAGACCTGTCGCTGCAGCGGATCGGTATTATTGTAAGCAGCTTGGTCAGCATGGAGCAGGCGCAGGCATTTCTTGTCAACCGTACAGACCGTACGATACTGGCGCACCGTGACAGCAGCCTTGTATCGCAGAAGCTGGATGATTCCAAGGATGTATTTTTGCAGGATGTGGCGCAGAGATTGAAAGAGGACGATCTGAATACGGTACAGATTGACGGAAATATGGCCGCGTTTGCACAGGTAACAGGGACGGATTGGATGCTGGTGTCGTATATCCCGGTCAAGGTGGTCTATCGCGATGTGGATAATATCCGTACGGCGATGATGATCATCGGTATTATCAGTGTGCTGCTTTTAGCCATTTTGATCGAGCGTGTGGTATATCTTGTTATCCGTCCGGTGAAGGGGCTGACAAAGGCGATCATGGCTATGACGGACGGTGACTTTACGGTACACATTAAAACACGAAGCCGTGATGAGATCGGTGTAATGGGACGCTGCATGGAAAAATACGCTGCGACGATGCGGAGTATGATCGCTTCTATCCATGGAGTATCCGGCAAGCTGCAGGCGCAGGCGGACTCAAGCAACGACGTATCTGGGCAGATGTATGACGCGTCGAAAATGCAGAGTGCGTCCATGCGGGAGCTGAATGAGACGGTAGAGCAGCTGTCGATTTCGGTCAATGAGATTGCGCAGAATGCGACAACGCTGGCGCTCGTCGTTGCAGATACGCGGGAAAACAGCGTGCAGGTCAATGAGCGGATGCGGGAAACCGTGGAAGTATCGCAAAAGGGCAAGTCCGATATGCAGAACGTAGGAAACGCTATGCAGGAGATCAACGTTTCTGTGACTAGCCTACAGGAAGCGATCGACAAAGTTGGGCAGGCATCGGAGGAAATTACGAATATTACGAATGTGATTGGGAATATTGCAGATGAGACGAACCTGCTTTCGCTCAACGCTTCCATCGAGGCGGCAAGAGCCGGAGACGCAGGGCGCGGGTTTGCGGTTGTTGCGACGCAGATTGGCCAGCTTGCGCAGACAAGTGCGGAATCTGTGCGGAATATTGAAAAGCTGATCAGCGAGATCAACGGACTGGTCAGGAATGCCGTTACGCAGGCAGGCGACAGCGTAAGCAGCATCAACAGCAGCAGCCATCTGGTAAATGGGGCGCTGCAGACGTTTGATAATATTTTTGAAAATATCGATATGGTAAGCAAGCTTGTTCAGCAGATGATCGACCAGGTCGAGCAGGTCGACGGCGTGGCAAGCAACGTAGCTGCTATTTCCGAGGAGCAGGCGGCAAGCTCACAGGAGATCCTGGCGTCCTCAGATACGATGGTAGAACAGGCGAACCATATTACAGGCAACAGCGAGTCGGTGGCAAGCGGTGCGAAGGAGCTGACGGATTCAGCAATGGAGCTGGCACATCAGATAGAGATCTTTAAGGTTGGGGAGGGTATAGAATGAAGCAGAAAAAGAGGATAACAAGCGCGCTTGCGGTCTGCCTTGGCACAGCGGTAATGTTTGCCGGCTGCGGAAAATCCGGAGCGGATTCCGGAAAAGATATGAAAATGCTGCTCACGATCAGCAAGATGGATACGTTTCGCCTGACATTGGCCGATGGCGCCAAGCAGGCGGCAGCAAAGCGGGGGATCCAGCTGGAGGTGCTGGACGCCGAAGGTGTGATCGAAAAACAGGTCGACCAGATCCAAAAGGCGGCTGCCGATGGCTGCGACGCGATCGTATGTGGTGCGATCGATGTGGATACAGCGGTGGAATTAAAGGCCAGCGCGCCAGGACTGCCGATCGTATTCGTAAACAGCTGTCCGAAGATGAAAAGCCTTGAGAAGGACGTCTATATGTATGTAGGCTCCGACGACGGTACGGCAGGGGCTTATCAGGCACAGTACGTATTGGATAAACTGGCGTCAAAGGATGAGATCAATGTCGTATTGATCAAAGGCCCGACTGGGCATTCGGCGACTACGGGACGTACACGGGGGATAAAAAAAGCGTTTGCAGAAAGCGGTAAGAAAATAAATTATGTATTTGAGGACAATGCGGAATGGTCTACGGAAAAAGCGCAGGAGTTGTTTGAGGTTTTTCTGCAGACTGGAAGAGAAGCGGACTGCGTGATCTGCAACAACGACGCGATGGCGCTCGGTGTGGTAGAGGCGTGTAAAAAGGCTGGCAGGGATCCGTCAGAATTTTTGATCCTTGGTGTGGACGCGACTGCGGATGGCTGTGCAGCGATCCAAAACGGCGATATGGCTTTTACGGTCTATCAGTCGGGCACAGGGCAGGGACAGGCTGCGGTAGAAGTTGCGGCAGCGCTGGTTTCGGGCGATTCCGCTAAGGAAATGGAAGGAATCTCAGAGGACGGTATGTATGTATGGGTACCGTATGAAAAGGTAGACAGCGGCAATGTAGGGCAGTATCCGAAATAATGCGGCTGTTGCAAAAAATCAGAAAGGACAGGAATTGTCATGCGTGTTGGAATGGGATATGATGTACACAGACTGATAAAAGGGCGCAGGCTGATACTTGCAGGTGTGGAGATCCCACATGAGCTGGGACTGCTTGGGCATTCGGACGCGGATGTGGCAGTACACGCAATTATGGACGCGCTGCTGGGAGCGGCAGCGCTTGGTGATATCGGAAAGCATTTTCCGGATACGGATGAAAAATACTCGGGCATCAGCAGCCTAAAGCTGCTGGAGTATGTAAGAGGTCTGCTGGAGCAGGAGCATTACCTGATCGAAAATATTGACGCTACGATCGTGGCGCAAAAGCCAAAGCTGCGTCCTTATATTAATGAAATGGAACAAAAGGTGGCGCAGACGCTGCGTTTGTCAAAGGATCAGGTCAATATCAAGGCGACGACCGAAGAAGGGCTTGGATTTACCGGAACGGAGCAAGGCATTGCGGCTTATGCGGTCTGTTCGCTTTCCTCGATGTATGAGGGGAGCTTTACGGCGGCCGTTTCCGAAGAGGGCGGCTGCGCGGGCTGCGTAGGGTGTCCTGCTCATCAAAAGAAGTAGAGAGGAGAATGCATGAAGGTTTTTAATACGTTAACAAGGCAGAAAGAAGAATTTACTCCGATTGAGGAGGGAAAGGTACGGATGTATGTCTGCGGGCCGACGGTCTATAATCTGATCCATATTGGAAACGCCAGACCGATGATCATTTTTGATACGTTCCGCAGATATCTGGAATATAAAGGCTATGAAGTAAATTATGTCTCAAATTTTACAGATGTGGATGATAAGATCATAAAAAAAGCGCAGGAAGAAGGAGTAGATGCCAGCGAGATTTCCAGCCGTTATATCAAAGAGTGCAAAAAGGATATGGAAGGACTGAATGTCCTTCCAGCTACGGTGCATCCGCTGGCGACGCAGGAGATTGGCGGAATGCTTGCGATGATCCAGACGCTTATCGACAAGGGATACGCCTATGCGGCAGCGGACGGGACGGTATATTTCCGTACAGGAAGGTTTGCTTCATATGGCAAGCTGTCACATAAAAATCTGGACGATCTCCAAGCCGGGCATCGTGATATCAAAGTTACAGGGGATCATAAAGAAGAGCCGTTTGACTTTGTGTTGTGGAAACCGAAGAAGGAAGGCGAGCCGGCATGGGATTCTCCATGGGGCGAAGGCCGTCCGGGCTGGCACATTGAATGCTCTGTCATGTCGGAGAAATATTTGGGCGAAACGATCGATATCCATGCCGGAGGGGAAGATCTGATCTTCCCGCATCATGAGAACGAGATCGCGCAGTCTGAGGCGGCGCATGGGAAAGAATTTGCGCGTTATTGGATGCACAATGGATTTTTAAATATCGATAATCAGAAAATGTCCAAGTCGCTCGGCAATTTTTTCACGGTCCGGGAGATTGCGGAGAAATACGACTTGCAGGTCTTACGTTTTTTTATGCTGAGCGCGCATTACAGAAGCCCGTTAAATTTCAGCGCGGAGCTGATGGAGGCGGCAAAGACCGGGCTGGAACGCATTTGTACGGCAGCGGAATATCTGACCAGGCTTTTAAAAGCAGAACAGGATGGAGCGGACGCGCCTATGACAGAGGAGGAAGAGCAGCTCTATGAGCAAGCGGAGCAGTACCAAAAGAAATTTGAAGCTGCGATGGAGGACGACTGCAATACAGCCGATGCTGTTTCAAGCGTATTTGAGCTGGTGAAATTTATAAATACGAACGCTGCGGCTTCCAATTCGAGTGCCTATGTGAAAAAGCTTTATGACAAGCTGGAGACGCTTTGCGATCTGCTTGGCATTATCGTTGCGCCGAAGGAGGAAATTCTGGACGCGGATATCGAAAGGCTGATACAGGAGCGTCAGGAGGCGAGAAAGAATAAGGATTTTGCAAGAGCGGACCAGATTCGCGGCGAGCTTGCGGAAAAAGGCATTTTACTAAAAGATACAAGAGAAGGAGTTACATGGAAACGTGCATGATTCTCAGATAAATTATGACCTGGATGCATATATCCGTCAGCAGCTGCAGCTGGAAGCTCAGGAAATACGTACCTTTTCGCCGCTCGTGCTCGCTTATATCGGGGATGGGATCTATGAGCTGATCATCCGTACGATGGTAGTCAGGCAGGGAAACCGTCAGGTGAGCAAGCTGCACCGCCAGGCCAGCCGCTATGTCAAGGCACAGGCGCAGTCGCAAATGATAGAAACGCTTCTGCCGCTTTTAAACGAAGAAGAGCTGTGCGCATATAAAAGGGGGCGCAACGCCAAGTCATATTCGACGGCGAAAAATGCTTCGGTAAATGATTACCGCAGAGCGACCGGATTTGAGGCGCTGCTTGGATATTTGTATCTAAAAGGGGATATGCAGCGCCTTCTGGAGCTTGTAAAGGCGGCTGTGGAAGGTTATACGCCGGATGAGAGGGAGGGCGAACAAACGCGTAATGCAAGCGCAGGCCAGACCGATCAGGAGATCTGACAAAAGGAGTGTAAATGGACAAAAAGAAGTATCAAACAGATAGTCAAAAAGACGACGCTGCAAGTATCTGCGCTCAGGATGCGGATCTGCCGTCCAGCAGAGTGGAAGGAAGGAACGCCGTTTTGGAGGCGTTTCGCAGCGGAAGGACAGTCGACCGCCTGCTCGTGCAGGAAGGGTGCAAGGACGGGCCAATACAGACGATCCTGCGGGAAGCGAAAAAGAGGAACACACTCGTTCAGTTTGTAGACAAGGAACGTCTGAACCGGATCTCGGAAACAAAAAAGCATCAAGGTGTGATCGCACAGCTTTCTGCATACGAATATGCGGATGTGGACGATATTCTGGCAAAGGCGGAGGAAAGCGGGGAGCCGCCGTTTGTGTTCTTGCTGGATAATATTGAGGATCCGCATAATCTTGGTGCTATTATCAGGACCGCCCATGTGGCAGGCGCGCATGGGGTGATCATTCCGAAGCGGCGTGCGGTGGGTCTTACGGCGTCTGCCGTCAAGGCTTCCGCAGGAGCGGTGTATGATATTCCGGTGGCAAGGGTGGCGAATCTGAGCCAGACGATCGAGCAGTTAAAAACGCGCGGGCTTTGGTTTGTCTGTGCGGATATGGACGGGGAGCTGATGTACCGTCAAAAGCTGACCGGGCCGATCGGCCTTGTGGTCGGCAACGAGGGAGAAGGGGTCAGCAGACTGGTCAGGGAGCATTGCGACTTGACGGCTTCCATACCGATGAAGGGAGCGATTGGCTCGCTGAACGCGTCGGCGGCAGCGGCTGTGCTTGCTTATGAAATAGTCAGGCAGCGGATGTTGTGAAAGGATAGTTGCAGGGAAACAGGAATTGTATGGAACAGGATAAATACAAGGATGTGCCGGACGAACAGCTGATCGTCTGTTTGCGCAACGGGCAGACAGCAGTCATGGATTATCTGATGGAAAAGTACAAAAATCTGGTGCGCAAACGTGCAAATGCGCTGTATCTGATCGGTGGTGAGACGGAGGATCTGATCCAGGAAGGGATGATCGGGCTGTTTAAAGCAGTCCAGGATTTCCGGACGGATAAGGATGTCTCCTTTTATCATTTTGCAGAGCTGTGTATTAATAGGCAGATGTATACCGCGGTAGAGGCCGCGCAGCGGAAAAAACATACGCCGCTGAATACGTATGTCCCTCTGGATCTGCGGGCGGAAGGCGGAGACGGGATCTATCTGGAAACCGGGAATCTCCCACAGACTTTGGATCCGGAAACGCTGTTTATCAGCCAGGAGACGGTACGGCAGGTGCTCAAGCAGGCAAATGAGCAGCTCAGCCCGATGGAGAGGCAGGTGCTATCCCTATATCTGGAGGGGATGAATTATCACCAGATCGCAGAGCATATGGGCATAACGCCAAAGGCGGTCGATAATGCGCTGCAGCGGATACGCGGCAAGATCCGCTGATGCGCCGGAGTATCACAGATGGAAAGGAAAACGGAAGGAAAACGGAAATTTGCATAAAATATGTAAAAAAGCAGCAGGGACAACAAAAGCGGGACAGAAGAAGATCTGTTTTTTTTCCGGTGATATTACAAGGAGCGGCGGTACGGAGCGTGCAGCCTGCCTGATCGCGAACGGGCTTGCGCGCAGAGGGGAGTACGAAGTATGTGTGCTGAGCCTGACGGAGCAGGCTGAAGGAAACAAGCCGTTTTTCTGGCTCGATGACAGGATTGCGCATACGGCTCTTGGAAAACGAAAGGTACGGCCGGGACTTGGGTGTGCGGCGCTGCTCTGGAGGCTGCGCCGTTTTTTCAAGCAGCAGAACATAGATGTTGTGATTGATATTGATATTGTTCTGGATGCGCTGTCTGTACCAGCTGCGTTTGGGACGGGAACGAGGGTTGTCTCTTGGGAGCATTTTCACTTTGGATATGAAACAGGTGTCCGATTTGGCTACCGGGATCTGATCGTGCGTCATGTGACCACGAAAACGGATGGGATCATTACGCTGACGGAAAGGGACCGAAAGGCTTTTTTACAGGGCCTTCGCCGTCCGCCGCAGGTTTTTGTCATACCAAATCCGATGCGGGAGGCAAAAAAATGCGGGCAGGAGGTAAAAAAGAAGTGGATCGTGACAACAGGCAGACTTGTACAGGAAAAGGGGATGGACTATCTGGTGCATACCGCGCGGATTGTCCTAACAAGATATCCGGACTGGAGATGGGTGCTGCTTGGTGATGGCAGACAGCGGGACTGGCTGCAGTCACAGGTGCGGGCATACCACTTGGAAGGGAAGCTTTTGCTGCAGTCGCAGGTCGCCGATGTGGATGCCTATCTGGAGCAGGCACAGATTTTTGTCCTGACGTCCCGCAGGGAAGGTCTGCCCATGAGCCTGCTGGAGGCAAAAGCGCATGGGCTTGCCTGTGTCAGTTTTGATATTGAGACTGGGCCGGGGGAAATCATTGCCGATGGGGTAAACGGCTTTTTAATACCGCCTTATGACTGCAAGCATATGGCAAGTCGTATCGGACAGCTGATCGAAGATCACGGGCTGCGCCGCACGTTTATGCTGAATGCAGGACAGGGGAGGGAAAAATTCCAGCTGGATACGGTGCTGGACCAATGGAGCTGGGTGCTTGGGCATAAAATTTTATGATCAAGGCTTTTGCAATGGGACAGGATATGCTATAATAGCAACGAATGAAAGTCTAAAGGAGATGTAACAGAATGAAAGCATATGCAGATATGACAAAGGAGGAGCTTTTTACATTAAAAGCAGACCTGGAGCAGCAGTTTCAAACCGAAGAAGCAAAGGGCCATTCTCTGAATATGGCCAGAGGGAAGCCGGGAGTTTCCCAGCTGACGCTTTCTATGCCGATGCTGAATGTCATCAATGTAGATTCGGATATGAATACTTTGCTTGGAAATGATACAAGGAATTACGGAGACTGGGACGGCATTGGCGAATGCCGGAGAATGATGGCCGGGATGCTGGGCGTGGCAAAGGATAATGTCATTGTATGCGGCAATTCCAGCCTGAATATTATGTACGATACCGTGCTGCGCTCTGTGGCGAAGGGGGTAAACGGTTCTACGCCATGGTGTAAGCTGGATCACGTGAAGTTCTTGTGCCCGGTTCCTGGATATGACCGGCATTTTAAAATTACAGAGCTGTTTGATATCGAGATGATACCGATACCGATGGATGAAAACGGCCCGGATATGGATCTCGTAGAGCAGTATGTCAATCAGGATGCGTCGGTAAAGGGTATTTGGTGCGTGCCGAAGTATTCCAACCCGACCGGCATTACTTATTCCGATGAGGTAGTCAGGCGGTTTGCAAGGCTGCAGCCAAAGGCTGAGGATTTTCGCATTTTCTGGGATAATGCGTACTGCATCCACCATATTTATGACGAAATACATGATGAGATCTTAAATATTTTGGAGGAATGCGAGAAGGCCGGAAACCCGAATATGGTTTATGTGTTTGGCTCTACTTCAAAAGTAAGCTTTCCTGGCTCCGGTGTGTCGGCGATTGCGACGTCACTGGAAAATATGGATTACATCAAAAAATATATGACGACGCAGATCATCGGACATGATAAGATCAACCAGCTGCGTCATGTTCGGTTTTTCAAAAATATCGACGGGATGAAAGAACATATGCAAAAACACGCTGAGATCCTGCGCCCGAAATTTGAGGCAGTATTGGAGATTTTGGAAGCGGAGCTGTCCGGACTGGGCATTGGCAGCTGGATCAAGCCAAGAGGAGGTTATTTTATTTCCTTTGAAACGATGCCGGGCTGCGCCAAAACGGTTGTGGCAAAATGCAAGCAGCTTGGAATGGTGCTCACCGACGCGGGCGCGACTTATCCATATGGAAAGGACCCGCAGGATTCCAATATCCGTATTGCGCCGTCGTTTCCGACACCAGAGGAGATGGTGGAAGCGACAAAACTGTTTGTGCTCTGCGTCAAGCTGGCTGCAGTAGAAAAGCTATTGGCAGAAAAATAAACAGGATATTACGAAAGAAAACACACCTCGGCGAAGAAGCTGACGGGGTGTGTTTTTTGCAGTTAGCCTTCCAAAGAAATAAATTCGGCTTTGCGGTTCTTAAATACGGTATAATAGGAGAACCCGCAGTCGTGCAGCAGCCTGGGCAGCTTATCAAAATCATATGCGACGTGCTCCGGCTGGTGCGCGTCGGCGCCCAGTGTCAGAATTTCGCCGCCAAGCTCTCGGTAGCGTTTTAAAAGATCCTCGCATGGATTCGGATGGCCAAGCCCGTATTTAAAGCCGGCGGTGTTGACCTCAATGCCTTTTCCAAGGTGGATCAGTTTTTTTAAAATGGCGTCGAGGATGTCGGCATATTTTTGGTAGGAGTAATCTTTGTTTTTGTTTGGCCCATACCGTACGACATAATCGATATGCCCGTATACATCAAAATTGTGGAATGCCTGGATATTTTCCAAAATAGAGGTAAAATATTCCATATAGGCCTCAGATTCTGTCTTTCCTTCATAATAAGATGCATAATAAGGGTCTGCTCCGTGCACAATATGTGAGGAGCCGATCACAAAGTCAAACGGCTGTTCCTGTAAGAGCCAGGTATGTCTGCCGGCAAGGTGCGGCTGCAGGCCAAGCTCTATGCCGCGCAGGATGTCCAGCTTGCCTGCATATTGCTGCTGGAGCTTTTCGATGGCACAACGGTACTGCGCCGTGTCGAATTCAAAGACAACAGGATCCTGTGGGTTTGTCGGGTAGTCGTAGTCCATATGGTCGGTAAAGCAGATGCCGCAAAGCCCCTTGGAAATGGCGGCTTTGACCATAGACTGCGGTGTGCTGCGGCAGTCGCCGGAAAATTGGCTGTGCATATGTGTGTCCCAAAGCATTTTCTATATCCTTCCTTTCTGGAACTATTTTACCGCATCCTATGCGCTTTAGACAAGTATCATCTGCAAATTCTCCCGTTCATTTACACTGAAACGCATTTTTCGTAACACTTTTCCAAAAATTTTTTTAATAAAGTTCAGAATGCTACTTGAAATTTTACAAAAGATTGGTTAAAATAGGTAATAGCTTGGGTATATTATCCAAATAGATAAAATATTTCAAATAATGTTTAGGAGGAAATCAAACATGGCAGTAAGAGTAGCGATCAATGGTTTTGGCCGTATCGGCCGTCTTGCATTCAGACAGATGTTCGGAGCAGAGGGATATGAGGTTGTAGCGATCAACGACCTGACAAGCCCGGCTATGCTTGCACATTTGTTAAAGTATGATTCTTCACAGGGCAAATATGATCTGGCTGACAAAGTAACCGCTGGCGAAGATTCTATCACAGTTGACGGCAAGGAAATCAAGATCTACGCATTCCCGGATGCAAAGAATTGCCCATGGGGAGAATTGAAGGTTGACGTTGTATTAGAATGCTCCGGCTTCTATACAAGCAAAGCAAAAGCGCAGGCACATATCGATGCGGGCGCTCGCAAGGTTGTTATTTCCGCACCTGCAGGAAATGACCTTCCAACCGTTGTATTCAACACAAACCATGAGACATTAAAGGCTTCTGACACAATTATTTCAGCAGCTTCCTGTACAACAAACTGCCTGGCGCCAATGGCTGACGCACTGAACAAATACGCTCCGATCCAGTCTGGTATCATGGTAACGATCCATGCTTACACAGGCGATCAGATGACACTTGACGGACCGCAGAGAAAAGGCGATCTGAGACGTTCCCGTGCAGCAGCAGTTAATATCGTTCCAAATTCTACAGGTGCTGCAAAAGCAATCGGCCTTGTTATTCCGGAATTAAACGGCAAGCTGATCGGTTCCGCACAGCGTGTTCCGACACCAACAGGTTCTACTACAATTTTAACGGCAGTTGTAAATAAGGCTGATGTGACAGTAGAAGGCATCAACGCAGCTATGAAAGCAGCAGCTAATGAATCCTTCGGCTACAATGAGGATGAGATCGTATCTTCTGATATCGTAGGCATGAGATTTGGTTCTTTGTTCGACGCTACACAGACGATGGTAAGCAAGGTTTCTGACGACCAGTACGAGGTACAGGTAGTTTCTTGGTATGACAATGAGAACTCCTATACTTCTCAGATGGTACGCACGATTAAGTACTTCTCAGAGTTAGCATAATTGTAATACACATCAGTTGATTAAAGTAACAGTTACGCATCATCAAAAGGTAAGACTCAACAAAGGGTCCGGTCTTAAGGACCGGACCTTTATTATGTAAAATCAGATTTGGAGGAATGACAAAATGGGTTTGAATAAAAAGTCCGTGGATGACATCAACGTAGCAGGCAAAAAGGTTCTTTGCAGATGCGATTTTAACGTACCGTTAAAAGAAGGGGCTATTACAGATGAAAACCGTCTGGTAGCGGCGCTTCCTACGATCAAAAAGCTGATCGCTGACGGCGGCAGAGTGATTTTATGCTCTCATCTGGGCAAGCCGAAGGGTGAACCGAAGCCAGAATTATCCCTTGCTCCGGTTGCAAAAAGATTGACTGAGCTGTTAGGCCAGGAAGTGAAATTTGCAGCTGACAATGAAGTCGTAGGACCGAACGCAAAAGCAGCGGTAGAAGCGATGAAGGACGGCGATGTGATCTTACTGGAAAATACCCGTTATCGGAAAGAAGAGACGAAAAACGGCGAGGAATTTAGCAAAGACCTTGCTTCATTGTGTGATGTATTTGTTAACGACGCGTTTGGAACGGCTCATAGAGCACATTGCTCAAATGTAGGCGTGGCACAGCTTGTAGATACGGCAGTTGTTGGCTACTTAATGCAGAAGGAAATTGATTTCCTTGGAAACGCGGTAGAAAGCCCGGTTCGTCCGTTTGTGGCAATCCTTGGCGGCGCGAAGGTAGCGGACAAGTTAAACGTAATTGACAATCTGCTGGAAAAATGCGATACGCTGATCATCGGCGGAGGCATGGCTTATACATTCTTAAAAGCACAGGGCAATGAGATCGGAACCTCACTGGTAGATGATTCCAAGGTAGATTACTGCAAAGAAATGATCGCAAAGGCAGAAAAGCTTGGCAAGAAGCTCCTGCTTCCGGTTGATGCCGTAACGATCAAAGATTTCCCGAATCCGATCGATGCAGCGGTTGATACAGAAGTTTATGATTCTTCTGCAATGCCTGCAGACAGACAGGGCTGCGATATCGGGCCAAAGACACAGGAATTATTTGCAGAAGCAGTAAAATCCGCAAAGACAGTTGTTTGGAATGGACCGATGGGGGTATTTGAAAATCCGACGCTTGCAGAAGGTACGATCGCAGTTGCAAAGGCGCTTGCAGAAACAGATGCAACAACGATCATCGGCGGCGGTGATTCTGCGGCAGCGGTGAATACGCTTGGATTTGGCGACAAGATGTCCCATATTTCAACAGGCGGCGGCGCTTCTCTGGAATTTTTGGAAGGCAAGGAGCTGCCAGGTGTAGCTGCGGCAAATGACAAATAAGGATCAGACAATCAGAATTTGAGAGGAATGGAACATGGCAAGAAAGAAAATCGTAGCCGGCAACTGGAAAATGAATATGACTCCGAGCCAGGCTGTTCAATTAGTAGAAGAATTAAAGCCGCTTGTAGCAAGCGATGATGTAGAAGTAGTATACTGCGTACCGGCAATCGATATTGTTCCGGTTGTAGAAGCTGTCAAAGGCACGAATGTGGCTGTCGGCGCTGAAAATATGTACTACGAGGACAAGGGCGCTTACACAGGCGAGATTTCTGCAGAAATGCTTGTAGATGCAGGTGTAAAATATGTGATCATCGGACATTCTGAGAGACGCGATTATTTCAAGGAATGCGACGAAATGTTAAATAAGAAAGTAAAGAAGGCACTGGAAAATAACCTGACACCGATCCTTTGCTGCGGCGAGACTCTGGAGCAGAGAGAAATGGGGATCACGCTGGACTTTATCCGTATGCAGATCAAATCCGATCTAAAGGATATCACAGCGGCTCAGGTAGCTTCTTTAGTTATCGCTTATGAGCCAATCTGGGCGATCGGCACAGGCAAGACAGCGACCTCAGATCAGGCACAGGAAGTATGCGGCGCGATTCGTGCTTGTATCGCTGAAATGTATGACCAGGCTACTGCAGACGCAGTACGTATCCAGTACGGCGGTTCTGTCAGCGCTGCAAATGCTGCGGAGCTGTTTGGAAAGCCGGATATCGACGGCGGACTTGTCGGCGGGGCAAGCCTGAAGGCTGATTTTGGCAAAATTGTAAATTATAAATAAACGAAGCTTAGATTTCATAAGGGCTGCCGGTGAATGGTTTGTTTTCCGGCAGCCTTTTTGTGATAGCAAAATGCCGCAAACAAAAAATCTGCCGTAGGCAGATTTTTTTGCTGTGAATAATCAAATTCTGTATGTCAAATATGCATATATAATTTAAAAGAACTTTATCATATCATAATGTACATTTGAAAACCGTTTATTGATTAATGCACATTTTTCCGTTTAACTACTTAATTACAGTTACATTGGTAGCTTGTGGTCCTTTTGCACCATCTGTTACTTCAAATTCTACAGATGCGCCTTCTTCAAGAGACTTAAAGCCTTCCATATTCAGACCGGAAAAGTGTACGAATACATCTTTGCCTTCTTCATCTGTAATGAAACCGTAACCTTTCTGATTGTTAAACCATTTTACTGTACCCTTGTTCATGACAGTACCTCCACATCATATTGGCTGGTTCCAGCTTGCTCGCTGTTACTGATACAGCTGATTCCAGCTTGTTTCTTGTTACTAACGTTTCAGCTGTTTTCAGCCTGCGTATAGGATAGCATACGTAAATAAAAATGTAAAGTAAAAAAAGGGTCAAATTTCCGAAAAAACGACGCTATTTCGTTTTAAGAAGTTAATTGTAAACTTTTCCCATTCTTTTTCAAAACTTTTATCCGGAATAAAGGTGCGGTAGGAAACTCCGGTGGTAAGCATCAGCTGTCCGTTCTGGTACAGGATGTTCAGGCAGGCGGCAAGGATATCCGTCTGGGTGACCGAGGTACCAGAGGCGCGGATGGTATTTTCCAGATTTGAAGGCGAAAGCATCAGGACAAATTTAAAGCTAGTCGGTGTGGTACGTCCCTTGATCATCTCAAAGAGGGTCGTGCGCAGCCTGCCGTAAGGCATATAAGTAAGGCCCGAAAGCTGCTGGTCGGATAGTTCGTCTTTGGAAAAGAAAGACTCGTTCAGACGGCCGTCAATCTCATACCGGACAGCTGTATGGATAGAAGCCTCGCAGAGCAGAAAGTTGTCAAACGTTTCGCTGCGTAGAAGCAGGTTCATAAATTCTTTTTTTTCGGTCAGTGCAAATGCTTTCATAACTTAAAACTCCTTCTGATAGGATGATTTGGTAATAACTGTTAACCGTTCGCTTATCCCTATTATAACTGGCGGACCCATTCTTGTAAAGCTTTCGTCAGAAATTCGGGCAAATTGCGAAAAAACGATTGAAAATCGTGCAGAATCAGGCTATCATAGTAAGAACAGGAGGAAACGTTCAGCTTGTCTGAATGGTAACAGTGATGTTTTCAAAATTGGGAGAGGAATCTGCGGATGAAACGAGATCGGGAAAATAGAAGGAAACAAGGTCTGGCCTGCGGCTTGGTGATCGTCCTGCTTGGCGGGATGCTGTCAGGCTGCTCCTTGGCGGACAGTTTTTCGGGAATGATACGTCCAGTGGAAGAGGTGGTCAGCACCGTTCGCCAGAATATGGAATTACGGCAGCAGATGAACGCATTGGAGCTGCCGAAGGATGTGGACAGCATTTCTGCGGGCAGGTATGCGTATGAATCGCTGCCAGATGAAGAAAAGATCATTTATGACCAAATGCTGGACGCGGTCATGAACCATGAGGAGGAGGTTACGCTTTCTACCTCAGACGGGCGGCGTCTGGAAGATATTTTTAATTGCGTTACGGCGGATCATGGCGGCTTGTTTTGGGTGGAAAGCTTCCGCTACACACAATATCAGCGAAACGGCCAGACTGAGGTCATGTCTTTTGCGCCGAATTACAGCATGACGAAAAAGGAACGCAGCAAAATACAAAAAAAGATCGATCGTCAGGTCGGGCAATATACAAAAGGGATCACAGATGCATCGGATTATGAAAAAGTAAAGACGGTTTACCGAAGGCTGATCCAGAAGGTGGATTACAATCTGCAGGCGGATCATAACCAAAATATTATCAGTGTATTTATTGGAAAAGAGACTGTCTGCCAAGGTTATGCGAGCGCGATGCAATACCTGATGGACCAGCTTGGCATTCCGTGTGTTATCGTTACTGGAATGGCGAAGGGCGGGCCGCACGCATGGAATCTCGTACAGCTGGACGGGAAATGGTATTACGTGGATGTGACGTGGGGAAATTCCAAATATCATGATGATGAGGAAAACGACGTCAAATATGTGGAATATGATTATCTGAATATTACGACAGAAGAAATGCTTCAGGACCACAGTCCGCAGATGACGTTTGAGCTGCCGGACTGTACGGCGCTGGAAAACAACTATTATGTAAAAGAAAACAAGTATTTTACGTCAATGGACGAGGCTGCGACTGCGGAGCTAGGAAGGCTTTTCGGGCGTGCTTATCATAAAGGAAAAAGCAATATTTCCGTCAAATTCAGCAGCAGGGAGCTGTGTGCGCAGGCAAAGGAATATTTTCTGACACAGTATCATATCAGTGATTATTGTGAAGGTCTGGAAACGGTATATTATAAGACGGATATGCAGATGAATATTTTTGTAGTAATCTTCCCATCCTAAAAATCGTGGTATATTTTACCCAAAATCGTAAAATGTATTTACAAAACCTGATTTTAATGATATTATCATGTGGTAATGAATACTATGTAAAAGCGTGACAATTACGCGTAATAAATAGATAACAAGGAATAGAGATAGCCACAGCAGCTCAGACTGCGGGTATGCCAAGAAGATCAGGAGGAAGCTATGGGTTATAAAATAATTGTGGACAGCTGTGGAGAGCTGCCGGAAGAATTGAAGCAGGATGCACGATTTCAGTCTGTGCCGCTGGAGCTGGATGTGGATGATTACCATGTGGTTGACGATGAAAGTTTTTGTCAGGCGGAATTTTTAAAAAAGGTGAAGGAAAGCCCGAATTGTCCGAAATCAGCGTGTCCTTCTCCGCAGAGATATTATGATGCGTTTCAGTCGGATGCACAGCATATTTATGTCGTTACTCTGTCCGCACGCCTGAGCGGGTCTTATAACAGCGCACAGACGGCGAAGCAGATGTTTTTAGACGACTTTCCAGAGAAAAAGGTGTATGTGTTTAATTCCTGTTCGGCATCGATCGGGGAGACGCTGATCGCGTTAAAGGTACAGGAATTGGAAGAGGCAGGATGTACATTTGAAGAAATAGTGGAACAGACAGAGAGCTACATCAGCAGCCAGCAGACATTTTTTGTATTGGAGACACTGGATACGCTCCGAAAAAATGGGCGGCTCAGCAATCTAAAAGCTTTTGTGGCAAATGTGCTCAATATCAAGCCGGTGATGGGTTCCACACCAGAAGGAGAAATCTGCCAGCTTGGGCAGGCACAGGGAATGAATAAAGCGCTGGAGCGTATGGTGCAGGAAATACGGAATCGTACCGGAAACCATGGAGATCGGATTTTAGCAATCTCACATTGCAACTGTCCGCAGCGGGCGCAGCGTGTGCAGGAAAAAATTGAAAAGCTGATGAAGTTTAAAAAGATCATGATACTGGATACTGCGGGAGTCAGCAGTATGTATGCCAACGACGGCGGTATTATCATAGCGGTATAGCTTGTTGCCTAGCACCCCACGCAAAAGTAGGGCAGCGGCAGCTTTTATGATAGGCTGTAAGAGGTCTGCAGGGCCGGATAATACAAATGGCGTTACCATCGTATGAAAGATTGGTACGCGGAAGCTGTGAGAAAGGGGTGGAGGAGCATGACGGAAGAAAAAAATACAGACAAAAAGATTCTGGGATATGCGCGTGTCAGCAGCTATGAACAGAACGAGGACAGACAGGTCATCGCGTTAAAGGAGATGGGGGTGCCTGAAAAGCAGATCTATATAGACAAGCAGTCTGGAAATGATTACCGATGGGATTTATAGCTTTAGCCGCAATCCGGCGTTTTTAGCTTTTGATTGTGTGTATGTTGGTTTGCTGCTTATGTATTTTAATTGGATGCTGCTGCTGTTTTCCGCTTTTGCTATGACGATGCTCCATCTTCAGATTTTGCAGGAAGAGCAGTTTTTATTCAAAACGTTTGGAACAACATACAGTGATTATAAAAACAAGGTTTGCAGATATCTTGGCCGAAAATAATTTGCTGCTGCAACAAAGGCTTTACTTTTCGGCTGTTTATGTGTATAATTTTTCATATTTGATCCCAAAAAGATCTGTTTTGTACGATCGTGAAATAACGGATTGGGTTCGGACTGGGATGACTGTAAGGGGGCAAAGGCGGAATGTCAGAGGATGTGTTTGATCCTATTTATAAAGAAAGCTTTCCTTTTTGGGAAAAGATACCGGATGCGGACAGGGAGTACATCTGCCAGAACTCGCATCATATTATCTATCCAAAAGGAAAAAATATTCATAACGGCAGCGAATGCTCCGGCGTGATCATTGTCCGTTCGGGAAGCCTGCGGCTGTATATCATGTCGGATGAGGGAAAGGATATTACGCTTTACCGCCTGCACGCGGGAGATTTATGTATGCTGTCTGCCTCTTGTGTACTGGATGCCATTACATTTGAGGTATTCGTGGACGCGGAGCAGGACAGCCAGTGCTGTGTGATCAGCGGGCCTGCGTTTGCTGCGGTATCTGAACGGAATCAGGATATCCGTATCTTTGCGCTGGAAGCGGCGGTGAGCCGTTTTTCGGATGTGATGTGGGTCATGCAGCAGATTTTGTTTATGAGCATGGATAAGCGTCTGGCAATTTTCCTTTCGGATGAATCGGCAAGGACTGGCTTGGATACGATTGCACTGACACAAGGGCAGATAGCCCGGTATATGGGATCTGCCCGTGAAGTAGTATCCAGAATGCTGAAATATTTTGCCAGTGAAGGGATCGTGGAGGTTTCCAGAGGCGGTGTTACTATTTTAGATAAAAAACGCCTGCGGACATTAACCTTGTAAATTCCTTCCTTTTTTCTTATACTTCTCTTATACTTTCTTTGCCGCAGTCGTGTTTTTAGCTTTGCAGATAAGCTGTGTCATTGTTCCCATAGGACAGTACACGCACCATGAGCGGGGTTTGAATAAAACCATCGTAAGAAAGCCTAACACGGTGGAGGTAAGCATGACACTGTAAAATCCAAATGCAAACTGCGCAACGCCCGCAGAGAATAGGGTGCCGTGGTAGGCCCAGTGCCAAGGAAGCTTGAATGTCCATAATAGTGTTACCACTGTGCCGAGACTTTTTGATCCGGCAAAGACCAGCCAAGTATTCCACAGCATAAGGAAAAACATGACAAAGAAAAACGTCAAAAATCCATATCGGAAATAGCCTGACTTCATCCAGCCGGGAATATCCTTTTTTCTGGACAGCCCGAACCTGCCGCCGATGAGGGAAAACAGCTGTCCTCTGCCGCAATATTTATTGCAGTAAGCTTTGTTGCCTTTTGCGATCGCTATGATAAGCGGTATAAAAAAGCATAAAAGACCCAGCCATGCAAAAAGAATATTGAAAAATCCCAGTATCAGGTAGGTAAGAGAGACGATCCAAAGGTAATCGTACCATTTCTTTTTTTGCTTCATTTTTCTGTCACCTCCAACACCTCTAATGAGATAATGCTTGCAGGACATTCTTTTGCACATTTTCCGCATCCGACACATAATTCTCTGTCAACGACTGCGTGGATGCCGTTTGGAACAGTAATTGCGTTTCGCGGACATACTTTTATGCAGCATCCGCAGGCAACACATTGGTGGATACTGACAGCTGCTTTTCTCTTCGCCATGGTAAAGCTCCTTTTGTTTTTCTGTATATTATACAAAGAAATATTGGCGGATTCTGTGACTTTGTCACAGAATCCGCCAATGGTGAACAGCAAGCCGTTTTCTGTTATCTTGCCGGCATCTGGAACCCCGCAAGCGCTTTGTTCAAATAGTCGTTAAAAGGCTTCATGATCTGGAAAACCTCTGCGGCCTTCGCAGGAAATGTTTCTGCATGGATCACCTCCTCGTCTTGGATCGGATATTCCAGATACCAGCTTTTGAATTTTAGATATTCCGCCTGTGGGTGGTCTTTTGCATAACCCGCCGGAACATTTTTTAACGCAGTTCCCTGTACGGTAAAATACTTTTCAAACGCTGGCTGATGTATGATCTTTTCCCATTCTTCTCCGTTTTGCGCAAGCTGGTCCCGGATCATTGCTGTAGCGTCTTTAAACATATCTGCAAACAAGCCGCCGCCTAAAAAAGACTGATTGTCCGGCTTTATCATAATATAATATCCAACCGGAACAGGCAGCTTGCCTTTCGCGGAAATATGGGCGCGGAAGGCAGGAAGATAAGGCGACTTATCATGGCTAAAGCGCGTATCCCTTACAATTTTAAACGTGAGGTCTTTTGGATTTTGCCCTAAAACGCTGGGATCAAATTTTCCGATCTCCAGTATCAATGCCTGTAATAAATCTTCAAATTCGCCAGAGGCTTTTTTGTAGCTGGTTTTATTCGTATGATACCATTCGCGGTTATTGTTCATGCTCAATTCTGACAGATAATCAATGATGCACTGTGTATTCATATGTGGTCGTCTCCTTTATGATTTTTGGATGATAGAAAGCTGTGTAGAATCTAAAAATTGCTGTATGAGGCGTTTTGTGTGTTCGGGAGCCTGATAGGGCTTGCAGAACGAAAAGTCCTGCGATAGATTGTCGATCGCCTCCATCGCGTTTTTTACATCGGTCATGGTTTCCACTGAAATTTCTGCGGCTGTTGTATAATCCAGCTGCAAAGGGTTGATTCTGTGGTTTTGGATGGCATAATCCACGCGGTCTTTACATTTACATTTTCCGCTGCCGTATTCCCCGCAATACTGGCCAAGAAAATCAGCCATTTTTTTGCGGGTGCGGGAAAGCCGCTGGCGGTATGCTTCAGGGGTGATATCCAAAATCTCGCCTGCGATACGGCTGTCGATCTGAAACATCGTACCTAAAATGAAAATGCATCGGCTCTCCGCATCAAGGCACTGCAGCATTACATTGGTACAGGACATTTTCAGCTCTTCCGCTAACAGGTCTTTTTCTACATTTTGCGTTAGGTCCGGCACATCCTTTATGTTTCCGTTTTCAATATCATCTCCATAATACGCGAACGTAGGTGCAAAGTGGGCAAACATATGTTTTTTGTAATTTTTCAGATGATTCACGGCAATGCGGAATACCCATGTGGTAAAAGAGCTGTCGCCTCTAAAAGACGACAGGTGCGTAATCATTTTCAGCAGGATATCCTGTGTGGCGTCCTCGGCGTCTGTAAAAGTACCAAGCATACGCAGGGATAAATTGAACACCATGTCCTGCACACCTGCAATAAGCGTTTCGAGGGCTTTTTTGTCTCCAGCTGTGGCTTTGTCAACGAAAGCCTGTAATTCTTCCTTCTTTTTTTGATCCATACTTTTTTCCTCCTACTATGATTAGACAACGCTCCTTTGCGTGTGTGACAGAAAATAATGGCAAAAGTTTTCAACTTCTATAAGTATTAGTATACATCCATACAAAAATAGATGCAAAGTCTAAAAAAACGTGGAAAAATTGCTTATTTTATGATATGTTATACTTGGAAAAACACTTTTAGAAAGTATAGGTGCCTGACATGGAGAAAAAGAAAAATACGAATATGGAAGTAAAAAAGAAGAACAGAAATGATGTTTTTCGTTATATATGTAAAAATGGGATGGTTTCAAATCCGGACATTTCGTATGCGCTAAAGCTAAGCCTGCCGACGGCGACACAGATCACGAAAGAGCTGATCGAGCGGGGGCTGGTGGAGGAAATGGGAGAGATGGAATCTACTGGGGGAAGAAGGGCGAAAGCATTGGCTGTGTCCGCAAATGCTGGGAAGGCGGTAGGGCTGGATATTACGAAAAACCATATCAGTTTGGTCTTGACAGATCTGACAGGCAGTATCTTGAAATATGAGCGGATATTCCTGCCATATGCAGCGGGAGACAGCTATTATAAGGAAGTGAACGAAAAGACGGAACGCTTTTTGCAGGATGGCGGATACGGCAGGGAGAGCATATTGGGAATGGGGATATCATTTCCGGGTATTATAGATTTAGACAAAGAGCTGGTTGCAGATTCCCATGTTCTCGGCGTAAGCGCCCTTCCGTTTTCGGAGGTAAGCCGCTTTTTTTCTTATCCCTGCCATATTTTAAATGACGCCAATGCCGGGGCGTATGCGGAGGGAATCCAGTCTGAAAACAGGAACCGTTTTTTTTATCTGTCATTGAGCAATACTGTCGGGGGAGCGGTTTATAGTAACGGAGGGCTGGAGCATGGCGGCAATTTCCGCTGCGGGGAAGCAGGACATATGACGGTTGTTCCGGGCGGGAAAGCTTGTTACTGTGGTAAAAACGGATGTCTGGACGCATATTGCGCCGCAAAGTGCCTGACTGAAGGGCGGGTGGAGGATTTTTTTGAGCGGCTAAGGCAAGGAGAACAGGAAGCAGCCGAACTATGGGACGAATATACATCTTATTTGGCGATTGCAGCCAACAATATCCACATGCTTTTGGACTGTGAGGTCGTCTTGGGAGGATATGTAGGAAGCTGCATGGGGGAATCTATCCGGGATATCCGGGAGAAAGCAGCGAAAAGGAATACCTTTGCAGAGGACGGCTCCTTCATCAGATCTTGCAGCCATAAGACAGGAGCGGCCGCGCTTGGGGCATCACTCAAGGTTATCGAGCTGTTTGTGGAGCAGGTGTAAGGGCATAGATGTAAGCAGATAGTTAAAAATTAGAGATAGGAAGTTTTCGGAGATTTCAGAGATTTCAGAGATGGAATCTCTTTTTTTAATGCAATTTTACTAAAAGTGGAATTGGTATTTTGGATGAAGTGACGAAAGGTGGAAGAATTTTGATTTTGTATTGACAAATAGCGGATAAGTGAATAAAATAATATACATAATAAAACTAATTAATAAAGTATTAAAAAAAGAGGTGAAGTAAGGAAAAGACTGAACAAAAAGTAAAAAAACAAAAAATCACGAAACAACGATAATAAACGACTAGTCAAAGAGGCAAAAAAGCAAGTAATACACAAGCAAATCACGAAGCAAAAAGTATGAGAAAGTAAGAGGAGGAACGTATCATGGAAGGAACAATGAAAACTGCAGTTATGCTCGGAATTGGTAAAATGGGATTTGAAGAAAGAAGCATTCCGGTGCCGAAGGACAACGAGGTTCTTGTAAAATTGGAGTATGTCGGCATCTGCGGCAGCGACCTGCATTATTATGAAACTGGGGCAATCGGGGATTATGTTGTAAAACCGCCTTTTGTACTGGGACATGAGCCGGGCGGTACGGTAGTGGAGGTCGGCAAGAACGTCAGTCACCTCAAGGTAGGTGACCGGGTTGCGCTGGAGCCTGGAAAAACTTGCGGACACTGTGAGTTCTGTAAGACAGGGAACTACAATCTATGCCCGGATGTGGTGTTTTTTGCAACACCTCCGGTAGACGGGGTATTTCAGGAATATGTAGCGCATGAAGCGGATCTTTGCTTTAAACTCCCGGATCATGTAAGCACACTGGAAGGAGCCTTGATCGAGCCTTTGGCAGTAGGTTTCCACGCAGCGATGCAGGGAGGGGCAAGGGCAGGCCAGACTGCAGTCGTTATGGGAGCAGGATGCATAGGTCTTGTGACGATGATGGCATTAAAAGCAATGGGGGTATCCAGGGTATATGTCGTGGATATTATGGAAAAGCGGCTGGAGAAGGCGTTAGAGCTGGGCGCAGATGGTGTGATCAATGGCAGCAGTACAGATGCGGTAGAGGAAGTAAGAAAGCTGACAGACGGAAAGGGATGTGATCTTGCGATAGAGACAGCAGGCACACAGATCACCACAGTCCAGACGATCCATATGACGAAAAAAGGTGCGACGATCGTTCTTGTCGGCTATAGCAAGAGCGGGGAAATGACGCTGCCGATGAGCCTTGCACTGGATAAAGAACTGACATTTAAGACGGTATTCCGTTACCGCCATATTTACCCGATGGCGATTGAAGCAGTTGCAGCGGGCAAAGTAAATCTGAAAGGTATCGTAACCGATGTTTTTGAGCTGGATGAGGTGCAAAAGGCAATGGATCACAGCGTCAATCATAAAGCGGATATTGTAAAGGCCGTGATCCGTATCGCAGAATAACAGCAATGCTCCAAGCAGGCTGCGAGGATTGGTTTTTGGGAATATACGCATTTCATATTCGGGGATGGAGGATTTATATTTATGGAAACAAAATTTCAGACATTGATCACAGGACTGCAGCATATCGGTATTCCGACCAATGATATGAAAAAAACAGTTGCATTTTATCAAACGCTTGGATTTCAGGTTGCGCTGCAGACAGTAAATGAGGCAGCAGATGAAAGGGTAACGTTTTTACGGATGGGATATATTGTCCTGGAGGTATATGAAAATAAGAAAGCGGCGATGGCTTCCGGTGCGCTGGACCATATCGCATTCAATGTTACTGATATAGAAGCGGTATTCCAGCTGGCGAAGGAACAAGGTTTTCCGATGCTGGACGCTGAGATCCAGTTTCTTCCTTTTTGGGAACAGGGAGTAAGATTTTTTACTGTCAAAGGCCCAAATGAAGAGAAGGTTGAATTTAGCCAGTATTTATAAGGAGGATGGCCATGGAGCAAAAAAATACAGATGTTAAGGTGCCTCTGATCAGTAAGATTGCTTACGGAATGGGCGACGTGGGATGTAATTTCAGCTGGATGTTTGTTGGCAATTTCCTGATGATCTTTTATACGGATGTTTTTGGGATCGGGATGGAAGCCGTTGCTGGACTGATGCTGTTTTCAAGGTTCTGGGATGCGATCAATGATCCGATCATCGGTGGGCTGACGGATAAGACGCATACAAGATGGGGCAGATACCGTCCTTGGCTGCTGATTGCAGCGCCGCTTACAGCACTTGTCTTAACGCTGACCTTTTGGGCACATCCGGAATGGACGTCTACGGTAAAGATTGTTTATATGGCAGTAACTTATTGTATCTTGGTATTGGGGTATACTTGTGTAAACATCCCTTATGGGACGCTGTGCGGAGCGATGACGCAGAATATCGAGGAGCGGGCGAAGATCAATACATTTCGTTCCGTCAGCGCAATGATCGCGATTGGGATCATCAATATTATTACCGTTCCGTTTATTGCGGCGCTTGGCAAAGGAAATGACAAGCAGGGTTACTTTTTAGTGGCTGTTGTTTATGGCTGCATTTTCGCGGCCTGCCATATTTTCTGCTTTGCAAAAACAAAAGAAGTTGTGGAGGTGCCGGAAAAGGAGAAAATATCTCTGAAGGTACAGCTGACATCCGTAGCAAAGAATAAGCCGTATATGATCGCAGTAGCAGGACAGTTTTTGTTTGGGGTTACGTTATACGGAAGAAACGCAGATGCACTTTATTATTTTACTTATGTGGAAGGGAAGCAGGCATTGTTTAGTGTTTATTCACTCTGCATCATTATTCCTTCGATCATCGGCGCGGCCTGCTTTCCGTTTGTGTTCCGGCTGACCAATAATAAGGGGCGTTCGGCATCTATCTTTGCATTGCTGACAGGTATCAGTATGTTTTGTATGTACTTCTTTACTGCGGTAGAGACACCAGTGCCATTTTACCTGTTTTCGTGCCTGTCACAGTTTTTCTTTTCTGGATTTAATACAGCTATTTATGCGATCGTACCAGATTGCGTGGAGTACGGAGAATGGAAAACAGGGCTTCGCAACGACGGCTTTCAGTATGCGTTTATCTCTTTGGGGAATAAAATTGGCATGGCAATCGGGACTTCTGTGCTGGCGGCGGTTTTGGGCAGCCTCGGCTATTTGGCCAACCAGCAGCAGAATGAAGCTGTACTGGCTGTTATGAAGCATTCCTTTACGACCATTCCGGGTGTATTATGGATCGTTACGGCGGCAGTTTTATATTTTTACCGTCTGAACAGGAAGGCCTATAATAAAATTGTGCAGGAGATTCAGGAAAGGAAGGGAAACTATGTATGATGTAGCTGCATTAGGGGAGCTGCTGATCGATTTTATCCAAAACGGCAGCAGTCCGGTTGGAAACCCAGTATATGAGGCAAATCCCGGAGGTGCGCCGTGCAATGTGCTTGCTATGCTGGCGCGGCTTGGCTATCAGACTGCTTTTATTGGAAAAGTGGGAGAAGATTCTTTTGGAAGGATGCTTGGAAAAACGATCCAAGAAATGGGCATTTCTCCGAAAGGGCTGGTCTATGACAGGAATGTGAATACGACGCTGGCTTTTGTTCATACGCTGGCAGACGGCGACCGGGACTTTTCTTTTTATAGAGATCCAGGAGCGGATAAAATGCTGACGGCGCAGGAGGTCAGCAAGGAGCTGATTGGACAATGCAGGATCTTCCATTTCGGTTCTCTTTCCCTTACAGATGAACCGGCAGAGTCGGCGACTAAAAGTGCTCTTGCACTGGCAAAAGAGGCCGGAAAGCTGATCTCTTTTGACCCAAATTATAGAGAGCCGCTTTGGAAAAAGGAAGAACAGGCGAAAGCGGCAGTCTGGTATGGGATTGGCCAATGCGATATTTTAAAGATAGCAGATAATGAAATAAAATGGCTGACAGGGCTCAAAAGCTATGATGAAGGCGTGCAGGCAATCCAGCAGCGGTCAGGGGCAAGGCTGATCCTTGTGACATTGGGCAGTCAGGGAAGTATTGCCTATTATGGGGATAAAAAAGTTTTTGGAAAGCCGTTTTTAAGCGATCAGACAATCGATACGACGGGCGCTGGGGATACTTTTTGCGCCGGAGTGCTGCACTATGTGTTAGAGCATGGGCTGGACCAGCTGCAAGAGAAAGAATTGGAAGAGATGCTCGTATTCGCCAATGCAGCAGCTTCTATCGTGACCACGCGCAAAGGAGCAATACGCTCTATGCCAGGCAGGGAAGAAATTGAAAAGCTGATTGCAGGAAGCAGGAATCAAACATTTTCAGTGGCACTTTCATCGGTAGATAAAGTGAAGGAATTTGTAAACGATATGCGTATGATAGATGGGGACGTACTTCTTTTGGCCGGAAAATATGTGATCGATGCAAAATCCATTATGGGAATCTTTAGTTTGGATCTATCACATCCGCTGCAGCTTCAGATTGAGGAGTGGAAGGAAGAATATGATCCGATAATTAAAAAATATAGTAATAGCTAAAAGGCTGAGCAGGAGGCTTGAACTGCCCATGCTGTGTATCGATCATGCACAGCATGGGCAGTTTTGCGTCTGATTAGCGTATCACATAAACAAACGGCAATTTTACCGGAAGGAAATTTGCAGATTGAAAAAATATAGAGAAAAGCTATACTGTAAGGTGGGAGGTGCGGATATGCGTAAAATACTGATCGTGGAGGATGACAAAAAGCTGAATGACGGCATGAAGCTCGCGCTGCGGAGCGAATATCTGTGTAGCCAGGCTTATACGATACAGCAGGCCAGGGAATGCTATCATAGCGATACGTTTGACCTGATCTTGCTGGATGTCAATCTGCCGGATGGCAACGGTATGGATTGGCTGCAGGAAATCCGGCGGACGGATGCGGTTCCGGTGCTGCTTTTGACGGTCAATAAAATGGAGATGGATATCGTATCGGGACTTGAGCTGGGAGCGAATGACTATATTACAAAGCCGTTCAGCTTGGCGGTCCTGCGAGCCAGAGTTGCGGTCTGGATGCGCGGTAAGGCGCCCGGACCGCAGTACTGCGCAGGGGATTTCCGGTTTGATTTTCAGAAAATGGAGTTTTATAAAGACAACACTTTGCTGGAGCTGAGCAAAACGGAACAACGGCTGCTTCGGCTTTTTGTGGAAAACAGCGGAAAAACCGTACAAAGGGAGCGGCTGATCGACGAGGTATGGCAGGGAGAAACAGAGTTTGTGGACGAGCACGCGCTGACAGTGGCGGTAAACCGCCTGCGCGGCAAGCTGGGCGGCAGCCCGCAGGAGTATATAAAGACCGTTTACGGAGTCGGGTATACATGGCTGCGTATTTAAAGCAACAGGCAGGAGGGAAGGATGGCACCGATGGTTCTTGTGGTGGGGGCGGTATTATTTTTTGCCGGAATTGCCGCCGCGTTTTATTTTTGGAGAAAGGAAAAGCGGCTGGAGGAGCAGCTACAAGGGATGCTGGACGACGCCATTGCGGGCAGGGTGCTTGGGGGAAGGCTGGACGAATCCCCGGTGGCTGCGATCGGCAGCCGGATGTGGCGGTTTCTTTGCGGGCAGGAGCTTGCGGAGCAACGGCTGCGGGAGGAGCAGGAGCAGCTGCAGACGTATCTTTCGGATATTTCCCATCAGGCTGTGCTTGCGGTATCAAATCTTATGCTCTATACACAGCTTGCGGAGGAATGGCTGGAGCAGCCGGACGATCGGTCTGTGCTGGAGCAAGAGCTTTCGGCTATCCGTGAGCAGGCCGGAGCACTGGATTTTTTTATCGAGGCGCTTGTCAAGCTTTCGCGTCTGGAAACAGGCATGATCCATGTCAGTCCAAGGAAACAGCCGCTGCAGCCGCTTTTCAATAAAGTCCTGATACAATTTCAGGAAAAGGCGGGCCAAAAGGATATCCGGCTGTCGGCTGATCCAACAGAGGAAGAGGCGGTATTTGATCTTAAGTGGACCGTGGAGGCGGTGTCGAATCTTGTGGATAACGCTATTAAATATACGCAGGAAGGTGGAAATGTCCGGATTTCAGTACAGACGTATCCATCCCTTGTGGCAGTTGACATTACTGATAATGGAATGGGGATCACACCACAGGAGCAGGCCGCGGTTTTTCGGAGATTTTACCGTGCGAAGGCTGCGGGCAATGAACCGGGTGTCGGCATCGGTTTATATTTGGCGAGGGAGGTTATGAAGGCGCAGAACGGATATATCAAGCTGGCCTCCAGAGAGGGTGAGGGCAGCTGTTTTTCATTGTTTTTTCTGAAATGGGAAAAAGACGCTGCAGAAAATGTCTCAAAGCTGTGAGCATTCAGAGACAGGCTTGCGAGAATGTTATGCTATGATCTTATGGAAAGCAGAGACAGCGCTGACAGAAAGGAGACTTAGGATGAACATTCTGGAAACAAAAAATTTAACGAAGGTATACGGCAAGGGGGAAACCGCGGTTACCGCGCTTGATGGGGTTACGGTTGCGGTGGAGCGCGGAGAATTTGTCGCGGTCGTAGGGACTTCTGGAAGTGGGAAAACGACGTTTTTAAATATGCTTGGCGGGCTGGACGTTCCTACAGACGGCAAGATCATTGTGGATGGCAGGGAACTGCAGACGTTGACAGACGATGAGCTGACAGTGTTTCGCAGAAGGAATATCGGTTTTATTTTCCAGCAGTACAATTTGATACCGATGCTGAACGTGTGGGAAAATATAATTCTGCCGTTAAAAATGGATGGAAGCCGGCCCGATCAGGAGTATTTGATGGAAATCGTGCGTATGCTCGGCATTTATGAGAAGCTAACGAGTACGCCGCAGCAATTATCCGGCGGACAGCAGCAGCGGGTGGCGATTGCACGGGCGCTTGCTGTCAAGCCTGCGCTTGTTCTGGCAGATGAGCCGACTGGAAATCTTGATTCCCGCACGAGCCAGGATGTGCTTGGGCTGTTAAAGATCATGAGTATGAGACTTGGACAGACGGTAGTGATGATCACGCATAATGAAGAGATTGCCCAGCTTGCCGATCGGATCTTACGGATCGAGGATGGGAAGCTTGCATGGGCCAATGCACAGCCGGACAGGAGCCTGCAGGAAGGGAAGGTGACGCAGTATGTCAGATAATAAGAAGGATCTGCGCCTGCACCGTAGCTTTATCAAAAATTGTAAAAATCATACAATGGCGCTGTTTTTGTGCTTTGCACTGACGTTTCTTCTGCTGACGGTAATGCTTGTGCTGCTGCGCACGAATTTTGAAATTTCCGGCCTGCAGGCGAAGGTGGAATATATGCCGGGGGATTGTTATATCGATACCTTGTCCGAACAGCAGGTGGAGCAGCTGAAAAACGATGCGCAGATCGCTTGGGTAGGCGTGCAGCAAGGGAATTATACGGCCTATCAAAAAAATAACCAGACGGTTTTCTTTACAAAATGCGACCATACCGCGGCTACCATGTCGTCGAAGCTGTTAGAAGGCAGCCTGCCAGAGCGGGAGGGGGAGCTTGCCGCTGAAAAGTGGACGCTTCTCAACCTCGGCATTGAGCCTGTCGTTGGAGCAAAAATAACGCTCACGCATTCCGAAACCGAGCGTGTACAGCAATTTATTTTATCCGGCATATTAACGGATATGTACCGGAACAAAAAGGCTGGGATCCTCGACGCATATACGGTGATGGATGCAGATCCGACAGGTGATACGCCGTATCTGGCATATTTGCAGCTTGCGGACGGTGTGCGCTATCAGGAAAAAATGAAAAGGCTGCAGGAGGAGCTTTCCATCGCTCAGGCGCAGATCAATGAAAATCCGGCGAGGGAAAATCTATCTGGGTTTTATCTGGCCAGTGCGGAAATGGCGATCCTGATCGTTGTGATCGGGATGGTTGTTTTTTACGGTGTTTATCGGATTGCGGTATTTGCAAGGATGCAGCAGTACGGCATTTTGCGGGCACTTGGCATGAAAAAAAGGCAGCTGTATCATATGATTCTGATGGAGCTTTTTGAAATTTACTGCTGGAGCGTACCGTTTGGCATTGCCGCTGGTATTTTGGCGGCGCGCCTGGTTCTTGCCGTATCGGGAGATCTGGAAAAGGAGATTATTTTGCTGGGCCAGTCGGTACAGATTACTTTAAAAATACCGTTTGTCCAGCTTGCCGCAGGGATTGTTCTTATGGCGGCGGGCATTCAAGCGGCGGGCTTGTGGACGGCAAGGCGGGTTACGCAGGGGACGGTCATGCAGGCGATCGCAGGCGAGGATAGCAGCAGAAATAATACGGCAGGCTGCTTTTCACTGGAAAAGGCAGGCAGCAAGACAGGACTGCTGTTTCGTCTGGGATGTAAATATATTTTCCGGGATGTGCGGACGAGCGGCCTTGTGATGCTTACGGTATGCATGGGTATGATGCTGTTTACCGGACTGGCGTATCAGGCAAAAATCGCACAGACCTACCGGGCAGATACAAAAGAAATGAACTATCTGAACGGACAGTACGCAATGACGATGCTGCGGGCAGACAGTATCCGAGAGGGGGTTTCCAGAAAAAGCGCGCAGGAAATCTTAAATATAAAAGAAATCACAAATATGAAAACGGCCACGCTGCTTCCGGTACGGGTCATAGATGAATCCGGCGTTGCAAGGAATAGCGGATATTATGATGCGTATAACGAAAGGCTGGAGGAAGTATATGGATATAGTGACGCTGGGTTTGACGGCAGTAACCAGATCTACAAATCCAAGCTGTGCGGATATAATACGGCTGCGCTAAAGGAGCTGGAGGATTATGTAGTGGAGGGTGGTTTTTCGGCGGAGGGGCTTGCAGACGACGAGGTCATCCTGTCTGTCCTGCGTACTGACGATACAAAGGACCATGCGCTTCCGGGAGCGTATCAGGAGGGAACGCCGCTGATGGATTATCATGCCGGGGACCGGATCACCTGTAAATACCGCAAGGATCTGCAGACCGGTTCCGAGGCGTACGACAGCCTTGCGGATCAGGACGCGGCGTATGAATATCGTACGTTTAGGATTGCGGCTATCGTGTCCTTTTCGTATCTGCTTGTGAACGACAGGACGGTCTATCCGCTTTTGATCACAGATGATCAGTACGTGCAAAACATAGCGCCAGACAGTGCGTACCAATATTTATATCTGGACGGGGAACCAGGCGTGAGCACGACGCAGCAGACGGCCTTAGAAAGAAAGCTGATAAGGATCGGGAGCCAGTATGATGGAATATCCGTGCGCAGCCTGATTGCGGAAATCGCCCAAAATGAAATGATCTATCGTAAGCAGATGGTATATATTTACGGAATTGCGGCTGTCAGTCTTGTACTTTTCCTGATCCAGATGACGAACAGCCTGCGTTACCGGATGCAGACACGGACAAAGGAGGTCTGTATGCTGCGGGCGGTCGGGCTTCGGATATCGATGGTACAAAAGATGATCCTGTTTGAAAATACATTGATAGGAACAGCCGCGGTATTTGCAGCCTTTGTCCTCGTGCAGCCGGCTTTAAAGTATTTGTATGCGGTATCGGATATGGAGGCGTTCGGGCATCGGTTTTCATTTGATCACGGGGCGTTTTTGTCTGCGGCAGCAGGGGCGCTGGCGGTCTGTATGCTGCTTTCTCTGCGGCTTTTGAAGGAGTGGAGGACAAAACGGATCATGGAAGGGATTGGGAGGTTTGAATAAGCGGCGTTTTGCTGTGCAGGAGAGAAAAATCGACGATTTTATATATTTTTACACCACTTTACAACTTTATAAATGATTACGGTAATATTTTCATAGCGCAGTATGAGATGTTGATCAGGTTCACCAGCATCTCAATCCCTTTTCGGCTGCTAAGATTTTCGAAAAAAATGTATGGCGGCTCGAAGGACCTGCTGCTTGCGTCGCTGCATGGGAATCAGGAACTGACACCGGAAGACATTGCACGGCTGAAAAAGCTGGCAGAAGAACTAAAATGAGGTGGTTATAAATAACATAAGCATATTACAGATGGGATTGAATGGATCCTTTCTGATAGTAGTCATTATCTGCTTTAGGCATTTTTCTTTCATCAGATTCCAAAGCGTTTTTTTATGGATCTGTGCCATAGTGCGGCTGCTTTTTCCGTTTTTCATACCGGTCAGCGAATCAGCAGCCCTGAGTGGTCGGATGACCTTTCCGGTACAGCATTCCGTGAGCGCTCTGGTAACCCAGATGCCATTTCTGGTAAAAATTCTGCTGACCCAGACGCATTTTCTGAAAGCGCAGATTTTGGGAAAGCGGTGAAATGGGTACAGAATGCTGCAGCTGCATCGCAGCTTTCACTGCATCCGCACAGGAAGCACAAGGCGAAACCGCTAGTCAGGCTGAAAATATAGGATAAAGCGGGGCGGAAATTTCCCCAAATGAGTCTGGAGCAGCGTCAGCAGAAAAACAGAACATATTGGTAGGAATAGAGCTGCCGGCAGATATTCAGGCGCTGGCGGCTGACGGAACAGAGGTACCGCTGGAGGGCCTGTCAGCAGGAGATATCGTTATTTATACTTCGGCAGATGGTGAAAATAAATTCTTCCATGCAGCAGTTTATGACGGCAGTGGCATGGTAATCCATGCCAGCAATATGAAGACGGGCATAAAACTTTCTGATTATGATTAACTTGGCCGGAAAAAAGTTGTCTAAAACAAGGGTAATCACTTATAAGAAATAGACTTCCAAATTCTCCGATTGCGGTTTCCGGATATGCAGAAACATAAGAATTCAGGTTAAAAACAGCTTGAATAAGCAGCTTCAAAGTTGACCTCGATATTTTGATGAATCACTTAAATCCTTTAGCGCTGCTTTAGGAAAGAGTGTTATAATAGAAACAGCATAATGGATTGGAGTGAGACAGATGAAGCTATTAATTGCTGAGGATGATACAAGATTATTGAAATCCTTACTGCATATCTTTACCTTGAACAAGTTCAGTGCAGACGGAGTGTCAGACGGAAAAGAAGCTTTGGAATATGCTCTTACAGGGGAATATGACGGGCTTGTTTTAGATATTATGATGCCTGGAATGGATGGAATTGAAGTTTTAAAAGCACTCAGAAAGGCAAATATCACAACCCCGGCGCTGTTCCTGACGGCCAGAACAGAGATTTCCCAGAGAGTAGACGGGCTGGATGCCGGAGCGGATGATTATCTGCCAAAGCCATTTTCAACGGCGGAGCTTTTAGCCAGAGTTCGGGCAATGCTCCGACGAAAAGAAAATTATACCCCGGAGCTTTTGACGTTTGGGGGACTGACGCTGAATCGGTCTACCTATGAAATATCGAGTCAGACAAACCGAAAGGCGCTAAGTGGAAAAGAGTACCAGATATTGGAAATGTTGATGGAAAAGCCGGGAATGATTGTCACAGCAGAACAGTTCCTAACACATATCTGGGGGTGGAATACAGAGATTGATACAAGTTCTGTATGGGTGCATATCTCGAACCTGCGAAAAAAGATGGACAAAATTGAAGCCTCTGTCAGCATAAGGTTTGTACGTGGCGCGGGCTATATTCTGGAGTAAGCGCCATGATTTATCATCTGCAAAAGAAAGTCATACGCATATGCGGTGGCTCTGTGATTCTTGTATTTACGCTAATCTTTTTTCTGATCTATAGCTTTAGTATCAGACAGCTTGACGAAACAATGGATGCATTGACAGATCGGATATCGGATAATGACGGAAAATTTCCGGAATGGAGGGACAATAGAGGGAATCCGAGAATACCGGTGGGCGTACCGGACTTTATGACAATAGAGACGCCGTTTAGTACCCGTTTTTTTACTGTGCGCCTTGATGAAAGCGGTCAGGTGGCAGATGTGGATGTCAGTTCGGTTTCTGCAGTTACAAAAGAAAAAGCGCAGGAATATGCGGAAAAAACCTGTGAAAGCGGCAGGGAACGTGGCTGGATGGGGGATTACCGTTACAAAAAGTATCAGACAGAGCGCGGAACGACGATTGTTTATGTGGATGGCAGTATGAACCGGTTTATGTCAAACCGGATGCTTTTAGCGGCTGGTGTGGTGCTCATCATCAGCGCGTTTGCTATCTGGATCATCGTAATATTTTTTTCAAAGCGTGCAGTCCGGCCGGTGGCAGAGAGTTATGAAAAGCAGAAACAGTTTATTACGGATGCAAACCACGAATTAAAGACACCGCTGACTCTGGTAATGGCAAATCTGGATATACTGGAGGCAGAAATAGGAGAAAATGAGTGGTTATCAGATATTCGCAGCGAAGGGGAGCGCATGAGTGCATTGGTGAATCAACTGGTTGTACTGGCGAGGATGGATGAGGATAAGACGAATCTGGAAATGCAGAATTTCTCTTTGAGTGATATGATCACGGGCGTTGTTTCAGAATTTCAGATGCTAGCGCAGGATCGTGGAAAATCTATGGAAGCGCAGATTGATCCAAAGGTAGATTATGTGGGCGATGAGACAGCGGTTCGCAGAGTGGTTTCTATTCTTCTTGATAATGCGGTCAAATATTGCGATGATGGGGGAAGTATCAGAATCAGGCTGGAAAAGAAGAAACATCCAGCGCTTTATGTGGAGAACACATATGCAGATGCAGGTGGGACGGAGATTGATAGGCTGTTTGACCGATTTTACCGTGCGGATAAAGCAAGGACCTTTACCGGCGGATTCGGAGTTGGGCTGTCTATAGCCAAAGCAATCGTAACGCAGCATAAGGGAGAAATTAGCGCTTATAAAAAAGATACAGACCATATTGGGTTTCAAGTGCTATGGCGGAAATAAATGATATATTTTTATGAAGAAGCGATCACGATAGTGGTTGCTTTTTTCGTTCACGAATTTTTCACAGCTTTCTTTAGGCTGCCTTTAGCGTGATTTTGTAAAATCTTAAAGATGAAAGAAGTTTGCTGGAGTCTTATATGGGCAAATGACTATCAAAATAAGCAGGGAGGGTCATTTTATGATCACAGTAGAGCATTTGACAAAATGTTATGGTGATTTTCTGGCAGTTGACGATCTGTCTTTCGAGATTGAGGAGGGTCATGTCTATGGCTTTTTGGGGCCGAACGGCGCTGGGAAATCCACCACAATGAATATTATGACAGGTTGTTTGTCTGCGACGGATGGGGCTGTCAGAATTGACGGCTATGATATCTTCGAAGAGCCGCAGATGGCAAAAAAACTGATCGGATATCTGCCGGAACAGCCGCCTTTGTACATGAATGAGACGCCGGTGGAGTATTTGAAATTTGTCGGCGAGGCAAAAGGGCTGAAGGGAATGGAACTGGCGCGGCAAGTGGAAGATGTTATGGATCAGACAAAAATCACAAAGGTCAGAAATAGGTTGATTTTGGCGTTGTCGAAAGGATATAAGCAGCGTGTAGGCATTGCTCAGGCGCTTTTGGGAAATCCAAAGGTTATTATTTTGGATGAGCCGACAGTAGGGCTTGATCCAATCCAGATCATAGAGATTCGTGATTTGATCAGGCAGCTGGGTGAGAGTCATACGGTCATTCTTAGCTCCCATATTCTATCGGAAGTACAGGCAATTTGTGAAAAGGTGCTGATCATTGCCAAGGGCAGGCTGGCAGCCTTTGATGCGCCGGAAAATCTGGAAAAACTCAGACAGTCTTCCAATGGCATTGATTTTACGGTAGAAGCGCTTCAGGAGGAGGCGAAGGAGATTCTGGAAAAACTGGCGGTATATGAGGAATACACGATGGATGAAGTGGAAACGGGACTTTTAAAAATTCATGTAAAAGCGGATACGGACGATGTTAGGTCTGTATGCCGGCAGTTGTTTTTTGCATTTGCAGAAAAACAGAAGGCGATTGTTGGGATGGATTCAAAAAAAGCAAATCTGGAAGATGTCTTTATTGAACTGACAGAAGGAGATGCTTTAGAGGAAAGCGAGGTGGAAAAGAATGATTGCAGTATGGAAGCATGAGCTGTCGAGTCATTTTCATTCACTGACAGCCTATATTTTTTCGGCGTTTCTTTTGGCTTTTGTAGGTCTTGGGGCGATGCTTTACAACATCCAGTCGTCAGTGGCAAATTTTGAGTATGTGCTGAGCTTTGTATGTCTTGGTTTTGTGGTGATCATACCGATCTTGACGATGAAGGTGGTTGCGGAGGAACGCAGGCAGAAAACAGACCAGCTTTTATATTCTTTGCCTATTACAACTTCACAGATCATTATTGGTAAATATTTGGCTCTTTTAGTGGTGTATCTGGTGCCGCTTGTGATCATTTCTTTTTATCCGCTGATTTTTGCCAGGTTTGGAGAAGTTTATCTGCTGACGTCCTACGGCTCTATATTCGCGTTTTTTATGATGGGTGCGGCGTTAATTGCCATTGGCACGTTTATTTCTTCTCTGACAGATAATCTTGGATTTGCTGCTGGAATTGCAATTCCGGTCATTCTCTTAAATTATTATAGCGTGACACTGGCTGAGTATGTGTCGTCCACGGCAGTAGGCTCTGCCATAGCGCTGATTGTGGCAGCTGTTATTCTGGGGTTTGTCGTCCGGTATGTGACTAGGAACGACAAATTAGCGCTTGGAACCGGGGCGATTCTTTCCATTGCAGTCGCCGGATTCTATGTCATGGACAGCTCTGTTTTTGAAGGGCTGCTTGCGGATATTATGAAAAAGCTTTCTTTGTTTGAGCGTTTTTATAAATTTGTGAACGGTGTATTTGACCTGACCGGAATTGTTTATTATGTGACAGTGATGGTATTTTTTTTGTTTCTGTCCGTGCAGTCCCTTGAGAAACGGAGGTATAACTGATGAAAAAAAGGATTCAAAAAGGTGGGCAGAACGAGCAGCATATGCGGCAAAACCAGATTGCATTAAAGGGCGGATCTTATTCACTGATATTGACAGGGATTGTATTGGCAATTCTGATTGCGGTAAATGTCCTGGTATCAGTGCTGCCGTCTACATGGACGCAGCTGGATATCAGCTCTGCAAAGCTGTATTCCATTACCAGCAATACAAAAGTAGTGGTCAATGCACTGGAAAAAGATGTGACAATTTACTGGGTGGTTCAGGCGGACAAAGAAGATGATGTGATTGAAAATCTGCTGGCCAAATATGAAAGCCTTTCAGAGCATATCGAAGTAATAAAGAAAAATCCGGATGTCTATCCGACATTTACACAGCAGTATACTTCGGAAACGGTTCCGAATAACAGTTTAATTGTCGAGAGTGGTGACAGCAGCCGGTATATCAGTTACGAAGATATCTATCTGACAGAGGCAGATATGACGAGCTATTCTTATACAACTTCTTTTGACGGTGAGGGTGCAGTTACTTCGGCGATTGATCATGTAGTCAGCGAAGATCATCCAAAGCTTTATATTACAGAGGGACATGGAGAGTCGGAGCTTTCTGCCGTATTTGCTGAGCAGATTGAAAAACAGAATATAGAAACGGTTACATTCACGCTGTTAAATGCAGATACAGTTCCGGAAGAAGCGGATGTGGTGCTGATTTATGCGCCAACCAGTGATATTTCCGAGGAAGAAAAAGATATGCTGGCTGAATACACCGCAAACGGCGGCAAGCTGATGGTGATGGCAGGGCCGGTAGAAGACAAGGCATTGACGAATCTGTACAGCCTGCTTGGGGACTATGGCGTGGAAGCGGAAGAAGGTATTGTGGTGGAAGGCGACAGGGACCATTATGCATTTCAACAGCCTTATATTCTCCTGCCGGAAATGGCGGAGCATGAGATTACAAATCCGTTGGTAGAAGGCAATTATTATGTAATTATGCCGATTGCGGGAGGGCTGACTGTTACAGATACGTCAGGTTCTGTCACACCGCTTTTGACCACATCGGAAACGGCTTACAGCAAAGCTGCCGGGTATGCGGTTGAAAAATATGAGAAAGAAGAAGGAGATGCGGATGGACCGTTCGCAACGGCGGTATCGGTTGCTTGTGGCAGCGAAGGGCAGATTGTATGGTTTGCATCTTCTGCTTTTCTTGATGATATGTATAATGCTTATTCATCTGGAGCCAATCTGGATTTGGGCATGAATGCGCTTTCTTTTATGATCGGTGAGCGGGAAGCAGTAGCAATCCGGAGTAAATCTTTAAATTTAGTTATCTGACGATCAATGAGTCTACAGCATCCTACCTCAAGGTAATGATGATCGGCGTTTTTCCGCTGGCATTCTTAGGATATGGTGTCTGTGTAATTGTAAGCAGAAGGAGGCGGCAAAATGAAACGATCTAAAAGATTATACGCATTGTCAGGGGTACTGCTCGTTATTTGTGGAGTGACGTTTGGCGTCAGCCGGTATGAGCAGAGAAAGGAGGAGATTAAAAACAGCGATGAGGTCATCTTGGAGCTGGCAGCGGATGATGTGACGAAGCTTTCATGGGAATATGATGATACAAAGCTGGCTTTTCATAAGGATGAAACGTGGCTGTATGATGATGATGAGGCTTTTCCGGTCAGCGAAGAAAAAATGAACGATCTGCTGGGAGTGTTTGCGTCCTTTGGTGTGTCTTTTATCATCGAAAATGTGGAAGATTATGGCCAGTATGGATTGGATGAGCCGGCGTGCAGTATCCATATGGAAACGGCAGATGAAAGCTATGAGGTGGAATTGGGCGGCTACAGTACGATGGATGAGCAGCGGTACATTTCCATTGGGGACGGCAATGTATATCTGGTATCTACAGATCCGATGGAAAGCTATGAGATTGAGCTGAAAGACATGATTTTACATGATGAAGCACCATATATTGATCAGGCGGATAACATTACGTTTGCGGGAAGTGAAAATTATAACATTATTTATCAGGAAGAAAGTGGTGATACTTATCATGAGGATGACGTTTATTTCGTCAATGATGAGAATGGCCGTCTGCCTTTGGACACGGATAATGTAAAGAGTTATCTTTCCTCAATCGGCAGTCTTGGGCTAAGTAATTATGTGTCTTACAATGCAACAGAGGAAGAACTGGCTGTCTATGGACTGGATGATCCGGAACTGACAGCGACGGTGCAGTACATGGCGTCAAAAGAGGATGCGGAGGATCATGCCGGCACGGACGAAGAAACAGAAGAAGTTGAAACTTTTGTGATGCATATTTCCAGATCCGCCGAAGACAAGGCCAAATTGAAAGAGGAGGAGACTTCGGAGGAAACAGATACGTCGGATGGTTATGAGTCGGAGGAAGAAACTGTGCCTGCTTATATACGGATCGGCGAGTCTCAGATCATCTATGAGATTACAGAAACGGAATATAAATCGCTCATGGATGCATCTTATGATAAACTGCGCCATCAGAAAATTTTCTGGGCTGATTTTGATAAAGTAACGCAGGTTGATATTTCTCTGGAGGGTCAGACATATGCTTTGATTTCCAAGGAAGAAGATGAAGAAACCGTATGGTTCTATGGAGAAGAAGAAATTGCTGTAGACGATTTCCGGACGGCTCTTGCAGCGCTTACGGCGACGGAATTTAAGAATGAGGAAATCGGGGCGAAAGAAGAACTCAGTATGACGCTTCATTTGGAGGATGAAAACAATCCGACAGTACAGATTGGCCTGTACCGGAGGGACGGGGATTTTTGTATGGCTGTAGTGGATGGTGAACCGACAGCGCTTGTGACAAGAAGTAAAGTTGTGGATCTAATGGAAGCAGTAAATGCGATTGTATTGCATTAGGGATAAATGATTCTATAGGTGCCAGGAAAAGCTGGCGCCTATTTCGATTTCGTGGCCTTGCAGATCACACATCGTCCACAAAAGTTACGCATGGTTTCCGGTTTGCCAGCACCACGTTGCAATTTTTTCGATCAATGCAGCGTCAATCTTGCCATAAGGGATACGGATAGTCCCTTTGTCGGTTTTGTAGCAATGAAGCTCTTGTGCAAAATGTATTACGGCTTCTGGTCCCGGATACAGTCCAATGTGTTTTTTTGAAGCGGCAAAATGAAGAATATTGTGCTTTTTCCAATAAGTCGGCATACTCCATGAGATACGTTCTTCAGCTTCCGGCAATGCTTTGTGCAGGATTTGGCGGATATGCTGCAGATCTTCCTGTTTATCCTCATCCTGGCTCAGGATATATTCATCAATCGTGTTTGGCTTTTCACCGCAGAAATGGCTCTGCCCATTTTTCTTAAATTCCCTTCCGCATTTTGGACATTTCCACATGGATATATTCATAGTGTCCCTTTCCTGTAAAACAACTTCAACAATATCGCCAAAATTCTTGCCAAACTGTCTGTGGATCTGTTTGGTTACTTTGTATATTTTACGCGACAAAGAAAGTTTGGTTTTCGCATCATCATTTCTCGGCACAACCGCCTATATACAGTTATTAATGTTCGTGTATGGATTTACTATAACAGAAAATATAGATTGTGTCAATCGTCCCTTTGATAGGCCTCACGGTAAACGCAGGCTTTATAAACTTTTTGTAAATTTGGTGATATCAGTTTTACCATTAATACTATACATAAAGATGTGATTGATAAATTATTTTGCGCATAACAACTAGACATGGGATTCTGCCATGCGATAAACGATCTATTTAATTTTAATCCTCTATTTTATTCCAGTATTTAATCCGGCCAGTACTTTATACAACAGTCAAAAGACACCTTCCTCTTCCGATGCTCTGCTGGTGACCAGAAGTATCATACTATTAACACAATTTAAAAGCGGTTTTAAGCGAAAAATATCTAAAGAAAACATTGATTATCATAAACTGATATGTCCTGACGACAGTACTAAAATATGCAAAGATTTTGCTGACTTACTGGTGGACAAAGGAAATCTTGAAACAGCTGAACTGCTTGACTCTATAAAATTTAAAGCGATTGAAAGCTATCTGACTTTAGAAAAGAAATTACTGCCATTATGCATGGATTTTCCCAATGATAAACGTGTCAGAGTGATTTTTTGTGTAGTTATGATCATTAAGGCTGCTCTTTCAAGATTTATTAATTTAAAGACCTCCGATAACAAAGATTATTTTTATGATGAGATAAAAGTATGTTCACCATATGAATATACACGATACATAAGCCAGTTTACTGTATAGTGTGTTTCATACACTGTCCCATGATGAGAAACCCAGAGGCATCCAGCCTTTCGCTTCGCGAAGGCAGCAGGTGCCTGAACAGGGTGTGAACAGTAACTGTTTTTTCAGATTGCATAATAAGTATTGTACTTTTCTTAAAATCTAATTTATAATAGCAGTATATAGAAAAATGCCAATGGCAGCCAATGCCTAAAGCAGTGTGAAGGAGGTTTTATAGTGAACGTATTAATGATAAACGGAAGTCCGCACAAACAGGGAAACACTTATATTGCCCTGCATGAAATGGAAAAGATTTTTGCAGAAGAAGGAATTGATACAGAGATCATTCATATCGGGAACATGGATATCCGCAGCTGTATCGCCTGCGGCTCCTGTATGGAAAGAGGAAAATGTGTATTTGAAGATATTGTGAATGAAACGGCACCGAAGCTGGAAGCCTGTGACGGCCTGGTAGTAGGATCGCCTGTTTATTTTGCATCGGCAAATGCGACACTGGTTGCATTTCTGACCCGGCTGTTTTACAGCACACATTTTGATAAGACCATGAAAGTTGGCGCATGTGTGGCTGCTGCAAGGCGCGGGGGACTGTCAGCGACCTTTGATGAGCTGAATAAATTCTTTACAATATCCGGTATGCCGGTAGCGTCCAGCCAGTATTGGAACAGCATCCATGGCAGGGAAGCCGGGGAGGCGGAACAGGATGCGGAAGGCCTGCAGACGATGCGGACACTGGCAGGGAATATGGCATTTCTTATGAAGAGCATTGCGCTTGGCAGGGAGAAGTATGGACTGCCGGAAAAGGAAGCATTTCAGAGGACAAATTTTATCCGGTAGACTTACGCTTTTCTAACAGGCCGGCTTGTCGGAACCAATGTCATTAACATGAGGGAAAATATATTGAAAAACATGGAACAATGCTGGGAAGGGCGGCCTTATCATTCGCTGAATGCCTGGCTGAAACAGAGGTTTGGTACAAAGGTGTATAAGCTGGCGCTGGATGGCGGGATGACCTGTCCGAATAGAGATGGGACATTGGGAAACAGGGGATGTATATTTTGCAGCGCGGGAGGTTCCGGAGATTTTGCAGCAGGCAATGTGGCAGCAGACAGTTCTGCAAATTCTGCGGCGGGCAATGTGACGGCAGGCAATGCTGGAAATTCTGTTTCCGGATGTACTGTAACGAAAAATTGCAGGCGGATGGGAATCGGGGAACAGATAGAGGCAGCAAAAATGCTGGTTGCAGAGAAAATGCCGTCTGACGGACGTTATATTGCCTATTTCCAGTCATTTACCAATACGTATGCACCAGTCTCATATTTGAGGGAATTGTTTACAGAAGCGATGCTCCGGCCGGAGATCGCGGCACTTTCCATAGCGACCCGGCCGGATTGCCTGGAACCGGAGAAAATTCTGCTCCTGCGAGAGCTGAATCTGATAAAACCGGTCTGGGTGGAGCTGGGACTGCAGACGATCCATCCGAAAACGGCACAATTTATCCGGCGCGGTTATCCGCTTTCCTGTTTCGAGGAGACGGTAAAGCAGCTAAAAGCGGCAGGGTTGACTGTCGTTGTGCATCTGATTCTGGGACTTCCGGGGGAGACGCAGGATCAGATGCTTCAGTCTGTGGATTATCTTGCACATTTTTGTCCTGCCATTGACGGGATCAAGCTTCAGCTGCTGCATATATTAAAAGGGACAGACCTGGCAGAGATGTATGCAAAGGAGCCGTTTCCGATATTTTCTTTAGAGGAGTACGTGGATTTTGTGATCACTTGCCTGGAACATCTGCCGCCTTCCATGGTCGTTCACCGTCTTACCGGAGACGGGTCGAAAAAGCTGCTGACTGCACCCATATGGAGTGCGGATAAAAAAAGAGTTTTAAATACATTTACCCGGCGTTTTCGTGAACGAGGTACGCGGCAGGGAATTAGATTTAACCCGGATCTATAGGTTCTTTTGTGAATGCGCAGCCAGTGCTCGTTTCTGAACCGTAAACAGTAACTATTTTTCAGAAAGAAGGTCAGATATGCTTTACGATGAACATCTGAATATGTTCCTGCAGGTAGCAGATGCAGGAAGTTTTTCAAAAGCCGCGGATGCGGTATTTGTTACACCATCTGCGGTGATCAAGCAGATCAATCTGATCGCTGACAAAAGCAGGTAAATTCACTCTATCAGGACGCAAAAGATCTGATCCGCTACTGTGGTGAGATCGCAGACAGGGCGAAAGCGGCCACTGGGAATATGAGATGCCATTTGGACTGCTTCATTCCAAAACGCCGGATGAAAAGGTTGACAATTTTCTGGGCTCTGCAAAGTTTCAGGATGAGTATACTTTTTCCAGGGCGTTTGCAAGAGATTTTAGCAAAAAGGCAGAAACAATTAATTCTGAATATATTGAAAAAGCGCAGTACATTCAGGATGGCAGACTAAGCAGGAATAAAAGAAAACCGGAAGAAGATCGCTGGATTCGGTATCGGGAACATGAAATCTTTGAGTCCTTTGTGGAATGCTGATATAAAGTATAAGCGGCTGGTGCAGTCAGAAGTTCAAAATTCCTGACTGCACCAGCCGCTTTATGAATTAAGAAAACAAATATTCCAGATAATCCAGGACCGTATGCATTCTGGGAGAATTTTTAATGATTCCCAGATAGACGGTTTCCGGAAACCTGCCTTTTTTGATCAAAGGGGAATCAGACAGGTCCAGTCCCATCGGGTATTCTTCCGTATCGGCATGATAAACAGCAGAGCTGTCAAAAAGAAGATCTTCGGCATTATCTTCCAAAATCTCAACGTTTGTTACAAAATACGGCGCAAGCTGCTGATGCAGGGCAGGAGCCTGCTTAGCCAGCAGTTTGTCCAGGTTATACAGATAGCCTTTCTGGGAAAAGGCGTCAAAGGCTTCTTTGTCCATGAGAGCCACATCCAGCTGTTCCGCGTCGATGGAGGCCAGAATCTTCATGCGGGAGGCATAGGTGTATTCGTGATAGATATTGTTTTCATCCTCGGTCAGGTACAGGCCGGAATACAGGCGGAAAGTGTTCTTATCAGGGTTCAGATTCTGTGCGGTTAAAAACCGGCTGCTTAATTCTTCTGTTAAAGTGTCTCCAACGGCAACATTGACCAGCGCAGCATATAGCGTGGTATCTTTATGGGTGAAATGGCTGTATGCGGCATACAGGACAATATAGACCGCAATGGCTGCAGCCGCAAGAGGCAGTTTGTAGTAGTCCCACAGATACTGCAGCAGATCGTGCAGTTTTTTCTTTTCGCGCAGGCTTTGAAGGAAGGAGTGTTCTTTTGGTTGAAAAGTATTCTTTTTTTCTGTCTGTTTTTGAGCTGTCAGCATAAGGTCCTCCTTGTACGTATTTCTTTATTGCGTGAAATGTGCATGGACGCTGTAACAGGGTTTTACAGGTGCGGCAGGTCAGCGGCCGCTTTTTGCGTATCGGTTTTTTCATCCTGCTTTTGGCACATCAGCAGTATATTAGAAAGCAGGCAGGAGCAGAGCAGTGCACACAGCCCTTCACCGAATATGACCGCCGGGGTGAAGATATTGATCACTACAAATAGCATGACAAAATAGATGACAGCCATGAGCACGGTGCACAGGAAAAAGCGCATACCGATGAAAAGCGAATTTTTAAACATGGCAAATGTGGTATTGTCAAATCTTGCCAGCAGCGGAAAGATGTACATCAGGATGATGGCATAGGCGGCAAGGGCAACGAGGAATATGGAGGTTCCGATGGTCCAGAGCATATTTTCAAACCGCATATGGTAAAAGACATATCCGTCCAAAGCAAAGACAATGCCGGCTGCCAGAAGAATCAGCCATATTTTTGTAGCCTGTTTGAAATTGTCCCGGAAGGAACGGAAAAAGGCGGCGGTGATATTGCCTTCTTCGTTTTTGGCCATTTTCAGCGTGACATAGAACAGGGATGTGGTAGAAGCGCCGATGGTAACGACCGGCAGGCTGCAGACCAGCCACAGGATGTTTAAATAAACACTGTTGGCGATCTTAGTGATAAAACGCATGATGGAATTGTCCGGGTTAAAAAATTCGCTCATAATGATCCTCCTTTTTATAAGTTGTTATTTGCATATATTGTAACATACAAATCCTGTTTTTATTATATAATGCATGAAGTGTGTTTGTCAAATGTAAAAAATGAAAAATTATAATTTTGATAAAATCAAGACGGAATATTTCACAATTTTTTGTGCGTTTTTTTATATAAAACTACTAAATGTTCAGATTTATGGGTGCAAATGACAAAAAATAGATTGACTGTACAAAATAGTTCTGGTATATTAACAATAACAAATCTGAAACGTAATTTTACAAATGCACAATGTAAATGTAACGTTTGTTTACAGAAGGCGGATGTGAGGCTGCGGGAAAGGTTTTAAAAAGAAAGGAGGAAATTATGAAAACAAATGGAACAGCTGTTTCCGCGCAGAAACAGAACAAAGGGCAGGGCGGATTGCATAATGTGCTACTTTATGTTACACAGCACTGGCAGTTATATGTGATCTTCCTGCTGCCGGCATTGGCGCTTACCATCATTTTCAGGTATATCCCAATGGGCGGCATTGCAATTGCATTTCAGGATTACAACCCGTTTGCGGGTATTCTGGGCAGTGAATGGGTGGGATTTAAGTATTTTGAGAGATTTTTATCCTCACCTGACTTTCTCAAGTATCTGGCTAACACATTAAAGCTGAGCATTTACGGTCTTTTATGGGGGTTCCCAATGCCGATCCTGCTCGCATTTCTGCTGAACCGGATTGAGAGCAAGGGGCTGAAGCAAAAAATACAGCTTGTCCTTTACATGCCGAACTTTATCTCAGTGATCGTATTGTGCGGTATTGTAAGAATCCTCTTATCAGTTACAGGACCAATTAACATGCTGCTGGGAAGCCAGATCAACTTCATGACGATGCCGGAGGCTTTCCGTACGATTTACATTGTCAGCGGGATCTGGCAGGGTGCAGGCTGGGCATCCATTATGTACACGGCTTCTTTATCCAATGCCAGCCAGGAGCTGAAAGAAGCGGCTCTGATCGACGGTGCGAATATCCTGCAGCAAATCCAGGCAGTGGAATGGCCGGCGATCAAGGATATGGTAATCATCCAGTTCATCCTGCAGGCAGGAAATATCATGAGCATCGGTTTTGAAAAAGCTTATGCACTGCAGACAGACCTGAATATGGGCACATCGGAAATCATTGCTACCTATGTGTATAAAAAAGGTCTTATAGACGGGGATTATAGCTTTTCAACGGCAGTAGGCCTGTTCAATACCGTGATTAATGTCATACTGCTGATATCTGTAAATAAGATTGTCGAGAAGATGAATGACGGCAAGGGATTGTAAGGAGGAGCGAAATGAAAAAGAAAAGCAAATTTGCCAGATACTCCATACAGGATAAGGCGCTGCTCACAACCGGATATATTCTGCTCGGCCTGTTTGTCGTTGCCATTATCATTCCTATGATCTATATTATAGTGGCATCCTTTATGGATCCGATCACGCTGCAGAATAAGGGTATTACGTTTGACTTTGAAAAATGGACGCTGACAGCGTACCAGAGGGTTATGTCCAATGCGCAGATCTGGGTTGGTTTCAAGAACGCAGTCATCTATTCGATTGTATTTACGGCAGTATCTGTATTTATCACGCTTCTGGCAGCATATCCGATGTCCAGGGCGGATTTTAAAGGAAAAGGGTTTTTTAATGCGATCTTCGTGATCACGATGTTTTTTGGGGGCGGCCTGATCCCGACGTATTTGCTGATCAGCAACCTGGGCCTTTTGGACAGCATGTGGGCGATCATCCTTCCGGGTGCGTTCAGCGTATGGAATATGATCATTGCACGTACTTATTATCAGGGCATTCCGGCAGAACTGCAGGAAGCTGCAGAAGTAGACGGAGCGAATGAGATCACGTACTATTTCAAGATCCTGCTTCCGGTATGTACACCAGTTATCGCTGTGCTGGCACTGTGGCAGTTCGTTGCGATGTGGAACAGCTACTTTGATGCAATGATCTATCTGAACGATGCAGCAAAACAGCCGCTGCAGCTCGTGCTCCGTTCCATTCTCATTCAGAATCAGCCGGAAGCAGGCATGATTGCTGATATGCAGAGTACCGCAGAACGCGCACAATTGGCAGAGCTTTTGAAATATGCAACAATTATTATTTCCAGCCTGCCGCTGTTAGTGATGTATCCGTTCTTCCAGAAATATTTTGATGCCGGTATTATGGCAGGTTCAGTAAAAGGATAAAATTAGGAGAACTTGTTCCATCCGTTATAGAAAAAGAAAAGATTAGGAAAGGGGAAAAACCATGAAGTATCATAAGATTATAAAACGCGTACTGGCAGTGACGCTGGCAGCAGGTATGGTAGTAACGTCCGCAGGATGCGGCAGCAGCGGAGGCGGAAATGCGTCTCAGGGAGAGGTGCAGGAAGTAGATATCGCGGATCTGGAATTTCCGCTGAAAGAAAAAGCAACGCTTACCGGACTGATCAGCTATCCGGCAAATACGGAGTCTGAACCGAATAACCGGACGATCTTTAAACGACTGCAGGAAAAGACCAATGTAGAGATTAACTGGACGGCTATCCAGGGCGACCAGTGGGGCGATAAGATTAAGCTTGCAATGGCAAATAAGAGTTCTTTGACGGATTTTGTCTTTACCGCAGGGTTTGGCGACAGCGATCTGCTGAAATACGGCGAGCAGGGCGTGATCATTCCGCTGGAAGGCTATATTGACAAATATATGCCGAATCTGAAATCAGTATTTGACAAATTCCCGGAATACAGAACGATGAGTACAGATACGAATGGGCATATCTGGGCGTTTCCATGGATCGAGCAGCTGGGTTCCGAGAAGACAGCAATACAGACGGTCGGCAGTATGAGTTTTATTAATAAAAAGTGGATGGATTTCCTTGGATTGGAAATGCCGGAAACAGTAGATGAATTTGAACAGGTATTGATTGCATTCCGTGATAATGCTTCTAAACTGCAGGCAGAGTTCAACATTGACGGAAGCATTATTCCAATGTCCTGTATCTTAAATGGCGGCGAGGATCCGGGAATTCTCATAAACGGCTTCGGTGAAGGCTACGGCGATGCAGATACCGGCAGACATATTGCGGTTACAGATGATCTGAAGGTAATCTGTTCTGCAACACAGCAGGGCTTCAAAGATGGTATTGCATGGCTGCATAGTTTGTACGAGGAAGGGCTTATTGATCCGGAAGCATTTACACAGGAATGGTCTACGTATGTATCCAAAGGAAAATCCGGCCGCTACGGCGTATGCTTTACCTGGGATGTCGGAAACATTGATAATGTGAAGGACTGGGTGCCGCTGCCAGTGCTGACGGCTGATACAAGAAACCTTACACCGGCGAACGGTTCTTTTACAAGCGGATATGACCGCGGACGCTGTGTTGTAACTTCACTTGCTAAAAATCCGGCACTGGTGTGTGCATGGATTGATCAGATGTATGATCCGTTCCAGTCTCCGCAGAATAACTGGGGTACTTACGGCGAGGATGATGAATTTGATATTTTCGTACTTGGCAAAAATGAAAATGGAGAAGACATGCTCCAACATGCGCCGCTGGGCGATGCATCTCCGGTAGAAGTACGTGAAGCAGAAAACGTAGCAGGGCCTCTGGCAGTCCTGGATGAATACTATGGCGTATATGTAACCTGCCCGGATGATGCGCAGTACCGTCTGGACTGGATCAAAGATCTGTATACCCCGGATATGAACAGAAAATATGTATATCCGAATGTATTTATGAGCAGAGAAGATACAGAAAAGATATCCCACCTGCAGACGGATATTCAAAAGACGATCAATGCAAAGAAATCAGACTGGATCATGAACGGTTTTTCAGATGCTGACTGGGATCAGTTCTTAAAAGACCTGGATGCTTATGGTCTGGAAGAATACCTGTCTATTTTCCAGAAATATCTGGATGCTTATTATGCTGAAGAAGGCAAAGATGCCGCTGCGGATGCCGGTGCAGAAGCTGGTGCAGACGCAGAAACTGGTGCAGACGCAGAAACTGGTGCAGACGCAGAATAATGGTTCAGGCTGTTGTTTATGAATAGAAACAAAATCAGGGTATAGGAACTGTCCCTGGAGTGCTGCCGTATTAAGAAAAGGCGAAAGATTTTCTTCCTGCTTAATGCGGCAGCTTTTTTAAAACTCCGCAAAACGTGTTGCCCGTTTAGCAGGAGTATAGTATGATTATAGAATAAAATATATAAGGTATGAGGAGATAGCATGACAAGTCAGACATTGCGGGAAGCCCGTAAATACGAAGAGGCTTCAGAAAAACTTATCAAAGAAGAAGAAAAACCGGCGTTCCATCTGGCGGCAAGGACAGGCTGGATGAATGACCCGAATGGATTCTCTTATTATAAAGGGGAATACCATATGTTTTACCAGTACTATCCGTACGACTCCCAGTGGGGGCCGATGCATTGGGGGCATGCCGTGAGCAGCGACCTTCTGCACTGGAAATATCTTCCGGCCGCACTGGCGCCGGATGAGTTTTATGACAGGGACGGATGCTTTTCAGGAAGTGCGGTAGAACTTGACGACGGCAGGCAGCTTTTGATGTATACCGGTGTGGTAAGAGAACGTCAGAGAAACGGGGGCGTCAGTGAAGTGCAGACACAGTGCCTTGCAGTCGGCGACGGGATCGACTATGAGAAGTATGAAAAAAATCCTGTGCTGGATGAGTCAAACCTGCCGGAAGGCTGCAGCAGATTTGATTTCCGCGATCCGAAAATGTGGCGCAAAGACGACGGCACTTACTGCTGTCTCGTAGGGAACCGCCCGGCGGACGGCAGCGGACAGATCCTTCTGTTTACAAGCCCGAATGGCTTTCACTGGGACTATAAGAAGGTATTCTGCGCCAATAATAACCGTTTCGGCCTGATGTGGGAATGCCCGGATTTTTTCAGGCTGGATGGGAAATGGGTGCTTTTGACCAGCCCGCAGGATATGATGCCGCAGGGATTCGAATATCACAACGGAAACGGTACCCTGTGCCTGATCGGTGATTATGATGAAATGACAGACAGCTTTACGGAGGAATGCAACCAGTCCGTTGATTATGGAATTGATTTTTATGCGCCGCAGACCATATTGACGCCGGACGGACGGCGTGTGATGATCGGCTGGATGCAGAACTGGGATACCTGCAGCCTGCGTATGACAGATCATCCGCTGTGGTACGGGCAGATGAGCCTGCCGAGGGAACTGTCCATCAGGAACGGAAGGCTGTACCAGGCACCGCTGCGGGAGCTTTTGGAAATGCGCCGGAATAAGACCGTACATGAGAATGTAACAGTGACAGGAGTAGTCAGACTGGATGGCATAAAAGGCCGCAGGGCAGACATGGAGCTTACGATCCGACCAAAGGACAGTGAAAAGATGTACCGGAAATTTGCAGTCCGTTTTGCACAGAATGAGGAGTTTTATACTTCGCTGAGTTTCCGCCCGTCAGAGTCGATCCTGAAGATTGACCGGAAATTCTCCGGATCCAGAAGAGCCATTATCCATCAGCGCAGAAGCCTGGTAAACAACAGAAACGGAGAATTGAAGCTGCGCATGATCTTTGACCGATTCAGCGTAGAAGTATTTGTCAATGACGGTGAACAGGTGATGACTGCAACGATGTATACAGAGCAGGAAGCAGACGGAATTTCCTTTTTTGCGGACGGAGAAGCGGTCATTGATGTGGTGAAGTATGATCTGGTCTGATGGCGCCGGATCCGGGCGGGCGAGAAGGAAATTATGATGAAAAAGCAAAGCTTAGCGCCTACAATGAAAGATGTCGCGCGGGAAGCGGGCGTTGCCCTGGGCACGGTATCGAAAGTGGTCAACGGGATTCCTGTTGGGGAAGAATATAAAATACGTGTGGAAAAAGCGATCAAAATGCTGGACTACCGGGTCAACAGTTATGCCCAGGGGATGAAGGCAGGCAGGACTTTTACGGCTGCCCTTCTGATACCAAATACGAGAGAGCCCTTTTTTGCGGCCCTGACTTACCAGATCAACCTTGCGTTTTTGCGCAGAAAATACCGGATGCTGCTGTGCTGCACCGAGTTTGATCCTTCGCTGGAGCAGGAATATGTGCAGATGGTGCAGCAGAATAACGTGGATGGCATCATCGGACTGACGTATCATACGGGGCTGGTCATAGAAGAAGGAACGGCTTTTGTGTCGATTGACTGTTCCGTGGGACCGAAATTTCTATGCGTGGCCTCTGATAATTTTGCAGGAGGGCAATTGGCAGCAGAAAAGCTGGCTGACTTTGGCTGCAAAAGGGTTGCCTTTCTGCGTGCAGGCGCTTCCCTGGTCAACGAACCGAACAAACGGCAGGCGGGATTTTTGAATGGATGCCTGATGCGGGATCTGCATTGCGAAATGAAAATTGTCAGGGAAGGGGAGTCTTATGATGGATTCCGGGAATTTCTCGCCGGAAAGATGCAGAACGGCAGCATGACACTGGATGGAATTTTCTGCATGACGGACGGGCTGGCATATTTTGTGATTCAGATGCTGGAGGGCCTTGGGCTGAAAGTGCCGGAAGATGTGCAGGTGATTGGGTTTGACGGCATCCGTGTTTTTGGGGATAAAAATTATCTATGCTCCACGATTGTCCAGCCGGTACAGGAAATTGCGGAAATGTGCGTAGAACAGCTCCTGCGGGATGACAGGATGGAGAAGCCGCCGCTGGTATGCCTTCCGGTCACCTATGGTTATGGAGGGACTACATTGGATAATGATAGCGGTACGTCGTGAGGTTATAAAATGAAGGCATATTTATTTGTTACGAAAATAAAAGTACAGACTGTCCTGGCCTATCGGTTTAAAAAGTACCGGTAACTTTACGGATATGGTTGGAGAGTTGTTTGAGAGGGTATCCATGTAAAAGAGGCGGGGATGGAGGAAGCGAAGATTGATGATATTATAAGAACTGTGTATCAGCAGGGAAATGCTGCGGTTGATGAAATTACAAACCATATATGATGAGATCCGGAAGACAGCTATACAATTTGCTGCGCATAATTTCCTGGCAGCTTCTGTTGTCGGTAGATTCGAAATCCGTGCGTTTCCAGTTTGTTTCGCCAAGAAGCAGGCTGTATAAGCTCCTTCCAAAGTAAGTGCTGTTACGTTTGCAGACCGGGCCGTTGAAATTCATTCAATCAGCCTGTGTAACGCATATTGTTTGTGTAAGAAGCGGCGCCGCTTTCTGATATCATTATATGCGGCAGGAGAATAAAGATCAAGATCATGCTGCGTGAGGTTTTTTCACTGGCAGAGTGATGCATATCATGCAAAAAAGAATAGAATATAACGGTTAGAAATCTGCATAAAAGGTACCGGACTCTATGGAAAAAGACAGGGCACTTGCCACTGTCTTTTTTGTGCGCTGGCCATAGTTAATCTTCCGTTGATTCTCTGTAAATCAGGCTTGTTTCTGTATAGACCCTGCGGTAGTTCATAGAAGGGTCCTTAATTCTGGACAGCAGTAAATGGACAGCCGAAAATCCCATGATCTGGCTGTGGATATGTATCGTAGTCAGCGTCGGGGATGTGATCCTGGATTCCTGGGAATCATCAAATCCGCATAGCCAGACATCCTTTGGGACAGAGATACCAAGCTCTTTAAATACGAGCAGTACATCTATGGCAATAAAGTCATTGGCGCATATAAAGACATCCGGAAGGGATGACAGGCTTTGTATCCGGCTCCTGAGATATTTCCGGTAATTTTGCGGGGAGGAATCGTCAGCGGTGTTTTTACTGTCTGTGATGCAGTATTCTTCCGGACAGGAAAGGCCGCACAGATACATGGCGTTCCGGTAGCCTAAAAAGCGCTCAAAAAATGATTGGCAGTGCATACAGTTTCCAATATACCCGATTCTTTTTTTTCCACGTTTTACCATTTCATGGACAAAAATATGGATATTGGACTGGTTATCCATACAGAGTACATCCGCTTTCAGCGGTTCGTCAAAACCGGATACAGGAGTATCTACGAAAAGGAGCGGGGTATCCAGCCGGCAGAGCATGGAACAGTATTTTTTATCAAACATCTCCACGCAGATGATGCCGGCAGTCTTTTCTGCATTATAGGAATTAGGCAGCTGCAGATGCCGGATCTCATGTTCCTGGATGCGGTGCATGGTAAAGGTATAGCCGGAATCGGAAATTCCACGCTGGAAGTTATCGAGCATGGTGGATGCAAAATGGGAATTGCTGATAAAACTGGCAGTAAACAGGGCAATTTCGTTCTTATCCAGCGGCATTGTACAGCCTGCATCTGCACCGGATATGCCTATGCCAGGGATATTTACATATGAAAACTGTTTGTATCCCATTTCTATGGCTTTTTTTAAGACCTTTTCCCTTGTAGCATCAGCCAGGATTCCGGTATTATTGATTGCTTTGGATACGGTATTGCGGGAAAGGCCAAGTGCGTCTGCAATATCCTGTATAGTAACTCGTTCAGCCATAGTATCTCACTTTCTTTTTGTTAATTTTTGTGACAGTATATGTTACATTGTTTTTATTATAATGCACAAATTGAAGACTGTCAAACCAAAGAAAACTGCATTATTGTAAAATATCTGGTCGCAAAGAAAATAAAAATCAATAAAAATGTGTGCAAATATAAAAATTAGAAAATAAAATTGTGCAAATTTGAAAATACGGAATCGAACATATGTAAAAACCATGTTATAGTCTGAGTATAGGATACAGGTAAATATTAACACTGAAAGGTTCATACAACGCTTGCTATGGTACCTATGGTACATACTTTTGCGGATGGGGAAGTGCCGCAGGAGCTGATCCGGGATTCCAGGATCTTTCATTTTGGCACGCTTTCCATGACGCACGAAGGAGTGCGTGCGGCTACGAAAAAGGCGGTGCAGACAGCCAGAGAGTCAGGTGCCGTGATTTCCTTTGATCCGAATCTGCGTCCGCCGCTTTGGAAAAGCCTGGATGATGCGGCCAGGCAGACGCTGTATGGAATGGGGAAGTGCCAGATCCTAAAGATTTCGGATAATGAAATGCAATGGATCACCGGGGAAAAGGATTATTTCAAAGGTGTGGCATGGATCAGGGAAAGATATCAGATTCCGCTGATTCTGGTGTCTATGGGGAAAGACGGGAGCAATCAATGGTCGGTGCAGAAAAAGTTTTAAAATAAATATAAAAATAACGGTATAGTCTACCAATTATGATTGATATCTACACAGACTTACAGCGGATACAGAAAGCAGAGGATAAAGACAAGGAATTATCTAATCAGCTCCGTAAAACGAAAGCTAAACTTGAAGCATTGGGGATTGTAACTGAGAATTTAATCATTGAGTAACAAAGAGAGCGGAACTTGCCACCGCTCTTTTTAAGGCATTTATTAAGACATTCGATTTTACATAGGTTTCGACTTTTTCAGGAAAATGGCATAAAATATCTGCTGGCGGATGTGACAGATGCCAGGACTGTCCTTTTTCCAAAAATGTTCGTAAGGACATGGCGCACAGCCATATAATAATCACCGATTATGGGATTGACATCAAAATGCTTCAAAAAACAACGGAAGTAAAAATTGTTATGGAAAATTAAATGATATTGAAATCTGCTTTCATACCACTTCCTGCAGGAGAGAAAAATCGACGATTTTATATATTTTTATAAACAATGGGAAAAATTTGTGTTACAATATACGAAAACGGAGGCGAAGGATGAACCGGATTGTATCAAAAATATTAATGTACGGCGATATGCCGCAAGATTCGATCTTGATGGAGCTTGGGAGTATCTGCGCAGATATGAGGGAGCATAAGCAGACGAAGGATGAGCTGACCCGAAGGGTATTTTGTCAGGTCAAGCGGCTGCTTATGGTGGCTACGGATTATGGGTTTGATAAAAACCTCTGGCACGATTATCTGACGTTTTTGCTGATCACAAACGAAAATCCGTTTAGCATTACGTGTGAGAAAACAGGCGCCCATGAGGGAAGTGTGAACGCGTTTGCGAAAAGTGATTTTAAAGCGTTTCAGGAGTTGTTTGCTTATGATTTCAGCTGGATCGAGCAAGAGCTTGGCATTGATTGCTTTACAAGGCTGACTGATTATCAGGCAATCGGAAAGCCGGAGCTGATGTACAATAAAAATGTAAGCGAAAAGGTGCGTGCGCTGAGCATCCAGCTTGGCAAAGCCTTAGATGAAGAGCAGTTTTTTGCGGCTGTGACAGGCTTTTATAAGGCGTATGGCGTAGGGATGTTCGGACTGAATAAGGCGTTTCGTATTTCGACCGCAGAAACGGGCCATGGGGTTGAGTTCCATCCGATCAATAATATGGAAAAGGTGATGCTGGACGATCTGATCGGCTATGAGCTTCAAAAGAAAAAGCTGGTGGATAATACCCGCGCGTTTGTGGAGGGGCGAAAGGCGAACAATGTGCTGCTGTTTGGGGACAGCGGTACGGGAAAGTCTACAAGTATCAAGGCGATCGTCAATGAGTTTTATGATCAGGGATTACGGATGATCGAGATCTATAAGCACCAGTTCCAAGATCTATCCAATGTGATCGCGCAGATCAAAAACCGCAATTACCGTTTTATTATTTATATGGACGACTTGTCCTTTGAGGAATTTGAAATCGAGTACAAATTTTTAAAGGCGGTTATTGAAGGCGGTGTGGAAACGAAGCCGGAAAATATCCTGATCTATGCGACTTCCAACCGGAGGCATATTATCCGGGAAATGTGGAGCGACCGCAGCGATGTAAAGGTAGAAAACGGGATGCACCAGTCGGATACGATGGAAGAAAAGCTGTCGCTTGTCAATCGTTTTGGGGTAACGATCAGTTATTCCAAGCCGAGCCAGAAGGAATATTTCCAGATCGTGATCGCGCTTGCACGCAGAGCAGGGCTTACGTTAAGCGATGAGAAGCTGCGGCAGGAAGCAAACCGCTGGGAATTAAGTCATGGCGGGATATCCGGGCGGACGGCGCAGCAGTTCGTCAATTACCTGCTGGGATGTACGCAAGACCTGTAGCAGGTGATAGAAAGCGAGGTTTCTTATGGGTGAAATGGAAGAAAAGAAATTCCAAACGGAGGAATCTGAGATTCCAAAGAAAAGAGATTATGAAAAAGAATTAATAGCTATCATCAAAAGCGGGCAACCGCCTCAGGCAATCCGTAAGAAGCTGGAAGCTTACCATGAGAACGACATCGCGTCGATCTGGGAGGAGCTGACAAAGGAGGAACGGCTAAAGGTCTGCAGGCTGCTTGGAAACGATACGGTATCCGAGATATTTACGTATCTGGGCGATGAGGCCAGCCGTTATCTGGAGGAGCTTGGTCTGGAAAATGCGGCGGACATTTTGGAATCGATGGACGCGGATGATGCGGCGGACATTTTGGATGAGATGGAGGATGAAACGTCAGACCGGATCATCCGTCTGATGGACGAGGAGTCTAGGCATGATATCGGTCTGATCCAGTCGTATGAGGATGATGAGATTGGCAGCAGGATGACGACGAATTTTATTGTGATCCAGCGAGGGCTTACGATACCGGGAGCAATGAAGGAGCTGGTAAAGCAGGCTGCGGACAACGACAACATTTCCACGATCTATGTCGTAGACCAAAATGAGAGCTTTTGCGGTGCGATCGATCTCAAGGATCTGATCATCGCAAGAAAATATATGGCGCTGGAGGATCTGATCACGACATCGTTTCCTTATGTATATGCAAAAGAAACGATCGACGAATGTATTGAGGAGCTAAAGGATTATTCTGAAGCTTCGATCCCGGTGCTGGATAACCGGAAAAAATTACTTGGCGTTATTACTGCGCAGGACATAGTGGAAGTCGTAGACGAGGAAATGGGCGAGGACTACGCAAGGCTTGCCGGACTGACCGCGGAGGAGGATCTGAACGAGCCGCTGCTTGAAAGTATGAAAAAGCGGATTCCGTGGCTTGCGGTGCTGCTCGTGCTTGGATTGGTCGTTTCTGCGGTCGTTGGTATTTTTGAACAGGTCGTATCCCAGCTGACACTGGTCGTCAGCTTTCAATCATTGATCCTGGGTATGGCGGGAAACGCGGGCACGCAGTCGCTTGCGGTTACGATCCGTGTGCTGATGGACGAGAATCTGACCGGGGGACAAAAGCTGCGGCTGATGTTTAAGGAGATGCGGGTCGGTGCGGTTAACGGGTTTTTACTGGGGATGCTTTCGCTAATTTTTATCGGATTTTATATAGAGGCGGTAAAGGGCAGAGGGTTTGGTTTTAGCTTTGCAGTCAGCGCGTGCATTGGGTTTTCCTTGATGATCGCGATGCTTATTTCAAGTATTATGGGGACGGTTATTCCAATGCTGTTTCATAAGATCAAAGTAGACCCTGCGGTTGCTTCGGGGCCGCTGATTACGACGGTGAATGATCTGGTCGCGGTCGTGACGTATTATGGGCTGACTTGGATATTGCTGATCAATGTGCTGCGGCTTGCGGAATAAAAAACAGGAAAATGAGGTGGAACAATGGCGTTGTCAAAAGAACAGCAGCAGCGGTACGCAAGACACCTCACGCTGGATGAGGTTGGCGAGGAGGGGCAGGAAAAACTGCTCGGTGCAAAGGTATGTATCATCGGAGCCGGAGGGCTTGGCTCTCCGGCTGCTTTCTATCTGGCGGCTGCAGGGATCGGCACGATCGGCATAGCAGATGCGGATGCGGTAGAGCTGTCGAACCTGCAGCGTCAGATCTTGCATGGGACGGCGGATATCGGAAGAAAGAAGGCGCTGTCGGCAAAGGGATCGCTGGAGCGAATCAATCCGGATACGGTGGTGCATCCATATCCGGTGCTTGTAAATGAGGACAATATCGCAGATCTGATAGACGGATATGATATGGTTCTTGATGCTGCGGATAATTTTGAAACAAAGTTTTTGATCAACGATGCTTGTGTGCGGGCAGGAAAGCCGTTTGTACACGCAGGGGTCATACGCTTCCAGGGGCAGCTTATGACCTATGTGCCGGGACAGGGGCCTTGCTACCGCTGCATTTTTAAAGAACCGCCGCCACAAGGCGCTGTGCCGTCCGCAAAGGAAGCCGGCGTGTTGGGTGCTGCCTGCGGCGTGATCGGAAGCCTGCAGGCGATGGAGGTGGTGAAGTATGTGCTGGGCGCGGGAGAGCTTTTAACGGGCAGGCTTTTGGTTTATGACGCGCTTAGTGCGCAGCTTCGTACGATAAAGCTGCCGGAGCGTGCGTACGACTGTCAGGCGTGCGGCTGCCGGGAGATGGATGTGATAGTTTAGGAACAGCAGGAGGTTCATTCATTTATGGCTAGGACAGTAGCGATCGGTATTCAGGATTTTGGCAAGCTGATGGAGCATGGGTATTTTTATATTGATAAAACAGCTTTTATCAAGGAGTGGTGGGAAAGCGGGGATGATGTGACGCTGATCATGCGTCCGCGCCGTTTTGGAAAAACGTTGAATATGAGTATGCTGGATTATTTTTTTTCGATTGCCCATGCAGGCAGGGACAGCTTGTTTGAGGGCCTGTCCATCTGGCGGGAGGAAGCGTATCGCAGAATGCAGGGTACGTATCCGGTTATCAGCCTATCTCTCGCGGATGTTAAGGCGGCGGATCATATGCAGGCATTTGTGAGGATCAGCCAAATATTAGCGGATCTGTATGTACAGCATTATTATTTGTTGGAAAGCGGCATTTTGACTGAACCGGAAAAGGCGTTTTTCCGGCGTGTGACAGACCGTATGGATCGGCTGGATGCGGTCGTAGCGCTAAAGCGTTTGTCAGCGTTCCTTTCTCGGTATTATGATAAAAAGGTACTGATTTTTTTAGATGAATATGATACGCCGATGCAGGAGGCTTATGTGTATGGGTACTGGAACGAGCTGTCGGATTTTATGAAAAGTATGTTCCATGCCACGTTTAAGACAAATCCATGGTTGGACAGGGCGGTCATTACCGGAATAACGAGGGTCAGCAAGGAGTCGCTGTTTTCGGATCTGAATAATCTGGAGGTAGTGTCCATGACATCCGCAAAATATGCGACAGCGTTTGGATTTACCGAAGCGGAGGTATTTGAGGGACTGTCGGAATATGGGATCGGGCAAAAGGAAGAAGTAAAGCTTTGGTATGATGGATTTACATTTGGCGAATGGACAGATATTTATAATCCATGGTCGGTGATCAACCTCTTGAAAAAGAAAAGATTTGATTCCTATTGGGCGAACACCAGCTCCAACAGCCTTGCGGGAAAGCTGGTAAAGGAAGGTACGCCTGAGGTCAAAATGGTCATGGAGGAATTGCTGCAGGGAAAAACCGTGCGTGTTGTTTTGGATGAGTACATCGTATTTGAGCAGCTTTCGGAAAACACCAGCGCGATTTGGAGTCTCCTGCTGGCTGCTGGCTACTTGCGGGTCGAGGGCTATCAGATGGATGCAAAAAGCCCAAAATCGGAATATGAGTTAAAGCTGACGAATTTGGAGGTACGCCTGCTGTTTGAAAAGCTGATCCGGGGTTGGTTTATGGATCATATTCCTTCTTACCAGACATTTATTAAGGCTATGCTTTTGCATGACATCAAGGCGATGAATACTTATATGAATAAGGTAGTGTTAGCGACGTTCAGCTATTTTGACACCGGGAACCGCCCTTCTGCGGAAGCAGAGCCGGAACGCTTTTATCACGGTTTTGTATTGGGGCTGATGGTGGATTTGGCGGAGCAGTATATCATCACGTCCAACCGCGAGAGTGGCTTTGGACGGTATGATGTGATGCTGGAACCGCGTGATCCGGCGCACGACGCATTTATTCTGGAATTTAAGGTGCATGACCCAGATGAGGAAAAAACGCTGTCAGACACGGTCGCGCAGGCGCTTCGCCAGATTGCGGATCAGCGGTACGCGCAGGCGCTGGAGGAAAAAGGGATCAAGCGGGAGCGGATCTGGTGCTATGGATTTGCGTTTGCGGGCAAAAAGGTTTTGATTGGCTGACGCTATTCTATAAAAATGCTGCAAATTTTTTCTCGGAATGTGAAAAAATTTGTATATATTTATAATTGCTGATCCCAGACAGGCGTGTTAGAATATACGTACGCTGTAGCTGCAGCGGGAATGGAGGAGTCATTATGAAGCTAAAAATGTACAATATAGAAGATCCAGAACAGTTTTTGGAGATGGTAAAACAGTGTAAGGGAAGTGTTGAGCTGGTTTCCAAGGAGGGCGACCGGCTGAATCTGAAATCTGAGCTGACAAAATATATTGCGATCAGCAAACTGTTTTCAGACAACACCTTTATCAACGATATGGAGCTTATCGCATCCGAACCAGACGATATTAAGTTCCTTTTACAATTTATGATGGAAGGCAAATAGCATCTGTTTTTTTAACCCGGCAATGTAACATTGCCGGGTTTTTTTAAGGATTATTTAACAATTTCTGTATTATACTCAGTGCAGATCAAGCAAGCTTATGTTATGGCAAAGAAAGGAGCAGGCAATATGTATATGCAGATATTGAAAAAGGATCTGAGGCGTAAAAAGACGATGAATCTGATCCTGTTTGTATTTATTGTTCTAGCAGCTACATTTATCGCAGGCAGCGTGAATAATATGGTATCCGTTATGACGGCTTTGGATACGTTTTTTGAAAAAGCAAGAGTACCGGATCGGATGATCTGTTTTTCAGATGAAAAGGATGCGAGACGGTTTGCGGAATTTGCAGAACAGGAGCAGATCCAGATGCTCCAGCAGGAAGCGCTGCAGATTGACCCAAAAAACTTGTACAAGGACAGCGGAAGTCTGGAATACAATAATACGGTCTTGTTAGCGCGGATAGGAGATTCGATCCGAATATTCGGCGGGGACGACAAAGAAGTGACGCAGGTAGCAGATGGCAGTATTTATCTGTCGGTGAAGGTGACAGAGGATGAGGGACTACGGGTACAGGATGCCGTCCGGTTTGAGATCGGAGGAAAGAGTAAAGAGCTCCAAGTGGCGGGAAGTGTGAAGGATGCGCTTTTCGCCTCTGAGATGACGAGTATGACAAGGATTTTTGTCAGTGATGCGGATTATGCATATTTTGATTCAGCAGATGCAGCGCATATGTATCTTACCTGTGTATATACAGAGGATGAAGCGTTTACCAAAAAGCTTCGTCAGCTGGGACTGAATGTGCTGATGGATATTGGCAAGGAGGAAATCCGGCTGATGTATGTGATGGATATGGTGACTGCGGCCGTCATGCTTGTCGTGAGTATCTGCCTGATCCTGATCTCTATGGTTATTTTGCGGTTTACGATCCTTTTTACAATGAGCGAGGAATTTCGGGAGATTGGTGTCATGAAGGCGATTGGTATCCCAGATTACAGGATCCGCGGACTATATATTGTAAAATATTTTGCGATATCACTTGTTGGCGGCGGGCTCGGACTGGTTTGCAGTATTCCGTTTGGAAAGCTGATGCTGAAAAATCTGTCGCACAATATTATGATCGAGGCGGACGGAAATTTGCTGTGGAATGTTCTTTGCGCAGTAGTGGTCGTAGCGGTGGTTGTGCTGTTTAGCTATTCATGCACACGTAAAATGAAGAAATTTTCTCCGATCGACGCCATAAGAAACGGGGAAAACGGGGAGCGGTTTGCGCGTAAAAGTGCATTGGCGCTGCACAGCTCGCGCCTGCCTGCTGTTTTATATTTAGCCTTAAATGATATTTTAAGCGGTATCCGGCGGTATGCGGCATTGATCCTTATTTTTACGATCGGGATCTTGCTGGTTGTGATCCCAGTTAATACAATCCATACGCTTCAGTCTGACCAGCTGATCACTTGGTTTAGTATGGCGCCATGCGATCATGTGATCAGCAAGGAACAGCTTTTTCATGCGGATGACAATAACCGCAGGACGATTGTGGATCATCTAAACGAAGTAAAAAGCAAGCTTTCTGAGCATGGGGTAAAGGCACAGGTATATCAGGAGGTGCTGTTTCGTATGAATATTGCGTTTCAAGACGAGGACGAGAAAGAAACATCGTTGGCATTCCAGGGAGTCGGTGATGTTACGGCTGACCAGTACGTCTATCTGGAGGGCAGTGCGCCGCGTGATCACGGAGAGGTAGGCATTTCGCATCTGATTGCAGACCGCATCGGCGCACACATCGGAGATACGGTGACGATCCAAAATGGGGAAGCTGAGGGAAAGTACCTAGTGACTGCCGTGTTTCAGACAATGAATAATCTGGGCGAGGGCATCCGGTTTTATGAGGAAGAAAAACTGGATTACCGTTATATATTCGGCAGCTTTGGCATCCAGCTGCGGTATACGGATGAGCCGGGAGGGAGCGAGAGAAAACAGCGCATCCAGCTGCTCCAAGAACTGTTTCCAGAATACGAGGTCTATACTGCTGGGGAGTATATTAATGAGATGATCGGAGATGTGAGCGGACAGCTGCAGGGTGTGAAATATTTGATACTGGCTGTTGTATTGTGCATCAATATGCTCGTATCGGTGTTGATGGTAAAGAGCTTTTTGACAAAGGAAAAAGGGGAGATTGCTATGTTAAAGGCGATGGGCTTTCAAAACGGATCGCTTGCTGTCTGGCAGACGCTTCGGATTGGGATCGTGCTGCTGCTTGCGACCATACTCGGCGCATTGTGCCAGGCGCCGTTGTCCCAGCTTTTGATCGGCCCGATTTTCCGGATGATGGGCGCGCAGAATATTACGTTTGAAGTACGGCCGCTGGAAGTTTATGTGCTGTATCCGCTGCTGGTATTTGTGGTTACGGTATGTGCCAGCCTGCTTACGGCTTTGCAGGTAAGACGGATCAGCGTCATGGATGCTTCGAATGTGGAATAACGATTGCATATGGGGATCAGATCAGTTAAAATAAAGGAGAGAAGTATGGAAAACGTATTGGAAGTAAAAAACTTGTGCAAAACATATATTGTGAATAAACGCCAGAACCATGTTCTTAGAAATGTAAACCTGACTGTCCAAGAAGGGGAAATGACCGCAGTCATGGGGCCGTCCGGTTCTGGAAAGTCTACGCTGCTGTACACAGTGTCCGGCATGGATTCCATAACGGCAGGCGAGGTGCGTTTTTGCGGCAAAAGCATCACGCAAATGTCTGCAAAGGAGCTGGCAGATCTGCGGCTGGATGAGATGGGCTTTATTTTCCAGCAGATGTATATGCTGAAAAATCTAACCATCCTTGATAATATTATCCTTCCAGCCTGCCAGTCCGGGAAAAATCGGAAGAGGCGCAAAGAGCACGTGCGCTACGGTCAGGATCTCATGCGGCGGCTCGGCATTATGGAGATCGCGGATCATGATATCCATGAGGTGTCCGGCGGACAGCTGCAGCGCGCGTGTATTTGCCGCAGCATGGTGAACCGTCCGAAGATGATTTTTGCGGATGAGCCGACTGGGGCGTTAAATCGCGCGTCGTCCGAGGAGGTTATGGAGGAGCTGGCGAAGATCAACGCGGATGGTACAACGGTGATGCTGGTCACGCACGACGCCAAGGTAGCGGCAAAGTGTTCCAGGGTGCTTTATATTGTAGACGGCAATATCCAAGGAGAATATGAGCTTGGCAGATATACGTCTGTAACCAGTCTGCGGGATAGGGAACGGACGCTGAACGGCTGGCTGATGGAGATGGGATGGTAGTGGATATCTTAGTGGTAGAGGATAACAAAGAGCTTGCGAGCCTGCTGTGCGGATTTTTACGCGCGGAAAGCTATACCGTGCTTACCGCGGATACTGGGGAACGGGCACTGGAGCTATATGAGGAATGCAGCCCAAAGCTGGTCGTTTTGGATATTATGCTGCCTGGGATCGATGGCTTCGCGGTTTGTAAAAGGATTCGTGATACTTTTGATACGCCTATCTTGATTGTAAGCGCGAAAAACCAGAAGGAAGACCAGCTGAACGGACTGCTGCTCGGTGCGGATGATTATATCGAAAAACCCTATGATATTGATATCATGCTGGCGAAGATCGGCAATATCTTTAAACGCAGATATTCCGGGGATGCGCTTGTGGATGGAAACCTGCGTCTGCTGAAAAGCAGCCGTACCGTATGGAAAAACGACATTGCGCTGGATCTGACCGCGAAGGAGTTTGACCTGCTGCAGCTTCTTATGGAGCAAAAAGGCAAGGTGCTGCGTAAGGAATACTTGTTTGGAAGGATCTGGGGCATGGACAGCTTTTCTGAGCCGCAGACGTTGACGGTTCATATCAAATGGCTGCGGCAGAAGATCGAGGATGACCCGAAAAAACCAAAGCGGATCGTAACGGTCTGGGGCATTGGATACCAGTACCGGGCAGGCGGCGCGTCCGCGGGAGAATAAAGGAAAAAATATGAAAAGCTTTCGTACATTTACTGCAGCTGTCTTATGGACAGCTGCAGCCATTTTTATCATTACGAATTTATTTTTGCATTCGAACAGCCAAAATAAAGAGAATCGGATGTATCGTGTGGAAACGGAAAGGCTTGTAAGGCAGATTGCCGCAGACGGATACAAAGCAGTAAGGCTGACGGACTGCCAGTATGTGTATCATGTGGAGCGCTGTCCGGCAGAGGCTTTGACCGAGGATTTTTTAGCGGGTACAGGAAGCGACGCTGTGTTTCGACAGATTGGGGAGTCGGTTTACCGGTTTGACTATGCGGTACAAGCCGCGTCGCTTGGAAAGCGGCTTGTTTTAGGTGTTGATCTCGCGCTTGGAGCGCTGCTTTTACTGCTGGTATTTGTGCTGTTTTATGTGCGCAGGAATATTATCAAGCCGTTTGAAGCGTTTCGCGATGTTCCGTTCGCGCTTGCGAAGGGCCAGCTGGCAGTCCCGGTGCCGGAGTCTAGGAATCGTTTTTTCGGTCGGTTTGCATGGGGCGTCGATCTCTTGCGGGAGTCGATGGAGCAGCAGAAAAAACGGGAACTCAAGCTGCAGCGCGATCAAAAAACACTCGTTCTGTCTGTTTCACATGATATAAAAACACCGCTTTCAGCAATAAAATTATATGCAAAAGTAATTTCCAGGCATATGTACGCGGATGAGACGCAGCTAAAGGAGGCTGCAGAGAGCATCCATACAAAGGCGGATGAGATCGGAGAATTTGTGACGCATTTGATCAAAGCCTCCGGCGAGGATTTTCTGCAGCTTGAGGTCGTACAGGAAAGCTTTTATCTGTCGCAGCTGGTTGAACGGACGACAGCATATTACGACGATAAGCTGAGACTGCTGCATACGGAATTTATCGTAGAGCACTATGCGGACTGTATGCTGCAGGGTGATCTGCAGCGGAGCGTGGAGGTGCTGTATAACTTAATGGAAAACGCGGTGAAGTATGGAGATGGGAGGGCCGTTCGCCTTACGTTTTCCGAGGAGGAGGGGTGTGTACTTGTAACCGTTAAAAACAGCGGTAATACGCTGCCGGATGCGGAGCTGCCGCATATATTCGACAGCTTTTGGAGGGGCTCAAACGCAGGAAGCAGTACGGGAAGCGGACTGGGACTCTATATTTGCCGCACGCTGATGCATCGGATGGGAGGAGATATTTTTGCCAGCCCGCAGGATGGGCAGATGTGTGTGACAGCTGTCTGGCGTATTTAAAACTTTAATCCTTGACCCGCTGGAAATGGTTGAGTATAATAGATTTAGTATGTAAAACTGATATTACAAAGTGAGGAGAAAGTATATGAGAAAGGAAAAGCATACAGGGTTAGGGAAAAACAGCCAGGAAGGACAGCTCCGCAGGCTGGTGAAGCAGGCGTTTATTGCAGTAGGGACGGGTGTGGTTTTGATGCTGTCATTTGCGGTTTTTAATCTGGTGTTGTCCAATATGCAGACCGTTCAGCTGACAGCGGCTCTTTCGCTCGACCAGTACCGTGTCGGTTCTAAGACGCTTACATATGAGGTGCGTTCTTTTGCGGTTACAGGAGAGAAAAAATACAAGGATGCATACTGGAAGGAGCTTAACGAAGACCAGAACCGTGAAAAAGCGCGCGCAGCCTTAGAAAAGTGTGGGCTTACGAAGCAAGAATGGGCAAGCTTGGACGAGATAGCAAGCTTGTCGGAGAATCTTGTTCCGTCTGAAGAACGTGCGCTTGAGGCGGCAGATAAGGGGGATCTGCAGGAAGCGCAAAGACAGGTGTTCAGTCTGGAATACGGGGATGCCGTTGATCAGATCAACGCAAAGACCGATGAGACGATTCGGTCTATCAATGCACGCAAGGAAAGCCAGCAAAAGGTATTAAAGGTCATACAGATCGTATTGGCGCTTTTGCTGATGTGCTCCTTTGTATATATTATCTGGCACATTATACTGATCATTCGTTTTTCGACATCCCAGCTTTTGGAGCCGATCAAGAAAGTGTCAGACCAGATGGCGGCGCTTGCGGACGGAGATTTCAGCGAGCCACTGGATCTAAAGGAGGATGACAGTGAGGTTGGCAGCATGGTGACGGCGATCGCATTTATGAAAAACAACCTGCTGCATATGATACAGGAAATTTCCGATGTGCTTGAGCATATGGGCAACGGCTTTTACAACCTTGAGCTGAAGCAGGAGTATGTTGGAGAATTTATTAAGATCCGTGAGTCGCTGACAGTGATCATCGGTAAGATGCGTGAGACGCTGACGACGTTAAAGGAAGTATCGGTACAGATTGACAGCGGCTCGGAGCAGCTTGCGTTTGCTGCGGAGGATCTGGCAGAAGGCAGTACCGATCAGGCCGGACAGGTGTCAGAGCTGGTGCACGTATTTGACGAAATGACGCAGAGTATGGAGCGGAATGTGAAAAAGGCGCAGGAGTCTGTGGACATTGCGTCACAGGCAGGCGCGACGCTGACGCAGGGCAATGCAAAGATGCAGGAATTAAAAAAGGCGATCGGCGAGATCAGCCGCTGCTCCGAACAGATCGGTACGATCATCGGCACGATCGAGGATATTGCGTCGCAGACAAACCTGTTGTCTTTAAACGCTGCGATCGAAGCGGCAAGAGCCGGAGAAGCAGGAAAAGGCTTTGCGGTCGTGGCGGACCAGGTGAAGAGTCTGGCGGAAGAATCCGCGCGTGCGGCAGGACAGACGACAAAGCTGATCGAGACTGCGATCGCGGCCGTAGACAGTGGTATTGCGATTGCAGATGAGACTGCCGCAAATATGGACGAGGTAATGGTTGGAGCAAGTGCGGCTACGGAGACAATGAGCCAGATTGCCGTGATGCTCCAGACGGATGTCGAGCATATGCGCAAGGTGCAGTCGAACCTGCAGCAAGTATCTGCGGTTGTGGACAATAACTCAGCCACCTCTGAGGAAACCGCGGCTGTCAGTGAAGAGCAAAAGGCGCAGGTAGAGGCAATGGTAGAGCTGATGGATAAATTTAAGTTTTGATATAATAAATATTAATAAATAATAGAACGGATAAAATGGACAGGAAGTATGGGATGCTGCCTGTCTGTTTTCATATCCGGGGAAGCGTCTATCGTCTGCATACAAAGGGGTGAACTTTTACAGGATCATGTGCAGAGGAATCGGTGTATATTCGAATCATACGTTGTTTTTGGATTTGAATTGTGTTATAATATTTATTATATTCAGGACGACATGATATGGCTTTTGACTACAGCATATACGATTATTTAGATTAGGAGGTGCATCAGTATGAAGAAAAAAATATGTTTATGTATCGTCTGCCTTCTTTCTATTTTCCTATGTTCTTGTGGAAAGAAAGAAGATCCCAGCCTGAATTTTCCAGGCCTTGCCTGGGGGATGACGCCAAAAGAGGCAAAGGAGGCATTGAAGCTCCAGGATGAGGATCTTGATGTTTCCGAAGAATCTGGCAGGGGATCCGCCTTTATCGTAAATGAATTTGAGCTGTTTGGGATCAAGACAAAACACACTAGCTTTCAATTTTTAGATTTTGCGGATCAGGGAAACTATCGTTTTTGTGAAGTGGTCGCGCAGTATCCAGATGACGCGGATATGGACAGCGTATGTGAAGAATTGAAGAAACGATACGGAGAACCGCTGCCAGAGATTACTTTGTATGAATTGAACGCTTTTTTGGGTATGTTCGGACCTGAAACTTTTAAAGATTCGGAACAGATAAAGGTATGGGGAACGCAGGATGTATCTGAGCAGATTCCTGAAAAAGAGTCTGCGGCTTATTATCAGGCATGGAAGCCGTTTCTGAAAAGCCTTACGGATGAAGAAGCATGGGATACGTTTATCCACACAGCGAAGATGAATGCGATTCTTTTGCAAAAAGATTCGAAGAGCCTGATGTTTTTTGCCTACCATGAGGGTGTGTGGGATGCGGTAAAGGAGCAGGTTGCGCGCTCTGTACCCTAGGGGCATATGAAAAGCAGTTGCAAAAGCATCTCAAGTCTGTTAATCTATGTGTATACAAATGAGAAGTATTGTTCTATCTAAAGAGGGAGGGGTGCTATGAGGAAAATAGTGCAACGACCAGCTTTGGCATTGCGGATATCGAACTATTCGGATTAAAAGCAGAACGTGTTTTCTTCAATTTTATAGACTTTTCTTCTTTTGACCAAATGCCGCAGCATGGTGAGGGGAAATATCAGCTGTGCCGGATCCAGGCGTATTATCCGCAGGATGCGGATCTAAAGCCGGTGAAAGAAAAGGCGGAACAGGCTTATGGCGCGACAGTTTCGGAATATTATCCTTTTAACGGCTGGATGGACCCGGAAAATGAAAAGACGATGAAGCTGGAGCCTTGGAAAGAAACCGAATCCGTGCAATACTGGGGCAGCAGTATCCTAGGGGACGTTCTTTCGGAAAAGGATATGGAGACATACCAAAAGAACTGGCAGTACTGCCGCGATGGGCTGAATGAAGAAAATTGGGATTTTTTCAAAGATCATGCCAGAATGGTTTCTGTAGTCTTTTCGGACCAGGAAGCAGATGGCGGGAAAGGTATGGAATGGGACGCGCATAATCTGGCTGTCTATAACGTATTGAGCAGTCAGACGTAAAATTTGTATGGAAAAAGAGAATAGAGAAATACTAGGGCAGCGGTCATCTTAGCGGGTGATCAGCTGCCTTTTTTATTTTCAGAAAGCGGCCTGTAGACAGGATTCGTCTGGAAATAGGAAGCGGTTTGCGTTATAATACACCAGATACAGCAATGATGGATAACTTTATAGAAGGGATGCGTTCTTATGGATTATTTTGACTGCCATGCAGATACATTGACAGAAATTCCCGCGTCAGAAACACTGATGAAAAATAGCTGCTGTGTGGATCTGGCAAGGGTACGACGCTTTGCTGGACGTTATACGCAGATTTTTGCGCTCTGGAAAGACAAAGAGGAGCTGGCACGTACAGGAATGCCGACCGAGGAGGTATTTTGGCAGATGTATCAAGCCGCGATGCGGCTGCTGCTGGAACAGGCGGCTTATGTGAAATGGTGCCAGGATGCGGAGGATATGCGCCAGGCGCACGCGCAGGGAAAGGCGGCTGTGTTTTTATCGGTCGAGGATCTGTCGGTGATGGGGGAGCTTGTGGACCAGCTGCAAAGGCTTGGGATCCGGTTTGCCATGCTGACGTGGAATTATGAGAATACATATGGCTGCGGTGCGGTTTCAGACCAGTCGAAGGGGCTGACCAAGGAGGGCTGTGCGCTTGTGCGCCGGCTGGTACGCCAGCAGGTTATTTTGGATCTTTCGCATTTATCAGACCAAGGAGTGGAGGAGGTGTTCCAGCTGACAGATCGTCCAGTCATTGCGTCGCATTCCAATGTCCGGGAGATCTGCGGCCATCCGCGGAATCTCAAAAAAGAGCATATCCGGGAGCTGATACGCAGAAAAGGGCTGCTTGGAATGAATTTTTACCGGGAGTTTGTCGGTGCACAGCCAGATATCGGCCAATTACTGCGGCATATTGATGCGGTGCTGGAGCTGGGCGGAGAGGATATTCTGGCTCTTGGCGGCGACCTTGACGGCTGCGGAAATGAGCTGGTGTATGGCATCGAAGGCATACAGTCGATTCCGTTTTTGAGATCAGAGCTGGAACGTGCAGGCATGGGAAACGATGTGTCTGAAAAAATGTTCTGGAAAAATGCCGCGCGATTTTTTGATGAAAATTTAGAGTGAGTGTGCGGCAAAAATAGTGCACAAAATCCTACGCTTGAAATTAGATAGAATATACAAAGTGTAAAATACCTATTGCATTCTTACATAAGAAATTGTACACTTTAATTGAAACTAAAATAATTTAAAAAAATGTAAACAAAAACAAGCGAAGGGAGATTAAGGGAATGATGAGGAGGAAAACGTATTCTCGTTTAGCAGCGGGAGCAATGGCTGTAGTGCTGACAGCGGGTACGCTGTGCTTGCCGCCGCAGATCGTATGGGCGGAAAAAACAGTGGCAGCAGAGACGAAAACGGAACAGATCCAGAGGGTGACGGTGCATGATCCGTCGATTGTAAAGGATCAAAAAACAGGCACTTACTATGTCTTTGGTTCGCATATGGCGACTGCGAAATCGGATGATCTGGTGAATTGGACGCAGATTGCGAAGGATTATGAATATCCGCTCGCTGGCAAGGACGATCCGGTTTATGGAAATGTTGTGGAAAATTTTGCAGAATCGTTCCGCTGGGCGGGTTATGATGATGGTGACTGCGCAACGACAGATTCCAAGCTGGCAGTATGGGCGCCGGATGTATTCTGGAATGAGGACTACGAATGGGAGGATGGCTCTAAGGGCGCGTATCTGATGTATTATACCGCTTCCTCGACTTGGCGGCGTTCGTGTATCGGCGTGGCGGTTTCCAAGACGATCGAAGGGCCTTATGCACATTTAGACACGCTTGTATACTCCGGAATGACATCCAAGGAGGGGACGGATGGCAATAGTAAGAGGGATACGAAATGGGATAACGATTATCTGAATTTTAAAGAACTGATTGAAAAGGGTTCAAAAAACGGCGGGATTGACGCGGTCAGTGACGACTGGTTCAAGGAAAACGGTGATTTTAACAACGCGGTTGCACCGAACTGTATCGATCCGGCGATCGTCAAGGCAGCGGACGGTAAGCTCTGGATGTCTTATGGTTCTTGGTCTGGCGGCTTGTTCATGCTGGAGCTTGACCCAAAGACGGGGCTTGCGATCTATCCGGGAGTGGACGGAATAGACGAGGCTTCCGGCAACCGTGTAGATCGTTATTACGGTATCCATATCGCGGGCGGTAATCCGACAGGAGATAATCTTGCATCCGGGGAGGCGCCATACATTACCTATGACGAAAAAGCAGGCTATTATTATCTGTACGAGACATACGGCGGACTGACAAGGACAGGCGGCTACAATATGCGTCTGTTCCGATCAAAAAATGTGACAGGCCCTTACGTAGATGCAGCCGGCAACTATGCGCAGAACAGTTCTACGGATACCTATAAATATGGCGTAAAGCTGATCGGCAACTATGCGTTTTACGGTCAGCGCGGCTATTGTGCGGCAGGCCATAATTCGGCGCTGATCGATAACGACGGGGCGCATTACCTTGTATCCCATCAGAGATTTAACGAGGGTACGGAGTTCCATGAGGTAAGGGTACGCCAGCAGTTTATGAACGAGGACGGATGGCCGGTGACTGCAGTCTATGAAAACCGCAACGAGAAGATTGCGGGTTATACGGACGCTGAGGTAGTTGGTACTTATGAATTTATCAACCATGGCGACGGGGAAAAGGATGGCAGTATGCTGGACAATCAGATCGTGATCTTGCATACGGACGGCACGGTATCCGGCGACGAGACAGGCACATGGAAAAAGACAGATTCTAAAAACGGCTACGATTATGTGACGATCACGCTTGGCACAGCAGTCTATAAAGGGGTATTTTTTGAGCAGACGACAGATCTGAATACAAAGACGATGACATTTACAGCGATCGGCAATAATAACCAGTCCATTTGGGGCAGTATGCTGGAAGCTTCTGACGAGAAGACCGCCGAAGTGATTGCTTCCAGGATCACCGTTCCTGCGGCAACAAGAGAGAAGCTTACGCTTCCGACCGAATTAAGCGGCGCAAGGATTTCCTGGACGTCCAGTGATCCGGAGGTTATTTCCGCGCAGGGTGAGGTGAGATCCAAGGCGGCTGACGAGGAAGTCACACTGACAGCGACGGTTACTTATGCGACGGCGACAAAAACGAAGGATTTTAAAGTAAGGGTATACGCAAAGCCGCTGATGATCTATGGCTATAATTTTAACAAAACGTCCGGGACAAGCGTGACTGGCTACAGCAAGCTTGGAGAAGGCAAGCCTGCGACACTGGAGGGCAGTGCAAAGGTAACCGTCGATGCGGTAAGGGGCAATGTACTGCAGATTGAAAATGAAGCAGGCGCGAAGGGCGTTAATTTCTTAAGGCTTCCGTCAGATACGTTTAAGAATGTCACGGATGCCGGATATACGGTAAGTATGTGGGTGAACCTTTCTGAAAATACGTTTGAGCACAGCGCGTTATTTGAAGCGGACCGCAAAGGGGCTTATCCGATGACGAGGATCGGCGCAAATCTGATCGGGCGCGTCAATGCGGTGGATTACAGCGATGCGTTTGGCAACAAGCGGATACCGGCGGATGAATGGCATATGGTTGTGTACTCCGTAGGTACAGAAGGTATTCGGGTATATTTGGACGGCGAGCTGCTTACAGAGGATGCAAAGGATATCAGCGGATGCTTTGACAAGGCAAACGACGCGTGCATCCAAAATGCGACGGATGTGATGGTTGGCGCGGGATTTATCTGGAACGATGAGGATGTGCGTGGTGGCAAATTTGACCTTGTAAAGGTGTACAACGGGGTATTTACGCCAGAAGAAGTACGTTCGGCATATCAGAAAACGGCGAAATAGCAGTATAGCATCAAGGCTGTGGATTGAGTAGCCTGTGATATATGCTTCATCCGGGCAGAAATATTTCTGCCCGGATGGAGCATATTTTTGACCATGCGGATTTTTTGAGAAGCTGGCATTTTCCTAAAAGTTTTTATAGTCAGCGCCTTTGAAAAGTGGTATGATAAAAATGCCGGAGACTTGGCAAGTAAGAAAAAGGAGCAAAGATTATGCCGTTTATTGATTCAAAAATTACTGTGAAAGTACCAGAAGAAAAGAAAGAAGCAATCAAAACACAGCTTGGTCAGGCAATTTCCATTTTAAGCAAGCCGGAGAGCTTTCTTATGGTTGGATTTGAAGATGAATACTGTCTGTATATGGGCGGAAGCAAACTGGAAAAGGGGGCCTTTGTCGCTGTCAGCCTGTTTGGGAACGCGTCTTCTGCGGCGTGTGAGAAGATGACGGGCGAGATCTGCAGCATTTACGAGCAGCAGCTTGGCATTCCGCAGGATAAGGTGTATGTCACTTATACCAGCATCAATGACTGGGGCTGGAATGGAAGAAATCTTTAGGAGAAAAGGAGAATCGGCACAGATGAAGAAGATGGAAGAATACGTAAGGGCAATCCCGGACTTTCCGGAGCCGGGAATTATATTCCGTGATGTAACGAGCGTTCTGCAGGATCCGGAAGGGCTAAAGCTGGCGATCGACTCCATGATCGGACTGCTGGAAGGCGTGGAGTTTGATGTGATCGCGGGGACAGAATCCAGAGGGTTCATGTTTGGCGTTCCGATCGCATACCAGCTAGGTAAGTCTTTTGTCCCGGTGCGCAAAAAAGGGAAGCTGCCGTGTGAGACGATTTCTGCAAAATATGACCTGGAGTACGGCTCTGCCGAGATTGAAATGCATAAGGATGCCATTAAGCCTGGCCAGAAGGTTGTGCTTGTAGACGATCTGATCGCAACCGGAGGAACGCTTGCAGCAAGCGTCAAGCTGATCGAGCAGCTGGGCGGCGAAGTTGTGAAGGTCGTCCTTTTGATGGAGCTGGCGGGCCTTAAGGGACGTGAGAAGCTGGAAGGATATGAGGTTGTGTCGGTAATTACATACGAAGGAAATTAAAAACGACGGGCTGGAAATGCCGGCAGCGAAACAAGGAAGTCAGGAGGACAAACATGGTTATCGTAAACACAGATTATATCGCAGGAAGATTCAAAGAAGCATGACCGAGGCATACCAAACAGTAACGCATACCTTTGATCCGGTATGGGATACGCAGTCTGAGATCCTGATCCTCGGTACGTTTCCTTCGGTAAAGTCGAGGGAAAATAATTTTTATTATGGACATCCGCAGAATCGGTTCTGGAAGCTGCTGGCCCTGATCTATGAAGAAGCTGTGCCGGATACGGTCGATCAGAAAAAACAGCTGGTTTTAAAGCATCGTCTGGCAGTCTGGGATGTCATTGGCCAATGTGATATTATCGGCTCTTCTGACAGCAGTATCCGCAATGTAATCCCGTGTGACGTGGCGGGCCTTTTATCACGCAGCAATATCCATACGGTCATTGCAAACGGCACGAAAGCATACGAGCTATACCGGAAGCACCAGCTGCCTGTTACAGGGCTGGAAGCGGTAAAGCTGCCGTCCACCAGCCCGGCAAACGCAGCATGGTCGCTGGAGCGGCTGAAGGATGCGTGGAGCGCGGTGCTGCTGTAGTAAAAACAACGCAATCAAGCAGATCTGTATCATGTTCTTACGGTCTTTGCAGCAAGGTGCAAAGACCTGCCTGAACTGTTACGATGATCCTGCTGGTTGGGTTGTTTTTTTGAATTACCTCTTGACAGGAACTAATGTTCTGTGTATAATTTAGAATATACGTTCGGCGCGGAACAGAAAACAGGAGGTAGCACCTATGGAACTTCGTCTTTCCCAGAAAATGACGATATTGGAAAAACTGCAGATACTAACGGATGCTGCAAAATATGATGTCGCCTGTACTTCCAGCGGGGTAGACCGCAGCGGAGACGGAACCGGAATGGGAAATACAAAGCTGGCGGGTATCTGCCACAGCTTTTCGGCAGATGGACGCTGCATTTCTCTGCTGAAAATATTATTTACCAACGAGTGTATCTTTGACTGTAAGTATTGTCTGAACCGCCGTTCAAACGATGTGCCGCGCGCGTCTTTTACGCCGGATGAGATCTGTGAGCTTACGATGCAGTTTTACCGCAGGAATTATATCGAAGGGCTGTTTTTAAGCTCCGGTATTCTGTATAGTCCCAGCTATACGATGGAGCTTATCTGCCAGGCGGTCTATAAGCTGCGGACGGTGTACCATTTTCAGGGATATATCCATGTCAAGGCGATTCCGGGCGCGGAGCCGGAGCTGATCCAAAAGGCCGGACTCTATGCCGACCGTATGAGTGTGAATTTGGAGCTGCCGACTGCGGAGGGGCTGCGGGTACTTGCGCCGAATAAAAACCGGAAAACGATACTGGCGCCAATGCGAATGATCCAAAATGTCCGCGCGGAAAACCAAAATGAGCTGACGCTGTACCGCCATGCTCCACGGTTTGTACCAGCAGGTCAGTCTACGCAGATGATCATCGGGGCTACGGCGGAAAGTGATTATCAGATCATGTCTGTGGCGGAGAGCCTGTACCAGAAATTTGATTTAAAGAGGGTGTTTTATTCTGCGTTTGTACGTGTCAATGACGATGCCATGCTTCCGGCACTTCCGGGCGGTCCGCCGCTGCTGCGGGAGCACAGGCTGTATCAGGCGGATTTTCTGCTTCGCTATTATGGATTTTCGGCGGGGGAGCTTTTAAGTGAACAGCGGCCGCATTTTAATGTCCTGCTGGACCCGAAATGTGACTGGGCAGTCCGTCATCTGGAGCAGTTTCCGGTTGAGATCAACCGGGCGGATTATCACACGCTGCTTCGCGTACCGGGAATCGGGGTCAAAAGTGCGCGCAGGATCATCGGGGCAAGAAAAAGCGCGTCACTGGATTTTGATGATCTGAAAAAAATGGGAGTCGTGCTAAAGCGTGCGCTGTATTTTATTACGTGCAGCGGCAGGATGATGTATCGGACAAAGCTGGAGGAGAATTATATTGTGCGCAATCTGGTAGATCCGAAAGAAAATTTTCCGTTTACGAAGGACGGGATGACCTATCGGCAGCTGTCTTTGTTTGATACGGCGGCAGGAGGGGCGTAGTCATGCAGGTGTCCGGGTAGGAGTGTCCGGACAGCCTGCCCAAGCTGGAAAGGAGGGTTTATGGAGGAGACAGTTCTTATCTGCGAAGATTCGATCGAAGGGATCTTAACAGGCGTATATGAAGCCTATGCGCTGCGCAAAGATCATGACAGGATCCATCTGCAGATCGGGGAGGCGGATAATTACCGTCTGTTTACTTCTTATTGTGAGGTTCAGGCGGACGAAGAAAAAAGCAGTAAGGTGCTGCGCACGATTTACCGCCGTTTTGGAGAGGATGCCTTTACGCAGCTTTGTCAGGCAATGGTTTCTTATGACGATGCAAAGGCGGATGCTGTCTATCATACGATCGTAACCGGGATAGCGGGGCGCTACCGGGGCAATCTGATGGATCATTTGAGCGATCGTTATATTCAGGAGGTGTTTCGCTTAAGCCGCAGCACAGGGATTGAAATTCATCATTTGCTTGGGTTCCTGCGGTTTCGGGAGCTTTCAAACGGGATACTGCTTGCAAGGTACAGTCCGAAAAACGATATTACCACAATGCTGATGCCGCACTTTGCAGACCGGCTTCCGAAAGAGGATTTTGCGGTTTATGACGAGCACAGGAAGTATTATGCGGTGCATCCGAAAGGAAAGCAATGGTATCTGGTACGCGGCGAGCTGCCGTTTACACAGGAGCAGGAAGAATATTCACAGGAGGAAGCGCAATACCAGATGCTGTATCGTCATTTTTGCAGATCTATTGCGATCACAGAACGGGAAAATCCGAAGCTGCAGAGAAATATGCTGCCTCTGCGTTTTCGTCAGCATATGGTTGAATTTTAAATAAAATGCAGGAACATACGTCAGCCTTTCTATCCGTATAGCAGCCTGATAGAAAGGTTTTGGCATCCGATTAAGAAAGGAAAGAATATGGATGAGATCAAATTGGGAACGATTGGCTCCGGCGCGATCGTACATACATTTTTAGACAACGTAAAAATCACAGAAGGCATCTGTCTGGTGGCGGTCTATTCTAGAAGTATGGAAACAGGACATACGCTTGCGGCTGCATATGACGCACAGAGAGTATATACAGAGCTGGATGCGTTTTTCAGCGATCAGGAAGTAAATACCGTCTATATCGCGACGCCGAACCTGCTGCATTACGAGCAGGTGAAAAAAGCGCTTCTTGCCGGAAAGAATGTGATCTGTGAAAAACCGTTCTGCACAAAGGCGCAGCAGGCAAGGGAGCTTGTGGAGCTTGCAAAGGAGCGGCAGCTTTTTTTGGTGGACGCGGTGCCGACAGCATTTTTGCCGAACTTTACAGTGATCAAAAGAGAGCTTGCGAAAATCGGAAAAGTAAAGCTTGTACAGGCAAACTACAGCCAGTATTCCAGCCGCTATGACCTGCTGAAAAAGGGCGAGACGCCAAATATTTTCCATCCGGCGTTTGGCGGCGGGTGTTTGATGGACATTAATTTTTACAATATCTATCTGAATATCGCGCTGTTTGGCAAACCGCTTGACGCGGTTTATTATCCAAACCGATACGAGGATATGGCGGATACGTCCGGGATCATGGTGATGCAGTATGACGGGTTTGTCAGTGAATCGGTCGGGGCAAAGGATACATGGGGTGTGAACTTTTTCCAGATCGAAGGAGAGGACGGGTATCTCTATGTGAAAAACGGGAGCAATGGGCTCGCAGAGGTGCAGGTTGTCACAAAAACAACGAATGAGACGTTTAACCTACAGGAAAATCCGGATCGGCTGTATTATGAAGTGCAGGGGATCACGCAGTTTCTGCTGGACGACGACAGGGACGCTGTTTATGAAAGGCTTTCCGTTATGCCTGATGTGATCGAGGTGCTGGAAACGGCACGAAAGAAAGCGGGAATCTTGTTTCCGGGTGAAGAAATGGCTGCAACAGTTTAGATACCTGCACTGTTGCATGAAAAAAACCAACTGTTTTTTCAACAATTTTTATTCTTGACAAATGACCATAATCATGTTAACTTTTATATAGGTGATATAGTGTGTAACTGGAAGGCAGGCATTAACTATGCATAATACCAAGGTATGTTTATGCATATTGATGCCTTTTTCGTGCGCGGCAAGTCTGCATAGCATACCGGAAAAATAGGGAGGGAGCTTTTTATGAAAGACAAGATTTTCGGCGTTTTGCAGCGTGTGGGCCGTTCCTTTATGCTGCCGATCGCAATCCTGCCAGTGGCGGGTCTGTTACTTGGTGTCGGAGGATCGTTTACAAACGAAACGATGCTGTCTACCTATGGTCTGATGGGAATTATGGGACCGGGTACGATCCTCAATGCTATTTTGCGCGTGATGAGTGCGGCTGGGGATATTGTATTTGCCAATCTGCCGATCATTTTTGCAATGGGTGTTGCGATCGGTATGGCGAAAAAGGAAAAGGATGTAGCAGCGCTTTCAGCTGCGATTGCCTTTTTCATTATGCACGCGTCGATCGGCGCGATGATCACGAACAATGGTGGCCCGGAGCAGATGCTGGAAGGTGCGACGACTTCGGTTGTCGGCATTACGTCTTTGCAGATGGGTGTGTTCGGCGGTATTATCGTCGGTCTTGGCGTAGCGGCGCTGCATAATCGGTTTTATAAGATCGAGCTGCCGCAGGTACTTTCCTTTTTCGGCGGTACACGGTTTGTACCGATCATCAGCGGATTGACGTATACGGTAGTCGGGATTTTGATGTTTTTTATCTGGCCGGTGATCCAGCAGGGTATTTATGCAGTCGGCGGCGTTGTACTGGAGTCTGGTTATGCTGGGACGTGGGTATACGGACTGATGGAGCGTGCGCTGATCCCGTTTGGTCTGCATCACGTATTTTATCTGCCGTTTTGGCAGACTGCGTTGGGCGGCACGATGGAGGTTGCCGGACGTATGGTAGAAGGTGCGCAGAATATTTTCTTCGCACAGCTGGCTGACCCTACGGTTGAGCATTTTGCAGTATCCGCGACCAGATTTATGTCTGGAAAGTTCCCGTTAATGATCTTTGGGCTTCCGGGAGCGGCGCTTGCGATGTATAAGACCGCAAAGCCAGAAAAAAAGGAAGCGGTTGCAGGTCTTTTAATGTCAGCGGCGTTGACGTCGATGCTGACGGGGATCACCGAGCCGTTGGAATTTACGTTTTTGTTTGTAGCTCCGCTGCTGTATGCGATCCATTGTGTATTTGCGGGCCTTGCTTATATGCTGATGCACGTATTTAATGTCGGTGTTGGTATGACGTTTTCAGGCGGCTTGATCGATATGTTTTTGTTTGGTATTATGCAGGGCAATGCGAAAACGAGCTGGATTTGGATCGTAATTGTAGGTGTAGGATATTTTGCAGCGTATTTCCTGCTGTTCACGTTCCTGATCCAGAAAATGAACTTGAAAACTCCTGGACGTGACGACAGCGAAGAGGTGAAGCTGTATCGAAGAAGCGATGTAGATGCCCGCAAGAAGGGCGCTGCCGGACAGGACGGAGGTGCCGCTTCCGAGGAGGACGCATTGTCTGAGACGATCTGTCACGGTCTGGGCGGAAAGAAGAATATTTCAGATGTGGACTGCTGCGCAACAAGGCTTCGCTGTACGGTGCATGATTCTGCGCTGGTAGATGACGCGATGCTTAAATCAACCGGAGCGTCAGGCGTCGTACACAAGGGCAACGGTGTGCAGATCATTTATGGGCCGCGTGTAACTGTCGTAAAATCAAATCTTGAGGATTATCTGGAAACCGCGCCGGATGAATTGTACCAAAAGGCAGCGAACGGAGGAAATACTGCGGCTCAAAAGAAAGCTGCGCCGGAGAAAAAAACAGAAGGAAAGGTTGTGCGTTCGGAGATCATCGCAAGCCCAGTCCATGGAACGGCAGCTGATCTGTCAGAAGCGCCGGACGAGGCGTTTGCCGGACGCATGATGGGAGACGGTGCGGTCGTAACGCCGTCTAAGCCGGAAGTAACTGCGCCAGAGGATGGCGAGGTAAGCTTTGTGTTTGATACAAAGCACGCGATCGGATTTGTGACTGCATCTGGAACAGAGCTGCTGCTTCATATGGGGATCGATACGGTAAAGCTGAATGGCAAAGGCTTTGAGGTATTCGTCAAGGATGGAGATAAGGTGAAAAAGGGCGATCTGCTGATGCGTCTGGATCTGGATTATCTGAAAGAAAATGCGCCGTCGCTGGCATCTCCGGTACTTTGTACGGAGCTTGCCGAAAACCAGAAGATCCGTCTTATAAAGACAGGAAGCATTCAGGCAGGAGAAGCGCTTTACGCGATTGATACGTATGAGGAATCATAAGGAATAAGGAACCAGTGTCAAAGCGTCAGGGATGGGGAGAAGAGAATGTTCAGAGTTAAGAAGGCGTTAAATAACAATACGGTGCTTGCGATTGGAGATGCAGACAGCAGGGAATACCTTTTGATCGGAAAAGGCATTGGCTTTGGAAAAAAGGTCAGCCAGCGGATGGAGGTGCCGGAGGGATGTGCGATCTATTCCCTTTATGAGCATACAGAACGCGGGAACTCGCTGGATCTGGTAAAAGGAATGGACCCGGTTTTTCTAGAGATCGCACAGCAGGTATTGAAGGAAAGCGAACGTGTTTTTGGTAAGGTTGACTGGAGCATACTCGTTCCCATGGCTGACCATATCGCATTTGCGGTCAAGCGGATCCGCGGCAATGAACAGATCAGCAATCCGCTTACCGGCGATATCCGCGCGCTGTTCCATTTGGAATATAAAACGGCCGAATGTATCCGGCCGATCCTAAAAGAGAGGCTGGATGTAGAGATCGATGAGCACGAGGTCGGTTACATTGCCCTGCATATCCATTCCGCGATTGAAAACGAAACCGTTGCGCTGTCGATGCAGATCGCGGGTACGGTGCGGGAGTGCATCCAGCTTGTTGAGGAACAGACCGGCAAAAAGATTGACGTTATGTCACTGTCCTATAACCGCTTAATGAACCATGTGCGGTATATGGCAGTCCGTGTGTCAAAAAAAGAAAAGCTGAAGCTGGATATGAATGATTATATGTCAGAGCAGTTTCCGGATGCGTTTCGAGTGGCGCGTACTGTCTGCGGGCATCTGGAACGATATCTAAAACAGAAGATGGACGAAGTGGAGATTGGATATCTTGCGATGCATATCCAAAGAGTACTGGCAGAGCTGGATTGACAGGCGCAGCCGCTTGATACGGAGTTTATAGAAACAGATAGCCGTATGGCGTATCCTTACTATATATGGATATGCCGTACGGCTATTTTGAATGCGGCTGCGTTTATTTTGCCTGACGGGCAAATTCGTCTGTAACAAGCGCGTCATATGCAGGGCGTTTGGTCAGCACCTTTGCATCTTCTAAAATATCAAGCAGCAGCGCAAAGCTTTCCTCGGAAAATACGAGGTCGTCTTTCCATGTATCCTGTTTATGATAGCGTTCTACAATGGCAGTCAGCGTATCCAGCTCCGTTTCGGAAAACTGGGGCTGGATCGCTTTTGCGATTTCCGCACTCGTATGGGAGGTTACGTAGTCCATGCCTTTTTGCAGGGCGTTGGTAAAAGACTGGATCACGTCTTTATGGGCGTCCAAGTAGCTTTTTTTGGCGCTGAACGCGGTATACGGCACATAACCGGATTCCACGCCGACGGAGCTTACGACAAAGCCGGCGCCTTCTTGCTCCAGTGCGGTTGCGGATGGCTCAAATTCTACGGTGTATGCGCCTTTGCCGCCGGAAAAGGCTGCTGCGGTGGAGCCGAAATCGATGCTTTGGTCAATCTCTACCTCGGAAGGGTCGATTTCGTTCTTTTTTAATACGTATTCAAATACCATTTCGGGCATACCGCCAGCCCGCCCGCCAAGCACTTTCGCGCCCTTTAGATCAGACAGCTTAAAATCATCCTGCTTTTCACGCGCGACGATGAAGTTCCCGGCGCGCTGCGTCAGCTGGGCAAAATTAATGACTGCGTCGGCAGCGCCTTCATTATAAGTATAGACGGTCGTTTCCGGTCCCATAAATCCGATATCCGCTTCCCCGGATAAGACAGCGGCCATTACCTTATCTGCGCCGAAGCCGGTGACCAGATCCAGGTCGATGCCTTCTTGCTCAAAATAGCCGTTTTCTATTGCGGCATACATTGGCGCATAAAAAATAGAGTGCGCGACTTCATTTAGAGTGACTTTGGTCAGAGGGACAGCGGATGTTTTGGCGCTGTCTTTTTTTCCGCAGCCGGCAAGCAGGCAGATAGCCAGGACGGTCAGGACAAGGAGTGAGAAGAGACGTCTTTTCAGGTTCATAAAAAGACCCCCGTATGTGGATTTGTTATAGTATACTAAATAGGTCGGAAAATGTGCGTTTTTTGCCGTGATATCTTGAATTTTTTTCGAAGTTGTGGCATTATGACTAGAGGCAGACTGTTGCAGCGTAACAGGAAAAGCGCCACTTACAAAAAGCAGGAGGAAAAGACATGGATTACAAAAATGCTGGAGTAGATATTGAAGCAGGCTACCGTTCGGTAGAATTGATGAAAAAACACGTACAAAGTACGATGCGTCCAGAGGTGCTTACAAACCTTGGCGGATTTTCCGGCGCTTTTTCAATGGAAGCGTTCAAGCAGATGGAAAAGCCGACACTTGTTTCCGGGACGGATGGTGTAGGTACGAAATTAAAGCTGGCCTTTTTGCTGGATCGGCATGATACCGTTGGTATTGACTGTGTAGCTATGTGCGTGAACGACATTGCGTGCGCAGGCGGTGAGCCGTTGTTTTTCCTGGACTATATCGCGTGCGGCAAAAATTATCCGGAAAAAATAGAAGCGATCGTAAGCGGCGTGGCGGAAGGCTGCAGACAGTCGGATGCGGCATTGATCGGCGGAGAGACAGCGGAAATGCCGGGCTTTTATCCGCTGGAGGAGTATGACCTTGCCGGATTTGCAGTCGGCGTGGTAGATGAAAAGGACATTGTGACTGGAAAAACATTAAAGCCGCACGATGTATTGATTGGTCTGGCTTCATCGGGTGTACATTCCAATGGATTTTCTTTGGTGCGCAAGGTGTTTGGACTGCAGGAGGGGGACAGCGCCCAGCAGAAAAAAATACTGGAAACATATGAGCCGCGGCTTGGACGGACGCTTGGTGAAGAGCTGCTTGTGCCGACCCGGATTTATGTGCGCACTTTGCGCGAGATCCGTAAAGCTGGTGTGGAAATAAAGGCGTGCAGCCATATTACAGGCGGTGGTTTTTATGAGAATGTGCCGCGTATGCTGCCGGACGGTGTTTGCGCCATTATCAGAAAGGACAGCTATCAGGTGCCGGAAATCTTCCGTTTGCTTGCAGAAAAGGGCGGGATTGAAGAACAGATGATGTACAATACATTTAATATGGGTATCGGAATGGTGCTGGGGGTTGACGCGGCGCAGGCGGAACAGGCGGTACAGGCGGCGCAGGCATCCGGCGTGGAGGCGTTTGTGATCGGAGAAGCGGCTGCGGGTGAAAAAGGAGTCAGCTTATGTTGAGGCTGGCGGTTCTTGTATCCGGCGGCGGGACAAATCTGCAGGCTTTGATCGATGCGTCGGAGCAGGGGGGCATAAAGAACGCGCAGTTTGCAGTCGTGATCAGCAATAAAAAAGACGCGTATGCATTAGAGCGCGCGGCGCGGCATGGGATCAAAAGCCTTTGTATTTCGCCAAAGGATTTTAAAAATAGAGAAGCGTTTCATCAGGCGCTCGTGGATGCATTGGACGCAGAGCGGATCGACCTTGTGGTGCTGGCGGGTTATCTTGTGATTCTGCCAAAGATCCTGATCCAAAAATACCGGGATCGGATCATTAATATCCATCCGTCGCTCATCCCGTCCTTTTGCGGCGCTGGGTATTATGGGCTTAAGGTGCATGAGAGCGTGCTTGCCAGAGGGGTAAAGGTGACCGGGGCGACGGTGCATTTTGTGGACGAGGGAACAGATACCGGGCCGATCCTGCTGCAAAAGGCAGTAGATGTCAAGCCGGACGATACGCCTGAAATCCTGCAGCGGCGTGTCATGGAAGAAGCCGAATGGAAGCTTTTGCCGCAGGCGGTGGACCTGATCGCAAACGGAAGAGTGACCATTACAGATGGAAAAGTAAGCATATCCGAGATCTGAAAATTCTATCGGAAATGGGTTTATCATATAGAAGGAGACGGAAGCTATGAAGATTTTAATTGTAGGCAGCGGAGGCCGTGAGCACGCGATCGCAGCAAGCGCTGCGAAAAGTCCGAGGGTATCAAAGATTTACTGCGCGCCAGGAAACGCTGGCATCGGGCAGCTTGCGGAGTGTGTTCCGATCGGTGCGATGGAGTTTGACAAGCTGGCAGCGTTCGCAAAGGAGCAGGCGGTTGATTTTACGATCATCGGCATGGATGACCCGCTGGTCGGCGGGATTGTGGACGTATTTGAAGCGCAGGGGCTTAAGGTGTTCGGGCCGCGTAAAAATGCCGCGGTTTTGGAAGGCTCCAAAGCATTTTCCAAAGACCTGATGAAAAAATATAAGATTCCGACAGCCGCGTACGAGACGTTTGACGACCCAAAGGACGCGCTTTCTTATCTGGAGACGGCGAAAATGCCGATTGTCTTAAAAGCGGACGGGCTGGCTCTTGGTAAGGGCGTGCTGATCTGCCAGACGCTTGAGGAAGCCAAGGAGGGTGTAAAATCCATTATGGAGGACAAAAAGTTCGGGGCTGCCGGAAACCGGATGGTTGTGGAGCAGTTTATGACCGGGCGGGAAGTGTCCGTGCTGTCCTTTGTGGACGGGAAAACGATACGGATCATGAGCTCGGCGCAGGACCACAAGCGGGCAAAGGACGGCGATCAGGGCTTAAATACCGGAGGAATGGGCACGTTCAGCCCAAGCCCGTTTTATACGCAGGAGGTGGACGAGTTCTGTAAAAAATATATTTACCAGGCGACGGTGGACGCGATGGCTGCGGAGGGAAGGCCGTATGTCGGCGTTATTTTCTTTGGTCTGATGCTGACGGAGGAAGGGCCGCGGGTGCTGGAATACAATGCGCGCTTTGGAGATCCGGAAGCGCAGGTCGTATTGCCGCGTATGAAAAACGATATGCTCGAAGTGATGGAAGCGTGCGTGGAAGGCAGGCTGGATGAGATCGAGCTGGAATTTGAGGACAATGCCGCGGTCTGCGTCGTGCTTGCTTCGGACGGCTATCCGGTTGCTTATGAAAAGGGTTATCCGATCGAGGGGCTGGAGGCATTTGACGGACAGACGGATTATTTCTGCTTCCATGCGGGAACTGCGTTAAAGGATGGAAAGATCGTGACAAACGGCGGCAGGGTGCTTGGCGTTACGGCAACGGGAACGGATTTAAAAGAAGCGCGTCATAAAGCATATGAAGCGGTAAACTGGGTAAAATTTGAGAATAAGTATATGCGCCATGATATCGGAAAAGCGATTGACGACGCGGGGGCGTTATGAATCTCATTGCTTCGGCGGATGCAGGCTGGGGAATAGGCTGTAAAAACCAGCTGCTTGTACGGATACCGGACGATATGCGTTTTTTTCGTGAGATGACGACGGGAAAGGTCGTTGTAATGGGCAGACGGACAATGGAAAGCCTTCCGAATGGTCTTTTGGCGGGCCGTATCAATATCGTGCTGACAAGGGATGCGGCTTTTCGAGCGAAGGGTGCGGTTGTCGTCCATTCACTGGATGCGCTGCGCAGTGAGCTGGCGCAGTACGATACGGAGGATGTTTATATTATCGGCGGCGAGAGTGTCTATCGGCAGCTTTTAGACGAATGCAGCACGGCGTATATCACGAAGATTGATTTTACCTACAGCGCAGACGCGTATTTTCCGGATCTGGATCAGCTGCCGGAATGGGAATTAGTTACGGAGAGCGAGGAACAGACGTATTTTGATATCATCTATTATTTTCGTAAATACAAAAAATCAGGGAGGAACCGATGGATATAACAGGAAGAAAATTATTTGTGAAAGCGCTCCGGGAGGAAGGCGTGGATACGATTTTTGGATATCCGGGCGGAATGGTCACGGATATTTTCGATGAATTATATAAACAGGAGGATATCCAGGTCGTCCTGCCAAGACATGAGCAGGGACTGATTTTTGAAGCGGAGGGCTATGCGAAGGCGACAGGAAAGGTCGGCGTGTGTCTTGTTACGAGCGGGCCGGGAGCGACGAATATTATTACCGGGCTGGCGGACGCGCATTATGACAGCATTCCGCTTGTGTGTATTACCGGACAGGTTCCGCTTGGGCTGATTGGCAACGATGCGTTCCAAGAGGTTGACATTGTCGGTATGACGAGTTCTGTGACAAAATATGGCGTAACAGTGCGCGACCGTAAGGATTTGGGCAGGATATTGAAAATGGCGTTTCATATCGCGCGTACCGGAAAGCCTGGCCCGGTATTGGTGGATATTCCAAAGGATATTCAGGTACAGGCCGGGGACAGCGAATATCCGTCCGAGGTGCATATCCGGGGCTACAAGCCGAATGAGGGCGTGCATATCGGACAGCTGAAAAAGGCGTATCGTCTGCTGAAATCGGCAAAACGGCCGCTGATTTTGGCGGGCGGCGGCATTCATATCGCAAATGCGCAGGAGCAGCTTCGAAAATTTGCAGAGCGCACGCAGATCCCGGTTGTCACGACGATCATGGGAAAAGGCGCGCTGCCGCACAACCATCCGTTATATTTGGGCAACTCCGGAATGCACGGCAGGTATTCTTGTAATATCGCGGTCAGCAAATGCGACGTACTGTTTTCTATCGGAACCCGGTTTAATGACCGGATCACAGGCGATTTGAATGAGTTTGCGCCGCACGCGAAGATCATTCATATTGATATCGATACGGCGGCGATTTCCAGAAATGTAGTCGTAGATGTTCCGATTGTAGCAGATGCGGGCTTGGCGCTGGATAAGCTGTGTGAGTGGGCGGAACAGCAGGAGACGGAAAAGTGGATCGAAAAGGTCAAAAGCTGGGATAAGGAAAGTCCGTTGGAGATGCGCAAGGACCGCGGCATGAATCCGCAGATGATCATGGAAGCGATCAACAGCAGCTATCGTGAAGCGATCATCGTAACAGACGTTGGACAGCATCAGATGTGGGCGTCGCAGTATTTAGAGATCGGCGGGCGCAAAAAGCTGATCACTTCCGGCGGGCTTGGCTCTATGGGATTTGGATTTCCGGCTGCGATCGGCGCAAAGATTGGAAAGCCGTACCAAAATGTGATCTGCATTACTGGAGACGGGGGCTTCCAGATGAATATGCAGGAAATGGCGACTGCGATCGCGCAGAAAACGCCGATCACGATTTGCTTGTTAAATAACTATTATCTTGGCATGGTGCGCCAGATGCAGCAGCTATTTTATGGTAAGCGCTATGCGGCGACCTGTCTGCGCAGGCGCAAGGGCTGTCCGAATACGTGCAAGGGCCCGAATGACGCGTGCCCGCCGTATGAACCGGATTTTGTAAAATTTGCGGAATGCTACGGCGCGCATGGGATCCGTGTCACAGAGCAGTCGCAGATACAAGATGCGTTTGCCCAGGCAAAGCGCAACGAGGATGCGCCAACCTTGATTGAGTTTATGATCGCGACGGACGAGCTTGTACTGCCGATGGTAAAGGGCGGGAATCCGATGAGCGAGATGATCTTAAGATAGGCGGATAACAAGGGAGCTATGCACAGCAGCAGGAAAGGTATCAAACTGGCTGCAGGCGCGGACAGTAACGGAGGAAAATAGATGAAAAATAGATGGATCGCTTTGTATGTGGAAAATCAAGTGGGCGTGCTGGCGAAGGTATCCGGGCTTTTTTCCGGGAAATCGTATAACCTGCAGAGCTTGACGGTCGGCACAACGGAGGACGCGACGGTTTCGCGCATGACCATCTGCGTGATGAGCGATGATATTACGTTTGAACAGATCAAGAAGCAGTTAAACCGTATGGTGGAGGTTATTAAGGTCATAGACCTTACGAATGTGCCGATCCATATGAAGGAGATATTGTTTGCAAAGGTTAAGGATCTGCGCTCCGCACAAATCGACGAAGTATTCCGCATCGCGGAGGTATTCAGCGTAGAAGTGGCGGATATCGGCAAAGACAGCGTAATGCTGGAATGTAAGCTGACCGAGCGCAGGAACAATGAGCTGATCGAGCTTTTAAAGTCAAAATTCCGCAATATCGAAATTGTGCGCGGCGGGGCGGTTGCGATAGAAGCGATCAGTACGTCGTGCAGATAAAAGGAGAAAGGAAATTTTATGTTGGATTTTTATAGCCTGTCGCTGAATGACCGGGAGTGGGTGACACACCGTTTACTGGAGGACGACAGGCAGGCTTGTGAATATTCGTTTGCCAACAATTTTTTATGGAGCGATATTTACGGCGTAAAGGTGGCAAAGGAACAAGGATGTCTGATTTTCCGGTTTCAGGATGAAAATACGCACTGTTATACGATCCCGATCGGAGCTGGGGACCGGAAAGGGGCGCTGGATGCGCTGCTTGCTCTGGAACGGGCTAACCAGAAGGAGCTGGTGCTCGGAACGCTGCTGCAAAGAGACTTGGAATGGCTGGAGCAGCATTATCCGGGGCAGTATACGATAGAGACGAACCGGGATGATTACGATTATGTGTACAGCACGGAAAAGCTGTCCACGCTGTCGGGCAGGAAGCTGCACGGCAAGCGGAATCATATCGCGCGTTTTAAGGACGACAATAACTGGCAGTATCGGGATATGATGCCAGAGGATGCAGGTGAATGTATGCGGCTGTTAGACATCTGGAAGGAAGCCGAAGCGGAAAACTGGAATGATGAAATGGAAAACGAACTGCATATTAACCGCAGGGCGCTGCGCAATCTGGCCGATCTTGTGCTGGATGGCGGGATGCTGTATAAGGGCGGCAGGCTTGTTGCGTTTTCCATCGGCGAGCCGCTCAATTCCAACACCTATGTCGTGCATATTGAAAAAGCACTTGCCAGCGTCCAAGGCGCTTACCCGATGATCAACCAGCAGTTTGTGCTGCACAACTGTCAGGATTATGAATTTGTCAACCGGGAGGAGGATACGGGCGACGAAGGGCTGCGCAAGGCGAAGCTGTCTTATCAGCCGGCGTTATTAGTAGAAAAGTATCAGGCGAGGTTTCCTTTATGATACGGCCTGCTGACAGGCAAAGCGTTCCGGAGCTTAAAAGGCTCTGGAAGGAATGCTTTGCGGATGAGGATGCTTATATTGACGCTTTTTATGAAGCGGTGTATGAAGATCAGGATGTACTGCTGGAGGAAGAAGGCGGGATGCTTATGGGAGCATCCTTTTTTCTTCCAGGTAAGATCTTGGCAGAACAAAAGGGCGGCAGCTGGCAGCGAACCGACGGACGGTGGAAAGACATACGATATGTGTATGCACTGGCCGTTTTTCCGCAGTACCGGGGACACGGGATCGCGGCGAGGCTGCTGCGCAGCGCATATGAAACGTATGGTGCGCCGCTCATTGCGGAGCCGGCTGAGGAAGGCCTGGTCAGTGGCTTTTACGAGCCGCTTGGGTTTGCAAAATCGTTTTACTTGGAGAAAAATCAGATCGTGCTGCCCGCTGCGGATAAAAAGCCGCCGTATGATCTTCGTGCGGCGCAGCTGCAGACAGAGCTGTCTGTAGCCGGATCGTCTTGTACGGTCGTTCCTGCTGAAGCGGAAGATTACTGCCGGATACGGGACGCCGCGTTTTTAAAGCGTGGATATGTCCGCTGGCCGAAGCGCCATATCGCGTTTGCGATACAGGAGCACCGCGGCAGCGGAGGCGGGGCGTTTGTTATAAAAGGAAACGGCCGGGAAGATATTTTATTATATTTTATAGACGGACAGACTGCGGTTGTGACAGAAACGACGCTGTCTGACCAAGCGGCGCAGGCGGTGCTTGTGCAGCTTGCGGGACAGTGCGAAGGGGCGGTCATGACCAGGCAGGTGAAAGCACGCGGGATGCAGAAATATCCGCAAAGCCTTTTTCTAGTGGGAATGAGCTATGGACTGGAGCCTGCGGAGGGGTATTTGAATTTGACGCTGGATTGATCAGAGATGGTATTGTGCAGACTTGGATGTTATAGGAAAGGGTGACTGCGAAAGATGAAAAAGCGTATTTCTGTTTTGTATGAAGGATGCGTGTGTATCACGGTTGTTTTTCTGATTTTTATGTTCTTTTATTCAGAAAACGATCTGTATGTAAAGGGCAACACACAGGATTACCGAAGGATGGTAAACCACGGCTATTTGGTGCGTGAGGATAAAAGCGCGCCAGTGGGGATCAGTGAGATCTATGTGATCCAGCCGTCCGAAATCCCAAAAGACAGCAATGCGCTAGTATTTCGCACCATTCACCAAAATGTGAAGGTTTTTTTGGATGACAGGCTGGTGTTCCAACTGGAAAAGAAACAGGATACTCTCGGAAGCAAATCGCCGGGCAGACGTTGGAATACGGCAATCATTTCGCTGGAGGATCAGGGCAAGGAGATCCGTGTGGAGATCCAGCCGGTATATGAGCAGGTAAAGGGGATCACGCCGGATTTTTATGCCGGTGCGCGTTTTACGATCTATATGGAAGTAGTGATGCGTGATCTGTTTGCTCTTTTGCTGAGCTTATCAGCTGTTGTTCTGGGACTTGTATTTATGGGCTTTGTGATCTACAGCTATCGGCGTGCGGCGTTTGGACAGAGCTTGTTTTATATGGGACAGTTTGCGGTAATGATCGGTATCTGGAAGCTGTCGGATACTGGACTGGCCGGAATGCTGACGGGGCGCGAGGATATCTTTTCTTATCTTTCCTGCTTAGCGATGGAGCTTTTGGCAATTCCGTTTATACAGTATATGCGGGGAATGTTTACGAAAAAGGATCACTGGATCTGGGATTTTTCTTGTATACTGAGCTTAGCCGTTTTTGTAATATCGGTGGGGCTGCAGGTTTTTGGTATTGCGGATTTTTGGGAAACGATCTGGATGAACTACGGTTTGATGCTATGGATGCTTGTAGTTATCTTTCCGATGATCTGTATGCAGGTGCGTGCGGAGGGCTGGAACCGCAAGCTGAAGGCCATGGTGGTCTGTGTGGCTGCCTGTCTGCTGGGGCTTGGTGCGGATATGCTTATGAGAGGCTTTTCTTACGGCGGTGCGGCTCCGGCCAATTTTGGAATGCTTGGCTTTTTGATCTATATTGTGGTGCTTGGTATGATTTCGCTGCAGGATGCAAGAAGGCTGATGATGATTGGTATGCAGGCGAAGCATTTGGAACAAATGGCATACCATGACCAGCTGACAGGGCTTTATAACCGCGCGGCATATGCCAATGACACGAAAGCAAAGGGTTTTACGGCAAAAGGCAGTATGGTTGTTATGCTTGATCTGAATAACCTGAAATACTGCAACGACACATACGGTCATGATAAGGGCGACCTGTATATTACAAGCTGTGCAGATAGGATCCGGCACGTTTTTACTCCGCCGGGAAAATGCTATCGGATGGGCGGCGATGAATTTTGTGTGCTGCTGCAGCATAAAACTGCAAAAGATTGTGAAAGTCTCATACTGCAGCTTAAGCAGGAAACGGAAAACTGGAACCATACGCAAGGGGAACCGTTCCGGGCGCAGATAGCAGCCGGATATGCGCTGTTCGACGGTGCGGAGGATTTTGATATCGGCGATACAAGGCGGCGGGCGGACAAGATGATGTATAAGGATAAATTTGCAATGAAGCAGCATGAAAAGGAAAGATATAAGGATTGGAGGATGGAGACATGAAGCTTGCACAGGCATTACAAGAGCGTGCAGATATTAACCGGAATATCGAGCAGCTGAAAAGCCGTCTGAATAATAACGCACTCGTACAGGAGGGGGAACATACGGCGGAGGATCCGGAAAAGCTCAAGGAAGAGCTGGATAGCTCGCTGATGCGTCTGGAGTATTTGATCGCGCACATTAATCGGACAAATTGTGAAACGACAGTGGACGGTCGGACACTGACGGAGCTGATCGCGCAAAAGGATGTGCTTTCGCTCAAGCTTCATATTTATAAAGACATTGCCCATACCGCGAGCCAGATGTCTTATCGGGCCAGAAGCACGGAAATTAAAATAAAGCCTGCGATCTCTGTCTGCGACTGGCAGGCGCAGATTGACCGGATGGCGAAGGAGCTGCGGCTTTTGGACAGCAAGCTGCAGGAAACGAACTGGAGTACGGAGTTAAAAGAATAAAGAAGCGTACTGTAAAAGATGATTGTCAGAACCGGACATTGACTGTATCTGCGAGGGTGGGAACGGGGATCTGAACAAGAAAGAATAAAGGAGAGCGGAATGTGTCAGTTTGCAAGGACAGAATTATTGGTCGGCGCGCAGGGGATGGAGAAGCTTTTTCATGCGCGTGTGGCTGTATTCGGTATCGGAGGTGTCGGCGGTTATGTGGCAGAAGCGCTGGCACGCAGCGGGATCGGTACGCTGGATCTGATCGACCATGACAGGGTCAGCGTGACGAACCTGAACCGTCAGATCTACGCGCTCCACAGCACGATCGGCAGATACAAGGCTGATGTGGCAAGGGAGCGCATACTGGACATTCATCCGCAGGCGCAGGTGAATGTATATCCGGTATTTTATCTGCCGGATACTGCCGCGCAGTTTGATTTTAGCAAATATGATTATGTCGTGGACGCCATCGATACGGTGACCGGAAAGCTGGCGCTGATCGAGCAGGCGCAGGCTGCGGGTACGCCTGTGATCAGCTCGATGGGAGCCGGAAATAAAATGGATCCGTCCGCGTTTTGCGTTGCGGATATATATGAGACTTCTGTCTGTCCTTTGGCGAAGGTCATGCGCCGGGAGCTGAAAAAGCGGGGTGTTCAAAGGCTAAAGGTTGTCTATTCAAAAGAACAGCCGCTAAAGCCGTCGTCGGATCCAGACTGCGGGAAAGCAGTGCCGGGCAGCAATGCGTTTGTGCCGGCAGCGGCGGGGCTGATATTGGCAGGCGAGGTCGTAAAGGATCTGCTTGCTGCAAAATAGCCGGAAAATTCCAGTATAAGATCAGTCAGATTGTTTATCCTATCCATAAGTATACCAGTGCGTTTCATCCGTAAAAGCAGGGGCGCTCCGGTATCTGAAAATAATGGAGCAGGACAGGAGCTTATGACTATGAAAGAGGAAGAAAAACAGCGGCAGCAGCAGGAATACAACGAGTACGTCAAGCAGGTCACACCGACCAGGAATCTTGCATGGGCAATGTGCCGCGCATTTATCGTCGGCGGCATTATTTGTATCGTCGGGCAGCTGATCTTGAATACAGCAAAGGGAATGGGACTGGACAAGGATACGGCGGGCAGCTGGTGCAGCCTAAGTCTCATATTTTTAAGCATTTTGCTGACAGGGCTGAATATTTATCCTTCTTTTGCCAAATGGGGCGGAGCGGGAGCGCTTGTGCCGATCACAGGGTTTGCAAACAGCGTGGCAGCGCCAGCGATCGAGTTTCAGAAGGAAGGGCAGGTATTCGGGATCGGAGCGAAGATCTTTACGATTGCGGGGCCGGTTATTTTGTTTGGGATATTTTCCAGCTGGGTGCTGGGATTGATTTATTGGGTCGGTATGCAGATCGGGATGTTTGGGTAAGCGATCAGGAAATATAGGATGGATGATAGGCTGGGAATCTAAAATAGATTCCCGGCTTTTTTTGTGCTGTAAGGAACCAAAAGCATTATCAGGGAGTCTAATAAACGGAAGATCATAAAATGGCGGCCAAGATGGTAAATTAGAGCATAGGAAAAAGGGATTTGTTATGTGTATAAAAAACAAAGTGAGAAAGGAATATTTTCTTCTGGTTGTGAAAGAGAATGCAGCTATATTTTACAGATATGCTTATTCTGTTCTGTTAAGCAAGCAGGATGCGGAGGATGCAGTAAGTGAGACAATCCTCAAAGCATTTGAACATTTGAATGATTTGAAGCACATTCACAAAATGAAGAGCTGGATGTTCCAGATCTTAGCGAATACTTGTAAAACATCGCTTTCGAAGAGAAAAACGATATCGAATGACAGATATGAAAATGTACAGGATACACAAAACCGCGAAGAATATATGGATCTATACAGCTGTATTTGCAGCATGGAGCCTAAATTTCGTGAAGTGGTCATTTTATATTACTTTGACGAGCTAAAAACAAGGGAAATTGCAAAAATTTTAAATATTTCAGAGGGAACTGTAAAATCAAGGCTTTCACGAGCCAGAGAAAAATTGAAAAAATATTTAGTGTAGTAGTTTTATCGAACATCAGAAAGGAGATTTGTCAAATGAATGCGGTTGATAAGAAAATTAAAAAAATACTGAAAAATAAAAAATTAACTATGGATCCGGATTTTTCCAGGAGGCTTATAGATCTATCAAAGGATCTGGTAAAACGGCAGCAAAACACGCAATCACAAGCGAATCAAAAGTCTTTTTGTATGAAATATGTTCTGGCGGCAATAGCCATTGTTATCATCGCTGCTTATCCGGTAAAAGCAGCGACCGATTATGTATCCGCTCGTCTGGCAGAGGTTTCGGAAGAGGAAAAAAATAAATTTCGTACGATGATCTATGAAAATAATAAACAGGAACATTCTTTAGACAAAGAAGCTATTTGCTATTCCAGAGATCTTTCCGAATCAGAACAAGAGCTGTATGATGACTTGCTGGTTCAATATGACCAGGGTGTTTTTCCAAAGGGTGCACTTCTCATTTCAGACGATGTCCACGAAGCAAACGATGAGACAGTAAGCTATGCGCCAAAAGATAACTGCATATATTTACCGGATCGTAGTCTTACTGACGAAGAACTATTGGAGATTATTGATTTTTACAATAAGACGGACTATAGCTTACGTACCAGTGACACTACTGTCAAATATAAGACAGATATGGAAAACGAAAAGCGGCACATATCAGCAAATGACTTATCAGCGGATAATGCTGTGGTGTCTGCTGCTTTTTATGTGCAGGCAATGTATGGTGTTGCAGTAGAAAATATGGAAAAGGAGATAAGTGGCAATGATAGAGATTATCAGATTACATTTAAGGCGGATAAGCTATCTTATTCTGTCTGTGTGCAGGTAGACGACGCTTCTTTTGGGAGTATTTCCATGGATCAGGAAGGATTTGTGTGTTATTACGATAATCTTGAAATAGAGGAAGCCCAGATCCAAAAGAAAGGAAAAGAAGCGAAAGCCATTGCCTTAAAATTATTACGAGAGAAATCTACGATAACGGATGTATATGCACAGTATAAGTTAAATGCACAAGGACAGGTTCCGCACGGTTCTGTAGTATATTTATTCAATTTGGAGAATGGGGATCGATTAAGAATGTCATACAGCATCGCAGAAGATGCTTTATGGGGTGCTGCGCTGGAGGAAGGCGGCGCTGGTCATTTCGATCAGAATGTGAAAAAGGATGAAAAGAGGATTTATTTGCAGATAGACTGACAGGAGCCGAAAAAAGTGTTTTGTATCTTCGCATTGCCTTAAGAAAGATCAGTAAAAAGCAGCTCAAATAAAAGAACTTGTATATCTTTTTCAAAGTTAATATTGGTGATAGGTATAGGAATTTTCGTAAAAATCTGCTATAATTAAAAATAGTATTCAAGCCTGAAATGGATGATGTTGAGCCATTGGAATCAAGATAGAACGAGAAGGTATTACGCTATGGTCTTCAAAAATGTCTGGAAGAAGAGGGCTATGCTGTGCGGACGGCGCAAAATGGCCAGCAGCCAGCTGCAGTCGGAAACGGCGGCTGTGCATACACTTATTTCTGATATTTCCCATCAGGTAAAAACGCCTGCGGCGAATATTAAGATCTATACAGGAATGCTGGAAAAGCGGATAGAACAGGCAGATGGACGTTTTTATCTGGATGTGTTAAATAAACAGGCAGATAAGCTGGAATTTCTGATGAAAACGCTCGTAAAAATGTCCCGTCTGGAAACGAAGCTGATATCGCTGCAGATCCGCGACCATAAGCTGCTGCACATCCTGGCGTCTGCGCTGGGAACGGTTGTAGCGGCCGCAAAGGAAAACAGGATATGCAGGGCGCGGGGAGTTGTTTTCGGATCTTGCTGCCCAAGGGAACGGACGGCTGAAGAGAGGGGCGGTTATGAGTTGTATTTCATTCCAAAATGTTTCCCGTATTTATGAAACTCCGGCGGAACCAGTTGCGGCGCTTCGGGATATCAGCCTGGAAATTGAATACGGTGCGTTTGCCGCGGTCATAGGCGCTTCTGGCAGCGGCAAGACGACTTTTTTAAATCTTGCTGCCGGGCTGGATAAGCCGGCGCAGGGGGAAATACGCATACAGGGACAGGACAACAGCTGTTTTCATGAAGATGAGATGGCAGTATTCACCGGGAGCTTGGGCAGACGATCGTCATGGTGACGCACAATAACGAAGCGGCCCAGATGGCGGGACAGACGATACGGATCGAGGATGGAAGAGTTGTTGCAAAGCTGCAACAATTTTTCCGGGCTTTTGTGAGAAGCTTGAGATAAGCAGGTGTTATCATAAGAAGTGAAAAAGCAGAAGGGAGCTTTCCGGTTCGAGAGCGGGAAATACTGGTTCCCGATTGGGTTGCCGGCAAGCTTGGCGTTTTGCCCGGACAGCTTGGGACACAGGTGGAGCTGCTGCGGGAGCTGGATCTTGCCAAGGGGCAGGAATTGACACCGTTTAAGCAGCAGTATGCGGAGAATGACAACGGGGTCTTAGAGGCAGGGCTTGGCGTGCTTCTTGTGATCGTATGCGGCAGCCTGATCATTTATAATATCCTGTCTTTGTCAGCGGCGCAGGATATCCGGTTTTTCGGACAGCTTAAAACATTGGGTGTAACGAAACGCCAGCTAAAGAGCTATATGCGCTATCAGATCTGGTGGCTGTGCCTGCTTGGTGTTCCCGGCGGTTTTGCGTTGGCGGTCCCGCTTTCAGCGTTTGTTGTGCCGCAGGCGGTGATGCTCTTTTTTACGCTGGATGGGCTGCTGTCCGGATATTCTGCTTCTGCGCTTGTAGGAAATTCTATGTATTATGATATTGTGGTGGAAGGAGTCAACGGTTCATTTTCCGAACAGACCTTGCGGGAGGTTGCGGCGATACCGGGTGTGGAGTCCATGGAAGAGATGCGTATGCTAAAGCCGCAGTCCTCGGAAGCTGACTGGCTCAAGGTGTCCGAGCCAAAGCTCCAGACGTACTGCGACAAGGTCCGCGCGGATCGCATGATCGGCATTGGGCAGCAGGAGTTTGCGCGAATATCTGAGGCGTGCGGCATGGAAGCGGATAAGGAAGCCTTTCAAAGCGGTGCGGTCGGAATTTGGCTCTGCAATACGTTTGAGGACGATGAGCAGCCGCTTATGCCGCAGGATGCCCAGACTGTCTATTTGGGAGTTTTGGAAGGCCAAAAAGTAACGATACCGAAAATGGAGCGGGTTGCCTGTACCTCGTCGATGCTTCTGCTGATGCAGGAGGTTGCGCCGAACATCCTAGTCAGCAACGATGTGCTGCGCGCCGCCGGGATCACCGGGACGGTGATGCTTATCATGGCGGTGGCCGTTCCGCTTATGGCTTACCGAAGCATTTTTAGCAAGGACAGACCACAGCCAAACGGCGAATGAAACATGAGGATCCATGATCCGGAAAGGAAGGGATAGTTTATGGTGTTAGACAAAGGCGAACAAGCGAAAGCTTTTTTTAAAGAGGGCTACAACTGTTCCCAAGCAGTCGCGCTTGCTTTTTGTGATGAGATTGGGATAGAACGAAGGAAGCTGCTTCGGATGGTGTCCTCATTCGGAGGCGGTATGGGTCGTCTGCGCGAGGTGTGCGGCGCGGTCAGCGGGATGTTTTTTGTCGCGGGTGCGTTGTATGGATACGACGACCCGAAGGATACGCAGGCGAAAAAAGAACATTACGCCAGGATCCAGGAGCTGGCGGCGCAGTTTCAGGCGGAAACAGGCTCGATCGTCTGCAGGGAGCTGCTGGGGCTGGAGGGCAGGGATCATAGCCCCGTACCAAGCGAACGGACAGCGGAATATTATAAAAAACGTCCGTGCCAGGAGATGGTTGCGATCGCGGCGCGGTTGATGGAGACGTATATTGCTGATCATGCGGGAGTGGAAATGTAGAAGATACTGGGTGAAAACAGAGGTAGGATCAGCGCCGAACGTGTGGCTTGAGTTTTGTCAGAGGAAAGCTGTGCCGTTTGCAGCAGCAGTCGTTTTGCAGCAAACGGCAGCGGCTATTCAGCAACAACTGTGTGCCGCGCAGCAGCGACGATAGATTCATTAACTGTTGATGTAAGAACAAAGCGCATCGATACCAAGCTCTGATTCTATAGCATATGCTTGTATTAGGTAGTCGTTTGGCTCCAGGTACATTCTGGTATCTGAATCAACGAGAAGGTCATAAAGCTTTGAATGCATTAGCTTTATATATGCGTTTTTTATATCTAGATTATATTTGTTCATAATGTGTTTAGTCAATGCTATTACGCATGAGGCTTTGGCAAGCTCAATTCTGCTTTCTGTCATAGGTTAATTCCTTTCCAGAGGTATGAAAGATTGGATAAGTGTGTCGGCAATTTCTTGCTTTCCAATGAAATATTGGATTCCAAGATTTTCTACTTCAAGATTTTTCAGAAGCATTTTTTTCGCTTCAAAGGAGTTTCTATTGCCATAATCACCATCGTAATATCTTTTCAAACAGTAAATAGTATCATCATCTGCAGTTGGTCCAATTACTAAATCATAGTTGTGTGGTACATCATTACTTTTTCTGCACATCAAAATAAAATCCAGCCATTCAATGTTTGCATTTTCAAATATTTTAATATCCATAGAAGAAATTTTGCTCTTATCTAACTCTATTTGATATAGTATTTCCTGAAAATTTTCTTTGGAAGAATTGAAATATCTCCGTTTGGCTTCTCTGTATTTTTTGTGCATCATTCCGATGGCTTGCTGCTTTGATACAGACATATAAAATCCTTTTCCAAAATCTTTCCTTCCTCTTCCCATAGAAACATCTACTTTTTGGATCATGGATATACTGCCATGATATAAAGTTGTTCTAATATTGTGATACATATCGTTCCAACTCCTCTATAATCTCATCGTCTGTAAGACTGTCAAATACATCTGGGCATTCAGAGATATATCCTAAAATATCGTATTTTTTATCAAATTCCAAAAACTCTTTTTTGGTCATATGGTGTCTGGATGAAAAACATTCCGCAATATGAAATATTAAATAGATTGTATTATTCAGCCTTTTCTCTGTAAGCATATAAAACACCGCCTTTTGATTGGTGCAGTATTGCATGATCAACGTTCATTCAGAAATACTGTACTAGGATTGCAAATATTATACCCGATTTACAAAGTCCACGGCAAGCCTTTATTGTAATAATCATCATTTTTCCTCAAAAGCAAACTCCCTCCCAACCTCTCAAAAAACAGGATATCATTTGACGTATCCCATCCAAACCGCTATAATAAAACCACCAAAATATGGATTTACCAAACCGAAAGGAGACTTTTTCAAATGGCAGACATCAGACCATTCCTCTGCATCCGTCCATGCAGTCAAAAAGCGGACAAGATCGCATCCCTACCCTACGACGTATACAACCGTCAGGAAGCCAGGCAGGCCGCATCCGCCAATCCCGACTCCTTTTTAAATATCGACCGCCCGGAAACCCAGTTTCCGCCGGATACGGATATCTATGCACCAATGGTTTACCAAAAAGCGCATGACCTGCTGTGGCAGAAGGTCGCAGACGGCACCTTTATCAAGGACGACCAGCCGTGCTACTACATTTATGAGCTTACGATGAACGGCAGGACGCAAACCGGGATCGCGGCCTGTGCGTCTATCGACGATTATGAGAATCAGATTATCAAAAAGCATGAAAATACCCGTGCGGATAAGGAAGCTGACCGTATTCGTCACGTAGACGTCTGCAGCGCCCAGACGGGGCCGATTTTCCTTGCATACCGCTCTGATCATAAGATCAACCGGATTGTAGAGGAAGTAAAGCAAGAAGAACCGCTTTACGATTTTGTTTCTGACGACGGTGTTCGTCACCGTATGTTTGCGATGCGTCAAGAAGAGCAGATCAGGCAGGTGCGGCAGCAGTTTGCTGCTATGCAGGCTGTTTATATCGCGGACGGGCATCATCGCGCGGCGTCTGCTGTAAAGGTCGGGCTGCAGCGCAGGCAGGCGCATCCGGATCATACAGGTCAGGAAGCGTTCAATTATTTCCTGTCCGTGCTGTTTCCGGACGACCAGCTGATGATCATGGATTATAACCGGGTTGTAAAAGATCTGGCTGGTATGACGGCTGCAGAGCTTCTGGAAAAGGTATTTGGTATTTTTGATACGAGAAAAGTATCCAAAGAAGAGCGCAGGCCGCAGAAAAAAGGTGATTTTTCGATGTATCTGGATGGAGACTGGTATTTGTGCACGGTGCGCGCAGCTGATATTCCGGATGATCCGGTCAAAAGTCTGGATGTATCGCTGCTTGGGGATCTGCTGCTGGAGCCTGTGCTTGGCATCCATGACCCGAAAACAGACCAGCGCATTGACTTTGTAGGCGGTATCCGCGGGCTGGACGAGCTGGAGCGGCGGGTGGAAACAGACTGCGCCGTGGCGTTCGCGATGTATCCGACCGACATCGCGGAGTTGTTTGCAGTCGCGGACGCGGGCCTCTTGATGCCGCCCAAATCCACATGGTTTGAACCGAAATTAAGAAGCGGCTTGCTGATCCATGCCATAGAAGCGTAACGGTACGGAAGGGTGATGAAATGATACTAGCAGCACAGGAGCCTTCTATTATAACAGAAAGTATTGAAAATCTGCAGAAGGTAGATGAAAATTATATTCAGGAATATTTGGAAAAGCTTGTTCCGGATCTTTTAAATTTTGGCATACAGCTGCTTTTGGCGGTGTTTTTGTATCTGGTAGGCAAGCGTGTGATTTCTTTTTTGCGGAAATTTCTGCGAAGGTCGCTGGAGCGCAGGAACATCGATATCGGGGTGCGGCAGTTTTTGGATTCTGTAAGTAAATACTGCCTGTATTTTGTACTCTGGCTGACAATACTGACATTATTTGGAATTACGACCGCCTCTGTGATCGCGCTGCTTGGATCTGCGGGTCTGACGCTTGGCTTGGCTCTGCAGGGAAGTCTTGCGAATTTTGCGGGCGGCGTGCTGATCCTGCTGCTTGGCCCGTTCCATGTCGGCGATTATATTGTCTCAGGTGAAACGGGGCACGAAGGCACGGTCAAAGAGATTTCTACCTTTTATACGAGGATCCAGACGGCCGACAACCAGACGGTCATGATCCCAAACGGCAAATTGGCCGACGGCGCCATTGTCAATGTCACGGGCCAGCAGACAAGGCGCGTGGATATTTTGGTAGGGATCGCTTACAGCGCGGATCTGAAAAAAGCAAAGCAGCTTTTGTCAGCGCTCGCGGAGCAGGAAACAAGAAAGCTGGCAGACCAGCCGGTCAATATTTTTGTCTCGGAGCTTGCAGACAGCAGCGTCGTGCTCGGCTGCCGCTTTTGGGTAAGGTCCGAGGACTATTGGCAGACAAAATGGGATACGCTGGAGGCGATCAAGCTTACATTCGACGAAAACGGAATCGAAATTCCATTCCCGCAGGTAGACGTACACATTAAGCAGCAGGAAAAAATATAAAATCTAATGGAATAAACTGTCAAAAGTATGTTATACTATGTTCTATCGCCATAAATGGACGGAAACTATTGATCACAGGAGGAAAACAATTTGAAGCTATCTGATCTGACCGCATATGAAATCGTCGAACAAAAGGATCTGCCGGATATCCATTCCGCCGGATGCCTGCTGCGTCATAAAAAAAGCGGCGCGAAAATTACAGTTATATCCAACGATGATGAAAACAAGGTCTTTTACATCGGTTTTCGAACCCCTGCCGGAGACAGTACGGGTGTGCCGCATATTATCGAGCATTCCGTGCTGTGCGGTTCGGATGAATTTCCGGTGAAGGACCCGTTTGTAGAGCTTGTCAAGGGCTCGCTCAATACATTTTTAAATGCAATGACCTATCCGGATAAAACGGTGTATCCAGTTGCCAGCTGCAACGACAAGGACTTCCAAAATCTGATGCACGTGTATCTGGACGCGGTGCTGCATCCAAATATTTATAAATATCAGGAAATCTTCCAGCAGGAGGGCTGGCATTATGAGCTGGAGTCCGAGGAGGATGAGCTGACGTTAAACGGCGTCGTATACAATGAAATGAAAGGCGCGTTTTCCTCTCCAGAGGATGTTTTGGACCGTGTGACGCTGAGCGCGCTGTTTCCGGATACAACCTATGCCAATGAATCCGGCGGCGATCCGGCATATATTCCTGATCTGACGTATGAAAAATTTCTGGATTTCCACCGTTCGTATTATCATCCGTGTAATTCCTACATTTATTTGTATGGGGATATGGATGCGGCGGAAAAGCTGGATTGGATGGACAAGGCATACCTGTCCCACTACGACGCGATCGATCTGGACTCGGCGATTGGCCTGCAGCAGCCGTTTGCGGCGCCGGAGGAGGTCGTAAGGAAATATCCGATCGCAAGCTCTGAAAGCGAGCAGGACAACACCTATCTGTCTTTTAGCACAGTCGTAGAAACAACGCTGGAGCCGCAGCTGGCGCTGGCGTTTGAGGTTTTGGACTATGCGCTGCTTGGAGCGCCGGGAGCGCCGCTGCGTCAGGCGCTTTTGGATGCAAAGATCGGGAAAGACATTATCGGCGGCTACGACAGCTCTACGTATCAGCCAGTATTTACTGTGACCGCAAAAAATACAAACGCCAGTGAGAAGCAGCGCTTTGTACAGGTGATACGTACGACACTCCAGCGGCTTGTAAAGGAAGGGCTGAATCAGAAGGCTTTATTAGCGGGGCTGAACAGCAGCGAGTTCAAGTTCCGGGAAGCGGATTTTGGCAATTACCCTAAAGGGCTGATTTACGGACTACAGTGCTTGGACAGCTGGCTGTATGATGAAAAGCAGCCGTTTGTCTATCTGGAAGCGCTGGATATTTTTGCAAAGCTAAAGGAGCTGGCGGGGCAGGGATATTTTGAAACGCTCATCCAAAAATATTTCCTTGATAATACGCACCAGTCCATCGTCGTAGTAGAGCCGGAAAAGGGCTTAAATGAAAAGGTGAAAAAGGAGCTGGAAGAAAAGCTCGCCGCATACAAAAGCAGCTTAACGAGCGAGGAGCTTGCGCAGCTTGTGGCGGATACCGTTCATTTAAAGGAATACCAGCAGGAGCCGTCTCGGAAAGAGGATCTGGAAAAAATACCGATGCTTGCGCGCAGCGATATGAAAAAAGAAGCGACTCCGCTTTATAATAAAGAGCGGGAAGTGGCAGGCATCCCGGTGATCCATCATGATATTTATGCCAATGGCATCAATTATATCAGCCTGTATTTTGACCTGTCCGGCGTGAAAGAGGAATGGATCCCGTATCTGGGTGTGCTAAAGGCTGTGCTTGGAGATATGGATACCGAGGATTATACGTATGAGGACTTGTCCAATGAGATCCATTTGCATACGGGCGGATTTTATAGTAACTCTCTGGCATCCGAGGATATGCAGGAGCATCAGGTAATAAAAAAATGTGAGGTCGGCATTAAAGCGTTGCATCAGGAAACAGGTACGGCAATGCACCTTTTGGAGAGTATGCTCTGCAGGACAAGGCTGGACGATGACAAGCGTTTGTACGAGGTGCTTGCCCAAGCAAAATCGCGGCTGGAAATGCATTTTATGCAGGCGGGGCATTCGGTATCTGCGCTGCGTGCCATTTCCTATTTTTCAGAGTCGGGACGGTTCGGCGATCTGTCCGGCGGTATCGGTCTGTACCGCGTGGTAGCGCAGGCGGAAAGTGATTTTGAAAACGAGAAAGAAACGGTTAAGTCGATCTTAAAGCAGCTGTTTTGCACGATTTTCCGTCCGGAAAACCTGATCGTCAGCCTGACAGGAGACGAAGAGGGCTATGCGGTGTTCGAGCCGGCGCTGGCGGCGTTCAAGCAGGCGTTGTTTACGCAGGATGCTGCGCAGGCAGGCGCAGAGATTTCTTGTACAAAGAAAAACGAAGGCTTTAAAAATGCGGCCCAGGTGCAGTATGTCTCAAGAGCCGGGAATTTCTGCAGACATGGATTTGCTTATACGGGTGCGCTGCGCATTTTAAAGGTAATTTTAAATTATGATTATTTATGGATGAATATCCGTGTAAGGGGCGGGGCATACGGCTGCATGAGCGGCTTTAGCAGAAATGGGGATACGTATTTTTCCACTTACCGCGACCCGAATCTGCGGAAATCCAATGAAGTTTTTGAAGGGATACCAGAATATTTAAAGAGCTTTGACGTGGACGAACGGGATATGACCAAATATATCATCGGGGCAGTCAGCAGCTTGGATACGCCGTTAAATCCGTCGGCGAAGGGTAAACGCTCCATGATGGCGTACCTGACCCATATTTCGCCGGAAGCTTACCAGAAGGAGCGGGACGAGGTGCTTATGGCAGGACAGGCGGATATCCGGGCGCTGGAGCCGCTGATCGCGTCCGTATTGTCGGATGGAAATATTTGTGTGATTGGAAACGAAACGGTGCTGGAGCAGGATGCGGAGCTGTTTTTAGCGCTGGAGGATTTGTTTTAACAGAAAAGGGACGTTACGAATGGATAACAGCAGAAATTTTAAATCAGGCTTTGTTACGATCATTGGCAGGCCGAACGTGGGGAAATCCACGCTGATGAACCAGATCATCGGCCAAAAGATCGCCATTACCTCTAACAAGCCGCAGACGACGCGCAGCCGCATCCAGACGGTTTATACAGACAGTGAACGCGGGCAGATCGTTTTTTTGGATACGCCGGGCATTCACAAGGCGAAAAATAAGCTGGGCGAATATATGGTCCATGTGGCGGAGCATACGCTGCAGGATGTGGATGTGATCTTATGGCTGGTGGAGCCTTCGGATTTTATCGGAGCAGGCGAACGTCATATCGCGGAAATATTAACAAAGGCACGCACGCCGGTTATCCTTGTGATCAATAAGACGGATACGGTCGCAAGGAAGGAGGAGCTGCTGCATTTTATCGATACGTACCGCAAGCTTTATGATTTTGAGGAAATCATCCCGGCATCGGCGCTGCGTGGGGAAAATGTTTCGGATGTGGTCGATACGCTTTTCCAATATCTGCCTTACGGACCGATGTTTTATGATGAGGATACGGTAACCGACCAGCCGCAGCGCCAGATCGTGGCGGAAATCGTACGGGAAAAGGCGCTGCACGCACTGGACGAGGAGGTGCCGCATGGTATTGCGGTCACGATCGACCGTATGAAGCGGCGGAGGGGAAAAGAGCTGACCGATATCGAAGCGACGATCATATGCGAACGAGATTCGCATAAAGGGATCATTATCGGCAAAAACGGCGCGATGTTAAAAAAAATCGGCTCCAACGCCCGGTTTGAGATCGAAAAACTGCTGGAAGAAAAGGTCAATCTGCGCCTTTGGGTGAAGGTGCGCAAAAACTGGCGGGACAGCGATACGATGCTTAAAAATTTCGGCTATAAAGAGCAGGCCGAATAAGTGAATGGCCAAATGAATGAAAAACTGCCAGATTTATCTTGTATCAGATCTGTAAAATATGCAGAACCTAAGAGCAGGCCGGATTGTTTTTCCGTCCGGCTTGCCAAAACTGCTGGAAACAGAGGGGAATGCATATGACAAGAGATTGCTGGGAAGATTTTGCACTAAGCGGCAGAGTCAGTGATTATTTGAAATACCGGGAACAGGAAGGCCGCAGCAGCGAGCAGGCGTGCGCTGCGGCATGGATGGGTGGTGCTGCGCATGGGACAGACGATCGGACTGACGGGCATGGTCCTGTCGGCAATGCCTGTCGGTGAATATGATAAAAGAATACAGCTTTTGACGAGGGAAAGAGGAAGGATCGCGGCCTTCGTGCGCGGTGCCAGGCGTCCGAACAGCGCGTTTTTAGCGGCGGCCAGTCCTTTTGCATTCGGACGGTTCGAGTTGTTTGAGGGAAGAAGCTCCTATAATGTGGCAAAAGCGGATATTTCCAACTATTTCCGGGAGCTTGCGGGCGATTTTGACGCCGCGGCCTACGGATTTTATTTTCTGGAGGTAGCAGCTTATTATACACAGGAAAATATGGACGGGACAGAGTTTTTGAATCTGCTGTATGTGACGCTGCGGGCGCTTTTAAAGCCTGTGCCGGACAACCGTTTGGTACGCAGGATCTATGAGCTGCGCGTGCTTGTGCTTTCTGGTGAGTATCCAGAGGTTTTTTCCTGCGTAAAGTGCCGCAGAAGGGAGGAGCTGCATTATTTTTCGGTAATGCGGCACGGTGCGCTCTGTCCGGCTTGTTTAAAGGGCGAATATGCGGTGCCGATGGATGCTTCCGTCCGATACGCGCTGCAATACATGATCACGGCGCCTTTGGAAAAGCTTTATGCGTTTACGCTGACAGCTCCGGTATTCAGCTGCGTGGACGAAATTGTGTCGCAATACATACGCAGATACCGGGAGCATACGTTTAAGTCGGAGGAAATGCTTCTTTCCATGTAAGTGTTTTCGGAGGGGATGCTTAAAAAAGGATTGAAATAACCGGAAAGGTTTAGTATAATGATGTGCGCAAAGGAAGGGCGGCTGTTCAGCCTGGCTGGATGATGAGCCTGTAAACAACGACAGAGGAGGCAATGGCTATGAAACGGAAGCTGTGTGCAGTGCTGTGCTTAGCTGTGGCAGCCGGCATAACTACAGGCTGCGGTGCTTCATTTGAAGCGGATGAAAGTACGGTTTACATTACAAAGCAGGGAAACGTGATTGGCGCTGATATTGAAGATTTTAATGAGGAATACTATGACGAGGAAGAATTGCAGCAGTATATCACGGATTCTATTCAAAGTTATGTGGAAGCAAACGGAGACGGAAGCTTGGAGCTTGACAGGTTTGAGACAGAATCATCGGAAAAAGACGGGGTTACGGCGCATTTGTACTTAAATTATGCGACTTATATCGATTATGCGCTGTTTAACGATGTCACGATGTTTGCAGGCACAGTGGAGCAGGCACGGCAGGAAGGCTTTACGTTTGACCAGTCGTTTCAAAAGGCGGAGGACGGGGCTTTGACAGGTACAGCAGATGTGCAGGAGGCGCTGGACGACGAGAATACGAAGGTCGTTGTGATCGGAGAGGAAACCGCGGTCCGCGTGGACGGGGAAATTTTGTATGTTTCGGATGGAAATGCGGATCTGACTGGAAAAAATACGGTGCAGGCGCATTATGATATTGAAAATGAGGATGCGCAGCCAGTTTATATTTTGTACAAGTAAAGTGAAAAAATAGTTGTATTTATATAGAGAAAAGATGGAGGATAGAGGAATGGAAAAATCAATGGAAAAGATTGTTGCGCTGGCAAAGGCCAGAGGCTTTGTATATCCTGGCTCCGAAATATATGGGGGTCTTGCGAATACATGGGATTACGGCAATCTTGGCGTTGAGCTGAAAAACAATGTAAAAAAAGCCTGGTGGCAGAAATTTGTACAGGAAAACCCATATAATGTCGGTGTGGACTGCGCGATCTTAATGAATCCGCAGACATGGGTGGCATCTGGGCATCTTGGCGGATTTTCTGACCCGCTGATGGACTGCAAGGAGTGCCACGAGCGTTTCCGTGCGGATAAAATTATTGAAGATTTTGCTTCTGAAAACGGCATTACGCTTGAGGAAAGCGTAGACGGCTGGTCCAATGAAGCGATGGTCAGCTTTATTGAAGAGCACCAGGTTGCCTGCCCAAGCTGCGGCAAGCACAACTTTACCGATATCCGCCAGTTTAACCTGATGTTTAAAACGTTCCAAGGTGTAACGGAGGATGCCAAAAATACTGTTTATCTGCGCCCGGAAACTGCACAGGGCATTTTTGTCAATTTTAAAAATGTGCAGCGGACATCCAGAAAGAAGATCCCGTTTGGTATTGCGCAGATCGGTAAATCCTTCCGAAACGAGATCACACCAGGCAATTTCACGTTCCGTACGAGAGAATTTGAGCAGATGGAGCTGGAATTTTTCTGCGAGCCTGGCACAGACCTGGAGTGGTTCTCTTATTGGAGAAGCTTCTGCCGTGACTGGCTGCTAAGCCTTGGCATGAAGGAGGAGGAGCTGCGCTTAAGAGATCACGACCCGGCGGAGCTGGCTTTTTACAGCAAGGCGACGACGGACTTTGAATTTCTGTTCCCGTTTGGCTGGGGCGAGCTGTGGGGCATTGCGGACCGTACAGACTACGATCTGACCCAGCACCAGAATACATCCGGGCAGGATATGTCCTATTTTGACGATACGAAAAATGAAAAATACGTGCCATACGTTATCGAGCCGTCGCTCGGTGCAGACCGCGTGGTACTTGCGTTTTTATGCGCAGCTTATGATGAAGAAAATATCGGCACCGAAGAAAAGCCGGATATGCGCACTGTCCTGCATTTCCACCCGGCGCTTGCTCCAGTGAAGATCGGTGTGCTTCCGCTTTCCAAGAAGCTGAACGAAGGTGCGCAGCAGGTGTTTGCACAGCTTTCGAAAAAATATAACTGTGAATTTGACGACCGCGGCAATATCGGCAAGAGATACCGCCGCCAGGACGAGATCGGAACGCCGTTCTGCGTTACGTACGACTTTGATTCGGAAGAGGACCATGCGGTTACCATCCGCTTCCGCGACTCTATGGAGCAGGAGCGTGTAGCTATTGCGGATCTGGACGCTTATTTTGCGGATAAATTCGATTTTTAATGACGGATGCTGCGCTGCATTTTGTTCTTTTGGCCAGTTAAGATTTCATTCAATGGTAACGGTTTAGGAAGCTCATGGAACGGTTATACATCCTGGACTTTGCAATCGCTTGGTGATGGGGTGGATACCTGCAGCCGCTATATTTTCATGCGGTCAGTGCAGTAAATGTTTAATAAGGCGGATTATGTGCTGAACTGCGTGATCGGTTATATGAAAAAATCCATGTGGATCTGTCTAGAGAGTTACGATTCTATGACCGAAATATTAGATTTTATAGAAAAATATGTTGCGATTATGGAAAATTGTGTTAAAATAGATGTGTGCGTATAAAATGGCGCAAACAATGTTAACAATGTGGATTGCTTTCGGACGGACCCGTCTGTAGGAAGTTCACAAAACAATATCAAATCAAAGTAATATCTTAGGAGGAATTAACAAATGGCAAACAAATGGGTATATTTGTTCAGCGAAGGCAAAGCAGACATGCGTGAGCTGCTTGGCGGCAAGGGTGCAAACCTGGCAGAAATGACAAACCTCGGACTTCCTGTTCCGCAGGGATTTACAATTACAACGGAAGCTTGTACACAGTATTACGAAGATGGCCGTGAGATCAATGATGAGATCCAGGGCCAGATTAACGATTATATTGTAAAGATGGAAGAGATCACTGGCAAGAAATTCGGCGACAAGGAAAATCCTCTGCTTGTTTCCGTACGTTCTGGTGCGAGAGCTTCCATGCCTGGTATGATGGACACGATCTTAAATCTGGGCTTAAATGAAACCGTTGTAAATGTTATCGCTGAGAAGTCCAACAACGCGCGCTGGGCATGGGACTGCTACCGCAGATTTATCCAGATGTACTCGGACGTTGTTATGGAAGTAGGTAAGAAATACTTCGAACAGCTTATCGATGCGATGAAGGAGAAAAAAGGCGTTACTTATGACGTAGACCTGACAGCTGATGATTTAAAAGAGCTTGCTACGCAGTTCAAGGCTGAATACAAGGCAAAAATTGGCTCAGACTTCCCGGATGATCCGAAGGAGCAGTTAATGGGCGCGATCAAAGCCGTATTCCGTTCTTGGGACAACCCTCGTGCAAACGTATACCGCCGCGATAACGATATCCCGTATTCCTGGGGTACAGCTGTAAACGTACAGTCTATGGCATTCGGTAATATGGGTGACGACTGCGGTACAGGTGTTGCATTTACACGTGACCCTGCAACAGGCGAAAGAAAGCTGATGGGCGAATTTTTGATCAACGCACAGGGCGAGGACGTAGTTGCTGGTGTACGTACACCAATGCCGATCGCAAAGATGGAACAAGAATTCCCAGAAGCGTTCAAGCAGTTTACAGATGTATGCAAGACTTTGGAAGATCACTACAAAGATATGCAGGATATGGAATTTACCGTTGAAAACAAGAAGCTTTATATGCTTCAGACAAGAAATGGTAAGAGAACCGCTCAAGCTGCTTTAAAGATCGCTTGCGACCTCGTTGACGAAGGTATGCGTTCAGAAGAAGAAGCTGTAGCTATGATCGATCCTCGTAATCTGGATACTTTACTGCATCCGCAGTTCGACGCTGCCGCATTAAAGGCTACGACACCGGTTGGCAAGGGTCTTGGCGCATCTCCTGGCGCTGCTTGCGGTAAGATCGTGTTCTCCGCAGAGGACGCTGAAGCATGGCATGACAGAGGCGAAAAAGTCGTACTTGTACGTCTGGAAACATCTCCAGAGGATATTACAGGTATGAAAGCGTCTCAGGGTATCTTAACTGTCCGCGGTGGTATGACATCCCACGCAGCGGTTGTTGCACGTGGTATGGGTACCTGCTGTGTATCCGGATGCGGCGACATCGCAATGGACGAAGAAAACAAGAAATTTACACTTGCCGGCAAGGAATACCATGAAGGAGACTACATCTCCATCGACGGTTCCACAGGCAACATTTACGACGGCGAGATCCAGACTGTAGACGCTACGATCGCAGGCGAATTTGGCAGGATCATGGATTGGGCTGACAAATACAGAAGATTAAAAGTACGTACAAACGCAGACACACCTGCAGATGCAAAGAAGGCACGCGAGCTTGGCGCAGAAGGCATCGGCCTTTGCCGTACAGAGCATATGTTCTTCGAAGAGGACAGAATTGCAGCATTCCGCGAAATGATCTGCTCCGACACAGTAGAAGAAAGAGAAGCAGCGCTTGACAAGATTCTTCCATACCAGCAGGGTGACTTTGAAAAATTATACGAAGCTCTGGAAGGCTGCCCGGTAACTATCCGTTTCCTGGATCCGCCTCTGCATGAGTTCGTTCCAACAGATGAAGAGGACATTGCTAAGCTTGCAAATGCTCAGGGCAAGTCTGTAGAAGAAATCAAGACTCTGATCGATTCTCTGCATGAGTTTAACCCAATGATGGGCCACCGCGGCTGCCGTCTTGCAGTAACCTATCCGGAAATCGCAAAGATGCAGACCAAGGCTGTAATCCGTGCAGCGATCAACGTTCAGAAGGCACACGCTGACTGGAACGTAAAACCAGAAATCATGATTCCTTTAATCTGCGACATCAAAGAGTTAAAGAATGTAAAGAAAGTCGTAGTAGAAACCGCAGATGCTGAAATCGCAGCAGCAGGCGTGAAGCTGGAATACGAAGTAGGTACAATGATCGAGATCCCAAGAGCAGCTCTTACCGCTGACGAGATCGCATCTGAAGCTGACTTCTTCTGCTTCGGAACAAACGACCTGACACAGATGACCTTCGGCTTCTCCCGTGATGACTCCGGCAAGTTCCTGGATGCTTACTATGACGCTAAGATCTTCGAAAACGATCCATTTGCAAAACTGGATCAGACAGGCGTTGGTAAGCTGATGGAAACAGCGATCAAGCTTGGCAAGCCAGTAAATGACAAGCTGCATGTAGGTATTTGCGGCGAGCACGGCGGAGATCCTTCTTCGGTTGAGTTCTGTCATAAGATTGGGCTGGATTATGTGTCTTGCTCACCGTTCCGTGTGCCGATTGCTAGATTGGCGGCGGCGCAGGCGGCGATAAACAATGTAGGAAAGTAGATTACAAATATATGTACTTTACGGAGTATCTGATAACCAGAGCTGATGTGAATGATTTTATGGCACATCGTCCGGAGTACACAAAGGCGAACCGCTTTGAGGATTTCGTTTGTAAAATCTATCTTTAACGATTAGGGGAAAATTCATTTGAGAGTTTTCCCCTTTTTTCGTGGTTTTTTCAAAGGATTCTATCCCAAACAAAGGATAGAGTCCTTTTTATATACACAAACAAAATAATCAAAGGAGGTTCATGTATGAACAACACAGCGTTAAGAGCAGAGGCGCAGAGCGCCAACAACACACACATGGTTTTTGCAAACGAGGAACATGAGAAGTTTTATTATGAGAAATTGGAACAGGCGAGGTATCAGGACTGCTATCACAAGGCTTTGATCTACATTCTCGG
>CAJUIL010000002.1 GCA_910586225.1 uncultured Eubacterium sp. | reverse complement strand
AAGCTTTGGCAGAGAAAGAGTGCGCTTTTTTGGAAAAAGAGCAAGCTTTAGCAGAGAAAGAGTGCGCTTTTTTGGAAAAAGAGCAAGCTTTAGTAGAAAAAGAAATAGCCTTTGAACAAATCGAAAACCTGCAAAAGCAAATAGCAGCCTTGACGAACAAACGCTAACTAATATCAGCAAATACAACCGTAAAGCAGAAATCCATACTCATTAACTAAAATCTACAAAAACAGCCATATGGCAGAAACCCAAACTCTTCAAGCTCAAATCCCTGCCATATGGCTGTTTTCTTTTTTATCTCTATTTAACGCGATTTCTATCTACACGAATTTACTATAGCATACCTGACGTATTTAATGCACCATACTTAGGATTGTACTTAAAAACAATTTAAACTAAATTGCTCGATGCTACTTTTTACTACCTCCATATAACGGAACATAAAAGATTGGCACCTTACGCTTTCCCATTTTGAAGATAATAATTCTGTAATCATCTAGTTCATAGTATGGCTTGCATTTTTGCTGCATCAGATTGCTATACTTTTTATTTATCTTCATATGCAAAGCTTCCCACCGCATGAAGAATTGTACCATCAGTATAATCATTTTGTACAAACACACGATATCTACTTCTTTCAGGAATATTAAAATTATGCGCTAATCCGCCTGTACCTCTTACATAATACGCATTACCATGGTCATCCATAACACCTAAACAATAAACTTTGGTTCCTGGTGTCACAGTACATGATACTAATATGCGCTGATTCGTATCCACTGTATAAGGCCCACTTACATGTCTCGTATTCGGATTTACCTGCCAATCAAATTTATAATGAACTCCAGCAACCACTGTTGCTATATCCTCATCAGGAGAAGATACAATCTCCAATCCTTCCCTATTCAAATCCTCTATTTTACAATGATATTCAATTAAACCATCCTCTGCAACAACCGTCTTACCAACCGCTGCCTCATCTCTTACGTTTACGAAATTCTCCGTTTTCTGATAAATCACATTATGTAAATCAGCCACCGTCTTTCCCGACGCATATGCTGTAGTCCCCGATGCCAATACAAAAATCATTGCCAATGCTGCTGTTACGACTTTTCCGGCTGACTTCACTTTTTGATACTTAATCATGAAATCCACTCTCCTATCAATCATTTTTTTACTTTTACACAAAGTTGAAACAAAAGTACCGTCTACTTGTTTTTTATCGCTGTCGGGAATTAAATTTACGATTTTGTCAAAATATCGCTTTGCATGATGCAGATTGCCGGATGCTTCCAGCGCTAATACATCCGCCATACATTCACTCCAGAAATTGACCTTACGGAGAAGAAAATAAGAAAACGGATTAAAGCAATGAACCATAACTACTACAGCAACCATAGATTTGTATCTTAGATCCTTATGCTTATGATGGGAAAGCTCATGAAAAAAGATCAATTCCAACTCTTCTTCCGTATAATCCTGCTCCGGCAAAATCACTTGCGGATGAATCCAGCCGATAATGCATGGCATATTCACCTCCACATTTCTGTATAAAACGAGCTTTTCTGGCTGAATGCCCAGCTTTGTGCAGACATACCGATAGACCCTCGTAATTACCGGATCGTCTTCTAAAATATTATCCGCCAGCTTACGGTTCCAATACGCACGTTCCGCCATATAAGAGGCAATCAAAAACACCGCGGCCGCAAACCATATAAAAGCCGCAATGCAAAGCTTATCCGTAAGCTCACCTGCCCGGATAAATACTAGCTCCCAGACGCGCGACTGTCCTTGAAACCATTTTCGGTACGTAACAAGTACCGCAATATATCCAATCGGCAGCAGATACATAATTCCTGTCCAGCGTAGCGTTAAATAGATTAATTTTGCATTTGTAACCATAAAAAAACCCCGCAAAAGCCACCACACAAAAATCATCAGGGTGCTTGTTGCGGAGCTGATCAGTACAGCAAAAAACAACTGGTTAATCAAGTTCATCGATCTTCTTCTTGAGTTCCTTTCGCTCTTCCTTGCTCAGCATCTCTTCTTTGCCAAACAATCCGCATATAAATGCACACATACTGCCTTCATTCCAAAACTGAATATAATCCCTTAACACATCATCCTTGTATTCTTCTTTGTCAACTAACGGTTGATAATAGAAACATCTTCCTTTCCGATACATTTTCAGATAATCTTTTTTAACAAGTCTCGCAAGGAACGTAGAAACTGTCTGTGTTTTCCAGTTCTTGCCATGTCTGGTATTTACCATTTCAGTAATTTCCTGCATGGACAATTCGTCAGGACTGTCCCATACACATTTCATGACAACCTTTTCACACTCTGTAATTTCCTTTGCTCTCATAGTCCTTCCTTTCTCAACCTATAGCACTAGTATACTACATTTGCTTGGTTGCTTTCAATATTTATTTGCAGCTATAGTTTTCATTCGCTTTTGCGCAACAAACCGTTTTTAAAAAATATAACCGATTAGACATTACCTAGTATAGCCGAAAAAAGACCGGAAAACAAGTCATTTTTTTCTCAAAACTTCCCGTCAAATTTCACACCAAAGCGTTTTTAGACATTATTTACATCTGTAACTCATCTGTATTGTATCTAAAAAAATACAATCCCAACCGAATTTTTCCCAGTAAAATCAACTGTTTCGGGTAGTTTGGAATTTCCAACCTACCTAATACATCGAAAAAATTCTTGTATTCCTATCGGAGGGCTTCGTATTATTTATGTGCAAATTATACAAAAAAAATTAATTTTTGCCGGAATTTTTCTAATATCCCATAAACAAATACAGCAAACTTTTCACACGCTTTTCCCGCCATAATGTACTGACTCGCTGATATGTATAGTAAATAATATGGCTCTAATATACTGGTTACATGGTATTTGATGTTTTCCAAAATTGCCATGAATACCAGCAAGTCAGTACACATAGTACATTAAAAGAAGCAGCCTCCAAAATCCCCAATAGCCCCAGCAAACAAATAATGTAAGGAAATGTTGACCTGTAAAAGTACAACCTGTTGTCGGCCATTTATACACATCATAGAGAACCAAAACGGAAAGACAACCATAGCAAGGAAAAGGAGCAGCAATAGCTTATAAGCTATTGATTATTACAAGCGGCCGCTTCCTTATATCCAGTATCCGAGCGGCCGTAACAGTTCAGACAAGCTGACCTGTTACCTGTAAAAATCCATTGAAAATCGCTTCGCGATGGGATTTTTACACTCCTGAATCATGTTGTTACGGTCTTTGCAGCAGGATGCAAAGACCTGTCTGAACTGTTACGAGCGGCCACAAAAAAAATTTTAATTTTTTTACATTTTCCTATTGACATATTCCGCATTATCCGTTATAGTATCTATTGTGTTCGCGAGGAACAAAAGCAAGCAAGAAACATTAGATATGCGATAGTGGCGTAGTTGGTAACGCGCGACCTTGCCAAGGTCGAGACCGCGGGTTCGAGCCCCGTCTATCGCTCTTATGAATTGTCGCAGGTCTTTGTTTTCCAAAGATTTGCGGCTTTTCTTTTTCTAATAAATTCCCTCCCAAAAATTTCCTGCACAAAAAACAGCAGAGACGTTTCTATCCCTGCTGCCTTACGACCTGCCCTCTAAGCACTATGAATTTTCGCCTGCTTTTCCTTCGCTATTAAAATCGCATTATTCAGCGAAAGCATCTTCGCGTCCAGCTGTGATACGATATCGGAACACTCCCGCAAATCCTGGCTGATATATTCCGGAGCATTTCCTTCGAACTTATAATAAATCTTATGCTCCAGACTCGCCCAAAAATCCATCGCCATCGTACGTATCTGTATTTCTGTCCTCGTGTTTACCACACGGTCTGACAAAAATACCGGTACTGTGACGAGCATATGATAGCTCTTATACCCGCTTTCTTTCGGATGCCTGATATAATCCTTTACCGATACAACTGTCAGGTCATTCTGTCTGCCAATCATGTCCGCTACCCGGTAAATATCGGATGTAAACGAACATACGATGCGGATCCCTGCGATGTCATTAACATAGTTGACCATATTTTCTATTGATACTTCTTTTCCATAACGCTTTAACTTCTTGCAGATACTTTCCGGGGTTTTCACTCTCGATTTAATATATTCGATCGGATTGTACTGATGCACGTGCTGAAATTCATCGTTTAAAATCTCAAGCTTCGTCCCCACTTCTTTGATTGCCGAGTGATACAAAAACATCATCGTTTCCCAGCTCTCGACATCCTCACTCAGCCTTTGTGGTGTATCCATATAAACCTCCTACTTACGGAAATACATGGAACAACGGCAAAGAAACAGCAAATACCGTTTTGTATTTCCCTGACTGCAGGCCTGCAAACGCCTACAGCTCTCCTTGCACATAAATATTATTCTATCCACACACGCTAGCGCAAAACCGTCGCTGCACCGCACAGCTTATTTACACGGATTCTGTCGCTATTGTACGACTAATGATACTATATGGATATTATATCACATTATTTCAAACAGGTTAACATCTTATTGAAAAAAAGAAATTAAATTTTTATAATATTTTATCCTTCCTCGATCACGTGCATTTCCAAATAATCAAAATCTATGGAATCCACAAAATTATCTTTTGAAAAACGGGTTTTCGCATGGCGCTTAAATTCCGCAATATTCGCGTCCAGCCAGATCGGCCTGCTCAAATCCCATTCATAGCAGGCCTGATCCAGCGCTTGGAAAATCTTATGTGTCCTTGTATCATCCTTCTCGTCACATATTACAAGGTCGCGTACCATGCGATTATCCTTCCATTCCTTAAACCATATCCGCAATCCATTATCCTCCGTTATTGTCTGCCTCTTTGGCGATTCACCTCATACATCAGTATTCCGGCAGCCATTGCGGCGTTTAACGATTCCAATCTGCCGTGCATCGGGATCTTCAAATACTGGTCTGCCTGCGCAGCCGTTTCCTCTGTCAGTCCGTTCCCTTCACTCCCAATCAAAAATGCCGCCGCACCCCGATAGTCCAAAGCATCGTAATATTCGCTTCCGCTAAGCTGCGCTGCATACAACGGAATTTTCTGCTCCTTAAGCCTGCGCAGCGTATCTGGTAAATCCTGAGTCATATAAAACGGCACCCTGCAGATGCTTCCCATCGTAGAACGCACCGTTTTCGGCGCAAACAAATCCACACAACCGCTCATAACGATCCCTGTGACTCCAGCGCCCTCCCCGGTACGGAACATCGTCCCCAAATTTCCAGGGTCCTGAATCCCTTCCAAGATCAGCAGATGTGTCTTATCTTTCTGCAGCAGCTCCTCAAGCTCATATTGCGGACGGCGCACTACGCACAAAATTCCTTGCGGCGTCTTGGTATCAGACATCCGCTGGAATACCGCGTCTGTTACAGCCTCGTATTCAATATCCCCTAATTTTTCCGTATGTTCTTTTTTTCGCAGGAACGATTCCGATACATAAACCTTTTGCAGACGTTCCTTCGGCATTTCCTCAAAGATCCGAAGCCCTTCCGCCAAAAATACATTCTGCTCCTGCCGCTCTTTCGTTTTTTTTGTCAGCTGTATAATATTTTTTACCTGTTTGTTTGCTGTACTGGTAATCATCGTACCCCTTATATTTATTGTAATATGCTTATCCTTATTCCTATTATGATCCTGATCATAAGCCGCAGCTTAAAGTAAAACAGGCTGACGCACCTTGACACCAGCCTGCTCCTGTTTCTTTTATTTGGATAAATTGCAGCTGATCAGATATTCATATTCGTCTACGGATTTCCCCATCTGAAGAGCTTCGTCTATATCCATATCCATCAATTTTCCGTCCTTGGTGCCTACCACGCGGTTGCTTCCGCCCTTGCATAAAATATCTACTGCATAGGCGCCCATCAAGGATGCCATCATACGATCTCTTGCCGTCGGACGGCCGCCGCGCTGCATATAGCCTAAAATAGTAGCCCGCGTTTCTACGCCGGTTGCAGCCTCGATCCGCTTTGCCATGCTGACGGAATGCCCAATACCTTCCGCATTGATAATAATATGATGTTTTTTGCCCTTTTTACGGTTATCGATAATATTATTTACAAGTGCCTGCTCGTTATAATCATATTTTTCCGGCAGCAGAACATTCTCCGCCCCGTTAGCAATCCCGCACCACAGCGCGATAAAGCCCGCACCGCGCCCCATAACCTCAATGATGGAGCAGCGCTCGTGAGAGGTCGAGGTATCACGAACCTTGTCGATCGCATCCATCGCGGTATTTACGGCCGTATCAAAGCCGATCGTATAATCTGTACAAGCAATATCCAGGTCAATCGTACCCGGAACACCGACTGTGTTAATGCCATAAGACGCCAGCTTTTGCGCGCCGCGGAAGGAACCGTCGCCGCCAATCACGATCATGCCGTCAATGCCATGCTGTCTGCAGATCTCAGCGCCCTTCTGCTGGCCCTCTGCCGTCGTAAACTCCTTGCAGCGTGCCGTCTGAAGGATCGTACCGCCGCGCTGGATAATATCGGAAACATCCGTCGTTTTCATTTCGTAGATCTCTTCCTGCAGCAGCCCAGCGTATCCTCGTTTGATACCCATGATCCTTTTTCCGTTTGCGATCGCCTCACGCACAACCGCACGGATCGCGGCATTCATGCCAGGTGCATCTCCGCCGCTCGTCAGTACGCCAATCGTATTAATCTCATTAGCCATTTTTCTATCCTCCTAAATATGATGTGCAACTGTTCTAACGTCACTTACCATCTCTATCCATTTTAATATCTTTTGCCACTGTTTGCAACCTTCTTTTCCACAACTTTTACATTATTTTGCCCAAACACCGCAGAAAGCGACTGGGCCAGCCGCATTGTCGCCGCGACACGCCAGCCTGGGCCTAACCGTTTCATGACCTTGCGGTCCTTGATATAGACGACTACCTCATCCTGGCCGTCGCTGGCACGCAGCTGTTCCAGCACGCGCGGCTCCTGCTCCTCATAGCTTGCCATATCTGGAAACTGCAGCCACAGCTCTTTTTTTGTCTCGTCAAACGAATAGACACGCTCCAAGATCAGCTTGCCGTTTTTCTCCTCCTCAATGGTCACTCTGCCTTCCACAAAAATCCGGGCCTCGTTCTCAAAATATTTCTTATATTTTTCATAATCCCTTGGAAAAACAATGATCTCCAGTGACCCAACCAAATCCTCCAGAGTTAAAAAGGCCATTGTCTGGTTGTTTTTCGTATATTTGATCGTACGGTGCACAAGCATTCCGCCAACCGTCGCCTTTTGGTTGTCTAAGACCTTGGCGGCTCCGGATTCATCGTCAAGCAGAAAGTCCGTCGTCTTTGCCGTAATATTCTTTATCCATTTATCTTCATATTCTTCCAGCGGATGCCCGCTGATATACACACCGAGCACTTCTTTTTCAAATCCGAGCAGCATTTCCTTATCAAATTCCCCTACGTCCGGCATTTGGATCTCAAAATCCTTTTTGTTCTCCTCTGATACGAGGTCGAACAGCGTCATCTGCCCGCTCATACTGTTTTTCTTTTCATGGGCGATGCTGTCCATGATCTGCGGAAACACGAGCATCTTTTGCCGGCGGTTGCCTGCCAGCCCGTCCAACGCACCTGCTTTGACAAAATTTTCCACCGCCCGCTTATTCATTTCCTTATCGCTTAGACGCGTAATAAAGTCTTCCAAATTTTTGTATGGTCCATGCGCCCTGCGCTCCGCAATCAGCGCTTCAATGACCGGATGGCCGACGCTTTTGATCGCAGAGAGCCCATAACGGATATTGCCGCCGGATACGGAAAATTCGCTCTCTCCTTCGTTGACGTCCGGTGAAAGGATCTCAATCCCCATATTCCGGCACGTCTGGATATACTCGGACACCTTATTAATATTCGCCATAACAGACGTCATAAGCGCTGCCATAAATTCCACCGGATAGTAATATTTCAAATAAGCCGTCTGATAAGAAATGACTGCGTAAGCTGCCGCATGGGATTTATTAAACGCATATTTTGCAAAATCAATCATTTCATCATAGATTTTATTTGCTGTCTGCTCGCTGATGCCGTTTGCGATACAGCCTTTGACCCCCTGCTCCTCGTTGCCATAGACAAAATTTTTGCGCTCCTCTTCCATGACCTTGCCCTTTTTCTTGGACATGGCGCGGCGTACGATATCGCTGCGTCCCCAAGTATACCCGGCAAGATCGCGGACAATCTGCATAACCTGCTCCTGATAGACGATACAGCCATAAGTCGGAGCCAGGATCGGTTCCAGCTGCGGGCAGTCGTAGCGGATCTCCCCATGTGTATTTTTGCCGCGCACATAAGCTGGGATAAAATCCATCGGGCCAGGACGATACAGCGCGATCCCGGCTATCACATCCTCTAAGCTTTGCGGTTTTAACTCCTTGACAAAATTTTTCATGCCGGAGCTTTCCAGCTGGAATACGCCGTCCGTACGCCCGGTTCCGAGCGACTCCAGCACCTTCGCATCGTCAAAATCAATATGGTCCATGTCGATCGCTGTCCCGCTGCTTTTCTCCGCCAGCCGCGCCGCGCTGTCGATCACGGTCAGCGTACGCAGTCCAAGAAAATCCATCTTTAAAAGACCAAGCTCCTCCAGCGTCGTCATTGTAAACTGCGTCGTGATCATTCCGTCTGTACCTCTGGACAGCGGTACATATTCATCCATAGGCATTTGGCTGATGACCACGCCCGCCGCATGGGTAGACGTATGCCGCGGCAGCCCTTCCAGACGCATCGACATATCGATCAGCTTGGTAACCGTCTCATCCTCTTCGTACATCTTCCGCAGATCCGGATTCATATTCAGCGCCTTTTGTATCGTAATGCCAAGCTCCGACGGAATATTTTTGGCGATCGAATCCACAAATGCATACGGGATATCCATCACGCGCCCAACATCGCGGATAACACCACGCGCCGCCAGCGTACCGAACGTCACGATCTGGGTCACGCACTCCTTCCCATATTTTTCCACCACATAATCAATGACCTCCTGACGCCTTTCAAAACAAAAATCCACGTCAATATCCGGCATGGAAACACGCTCCGGATTCAAGAAACGTTCAAAGATCAGGTTATACTTGATCGGATCGATATTCGTGATCCCGGTCGTATACGCGACCAGAGAGCCTGCCGCGCTGCCGCGCCCCGGCCCAACGCTGATGCCATGCTCCTTTGCGAAATAAATGTAGTCCCACACGATCAGAAAATAATCCACATAGCCCATTGTCTGGATCACATCCAACTCATATTCCAGCCGTGGCCTTAACTCATCCTCACGGCCTGGATAACGCTCTGTCAGCCCGTCAAAGCATAGTTTGTTCAAATATTCCCACGCACTGTAGCCGTCCGGCACGTCATATTTCGGCACCTTTGTATTGCCAAATTCAATCTCCACCTGACAGCGGTCAGCGATCTTTTGCGTATTTTCCACAGCCTCAAGCGCATAAGGAAACAGCGCGCGCATTTCTTCTTCGGTCTTTACATAATATTGACCTCCCTCATAACGCATCCGGTCCTCGTCCTTTAGCTTTTTTGCCGTCTGAATACAAAGCAGGATATCATGTGCCTCCGCGTCTTTTGCATACGTATAATGCACATCGTTCGTCGCGACCAGACCAATCCCTGTTTCCCCGCTCAGCCGTATCAGCTGCGGATTGACCATTTTCTGCTGCGGAAGCCCATGATCCTGCAGCTCCAGAAAGAAATTCCCTTTGCCAAAGCAGGCTTCGTATTTTAACGCCGTCTCTTTTGCTTTTGCGTAATCGCCGCGCAAAAGCTCCCGCTGCACTTCTCCGGCGATGCAGGCGCTTGTTGCAATAATCCCGTTATGAAACTGCTCCAGCACCTCCATATCCACGCGCGGACGGTAATAAAAACCGTCCACAAAGCCCTTGGAAACAATCTTCATTAAATTGCCATATCCCTCATTATTTTCCGCAAGCAGCACCAAATGATAATAGCGGTCCTCACCGCTGACACGCTCCCTGTCAAAACGGGAATTAGGCGCAACATACACCTCGCAGCCCAAAATCGGGTTGATCCCTGCGGCTTTTGCGGCCTTATAAAATTCAATAACGCCGTACATCGCACCATGGTCGGTAATCGCTGCCGCCGTCATGCCAAGCTCCTTAACATAAGCCACATATTCCTGGATTTTATTTGAACCGTCCAACAGGCTGTATTCCGTGTGGACGTGTAAGTGTGCAAATGCCATTTTGATCACTCCTATCTGTCTACTGCGCTGGCTGTCTTGCAGCTTCATCCCTCTCCAAAGCCAGCAGCGCCGCCTTTTTCTCAATCCCGCCTGCATATCCGGTCAGGCTCCCGTCCGACCCGATGACTCTATGGCACGGGATCAAGATAGAAACCGGGTTATGTCCTACCGCGGAACCTACTGCCTGCGCAGACATCCGCGCAACGTTCCTGCGCACTGCCAACCTTTTTGCAAGCTCCCCATAAGTCGTCGTCTGCCCATATGGAATCTGCAAAAGCAGCTCCCAGACCTCTTCTCGAAACTTAGTCCCGCTGACCAAAAGCGGCGGCATAAAATCCGGAGCCTTTCCAAGAAAATACAGATCCAGCCATTCCCTTGTCTTTTCAAATACCGGAAGGCTGCGTGTCTCATATTCTCCTGTCAGTGTACTGGCAAAATATTTCTGTCCGTTGAACCACAAGCCTGTCAGCGCTATCCCGTCACTTGCCGCCGTAAGCCGGCCTAGCGGCGACTCATAGCTGTCAATAAAAACCATTGCCTGCTCCTTCCTTTCCCTATCCCAAAACCGCAGCCTAACAACCGCTTTTCAGACTGTGTGCGGCTGATGTTTCCTGCTCATAGTATAACATAATTCCAGAAACATCACAGTCTGATTTTAAATATTTTTGCAGACGCTTGGAAACGGCGCTTCTAGCTTTTCCCTTGTCATAGACCAAACAGATTTTCCGTTCCGGCAGCTCGCAGCTTAGCGGGATCTGGAGCAAAGACTTCTGACAAAGCAGCGGATACGCCATCTTTTCCGGCACGAATCCAATGCCGAAGTGATTTTGGATCAGCGGCAGCAGCAGATCCGAGGAAGCAGCTTCCATATCCAGACGGATCTCCGCCTGCTGCCGCAAAAAGAACTCTTGATAAAATTCATACGTCGCTGTACCTTCCCCAAGTCCTACCCATGGCTCGTGCACAAGCTCACACAGCTGACGGCTGCGGCTGCACAGCTTTTCATATTGCCTTGCGGCAACCAATATTTCCCGAAAGGACGCAAGCTCGCTGCTTACAAAGGCTTTCGGCAGCGTAAAGGGTGTGGTCAGCACCGCAAAATCCAAGCCTCCGCAGGCAAGCCTTCTTAAAATCTCCGGCGTCGTATGGTTATGGATTTTCATTCGGACTTTTGGATACTCCTCCTTAAAGCTGCGCAGCGCGTCAAGTAAAAACAGATGCAGCGCTGTTTCCGTTGCACCGATCTCTACCGTTCCCATCCCAACTGATAAATGCCCCCGAAACTCCTCCTGCGCATTCTGCAGCTGTGTAACGGCAACCTCCACATATGTATACAGCCGCTGTCCTTCCTCTGTCAACGCAATGCCCCGCGCTTCCCTCAAAAACAGCCTGCAGTTCAGCTCTGCTTCGAGCAGCTTCATGATCCGCGTCACATTTGGCTGGTTGCTGCCGAGCGCCGCTGCGGCTCTTGTAATATTTTTATACTTCGCAACGTAATAAAAAATTTTAAAATACTCATAGTTAATGCCCATCGGTATACAACTTCTCCAATCCCTGCTTGATCCAAACATTGATATGACAAAAAGAGCGCTAAAATATATATTTTTTATATATCAACCATACAATCTATATATTTTAAATATCAGTTGGACTGTATTATAATACGGATTCAAACGTATGTAAAGGAGGAAATCATTAATGAATCAGGATTTAACCGTCGGAAACCCGCAGAAGGTACTCTGGGCCTTCTGTCTGCCGATGTTCGGAAGCATTCTCTTCCAACAGCTGTATAATATTGCGGATTCTTTCATAGCCGGAAGATTGATCGGAGAAAATGCCCTCGCAGCCGTCGGCAACAGCTATAATATTACGCTCGTTTTTATCGCCTTCGCGTTTGGCTGCAATATGGGCTGCTCCGTTATCGTTTCGCAGCTGTTCGGCTCAAAGGACTATAATGGGCTGAAAACTTCTGTTTATACTGCTCTGACTGCCAGCGCTGTGCTCTGCGCTGCTTTAATGGCTTTTGGATTTTTTGCCTGTGATGGTATGCTCAGGCTGATGAAAACGCAGGATGAAATCCTGCAGGACTCTGCATTGTATTTAAATATTTATATTCTGGGGCTTCCGTTTTTATTTTTTTACAACATTGCCACAGGTATCTTTTCGGCGCTGGGGGATTCCAGAACACCGTTTCTGTTTCTGGCTTTTTCTTCTACAGCCAATATTGCCGTTGATTTTTTATTTGTACATACTTTTGCCATGGGGATCGCCGGCGTCGCATGGGCGACCTTTTTGTGTCAGGGCGTCAGCTGCATTTGCTCCATGCTGCTTGTATTAAAACGGCTGGCCAAGATCCCGGCAGACTCCGGTATCTCCATTTTTTCCTGGAGTATGCTGAAAAAGCTGTCTGTGATCGCTATCCCAAGCATTTTACAGCAGTCTTTCATCTCGGTTGGAAATATGATGATACAAGGCTGCATCAATGGCTTTGGCGTCAGCACCGCCGCCGGATATTCCGCTGCCGTAAAGCTGAACAATCTGGTGATCACATCTTTTACTACGATTGGCAACGGAATGTCCAATTTTTCTGCTCAAAATATCGGCGCTGGGAAATATCCGCGCGTCCGTGACGGCTTTTATGCCGGGACAAGGCTCGTATGGATGCTTTGTATCCCGCTTTGTGTGCTTTATGTTTGCTTCGGAAAATATCTGCTGCTTTTATTTATGGATGCCACCTCCGCCCAAGCGCTGCATACCGGACAGCAATTCCTTCAGATCCTATCGCCGTTTTACTTCGTAATATCCATCAAGCTGATCGCTGACGGAATATTGCGCGGCGCCGGCGCTATGCGGGCATTTATGGCAGCAACCTTTTCCGACCTGGTGCTGCGGGTGGCGCTGGCATTTCTGTTTTCCGGTATGCTTCATGCGGCTGTAGGCATCTGGTGCGCCTGGCCTGTCGGATGGTGCATCGGAACAGGGATTTCTATCTGCTTTTACCGGAGGCTGACAGCAGATCATACAAATACGTCAGCTTAAGATTCCTGCTTTCCGAGTACGACCGAGATCGTAGTTTCTTCATAGCCGTTCTGTGACGGACGCTGAACGACAACATCCACCTGTGTGCCTGCTTCATAATATGCAAGCCTGCCGATCAGCGCTTCCCTGGACTGGATATCTCTGCCGTCAAATTTTGTAATGATATCCCCTGCCCGCAGGCCGTACTGTTCTGCTGCTGTTCCACGGAATACCTCCTTAACAAAGGCGCCTCTTGGCATATTGTAAGTCTCGGATATTTCCGAAGGTACATTTTCCACCTGGATCCCCAGATAAGCTGCTTTATCCTGCGATACCGCTTTTTTCGTGATCAGATCTTCAACGATCATCTTTGCCGTGTTCGCCGGGATCGCGAAGCCCATGCCTTCTACTGTCGTATCGCTGTATTTGGATGAATTGATACCGATCACTTCACCGCTGCTGTTTAACAGGGCGCCGCCGCTGTTGCCAGGATTGATCGCCGCATCCGTCTGAATTAAATTGTTTGTATAGTTTGTTCCGGTTGCTTCATCCTGTGTTGTGACCTCACGCTCCAGCGCGCTGATATAGCCAACGGTTACGGACTGTCCGTAGCCAAGTGCATTGCCGATCGCGATTGCCTGTGAACCAACTTTGATCTTATCTGAATCGCCCAGTGTTGCTACCTTGATTGCAGATAACGTATCTGCGTCAATATCGGATTTCTTCACACGGACAACCGCCAGGTCTGTCGTTGGATCCGTACCCTGGATCTCTGCTGTCGCAGTCTTGTCATCACAGAAGCGGATCGTCAGCGTTGTAGCAGATTCTACTACATGGTTGTTCGTCGCGATATATAAGCTTTCCTCATCCTCGCTTACAATAATGCCGCTGCCTGCGCTCGGCACCTCTACTCTCTGCACCTGCCCAAACCAGTTCTGGAGCTGTTTTTCGCTCAGGTTTGTAATTGCCACGATAGACGGCATACATTCTTCTACGATCGCGGATACGTCGCCCGTGCTGGTCGTGGTTGCTGTCAACGGCGTGGTATTCTTCGTACTGCTGCCGCTGAATACTTCTTTTTCCTCCTTGCTGTCCGCCGAAATATTGGCCTGCCTCTCATCCGTGCCAAGCAGCCTGCCCGCTACATAACTGGAGCCTTCAAAGCCAGTGCCTGCCACAAGGCCGAACACAAGAGCAATCGATGCGCATTTAGCAAGCTTGATGCCAAAGCTGCCGCTGCCCGCGCCAGCGTTTGCCTTTTTAGCCGCCCGCTTTTTGGCACGCTCCTCTTTCTTCTGCTGTTTGGCATTTGTATACGTAGTCCAGCCTGCCTGTCCCTGGCTGTCCGGATTGCCGTAAATATTACTGTATGCATTGTCCGTACCATTCTGCGCATTGTTCCCTGTCGTATACTGGGCGCTGCCATACGAACCGTTTGTACCTGCCTGTGTATTGTTATAAGCATTGTCTGTACCTGTCTGCGCGCTGCCATACATACCGCCCGCGCCTGTCTGTGTACCGTAATACGTACCGCCTGTATTTCCCTGCGTATAGCTATAAGCGCTGTCTGCACCTGCCTGCGTACTGCTGCCGTATGCACTACTATTATTGGTACCACCGCTTGTATAAGCGTCTGCGGTATTTTCGTCTGCACGCCAAATATTATTCGGATTCTTCTGCTCCTGGCCCAAATAGCTGTAGCTGTACGTAGAGCTGGACTCCTGCTGTCCGTTCGATGTGCTGGCAGTTTCATTCACTGTTGTCTGATTCACTGTTTCATTTGTATTGTTCGTGCTATTTGTATTGTTGGTGTTGTTTGTGTTGTTTTCCATAATGATTAGCTCCTTTCTGTTTTCCCTCATGCTTCTATATGTGTGCTCATCCGTATTTTGTTTGGATGAAATTGGCTGTTCGTTGTTTACAAGTAGCAGTTTACCTTGAAATTGTGTTTGTTTTGTGATGAAATACGTATGAAATCGTGAATTTGTATGTCTTTTTTGTGACGCATGGTCAAGAAGCCTTTATAAAAGCAAACCGCAGCAGCCCCATCCTACGGGCCTGCTGCGATCCACAAATCCTGCTTTCCAGCCTTTATTTACTTCTACTAATTATAAGCCTTCACCCGCACTTTCGAATTACCAGACTCACGCACCATCAACCGGTAATCCTCCAGACAGCTCCGCGGCACATAAATAACCGCATTTGCTGCGATCCCACGGAAAGCATCCTCTCCAATATACTCTATCTGCTCAGATTTGATCTTTACCTTTTTCAGCTTTTTACAGTTATAAAACGCCTCTTCCTCAATCTGGGCAACATTCACCCCGATTGTTACAGCGGCAGCCTTCTTATGTCCGCGCATACACCCTTGATCCAGCACGGTAACTTCATACTTCTCCCCGCCGACCTTAACGCTTGCCGGAATACTGACGCTGACGCGGTTCGGTGCCACGCATTTTGTATACTGCGCCGTTCCGTCCTCCCAGATGGAATAAACGCCCTTATCCACTGTCCCTACACGCACCGTTGTATGGATCTCGTTCGGGTCGTCTCCCTTGCTGCCGTTAATGTTCGACGGCGCATCTGTCGACGCGTCTGGATCGTTCTCAGACGGAGTCCCCGTGATCGGCGTGCCCGTGACCGGATTTTGACTGCCGGATGTCCCGGTGCCCGGCGTACCGTTAATATTTGTGCCATTGCTGCTGGAACCGCTATTGCCTGTCCCCGGATCCTGGCTGCCGGATTTTAATATTTCCACTCTGGCGGCTGCGCTGTGCGCGGAATCCGCGTACGCGTTCGCATATACATAAATTGCCGCGGAGCCTTCGTCAGCTGCGACATACAAAACGCCGTTCTCGCTGATCCTCGTATATGGTGAGCTGGCGCCGCTGATCTGCCAGTTAATACGCTGAGACGGCAGACCGCTTCCTAACACCTTTGCCGTAAAGACGCGGCTTGTCCCCTGCATCACGCTGCAGTCCTGCGGTGTCATCGTCACTCCGGTAACGCCCGACACTGTCGAACCCGGATTCCAGCTCCAGCCCGGATTCGTCGTATTGGACCACTGTGATTTCGTAAATGCTTTCAGGCATACATTACCGCCATCTGCCTCATGGCTGTTTGCCGAACACGCTAACGGCACCGCATCTTCGCTGCTTATAACTTCCGCGCGCAGCTCCAGCGTGCCCGTCACAAGAACCGGATTCGATAGCTGGAACGTATGGTAGCCGCTCTGCGCCATCGTACCGCCGCACCCTGACAGCTCCTGTCCGTTCAGGAAAAAGCGGTAATTTGCCCCTGCCCGTACATAAGTAGCCAGGCCAGTAAGCCACTGGCTGCCGCCGTACAGCTGATATGACTGGCTGAAGCTGTTTCCAGGCGCATAATCATACAGCCCCCGGTAATCCGTCTCATAAATACGGTCATACAGCTTTGAACGTTCCGTAACTCTTGTAACCGCAAACGCATCCTGGAAATAATTGTCATACGATATCCAATAATAGCCCGTATTGCCGCCAATGCTGCTCGTGTCATATTTGCCCCAGCTATTTTTTACAAGAAACGCGCCTTTATTCTGCGGCTGGCGCGGCGTGGTCAGGCCGTTATAAAACCACTGCGGAGCAAAATTATCGTCCCAGCCCACGACTGTCACACCATGGTTAACACCAGGGCTTGCTTCCTGTGGATAATAATACGCACCATCCCGCGTCGTCAGCGCGCGGTCCTGCGCCGTAAAATAAACGCTGACTCCGGCTGAGCCGCAGGACACGACCAGGTTTTTAATATTTTGTATGTAATTGCGTTTGCTCTGTTCGTTTTCCCGCTGGTATCTGCCAAGATCCACCGTTTCACTCACATAATAATCCGTCAGACCAGAATCTGACTCCCTCCTTGGCCCATACAGGCTTCCCCTTGTCCAGTAAGCAACCGCCTGCCGGTAGCTGCCCCCAGTATACAGATCCGAAAACGCATACGAACCGCTGGCAAGCTGGTTGATCATATCCCACTCGCTCAGGTCGACCTGCGATACAGCAGATGATTTTAATAAATAAGACTCCAAAACCGCATCCGCCATATACGCCCAGCAATAGCTGCTCTGCGCCTGATCTTCGACCTCTGTGGCATAGGCGATATAATTCAGATTCGTATTATAGCTTGCCGCAAGCGCAGACGTATCCGCCCTTGTCTGTATAAGCGCGCCAGACACCGACGACGGAAGCAATACCGCAAGCGCGCACAGCAAGCACAGCAGCTTTTTCCTTCTTCTCATAAAAATCCTCCTCTTCCTTTTGCAAAGGCAGCAGCCAGAATCCGACTGCTGCCGACTGCTTATTCCACCGTCACGGATTTCGCCAAGTTTCTCGGCTTATCCACATCCAGCCCTTTTCCAACAGACACATAATAGCTAAACAGCTGCAGCGGGATAATTGCCAGCGAATTTGTAAAATAACGGTTCGTCTTTGGAATATACACGACATAATCCGCCGTTTTTTCTATTTCCGTGTTGTCCTCGTTCGTTACCGCCATAACAAACGCCCCGCGTGTACGTACCTCTACGATATTGCTGAGTACCTTTTTATACAGCTCCTCCTGTGTCACAACAGCAGTCACAAGCGTCCCTTCTTCGATCAGGGAAATCGTTCCGTGTTTTAATTCCCCGGCCGCATAGGCTTCAGAATGGATATAGGAAATCTCCTTGAGCTTTAGCGAGCCTTCCAGAGAGATCGCGTGGTCAATGCCCCTTCCGATAAAAAATACGTCGCGGGCCGCAAGATAGCGGTTTGCAAAGCGCTGGATATTCTCTTTATTTGCTAACAGCATTTGTATCTGTGCAGGAATCGCTTTCAGGTCCTTAATCATGGAAGCGCACGCGTCGTCGCTCATCTTTCCCCGAATATGGGCAAACTTTATCGCAAGCAGATATTCGGCGATCAGCTGCGCCGAATAAGCCTTTGTCGTCGCAACCGCAATCTCCGGCCCGGCCCAAGTGTACATCACGCGGTCCGCCTCTCTGGCGATCGAGCTGCCGACGACATTGACAATACCAAGCGTCAGCGCACCCCGTTTTTTTGCTTCCCGCAGCGCCGCAAGAGAATCCGCTGTTTCCCCGGACTGGCTGATAATAATGATCAGCGTATGCTCCTCAATGATCGGATCCCGATAACGGAACTCACTCGCCAGATCCACCTCGACCGGGATACGCGCCAAGCCCTCGAACACATATTTCCCAGTAATCCCCGTATGGTAGGCCGAGCCGCACGCTACAATATGGATCTTGCGCAGCGCCCGGATTTCTTCGTCGCTCATGCCAAGCTCTTCGATGACGATCCTTCCGTCCTTGATACGCGGATTTAATGTATCACTGACGGTCTTAGGCTGTTCGTACATTTCTTTCAGCATAAAATGCTCATAGCCGCCTTTTTCCGCGGCGTTGATATCCCACTCTATTTTTTTCGGCTCTTTTTCTATCTCCTCGCCGTCGATATTGTAAAAGCTGACGGAATCCCTAGACAGCACCGCGATTTCTTCGTTCTGGATAAAATAAACTTCCCGCGTATATTTCAGCACCGCAGGCACATCCGACGCGATCAAAGTACCGCCCTCATTCTGCCCCACGATCAGCGGACTGTCTTTTCGCACCGAATATACCAAGTCCGGGTGATCCGCGAAAATAATGCCCAGCGCATAAGAACCCTCTACACGCTGCATGACCTTTACGATGGCCTCTAACGGATCGCCCTTGTAATAATAGCCAAGCAGCATAGCAAGCACCTCGGTATCTGTTTCCGATCGAAACTCAAAGCCTTTTTTCTGCAGCTTCTTTTTCAGTTTTAAGTAATTTTCAATGATCCCATTATGCACGACCGCGATTGTCTCATCCTGATTGTAATGCGGATGTGCATTTTCATTACTCGGTGCGCCATGCGTCGCCCATCTCGTATGCCCAATACCGATCGTTCCCGGCATCGCGCTGCCGCCGCGCGTCTGTTCATCCAATACCTTAAGACGCCCGGCCGCTTTCTGCACACGGATCTTCTTACCGTCAAAAACTGCCATCCCCGCGGAATCATAGCCTCTGTATTCCAGCTTGGAAAGTCCGTCCAAAAGGATCGGCGCAGCCTGTTTTTTTCCGATATAACCTACTATTCCACACATATTATGCTCCTTTGCTAAAACTCTGCGTTATGAAAAACTTGTTCGTATCTGTCTGTAATGGATTCCCAGCTATAGCAGCTTCGTATCCGCTCCTTTGCACGCGTGCCGTAGTCCTGGAGCTCCTCCTCTGGCAGGCTGTCCGCCCGGTTGATCAGCGCCGCCAGGCTTCCCTCTTCCTTACTCCAGTACAAAGCGCTGTCTTTGGCCACCTCTCTGTTAAATCCTACATCCAGCAGCAAATTCAGCCGCGTACTCGCAAGCGCCTCCAAAAGGCTTGGATTCGTTCCGCCGACCTCATGCCCATGAAAATACCCGTATGCGTTCTCACGGATCTTTTTCAGCAGCTCTTGGTCATAGACCGTCCCGGCAAAACGTATCCGGTCGTCCTTGTCAAATCCGGTTTTTTGCCTGAGTTTTTCCAAAAAGCCGTCGCTGACATCTGTGATCAGCACAAACGGCCTGTGCGTGTGAGACTTACTGTACTCGCGCAGCATCGTTTCATAATTATTTTCCGGTACAAAACGCCCCACCACAAGATAGTAGCCGCCTTCCTGCACCCCCTGCTCATGATACCATTCCAGCAGCCTTTCATCGTCAGACGCAAGACTGGAAGGCTCCGTCTGCGCACCATACGCTATAAACGTAGTCTTAGGATGATACCTTGCATACTCTTTTTGTATATACGCTTCGATATTTTTGCTGTCACAAACCAGAAGCCCTGCGCGCTTTACCATCAGCCGCTCCGAATATTTCCAGTAGCGGCGCACCGGAGCGCTCCATTTTGCCCGCAAAAACTCATGCCCGTCCGGATTTACAAGCAGCCGTCCGCCCAGCGCGTCGATCCTTCGTCGGAGCCATCCGATCCACGGGCCGATCCTGCAAGCCAGTACATAAAAAACCGGATGCTGGATCCGCTTTTTTTCTGCATAGCGCAAAAAATAGCACAGCGCTTCGATATCATAAGCAATCGCCCGCGCAGGCCCGATCTGCCGCCAAGCAAATACGACACATTGCGCGCGATGACAGCGGAAACGAGACTGCGCACGGTCATAGTCCTCCCGTTCTGCAGCGCAGGCTACGTGATAGCAGATGCTTTTATCCGTCTGGTACTCGGTCAATTTGTCCACAAAGGTTTCAAAACCGCCGTATTTTGCTGGTATCCCTTTACATCCTATGATAAATACGTGCTGTGTGTGAGAAGATTTCTTTTCAGAATGTCTGTTTTGCTTTGCTGTTATGTGAGCCATTGTTCTCCACCATGATCTATTTGCCGCTTTAAGCGTCTTTCCTTATCTATAGCACTCATTATATATGATGCATCAGCAAAATGCAATAGCTTCCCAAGTGCCGGCAGTCGTGTAGAATACATTAACTGGAAAAGTAAAAAAGTGATTGCTTTTTCATAAAAATTTGAATATAATATAGACAAAGCAGATAAATTGCTTATTCAAAGAACTCTGCTGCTTTAAGTGCAGACCTTTCATTTAAGTGCCTCGCAGCTTTGAATGTGAACCTTTCATTAAGTGCTTCGCAGCTTGAAATGCGAACCTTTATTTTTGGGAGATAAGCTTCTTATCTCCCAATTTTTCTACATATGGAGGCGCCGATGGACTTTTACAAGATAAATGAAGGCTATGTTCAGTTTCTTCAAGAATACGAAAAGAAACGGCGTAAGAAACAAGAAGCAAATATTCTGATCCGGATTCCGGGTGATAAAAGAGAAGTAAAAGGTTCCTTGCGGTTTAATTACATGGTGCCAGTTCCTGATACCTGTCTGGAAAAATTTGTGATCAAAGACGTTCAAGATGAAAAGTATCGGTTTCTACTTAATAAAGAATATCAATTTTGTATAAATAATGCTGCAAAAATACAGAAGAAAGCAAATAAGATTTATGAGATGGTTACAGAGAATCGTAAGCAGATTTTGACAGATAACAGCTGCGATTTTACAATTCTGGAGCAGGGATATTTAGAATACATAAATGAACATCTTTAGACGAATGGAAAGATTCGTAGTTACACCAAAAAATGGAGATGTGCTAGACAATAAAAATTACCTTTCCGTTCTCATATAGTTGTTCGGACTATCTTATAAACTAAGGAAAGGTAATTTTATACTCCAAATTATAAACGAAAAAACTATTTCATCAATTCAAACATCTATATGCTGGTAAGTATACGCCAAAGGTTACGAATTACGCAGCTGCTCCACAATACTTCCCTGATTCCATATCCTGTCCGTCCCCACACTGATGCATCCAGCTAAAAAGACACAGATCAGCGAAACCACCAGCGCCGGTACAACGGTAAAATGATATTTCATAAACCAAAGATCCTCTGCCAGGCTTTTCACAAGCGACACCGACAATACCCCGCTGCACAGCACCGCCGCTATCCCCGCAAGGAAAGCGTACATCATACCCTCATAGACTACAAGCTTCTGCAGCTGCTTTCTCGTCATCCCGATGCTTCGCATCGACGCAAACTCGCGCTGTCTTGCGATCACGCCTGTCAGTATCACATTGACTAAATTCAAAACACCGATCGCGCCCAAAATAACCGCCACAATGATCCCGGCCATACTGTATGTCCGGCGCATCTCTTTAAATTCCTCTTCCGCGGTCAGCCTTGTCAGTACGGACAGACCATTTTGCTCCGCGATATCCTGCGCCTGTTCCCTTAAGTCGTCAAATTTCCCATCCTCCGCGTTAAACAGGCAGTGGATCGGATGCTTCATATCCGGAAATATTTCCATAAAGACCGATTCTGCAAACACAACCGACTCGTAACCACCCTTGCTGTAACTCATGCACTGGGAAGCTGACACGCCAGCCACCGCCATAACGGTATATTCCTTTGCCTTTCCTTCAATTTCCAGCTCTATGATATCGCCTGCATGAAATTCCTGGCTCTGATACATATATTCCCCTCTATCGCTTAGAAGGCCAGCCATAACCACATAATTGCCGCTGCACAGCTTTTTATAATCGATCGAGCCTTCTATGATCTTTAGGCCGTCGCACGCCTGCTCGTTCATTCCGTACACCATTCTTTCACGGGTAAATACTGTGAAATCTTCCGGCGTATCTTCCCCGTTCCAACGGGTAATGCTTCCGGTATCCTCATTTCCGGTTATCAGCTTGTCGCCTGGCAGCATCCAGCAGTAAATATTCGCGAAGTCCCTGACCCCATCCATGCTGCTTAACAGCTCCGCTGCCTCCTGCGGCACTGTTTTCTGATAATCTTCCATGCTATACTTTAAATAATTTGCACTGAGCACATTAAAATCCGTGATCGACTCGCGCCGTACAAACGTTTCCATATCCATGCTCCCGCTGTAATTTAACACACAATTCAGCAGCACAGCACTCAATGCTATTGAGAGAACGACCAGCGCGGTCTTTGCCCTGTTCCTGCCAAGGTTCGCTATCGCCATAGCCCAAAGACGGTGCCCGGACTGTCTGCCCTTTTTACACTTTTTCCTGTTCCTCTCGCCTCCGTGGTACTTAAGCGCTTCCACAGGAGAGATTTTCCCGGCTATGCGGCCCGGCCTTGCACAGCTGATCCTTACCGTCAAAAACGTAAACGCCCCAGATAACAGCCACACCCAGACAGACGGAAATACAAACTGTACTTCCTGAAACGATGTATGGGCCATAACAAGCGGCAGCAGCATATTGCCAAGCAGCCAGCCCAAAACAAGCCCTGCCGGAATGCCCTTTACAGAAAGTACCATGCCCTGGCGAACGACCATATACCGGATCTGTTTTGGAGACGTGCCGACGGTCTTAAGCTGCCCATACAGACGGATATCCTTCTCGATCGAAATCTTAAAAATATTATAGATAATCAAGTACCCTGCCAGTAAGATCAGCAGCGCCCCAACGCCTGCCATTGCGCCGGACTCTTTGAGATCCTTTGTATTCACCTCGTACACTGGATTGACATGATGAATGACAAATCCATCCTCGCCCCGCTCTGCATCCGGATCATAGCCAAACCGTTCCAGCAGGCGGTCAAGCTGTTCTGTAAGCTTCGCCTCGTCTGCAAAATTGCCTCTGACATCGTAGTGCGCTTCTTTGTACGATGCATAGTCGCCGTCAAATCGCAGTACTGCCTCATCCACAAAAGCTTCGGAAACAAGCAGTGACGCACTCTGTTCATATTTCCTGCCTTCCCAAAACCCACAAACTGTCATCTGCTTTTCCAGCTCCACATCCCCAACCGTGTACTGAAGTACAAACGTACTGCCTGTTTCCTGCGGAAGTCCCAGCAGGCGCAGCACCTCGGTGTCACAGGCAAGCTCATCCTCCTTTTTTGGATAGTGCCCTTCCGCAAGCTCCATAAAGCTGTTTTCTGCCATTGTTTCATCTACCCACCCCACAATCGCCTGCATATGGCTAAGCTGTGGATTGATCGCACCAGCCACATACCGCTCCAGCGCGGATACGGTAAATTCCGGCGCGGACGCAAGCCGGTGCGCCTCTTCCTTTGTCAGATCTTTGACAGACACCATAAACTTCGTACCAATCTGATGCAGCTTCTGGTTTTTCTCCGTGATCTGCGCGCCCTCAAGCACTGTCGTCAGCGCCATAAACAAAACAGCTGTCAGTACGATCGCCAGAACTGCGATGTTATTGCGTCCTTTATTCGCCTTCAGACAGTTTTGGGACAGCGTTTTTATAAAACCTCGGTTGTTGTTTTCTAAGATACTCATAATCTGCTCCTTTTCCTGCTTTACTGTTTTACCAGCTTCCCATCTTCTATCCGTATCATCCGATCCGCAATCTGCGCCAGCTGCGGGTTATGCGTGATCATGACCAGCGTCTGGCCAAACTGCGCGCTCGTCATTTTCAACAGCTGCATGACTTCTATTGTCGTTTTGGAATCCAAATTTCCGGTCGGCTCATCCGCGAGGATAATCGCCGGCTTTCCCGCCAGCGCCCTTGCAATGGCCACCCTCTGCTGCTGCCCGCCGGAAAGGTTATTCGGGAGGTTCTCCAGCTTTTCCTCCAGATGCAGCATACGGATGATCCTGTCTGTATAATCCTTGTCGACCTTATTGCCGTCCAGCTCAATCGGCAGTACGATGTTCTGATATACATTCAAGATCGGCACCAGATTATAATTTTGAAATACAAACCCAATATTCCTCCTGCGGAAGATCGTAAGCTGTTCGTCATTCATTTTTGCGATTTCTTTGCCCCTAATGCGGATGCTGCCCGAAGTGGGTACATCCAGACCACCCAGCATATTCAAAAGCGTAGATTTCCCGCTCCCGCTTGTGCCAATGATCGAAACAAACTCTCCCTGCGCAGCGGTAATGCTCACGCCGTCCAATGCTTTTGTAATATTTGGCTCTTCACCGTAGTATTTTTTCAGATTTTCTGCTTCTAAGATCAAATTCAAACCCATCCTAATTGATTCCTGCCTTTCTTTCATTTGATAAAATAAGCATAAAAAAAAATTATCTCAAACTGTTCTCAGAAAAGTAACAAATTTGAGATAATCCAACCATTCCAAAAGTCATGCAGGCGCAAAGCTTTCTATTGGAAGATTCACGTACATCTGCGTGCCTTTCCCTTTCTCAGACCGCACCTCCAAAAAGCCTCCCTGCTTCATTACGATCTCCCGCGCCAAGTACAGCCCAAGTCCTACTCCTTCGATATCCGCAAGCTCCGGCTCCCGATAAAAGCGCTGGAAGATCTTGGGGATCCGCTCGTCAGCAATCCCTCTTCCATTATCCTGTACGCAGATCCGCACAAAAAAATCTGTCTGCGCAGCCGAAATGACCAGTTTTCCACCAGGCGGCGTATACTTAACACCGTTATCCACAATATTAAACACCGCCTCCACCGTCCATTTATGGTCAAAATACGCCTTAAGCTCCTGTGGGCATTCTACGAAAATACCGATCTTTTTTTCTTCAGCCTTTAACGCCGCGTCACAGACCGCCTGCGCCAGCAGCTCATAGACAGAATTTCGTTCCGGCCGTACTTTGATCAGGCCCGTTTCCAGCCTAGACATCCGGATCATGCTGTTCATGAAAAAATCCAGCTTATCAGCCTGACGTTCCGCCGCGTGTAAAAATTCCAGCCTCTTTTCCTGATCCAGCCCGTCCCGCTCCAAAAGGCTGTGGTACATCCGCAAACTGGCGACCGGAGTTTTGACCTGATGGGAAATATCCGAGATCATCGATTCCAAAATCTCTCTCTGACGCCTGCTTTCCCCAGATTTTTGTTCCATAATTTCCGCAAGACGGCAGATTCTTATCTGGATCTTCCCGATCAGCGTTTCTTTACTGACCGCAAAGTCTATACTGCCTTTTCCTGTAAGTATCGCATCCAGGCTGTCCATAAAATTGTCCGTATACCGCACCAGGCTTTTTCTAACATAAACAGCAATCCCAATGCTTCCGGCAAAAAACAGCATGGAAACCGCTACCAAGATTTGTTCCGGTTCCACCTCATTCCCTGCCTTTCCACTGATATCCCATCCCATACAAGGTCTTGATATACGTATGTCCATCAGATTTGAGCTTTTTGCGCAGGCGGTTAATATTAACCGCGACAGTATGCTCATCCACAAAATTTCCGCTGCTGTCCCATATTTTTTCCAACAGCAGCCGCTTTGTCAATACCTTGTCTGCATTTGCAGTCAAAAGCCGCACAATCTTAAATTCCGTAGGCGTCAATGTCAGCACCTCTTTATCCCGCTCTGCTGTCAGCCTTTCAAAATCAATCTTTAAAAATCCGTCGTCATACCTGCTGTCTGCTTCCTTTGCGCTGGATCGGCGCAGCGCCGCCTGTATCCTCCGGTGCAGGATCGGCATTTTAAAGGGCTTCGTAATATAATCATCCGCACCGCAGTCAAACCCGCACACCTCATCCTGCTCCATATCCCTTGCCGTCAGAAAAATAACCGGGATGTCATGCTCCGCCTTCACAGCCTTGCAAAAATCAAAGCCGTCGCCGTCCGGCAGATTCCCGTCCAACAAGATCAGATCCACCTGCTCCTTCGCAAGCAGCCGGATACCCTCGCCCAGAGAAAACGCGGCAAAGACCTCGTAATGCTCCATCTCCAGATCACAAACAAGCCCTGTGTTCAAATCCCTATCGTCCTCGATCAGCAATATTTTTTTCATCATACTTCCCGCCTTTATCCGATACGCAGCTGCGCGCCGTCGCCGTTAACCCAACTGGCAATGCTCTGCGCCGCTTCCCGAATATCCGCCTGTCCCACATCCATAGTAACATCCGCATATTTTTCATACAATGGCTCGCGAACATCCATCAGATCTCGGAGTGTTTTTCCGGCTCCCATCACAACACCGCGCTCCCGCAGATCTCCGAGCCGTTCTTCCAAGCATTCCTCCGGCAGCTTTAAATAAACAACCGCAGAAATTTCCCGCAGATGCGCCATCGCCTGTGCGCCATACACCGCGCTCCCGCCCGTAGCGATCACTGTGCGGCTGACTGTAATACCAGCGTTTACCCGGTTCTCGATCTCCAAAAACTGCGCATCGCCATGCTCCCGGATCAGCTCATGCAGCAGCCTGCCCGTCTTCTCCTGTATCAAAAGGTCGCTGTCCAGAAAGTGAAAGCCCAGCATTTTTGCCAGTACAACGCCAACCGTGCTCTTCCCGGCGCCCGGCATACCGATCAGTGTAATATTGTTTTTCTTCTGCGTCATAGCCATCATCCTTTTCTCAAATTTCTCCTGCCATTATATAAAAATATCACGGCTGCGTCAAATCAAAAATCAGATTGCATTTCCTCTGCTTTTGGAATACAATAAAGCTTAAATGGACAAACGAATGATCCAAAAAAAGGAGGAATCCCATTATGAAACGTATCGGTCGTTTTTTCTTCTGCCTGCTGCCGCTGGCGCTGACAATCATCCTGCAGAACCTAGTAGCTATCCCTGTCTGCGGAATTGCCGTTATCGCGATCGTTTTAGATCATAACCGTGCCGGGATCAGGATCTCACTGGACGAGCTGATCCATCAGCTGCTTTCCCTGCTGTCAACCGGGCCGTTTATTATTTTGCTGTCTATGACCTACGCAATAGCCGCGCTCGTTATATTTGCCTTCTGGTATCGGAAAAAATTAGCTCCCACGCAGGAGCGGGTCCCGGTAAGATCAGCGTTCAATCCTTGGATCGTAATGTCTCTGCTGCTTCTAAGCTTTGGGCTGCAGTATGTCATTACCTACCTGATGAATTTTATTGGTATCCTGCGTCCGGACTGGATGCAGTCCTATACAGACCTGATCGAAACAGCGGGCATCGGCACTTCATCGCCGCTTACCCTTTTCTATGCCATCCTAATCGCGCCGATATCCGAGGAGCTTATTTTCCGCGGCGTTACTTATGGATACGCAAAACGATCTCTGCCCGCAGCCGGAGCGATCTGCCTGCAGGCTGTATTATTCGGAGTATTTCATTTAAATATGATCCAGGGCATTTATGCCGCGTTTTTAGGGCTGTTTATCGGGTATCTTTGTGAAGCAGGCGGCTCTCTTGCGATCCCAATCTTGTTCCACGCGTTTTTTAACCTGTTGGGATCCTTTGCAAATGCGTCGATGTATTATCATATGGAACAGCCGTTTTTCTTTTTGCTCTGGCTGACTGTCGGCGTCCTGCTGACCTATGCGGGCATTTTTATGTTCCAGCATGGCATTGCGATACGCGACCTGCATCCGGCGGATAAAAGCTGCGAGGAGTAACCGCTATGCATAAGATTGGCGTAATATCCGACACCCATAACGTATTGAGAGAACCTGTCACAGCCGCATTACGCCATTGCGACGTGATCTTGCACGGCGGGGATATCCATACGGAGCAGCTTTTAACGCAGCTGGAAACAATCGCCCCTGTCTATGCCGTACGCGGCAATGCAGACCGCGAATGGGCAAAGCGCCTTCCGCAGACGTTGTCCTTGGAGCTTTATGGCATACACATTTTTATGATCCATAATAAAAAACTGTTAAACAAAGAAGCCGTTACCGACAAGGATCTCATTATTTACGGCCATTCACACCAATATGAAACTCTTTGTAAAAACGGACAGACATGGCTCAACCCCGGCAGCTGCGGCAGGCGTCGTTTTCTGCTCCCTGCAACAATGGCAATACTAACCGTACCAGAAAACGGTGTGTTTCAAATTGAACGCATCCAGCTTGAGACAGCCGCAAGTCCCTCCAGCTGTCTTACACAGCAAAAAGATATGAAAGCGCTTGTCCTGCGCGTTATGAAAGAAACGGACAAAGGAAAGCCGGTTGACACGATCGCAAAAAGCTGCCGTATCAGCCGGGAACTGGCTGAGCAGATCTGTCGGCTGTATGTGACGCATCCTGGCGTAAGCGCAGATGGGATACTCCATAAAATGGGGTTATAAATAGGGAGATCAATGTCATAGCATTGATCTCCCTTAATTGATATCCAGTCCGATTTCATCCGGCCCTACAGCCTCACAGTCTTATCAGCACCTTGCCAGACCGTCCACACTCAGCACAACGCCGGTAATATACGACGCCTTTTCCGATGCCAGAAATACTACCGCGTTTGCGATATCCTCCGGCTCGCCCATACGGCGCAATGGAATCTGCGCAATCATCGGCTCGATCACCTCTTTTGGTACTGCCTGCATCATATCCGTATTGGTAATACCAGGCGCAACCGCGTTCACACGGATCCCCTTTGGCCCAAGCTCTCTCGCCAGCGAAAGCGTAAATCCGTTCACCGCGAATTTAGAGGTCGGATACGCAATTCCGGCAGGCTGTCCGTAAATGCTGACCATTGACGACGTATTAATGATTACGCCGCTTTTCTGCGCTTCCATATATTCCGCCGCTGCTTTGGAGCAGTTGTACACGCCTTTGATATTTAGATCCAATACTTTATCCATCAATTCTTCCGTATATTTCGAAAACGGCGTGCTTTCTGATACTCCCGCATTATTGACCAGGATGTCAATATGTCCGTATGTCTTTACGATCTGGTCAAACGCCTCCTTTACGTTGGCATAATCCGATAAATCCGGCCAGATCGCTTCCACTGGCGCATCCGGATTTGATTCCTTAAGCTTTGCAACCGCTTTGTCTGCGGTTTCCTGACGGCTGGCACACAGGATCACTGACGCACCTTCCGCCAGAAAGCCTTCCACGATCGCATAGCCGATCCCACGGCTGCCGCCTGTTACAACTGCTACTTTATTTTCCAATAACATCCGGATTTCCTCCTGCATTCTGTTATTCGGCTACCCTCATCTCACGAACGGCCTTACGCACCTTTAATATCATAGAAGGAGCTACAGAAAGCTCATCCAGCCCCATTCTCATAAATTCTTCTGTCAGCTCCAAGTCTGCGCCCAACTCTCCGCAGATGCCGGCCCATTTGCCATATTTATGCGCACTATCTACAACCATCTGGATCATCTTTAAGATTGCCGGATGGTGCGGATCATAAAAATCATCCAGCCTTGCATTCTGCCTGTCAATCGCCAGCGTATACTGGGTCAGGTCGTTTGTACCGATGCTGAAAAAGTCTACCAGCTGCGCCAGCTCCTCGCTGACCATAACTGCCGCAGGCGTCTCGATCATAATGCCCTGCTCCGGTATTTTATAAGGAATACCCTTTGCTTCCAGCTCTTGGCGCACTTCCTCTACGATCTCATAGATTTTTTTCACTTCGTCTACTGCAATGATCATCGGATACATGATCGAAAGATTGCCGAATACGGCTGCACGCAGCAGCGCACGCACCTGCGTTTTAAAGATGTCCGGCTGCTTTAAGCAGATACGGATCGCCCGGTAACCCAATGCCGGATTATCCTCATTGCCGAGATTAAAATAATCCACCTGCTTATCCGCGCCGATATCCAGCGTACGGATAATGACCTTTTTGCCCGCCATCGTCTGAAGCACCTGGCGGTACGCCTGGAACTGTTCTTCCTCTGTCGGAAAGTCAGATTTTCCAAGATACAAGAACTCGCTGCGGAACAGGCCGATGCCCCCAGCGTCGTTTTCCAATACGTAGCCGACGTCCCCGACACTTCCGATGTTCGCATAGATATTCACCTTCCGGCCGTCCAGCGTCACGTTTTCCTTGCCTTTTAGCGTCTGGAGCATATGCGCTTTTTCCTGCTCCTCCTGAATACGGCTGCGTGTCTGGGTGCGCACCTCCTCGTCCGGCTCAAAAATAACCTTGCTCGTAAAGCCGTCAACGACTGCCTCCATGCCAGTATGTATATCCTCCAGATTCATCGGCACCCCGATCAAAGCCGGAATATTCATCATACGCGCCAGAATCGCCGTATGTGAATTGGTCGAACCATGTACCGTGACAAACCCAAGTATTTTTTCCTTATCCATCTGCACTGTCTCGCTTGGGCTTAGATCATCTGCAACGATGATCGACGGCTCCATGGAGCTTAGATCTGCGTCTCCTTCACCGGACAGGTTGCGTACAAGACGCTCCGAGATATCCTTTATGTCCGCGGATCTGGCCTTCATATAATCATCATCCATATTTGCGAACATTTCCGCAAAGTTGTCCCCGGTGATCGCTACGGCATATTCCGCGTTTACCATTTCTGTACGTATCATATTATATATAGAATCCAGATAATCATCATCCTCCAGCATCATCTGGTGTACTTCAAAAATAGCTGCACTGGCTTCCCCCACTTCTTTGACCGCTTTATCATACAGAGCCTTAAGCTGTGCCTTTGCCTGCTCTCCTGCAGCATCCACTCTGTCAATTTCTGCCTGCGCGTCCTCTACCTTTGTACGCTTAATCTGAAAATCCCTGTTCTTCAATACAAGGACTTTGCCCATAGTGATGCCCTTATATACTGATTTTCCTGAAAATTCAGTCATTTTTTTTCTCCCTTCCGATTTTTATTGTACTCGCATCATCAAAATATCATCAGTGTATCTATATTTTACAACGTTTTTGTGAATGTTGCAACACTATTTTCATTTTTTGACGATTCGCTGCGCCAGCATACCGGACAATATTCCGGTCAGCAGCCCCACAAGCACATCGCTTGGATAATGCACGCCGACATACAGCCTGGACAGCCCGATCAAAGCCGCCATCACAAGCGCCGGGATTCCCGCTGTTTTCGGCAGCCGCCGCCAAAGGACATAAGCTGAAGCAAAAGAACTGCCCGTATGACCGGAAGGAAACGAAAAATCAGACGGCCTTGTGACAAGCGGCACCAGCACCTGAAACGCGTCATACGGTCTTGTCCTTGCGACCAGATTTTTTAAAATCAGATTGTTGATCACCAGTGAGGCAAATAGCGCAATGAAGCTGGCCCAGCCAATCTTACGTGTCTTTTTGGAGATCAGCAAGAGGGCGGACAGCAGCACCCATAAAATCCCGGCATTCCCAAGACTCGTGAGAAACGTAACGATCGGCGTCAGCCAGGGTGTACGGATATTTTCCTGTATCAATAAAAGAATCTGGATATCCGCATTGGTAATAAATTCCAGCATAGGCATTCTCCTTTTTGTTTTTCTATTTTTTTACGCGAACTACTCTCACTAAAGATATTCGAAAAGGTACTCTTTTGTCAATATCCGGCTTTTGTTACCGTCCAACTCTAGCTTGCAAATTTTTCATATGCTGTTATAATATAGAATAGAGACGTTACACTCTAAAACGCAATCTGGAGCTATCCTATATAGCTCAAAAGCCATTTTAGGAGGTTTACTATGAGATATAAAGTATTATTAGCAGGCAACAACAAAGCAACGATCGATGATATGTTCCTCCACGCAAACGATATTTTGGAATGCCAGAGCACTTCCAGCCGTTTTGATGATATCGCCTGCCACCTGAAATATTTTCAGCCGCACGTTCTTGTATACTGTATGCATAACGAAACACGAGATACGATGTCCCAGCTCGTTACGATCAAACACACAAAGCTGGAACGCAAAACACCGTTTTTTGTCGTTGCGACACAGGAGGACTGCGACGAGATGCGCAAGCTGTCTGCTGATTTCTCAGATATGAACCTGATCAAGCCGCTTACCGCGCTGCAGATCGCCGAAAAAATAGCCGCTTACCTGAAACATAACTATCAGATCCCGGAGGAAGAACCAGCGGCGGCAAAGCCAAATCCATCCGAGGTCCTGCGTGCGGCAGACCATGAGCAGACGCAAGCTATCCTGAATGATATTGATTCACTGTTCACAGCTGCCCCGGTCAACACGCGCAAGCATATCCTTGTAGTAGACGATGATTTCCGTATGCTTAAGCTGATCAAGCGCTATCTGGACGACAGCTACGATATCGCAACCGCGATCAACGGCAAGGTCGCGCTAAAATTCCTGGAATCCAAAATGACAAACCTGATCCTGTTGGATTATGAAATGCCAGGCGAAAACGGCCCTGCCATTTTAGAAAAGCTGCGCGGCAATCCTTCCACAGCACAGATACCTGTCATTTTCCTGACCGGGATCAACGACCGCAAAAAAATCCAGCAGGTGCTTGCCCTAAAGCCGCAGGGATACCTGTTAAAGCCGATCGACCACGACAAGCTGGTAGAAGCCATCGAAGCTACGATATAGCTAAACGGACGCAGCCCAGAAGGGACTTTGTCATAAAGAAAGGTTTATTGTATGGATGATACCCTAATATTAACAGATCTGATAGACATTTCCATTTTACAGGAAATGCAAAATTCGTTTTCAAAAATGACCGGCATTGCCGCTTATATTACAGATGGTAACGGAAATTACATTACCGGATGCTCCTGCCAGTCCGATTTTTGCTCGATGTATACACGCGCCTCCAAAATCGGAAATCAGCGGTGTAAAACGTGCGATATCAACAGCGCAAAGCATTCGTTCCACCAGGGCCGTGCCATTACATACCACTGTCATGCCGGGCTGCGCTGCTTTGCAACTCCGGTCATTATCAACAACCAACTGATCGCTTGTTTTTTCTGCGGACAATTTTTAGATGCCCCGCCGGACGACGAGCGTATCTGCCATCTTGCTAATGAGCTTGGTATTGACAAAAAGGAATATTTGCAGGCGTATCACAGGCTCCCCTATTTTCCGCGAGAAGAGCTCAAACGCGCTTCTTCCTTTATGCATACGATCACAGCCGCACTGTCCAGCATCGCTTACCACAATTATGTCATTTTGCAGGAAAACGCCAAAATTAAACGTATCACTCATTTAAAATCGGATTTTCTCGCGAATATGAGCCACGAGATCCGTACGCCGATGAACGCGATCATCGGCATGGCCGAAATGGCGCTGCGGGAAGAACTGCCAATGGCTGCGCGCGAATATGTCAGCCAGATCAAAAGTTCCGGAAAAAACCTGCTGATGATTATCAATGACATTCTGGATTTTTCCAAGATCGAATCTGGAAAGATGGAAATCACAATGGGCGAATATGAACCGATGTCTATGATCAACGACGTCGCAAATATTATCATGTCTCATCTGGGCAGCAAAGATGTAGAGCTGATCTTGGATATCTCACCGGACATCCCATTTGAGCTATTGGGCGACAGCCTGCGTATCAAGCAGATTTTTGTAAATCTGACGAACAACGCCGTAAAGTTTACAAGGCACGGCTATATTACCGTAACGTGCGAGCCTCTTGTCAGAAATGACAATGAGATCGTTTTACATACAACGATCCAGGATACCGGCATCGGCATTAAAAAAGCGGATGTGGAAAAGCTGTTCCAGTCGTTTCAGCAGCTTGACAGCAAGCGCAACCGTAACCTGGAGGGTACCGGGCTTGGACTTGCTATCAGCCAGCAGCTCCTGCATCTGATGATGGGTACGATACACGTGGAAAGCGAATACGGCAAGGGTTCCCGCTTTTCTTTCCAGCTGCCGCAGCGTATCGCGCGCTCGCTGCCAAGCATTTCCATTCGGGAGCTTCCTTCCGGCGCTGCCGGACTGATCGCTGACGATAAAGTCCATGCGCAAATGAAAAAGGATATGAAGCGGCTGCACGTCCCGTATCTCGCATTGGATTCGCAGCAGGATCTTTCCAGCCTGGAACAGACGCAGACAGACTTCCTGTTTATAGATAAAGCGCTTTTTACCGATACGGTCAAAGAATTTATACAGACGCATCCAACGATCACTTCCGTATTAATTTTAGATTTTTACGATACAGAACGCGTTTCTTCGCTGCCAAACCTTCTGATCTTAAAAAAACCTATTTATTCGCTAAACCTTGCCATGATCTTCAACCACGAAAGCATCGATATGAACTACAACAATGTAATGGATGAAGATTATGAATTTATTGCGCCCGAAGCGCAGATTCTTATTGTGGACGATAATACCGTAAATCTGACTGTCGCTGTCGGACTGCTGCAGCCGCTGCAGCTGCAGATCGACACAGCGCAGAGCGGAAAGGAAGCGATCAATATGGTTTCGGTCAAACATTATGACCTGATATTTATGGACCATATGATGCCGGATCTAAACGGGATTGAAACGACGCACATTATCCGCCGCTTCCATGAAGAATATGCAAATGTGCCAGTTATCGCCTTTACCGCCAATGCTTCTACAGAAATGGAAATGATGTTTTTAAACGAAGGACTAAATGACTGCGCAGGCAAGCCTTTTGAGCTGCGTATGCTTATTTCCAAGCTCAAGCGTTGGCTGCCAAAAGAAAAGATCCAAAAGATCAGCAGTGAATGCGAGCTGCCGCAAGAGCCAGAGGCAGCAAAATCATCCGTCGACATTGAAGGATTGGATACCGAGGCCGCCTTAAAGCTGCTTGGCAGCGAAAAGCTGCTTTGGGCTGTATTAAAAGATTATTACCGTGTGATCCGCAAAAAAGCCAATCGGATCCACCTTCTGGAGCAGAAAGAGGATTGGAAGAATTACACGATCGAAGTTCATGCGCTGAAAAGTGCTTCCCGACAAATCGGTGCAACGGAATTATCTGCATTGGCCGCCGATATGGAAAAAGCCGGAAATGCGAAAAATGCCAGACTCATCCATCAATATACAGCTTCCATGCTGGAGCAGTATTTGCATTACGATCATATTCTGGCGCCATATTTTATGGAACAGGACACGAATGCGGATACCAGCGACGTAATTCCTCCGGAAACGCTGCAGCACGCATTTGACACCCTTAGATCCGCCATTGAAAACCTGGATATGGACCAGATGGAAGAGGTCATACAGAAAATGGCACCTTATCACTATCAAGACTGGCAGCTGGATCTGTTTAAGCAGCTGAGAAATGCCGTAGAAGAGTTGGACGTAGATTCTTGTGAAACGATCGTCGCTGCCTGGGAAAAAGAAGAGGCCAAACATGGAAATGGAAAATGAATTAAACCTGAACCTGATCGATCTGATCGATTCGGATACACTCACTACGATTGAAAAAGCATTCTGCGAAATGACGGAAATGTCTGCCGGCGTCTCCGATCCGGAGGGCCATCCGGTTACCGCACACTGCAATATAACTGATTTCTGCCATCTTATGAAAAGCACGCCTACCGGCCGCGCACGCTGCGAACAGTGCGACAGTCAGGGTGCAGCGATGGCTATGGAAAATCAAGCTGCCGTCTTTTATCTGTGCCACTCTGGCCTGATCGACTTTGCCGCTCCGATCTCTATTCGGGATGAGATCCTTGGTATCTTTGTCGGCGGCCAAGTATTGTTAGAGGAACCAGATGAGGAAAAAGCCAGAATGCAGGCACTGGAGCTGGGCATCGACCCACAGCAGTATTTAGACACGCTGCACAAGGTCCCTATTGTTAGTGAGGAAGAGATCAACGACGCTGCCGAGTTTTTATATGCGTTGTCGAATATTTTATCCAGCATCGGCTGCAGCCGCTATAATATTTTAAAATCCAATCTGGAGCTGGAGCAGGCCACACAATCCAAGTCAGATTTCCTTGCCAATATGAGCCATGAGATCCGCACACCAATGAATGCTATTATCGGTATGTCCGAAATGGCAATGCGCGAGCCGCTCCCGCTTGCCGCCAAAGACTATATTAACCAGATCAAGACAGCTGGACAGACGCTTTTGACCATTATCAACGATATCCTAGATTTTTCCAAGATCGAATCTGGAACGATCGATATCCATGTGACGGAATATTCCCCGATATCCCTTGTCAGTGATATTGTCAATGCCATTACGACCCGTATTGGAACAAAGGATATTGAATTTATCGTAGACCTGGCGCCGGATCTGCCGATGGAAATACTCGGCGACCATATCCGGCTGAACCAGATCATTTTAAACCTGACAAACAACGCGGTAAAATTTACCCGACACGGACAGATCCGTCTAAAGATCGCATATACCGCGCCTGACGACTCAGATCTGATACTGCACGTTTCCGTAGAGGATACTGGGAGCGGCATCCGTGAAGAAGATATTCAAAAGCTGTTTGATTCCTTCCAGCGTGTAGATACCAGCACAACCTACCAGATCGAAGGAAGCGGTCTGGGACTGGCTATTACAAAGCAGCTGCTGACACAGATGCATGGCGATATCCATGTAGAAAGCGAATACGGCGTAGGCAGCTGCTTCTCCTTTACGCTGCCGCAGAAGATCATCCGCAGGGAGCCAGGCATCTGTGTACGGGACCCAAAATCCATCATCTGCGCTGGACTGATCAAAAACCGTTATGTCGCAAGCCAGCTGCAGCTGGATATTGAACGACTGGGTATCCCTTATCTGCCGATGAAGTCCGGGCAATCGCTCTCGCTGTTGTCAAGGTATAAGACGAATTATTTTTTTATTGACCACGCTATGTTTTCCGACGAAATAGAATTTTATGTACGCAGCCATCCTGACGTTACGGCCGTGCTACTGGTCAATTACCAGACAATCTTGGAATCCGACATTCCAAACCTGATCATCGTAAGAAAACCGCTGTACTCTGTACATCTGGCAGATATTTTTAATCATGAATTATATGCGGATCCCTCAAATGAAAATGAAGATCCATTTGACTTTATCGCGCCGGATGCGACAGTCCTTATCGTAGATGATAATTCAGTCAACCTTACGGTCGCCGCAGGCTTGCTGGAGCCGCTGCAGATGCAGATCGATACCGCGCTCAGTGCACAAGATGCGATTGAAAAGGTTGCCCGCCATACGTACGACCTGATCTTTATGGATCATATGATGCCTGAAGTAGACGGTATCGAAGCGACGCATATTATCCGTCGTTTTTATACAAATTACGACCATGTACCGATTATCGCCTTATCCGCCAACGCGGTAGACGGAGCCGAGAAGCTGTTTTTAAACGAAGGTATGAATGATTTTGTGCCAAAGCCGATCGAGCTAAGCGTTATTTTATCCGCCATCCGCCGCTGGATACCGCCTGAGAAGATTTTACCGGTCACCCCACAGGATCCTGCATCGCAGCAGGCTGCCTCCTCTTTCACGCCGCACGGACCGATCGAGATAGAATCGCTGGATACACAGGCGGCGCTCAAGCTGCTCGGAAGCGAAAAGCTGTTCTGGGCCGTATTAAAGGATTATTACCTCGTAATCCGCAAAAAGGCAGAGCTTATTCAGAAGCTGGAGCAGGCAGAGGACTTTAAAGCCTATACGATTGAGGTTCATGCATTAAAAAGCGCTTCCCGCCAGATTGGAGCCACGCAGCTGTCTGACCTGGCCGCTCAGCTGGAGCAGGCCGGAAATGAAGCCGACGCTTTGCGTATCCATCGGGATACACCGGGCTTACTGGAACAGTATTTGGCTTATGACCGCATTTTACAGCCATATTTCTACGCGGAGGAAGCGGACGGAGCTGCTGAAAAGCCGCTTGCCTCACCGCAGGATCTACATCAGTTCTTTCAACGGCTGCGCCTTGCATTTGAAAATCTGGATATGGATCAAATGGAAGAAGCGATCGAAGATATGAAGCAATATTCTTATGCTGATGATCAAAAAGAACTGTTTGAACAGCTATGCGGAGCTGTTGCGGAAATTGACACAGATGCAAGCGAAGATATTATTATCATGTGGGAAACAAAGCTGTAAACTTACAATACAAAGGGCATGGGGCTGTCTTACATTACGATACAGTCCCATGCCCATCTATTATTGTCTTTATGCCAATAATCTTTGTACCAGCTTCACACAGTCCGCGGCGTCCTTTGAATAACCGTCCGCTCCGATTTCCTCTGCAAATCCTGTCGTGATCGCGGCGCCGCCGATGATAATTTTTCCTGTGTAATTTTTTTCCTTTGCCAGCTGTACAACCTCCTGCATACGCATCATTGTCGTCGTCATCAGCGCAGACAGTCCGATTACTGCCGCATTTTCCTGGATAGCAGTCGACACAATGACCTCCGCAGAGACATCCTTGCCCAGATCGATAACATGATAACCGTAATTGCGCAGCATCAGTACAACCAGATTTTTCCCAATATCGTGAATATCCCCTTCCACCGTAGCTACAACAAGCGTGGCAGCCTTTTCCTCGGTTCCGGTGCGCTGAATCTGCGGCTCCAGATATTCAATCGCTGCCTTCATCGCGTTCGCGCTGGCAATCAGCTGCGGCAGGAAATATTTCTGGATATTAAACAGCTCACCCACTTCGTTGATCGCCGGGATCAAATAGCGGTCGATCACCTGCTCCGGCTTTGTACCGCGTTCCAGCTCTTCTTTGGCATATGCTACGATGCTGCTTTTTTCGCCCAGCATAACCGCTTGGTATACCGGATGGGAACATATAGAAGCATCCTGCGTCTGGCTTGCAGACGCGTCTGGCTGGATCGCGGATGTCTGACCCGCTGCTGCCGCTGAATGCGGGGCTTGCCCCTGCCCTGTCAGTGCACCTGACGGCCTGTTCTGCTCTTGCTGCTCTCGCTTTTTCTGATACGTCTGGATACGATTGATATAATTAAGATCGCTTCCTTCCTTATTTAAAAGCATATCCGCTGCAGCTGCCGCGTTCATCAGTAAATCCTGTGACGGATTTGCGATTGCCATTGTCAGACCGTTTGTGATCGCCATCGTCAGAAACGCCGTATTGACAAAGGAACGCTCCGGCAGTCCAAACGAAATATTGGACAGGCCGCAGATCGTTGCCAAACCAAGCTCCTGTCTGCAGTAGCGTATCGTATCCAGACACTCTACTGCGGCATTTGGATTGGCCCCTACCGTAGCGACAAGCCCGTCCACAATCACATCCTCCTTTACAAAGCCTTGACGCAGCGCTTCATTTAATACGGAATGTACGATCTCCCGTTTTTCATCTGCCGTTTTTGGCAATCCCGCATCTGACAGTGGAAGTAAGATAAACATTGCTCCATATCGTCTGGCGATCGGCAAAAGCCGTTCCATTTTTTCTTTTTCCATAGAAATCGAATTGATCAGTGCGCGGCCCGGATAAATACGAAGCGCGGCTTCGATCACTTCGATATAGCTGGAGTCAATGCAGAGCGGGCAGTCAACGGTAGTCGTCACCTCGTAGACTGCTTCCATCATCATCTGCTTTTCGTCAATGCCGTTCATCCCCATATTAAGATCCAATATGGAAGCGCCGTTTTCCTCCTGTTCTCTCGCCATCGCCCGTATCAGCTCCAGTTTTCCCTCACGCAGCTGTGCCTGGAGCTTTTTCTTTCCGGTCGGATTCATGCGCTCGCCAACAATCTGAAAGCCGCCGTCCAGCGGTATCTCTACAATTTTCCGTTCAGAAGCAAGTATACGCCTTGCTTGTGTACGTACAGGCCGTGGCACGCAGTCACGCAGCTTCGCGGCAAGCGCCTGGATATGCTCCGGTGTCGTCCCACAGCAGCCTCCGATCATTGCCGCTCCTGCTTCCGCGAGCTTGCATCCTGCTTCGGCAAACTCCTGCGGGCTTGTCTTATATACCGTCCGCCCGTTTTCCAGCTCTGGCAGCCCTGCATTTGGCTTTGCCAGGATCGGGATATTAGCGTAGGCATACATTTTTTCCACAATTTCAATCATTTCCATCGGCCCGGTCGAACAGTTCAGCCCAACGGCATCCACGCCAAGGCTTTGCAATACAACAACCGCCGTTTCTGGATCTGTCCCAAATAAAGTCCTTCCATCTGCTTCAAACGTAAGACTCGCTAAAATCGGCAGATCGCACGTTTCTTGTATCGCAAGTACGGCTGCCCTTGTTTCCTGCAGGCTCATCATCGTTTCTATTACAAATAAGTCCACGCCTGCGTCATACAACGCTTTTCCCTGTTCCTTATATACATCCACAAGCTCTTCAAACTGCAGCTCTCCAAGCGGATAAAGCTGCTGTCCGGTCATTGTCAGATCCCCGGCAACCAGCGCTTTGTCTCCCGCTGTCTCCTTGGACAACTGTACGAGCTGTGCATTCATCTCCAAAAGGCGGTCTGATAACCCATATTCTGCCAGCTTGATACGATTAGCGGTAAATGTCGGAGCATAAAGGATCTGTGTACCGGACTGCACATAGCTGCGCTGAAGGCCGCGCATCACATCCGTATGCTCCAGTATCCACTGTTCCGGACACACGTTTCCCGGCATTCCGGCTTTCTGCAGATTCGTTCCAGTCGCCCCGTCCAAAATAACGATACCTTGACGGACGAGATTTCGAAATTCCTGTTTTGTCATAATCGTAAGTCTCCTGTTTTTTGTATTTTTGCAGCAGCCCAGAGTGACTGGGCTGGTACGTGTTAGCTGTTGCTGATTTTACGTTTCCTGGCTTTTATTATAATATCTAGAAAGTAAAATGACCAGCTGTTTTTCATATAACAGTAAAAGTATTTGAACTGTTACAGGCTTTGCCGCAAAAAACACTCCATTCCGCCAATGAGCGCCGCTACCTGATACCCATGTCTGCTCACCCGTTTCGCCGCCATCAAGCTGAGATTCCCATGCTCACAGTAAAAAATGATCTTCCGCCCTCTCGGCAGCCTGCTTTCCCATTCCGCCAGATTCTCGTACGGAAAATTTCTTGCTCCAGGCAGATGATGTTCCATATACTGCTCTGGCTGTCTTAAATCTACAATAAATGTATCCCTTCGATTCAGATATTCCGGTGCATCCTTGCATTTAATTAATTCAAAATCCATAAGCTCCTCCTATTTCTGTTCAAGCAAACAGCCCTGTGCAAAAGAAACGGCTGCTTCTTTTGTACAGAGCTGTTGTGTTAGTATAGTTTATTCACTTGAGGAGCGATTGCCATTCTTATTTTGTGTGGCAGTCTGTAAATTTGCTGTCAGCTTTGTTAGAAGCCTGGTTTTTAGCGTTCTGAGCATTGCTGGCGTTGCTTGCTCTGTTAGAGCTGTTGTTTGCATTGGATGCATTGCTTGCGTTAGATGCGTTGCTCGCATTGTTTGCATTGTTCGCGTTTGTTGCATTCGATGTCTTGTTCTTTGCCATTGTTCATAGCCTCCTAATTTAAAATCTATCGTTTGCAATGTTTTGTTCAAACATTGTATTGATAGTATGAACCCGGAAGCTTTTTTTATACTGGAAAATTATGCCGATTTCAGTTTTTTCTCATAAGCCCTTTGGTAGCTGCCAAGCTGCCTGCACAAAAGCGCCAGATCCAGCCTCTCTTTCCAGTTTTTACCTTTTTTTGAGTAATATAATTCAAACTTAATGTTTCGATTTACAAGGTATTGAATAAATCCTGCATAAAAGTTAAAATACCAGTTTGTAATATGGCTGTCCTCTACCTGCGAAACCTTTTTTGTCTGAAGCATCTTTGAAATCTTTGTCAATACGGAGATCAGATTCATTTCCTTTAACGCCGGAGCAAACCGAAAACATAACAATCCCAGATTGATTGTTTCCAGTCCGTTTGCACGAAACCGCTCGACAAGGCTATCTACTGATTCCACATTAAATTGTGCTGTTTTTTCCATCATTTTCCCACCGCCCGCATTTCTCTTCTATAACAGTATGTCGGATACTTGGAACAGTTTCCTTATCCTCAGTATTTTACAACCGTTCAGATCAACTTTTTACAAACATACGATTACGGCTGCATATTTGCAGTTCCCATTTCCTTTAGCTGTTCCAGCAAAGCCATATCCGAAGCTGTCAGCTTAACGTTTGAAGTAATCGTTTCCCCATCCGGCCGCCGGATGGTCATCTCGATCACAGTTCCTTCCTCTAACGACCGGCTGGCTGCCGCCTGAAAAAACCGCGGAAGCTTCGGATGATTCGCTGTAAACTCATCCCACATACTTTTCATCTTAAAAATCATAGCCGGATTTACCATATTTTATACCTCCATTTTTCTTTCCGCTTATACACTTTGTTAAATCCTGTTTTCATAAAATACGCGCATCATTTCCCGCGTAAGGCTAAAGGAATCATCCATATCCTTCAGCTTGTCTCTGCTTACCCATTCGGCTGCTGCAAGTTCATTTTCATCCAATGAGATCCTGCTGCTTCCGTCCAGCTCCGCAAAAAAGCCAAGCAGCAGATTCCCGTCAATACCCCATGGCTGAGACTTATAATAACGGATATTCTTTACCCGGATCCCTGTCTCTTCCATTACCTCTCTGCGTACCGTCTCTTCGGCCGTTTCTCCGATTTCCGTAAATCCGGCAATCAGCGCGTAGCGCTTATATTCCCGGTTCGCATATTTGGTCAGCAGTATTTTGTCGCCATCCGTAACCGCCGCAATCACCGCAGGCGCGATCACCGGATAGCTCTGGCTGCCGCATACCGGACAGCTCAGCATCCGCTCCCTTGTATCCGGTACCGTCCTTGCACCGCAGCATCCGCAAAAAACATGGCTTTGATACCATTGCTCTAAATGGTATGCTGTATAGACTGCAAAACAAAGCTCCCGATCCTGACAGCCTCGGATCTGCGACAGACTTACCCAATGAAAATCTGTTCCATCCAGCTGCAACGCATTCTGCAATCCCGTTTCAAGCTCAGCAAATGCCGGATACCGGAAATAACAGCCTTCTTCTATCCGAAACAAATACTGCTGTTTTCCAATCGCCGCAGCAGACGTGTCCTGAGAATATCCGCCGAGCGTCTCAAGCTCCATCCGTGTCGGCAGCTTCATACATCCGCCTAATTCTTTTATCAGGATTTTATTTTCGCGAAACATCATCATACGATCGGTTGGCAACGGATTTTTTTGTGTATATTCGTTATATAGCTTTTTTGGCGCAATATCCTGGATCATTGTTTTTCTTCCTTTATAGATTCAAAAACCGGTTCCATTCTTCGGTATCCTTTGTCCCTGCAACATACAGTACATACGTCCGGTCGCTGCTGGCATCTATTGTAAAAATATACGTATCCTCTGTTTTTTCAAGCGAATAAATACGACTCTCGCCGTCAGCAAACGATTTTAATAAGTCATTATAGTTTTCCTGCGGTATTTCTGTATCGTCATACTGCTGCATGAGCTTTCCATCCGCATTGTAAACCCGGTATCCTTCTTCCACAAGCCGTTCTACCGAAGCATTGTGGATACACAAAAGCAGCTCATTTGCCCGCATCCGGCGGATATCGCGATTTTGAGTATTGTCCGGCTCTATCATGACGTTGTCAAGTGTAAACTGCAGACAGCCGTTCACCTTTTGTATTTCTGCAATATAAGCCTCTGAAAAACCAAACTGGTTCCACTCATTCGTTGTATAATATTTCATACCCTGCCACTTCCTGTTCCTCTCTGCAGCAATTTACAAATACTGCTGCACGATTTCCCAAACATCCTGCGCAACCTCGTCCTGTCCACGATTTCCGTCAACGATTGCTACGCGCTCTGTTTCTTTTAAACGCTCAAACGACTCATAATACTTTTCCCGCACCTGCCGCAGCCTTGATACTTCCTCATACAGTTCCTTTTGAAAACGGTTACGGTCAATGCGTTCCATCGCAAGTTCCGGATTGACATCAATAAAAATATGAACGTCCGGCCGCAGGATACTGCTGCTCAATTCATTTGCCCGGATCAGCCAGTCCATCGGCACATCCACGCTTTGATAAGCATAGGACGAAAAATAATACCGATCCATAATAACCGTCGTACCTGCTTTGACTTGATGCAGGATACCGTTCACATCATTGAGCAGATGATCCAGCCGGTCCGCCACAAACAGCGCCGCAATAACTCTGGCATCCGCCTGCAGCCTGCCTGTTAAAATCTGGTGTATCACAGACCCGACCGGAGCATCCGTCGGCTCCATCGTCGTACAAAAAGAAATCTCCCTTTCCCGAAGCCGTTGTGCAAGCAGACGAATCTGCGTGCTTTTTCCGCTTCCGTCAATCCCCTCAAAGGTTAGCAGGCTTCCTCTGCCTTCTGTATTCGTATTCATACTTCACTCCCTGCATAGGACAGCAACCATTTCAGCAGCCGCATGATTACTATATGATTGCTTATTTCCTCTGTTTTTTTCTGGATTTATTTGCGTTTCTATTATTTCTATTCTGTGCGCCCTTTGTACTTTTCCCATTGTTTCCGTTCTGCACTGTGCTTGTAGATTTTGTGCTTCCTGCACTCTGCTCTGTTCCTGCATTTTTTTCATTTCCTGCACTCTGCTCTGTTCCTGCATTTTTTTCATTTCCTGCACTCTGCTTTGTGCCTGTACTTTTTCCCTTTTCTGCGCCCGTTACATTTGACACCTTGCCCGTACTTTGGCTGACTGCCAGCTGCTCATTCTTTTTCTTTAACATCTGATTCACAGAAAGCCCAAGCCCCATCATGACCCAGAAAATCGGAGCAACTGTTACCGTCGAATCGTTCAATACAGAAACAACCATGTACGTAAATGTCGCAAACATCAGCCCTGCGCCGATCACCTCCAGGCCATCCTCAAAAGCTGCCTTGCGGTAAAGCCGCAGCGACGTCACAAAATACCATACATAAAAAACCACAACAGCGATCATCGCCGGAATCCCGCTCTGTGTCGCCACCTGCAGGTAAAAACAGTGCGGCTTGACATCCAGCGCTGCTTGTGTTCCGTCATAGGTCTTTCTTACATAATCGTCCTGTGGATAAGTAACCGTATAACTATCCGCTCCAGTCCCGAATAAAATACTGTTCTTCAGCATTGGTATCGTTTTCGACCAGATCGTACCACGTTCCTCAAACGTCCGCTCCAAAAACCGCTCGGCAAAACGCGGCGGATTATTGATCTTATCCCAACGTCCGAATATATTATAGTAGAAATAAGTATTGTCATCCCCTTTTTTGAAATACCAGTTAATATTATCTGCAAACACATTCAGTGCAATTTCCTCATTCATGTTCACCGCCTGAACACTAAATCCCGGAAACCGCTCATCGTTTACGATACACGTATAGCTCGTTTCGTCAAAAGTATGCTCCAGCTCCTGGCCCGCATCGTCCTGCAGAATGATAGCGATATCGCCGTCCTCCGTTATCTCATAGCCAGTATGGAACACCTCATCCCGATAAGTAACCGCGATGTCCTCTTCTGTCACGATCTTCGAAATCGCATCCTCAGTCAGCGCCGCGCCTGTAAATAATCTCACAAATTTTTCAATGATCAGATCGTTTTTCGATATAAATGCCGCAAAGATCACACCACAGGCCACCGCCGCAGGGAGAATAAATTTCCATGCTTTCAAAATCTGTTTAAAAAACAGCACGATCAAAAGCACGCCTGTAACCGCAAACGCAACAATACCGCTTCGGTTGCCGGACGCCAGCAGGCATACGAGCGAAGCTGCCAGCAGCACCGCGTAGATTGCCCGAAAGTACCATTTCTTATGCCGTATCAAAAGCGCCACTTCCATCGGTATCATCAGCGCAAAATAGGACGCCACATAGTTTGGGTTGTACATACTGAGAAAGACTCTGCCTTTTTCAAAGGTCAGGTCAATATTATAGTGCTTTGCCATACCGCCCGTGATTACTTCTTTACCAATATCCGACACAAAAAAATCATGCCCGGTTGCTTGTCCGATCCCAAGCGCAAGCATAACCACCAGACCGATCGTCAACCATTTCATCACACAGTCCAGCTCTTCCAACGAATTGACAAACTGATATGCGTAAAACGCCATCACGCAATAGCTTAACAGCACCCAAAGCGACTCAAATACCTCGCTCGCCCCATGGATACCGAAATACTGATATTGAGAAAAAAGCGTCGATAAAAGCGTAAATCCGGCATATACTAAAACCGGAATAAATTCATAGCTAAGCTTAAACTCCTTCTGCTTCATTTTATACCGAAATGCAAGAAGGACACACATCACAGCTCCAATTACCGTGATCGCAGCTGCTTTATAATACATAAAAAAGTCATATTTTTCGTCGTTCAGCGCAGACCAGTCAAACTGCACCAGATTGGCCTCATACTTATGCACCAGCACGATCAACGGCACAACGGCCAGCAGCAGGATCAGAGGCACCAGATAAAAGGTTGATTTTTTCTTATTCATTATACAATTCCTTCCTTCATATTATAAAGTCCCCCGCTATTATATACTATTTTATTGCAAAAATCTATCTATTTTACGGATATCTTTTGGATTTTTAAAAAGCAACGCATTTTATTCGGAAAAGAATAAAATGCGTTGCTTTTAAATCGTTGTTTCATATTTTATCAGAGAAAAATGCACTAATCTTCTTCGTCATGCAGCATTTGCAAAAGTTCTGTAAAACTATTACATACAAATTTTTTACTGTTATTTATCTCATGATCCCAAAATACAATTTTACTGTTTTCTTCGCTGAAATCATAGCAAAAGAGATTTCCAAACGAGTCCTCTGCGATTGGTATTAAATTGGATTCCTTAAAATTTTCAGTTTCTTCTATAATATCAAGTATAAAGCTACTGTCTCCTTCCATAAAGCTGACTAAGTTGTTGACAGATTCATCATTACCATCAACAGTAACAGAATCTGGACAAGGATAACCAGCATCATACTTCTTAATAACGCTTAAAAAATCGACTGGAAAATCCACATTTAACATTCTGCTCACTTTTTCTATCATTTCATCTGTTATTTTATGTTCGTCATGAATCCACTTCATAACTAACCTCCTTCTTAGGTTCCACCCCAAATATTATAACCACCAGTATGTCCAGTGGCTTTATGTATCTTTTTATCAACAAGCTGCATTCTTCCCGGATCCTGATGATGATGCCATGTATAACCCTTTGGTGTTTTGCCTTCTCTCATTAATGCTAAGTCTTTTTTTGAAAACTTACTTCCTAAAGTGTTGTCTTTCATTGCTCTCTCATAGATTGCTTTATTAGCCCTTCTTTTATGTGTTGATCTAGATTTACAATAATCTTCTGGGTTCAGCTGCACTTCACATTTTGCTTTAAATACAGGGTATCCATCATCATCGTATTTAACTCCAGTAACTGGGTGCTTCTTTCCTGCCAAATGCTCATTTCTCTGACTACAATTATGTACAAAAGCCTGGCTCTCTGAAACAAAATAAGTCTCCCATTCTTCTACCTGTACATTATAAACATCCACCTGATCTTCATGCCGCGTTTTTTCAATTCTTGTAACCTGCGCAGCTCCTTCCATGGTCTCAATTTCGTTGCCTTCCTGCAGGTTGATCGCATTCACCCATCCTTTTCCTTTCACAAAAATAGGATGGTATGCCGTTGTCTTTATCCTCTCCTTTCCGTCCAGCCAGATTCTGTGTATCGTATTTGCTACTGACTTAAATAAATTTGTAACCTTCTTAAGCCCCGTTTCTTTTGTTTTCTCATTTCTGGAATAAATATCGTCACCTTTTCGGATTTCCTTAATCGGCCGATATCCCTTGTCAGTACAAATAAGCGTATCCCCAGTAAAGCACTTTCGTTTCCTTTGTCTTTTCTTATTATTGACTTTTTGTCTCTTTATAGCCTGCTGTTTATTTGTTTTATTGTAAGACTTAGCTCCGATTTTACCCTTTCCTGTCCTTGATCCCCCGCTATTGCTCGCAGCTACTCCTTTTTTGCTTCCTTTTGTAGAATTTGCTTTTTCTACTTTTGCTTTGTTCTGCGTCTTGTTATCCGCTACCGCCTGGTTATTATCAGGATTAGGAATTGCCGATACCCCGGCCTGGGTTGCCTTTTGCTTATCTTTATCCGAATGATTGTTTGCTGACTGCTCGCCTTTTTTCTCCACGATCCCCCTCCCCTTTCCTTATTCTGTACTCTGGTTCGGATACCTATTTTAATTTTCTTTGATCAAAGTAGCTTTCATATTAATATTCCCGTCCAGCTTTATAGAACTTCCGCTACAGGATTCTTGCAATGAACTAGATGCCGAAAGAGCCATTTTTTTACCGGACGATGCTGACAAATCCTTATCGGCAGAAATTTGCATATTATCCTTGGTAGCTGCCGTAAATGTTCCTTCACTTGCAAGGTCAATCGTCTCTCCACCGGATACTTTAATTGGTTTTGCCGCAGACATACTAATTCCACTTGCAGGAACCATCGTCATATTATTTTCTTTATTCGTGATCGAAATCGAATCTTCCGCTGTTACAATTAAATTTTTTCCCGCATGGATACTGAAATCATTGGCGCTCTCCATTGTAATATTATCACCGCTGGTAACCGTGATGTTCCCTTCGCTGATCACTTTTACTTCCTTATCCGTAAACACGTCTACGCCCGTTTTCTCATTGATCCGGATCAGCGTAATACCGTCCATTGCTGTAATTAATATTTCCTCTTTATCCAGCTTTATTTCTTTGCCATCCGGCGTACGCAAATATTTTACCTTTGGATCTGCAGTCTTTGGCGTATCCTCTTGTCTCACAGACTGTACCGCGTATGCCTGATTTTCATCTTCAGTTGGAAATACGATCTGAACCGTATCTCCTTCCTCCGGCATTACATACCAGCCGGTATGCTCTTCTGTAGAATAACCAGTCGCATATGGAAAAGGATATGCTTTCCCCTCCTCCTGCGATGCATCGATCGAAAGATGAACCTTTACTGTATCGTTGATTACCTTGAGCACTTTTCCATCCAACGTTAGACCGCTGATATACGGGTGACAAAGCTTAGCCGCAGAAATGCCCTGCTTTGTTGTTGCGCTGCAGGTACATAGGAAAACAGAACCTTTCAGACTCGTCCTTACTTCTCTGACATACAATGTCTTACCCTTGATATTAACCTGATCACCGATTTCCAATGCTGCAAATTCTGTACGCACCGTATATTCAACCGCATCTTCTTCCTGATACGAGATTTCCTGGCATTGAGACAGCTCTCGGTAGCGTGACACTCTCTTTTTAACAGAAAAATCTGCTTTTCCTGTTTCTTCCGTATATGATTTCCCATCCGCCAGCCCAAAGGAAAATGCCGGACTTTCCTTTGTAGGATCCGCGACTATCACACTGTTGCTATGAGACGCAAGCCTTTTTAAAAATTGCCAATCTGTTTCTCGATATTCTAACAGCAAATTTTCAATCTGTTTATCAGGCGCTACACATTTTGCCGTCCCTCCGGCTTCTCCTGCAATCTGGTTTACAATGCTTTTGTAGCTTAGGCCTTTTTCTTGAAAAGAACGCTTTTTTTCCTCTCGATCCAGCTTAATTGTCCATGAAACAGCCTCTACTTCTAAATAATATACTCCGCTCTCGCAAATTACCCCCACATCCGTCGCAACTCCGCAAAACAATGGCTTTCCTGATTCCGTGAGTCTGATCGCACTTGTATCCCACTGTTCTGCGATCAAGCTATCTTCTTCCCCTTCCTTAAGTACGCCGCGGACATAAAGTCTTGTATGTTCGCCTACCTTCTTCACTAGCTCCAGCTCCAGGATTCTTTCCAGTGCAAATGGCTCCACGTTATATTTGCCTATCTCCTGCAATTCCATATAGGTTTCCTCCCCTCTTCCGCCCTGGCTGCTATTATTCTTTTCTGATAGATGCAATCATCTGTTCAAACAACTCCTCCCAGTCATCCCGATAGTATGCCAGGCAATTACAAGTTACGATCAAAAGCCTTCCTTCCAGCGACATAAAGATCATACGATTATAGATTTGCGCATCCGCGGCTGGAGTCTCAAAAGCAAGGCACTCGGCTTCTATTTCATCCATCCGCAGCGGTTTCCTATCCAAAATGCTTTCATCTGTAAACAAATTTCGTACCGCCTGCTCCATACCGTCGCAAAACGCTTTTATCCTGCCGTCAGCCATGATCGGCTGTTGGTAAGAAAAACAAACATTTACCGTCGTATCTTCGCTTGTATAGATAATATCTGGACGGTTTTCCCCTGGATATTTCTGACAGACAATTCCCTCCTCAAGATGCTTAAAATCTGCGGGAAGCCACATCCACAGCTTTTTTTTAATAATTTCCCTTTCTGAAAACAGCATCTCCTCCCCGCCCATCCAGACGCTGCCTTTTTGAATATCCTGATTTCTGGCGTTCTCCAACTCTTCTCTTAGATAATGAATGAACCCTTCATCTCCATATTCTTTCATTTTGCTCTCCCATATAATGATCTACTGCCCATCATCCTTGATCTTAAGCACCCCAGCTCCAACCGGACAAATTGCCATCGACTGGTCCAACAGCGCTGGCAGCCCCTGTACAAGTACGTTCATTTTCCCATTCAGCCACAGCGCACAAGCTGGCACGCACGGCATTTGCGTTGTCTTGCATACCCCAAACGGGCCTACATTGATCATTGGCTTGCAGTCCCCAATGTTCGCCCGGTCCTTACCGCGCAGCTTGACGCGCCTTCCCGGCGTTGTCCGCAGCGGTGCGTCTACCGTCCCCATCGTACAGCTTACTTTCGCTCCATTGACTACATAAAAGTGACCCATGCCATTCTCCTTTCTGTCATCTGCATCTGCTTTTCCCGTTTCTTAAAATACCGCCGGGCCTTCCCGGCGCCTTTGCTGGCCTGCGCCCCGGCCTCCGGCCCCCGCGATCCGTATGAGACGCTCGTAAATCTCATTGTGCGAAAGCTCCCGGAACGGTTCGCCAAGCCTGCGGCATAAATAACGCAGCAGACATTCTCTGGAAACCAGCGTATGATCCAGACATAGCAGAGCAAAGGAAACATCTGCCTCATCAGCCTGCGTATGGTCTAAGATCATCCGTGCAAACATCCGTAGAAGCACCGGAGATACCGTAATCCCTCCCGGACCTGCATATGGTATTTGTGTAATGTCCAGTGTATTATAAGCCGTACGGCAATCACGCAGGTTTTGGTAATCCTTGCGCAGGCGGGCGCCCTCTGACAGGCGGAACCTGCCAAGCTCCAGCTCATGATTGCCAGGCTCTCCGTTTTTCAGGCGCAGCTCCAGCGGACGCATCAGAAAATCCTCCGTTGCAGTATTCGGATAAAGACGCAGGCAGACAGTTATCTGCTGTTCAAATGCGCGAAACGGAATTACCTCTGTTTCTGTAAGCACCACCTGGCCCTGATACCAGACAGCGCCCGCTGTAATCTGTACTGCTCCGGCCCCTGTTTCCTTCGTTTCATAGGTAATGTCAAATCCATATAAAATGCCATCCGCCCAATCCGCCAGTGCAAGTCTTGCCAGATTTCCCGGAAAATCCCGCAGCGCCTCCAGGCTTTCCCGCTTTAATACTCTGCCTTTTCGAAAGAGCGGTTCCGCGTAATTGTGCATTTCTCAATGCCTCCCGTCAAAAAAATCGGTCTCCCACTCCCCAGGCTCAAACGGTACAAAGCCTGGCGGACGGGTGTACAGACGATTTTCCTCCCTGGCCATTTCCAGTATGGAAAATCCCCAATTTTCATAATCGCCGTAAATAAACAGACGCAGCTCGCCGTTTACCATACTGTCCAGATCCTCCTGACGCAGAAACGGATAATCCGTAAGCAGCTCGCCATATCCGGTTTCCTCCCGGCCATTTACCACTACAGGATAAGAAATGCGGGAAACCTCCTTATCCATGCCGTCCTTTAAACGGAATATGATCTCCTCCGTTCCTGTCGGCCTGGATAAAAAACCATATACCTCGCCCATAGGCGTTCCCTTTTCCAGCAGGGTTTTCTGTCGCCCTGCCATCTCATAATCCTCCGCCGTCAGAGAATAAGGCGCCCTTGCAGGCTCATAGCTGATAGCCGTCCGTATCCTTCCCGTCCGGCGGTCCTGCTGATAAGCCATTGCACCGTCGATACACATAAACTTACGCTCACAGCCGTTCTCTCCCGCCGTCTTTGCCTTTCGCCCAGCCGCGTATTCCTTCATCACTTCGCGAAACAATTCGATCTTACTGCTCTGCCCTGACAAGATAATCCGATCGATATCCATCAGCCGCCCGCTTTCGTACCATGGCTCGATAAAATTTTTTAAAAACCCGTAAATATCTGGTTTGAGCAGCAGGTTGATCTCTTCTTTTTCCACTGCAAGCTCCGGACAAAGCGTACGTGTTTCCCAGCATCCCCGCTCTCTTTTCAGGAACAGATGAAAATCCTCAAAGCATCCATACACTGCATAATCCATAAAGAGCTGGCGCAGCGCGATCCGGCAGACGCCCGGTTGAAAATAAAGCTTCTTTTTTACTGTCTCCGCCAGATTCCAAAGAAAATAAAAGTTGCTCCTGACTTTTAAATACGCGCTTTCCGGCTGGTTAATATAAAACGCGTAACAGGTTGGGATGAGCGCCTCTGCCTTTCGATACGTTTCGGAAAACGTTTCGTATGCTCTTTCCACTCCATAAGTATCCACCCAGTCATATATCTGTGCCAAAACCCCTGGAAACAGCGTCTCCATAGACGCAGGCTCCCTACGCAGCACAGACTCCGCCAAACGGATCTTCAAATACTGCATCACCCGCCAGGTCAGATGGTTTCCGCCAAAGTTGGTATCTCCATGCGCATACGTAATGTGCAGATCCAGCCGGCTTGTAATTCCTTCATTTGTGATCCGGTAGCCGCAGCTGACCATATCGCTCGTCCCGCCTCCGCAGTCTAAGATCAACATTTTTTTTGCCGCGCCGTCGTCATAATCCAGCTCCCGAATGCCCTGCTCCAGAAAATGATAGGCAACTGCCGTCGCTTCATCCGTAATATTTTCTGTCAACACCTCATATTCCGGCAGCGCCTCCTGATACATCCGAAGCGAAAGCCTTTTTTGCTTAACCGGGCACGTAAAGCAGAGCTTTGGATACGTAACCCTGTTTTTCTGCTGCGCACGGTCGATAATATACAGTAAAAACGCTCGAATCAAAAACAGCCGCTCCACCTCACACGTATTTCCTTCCAGATCCGACACCTGGATGCGCTCCCGATAACGTCCGACCCACCGCTTCATATCGTAAAAAATGCTGTTGCGTGCCAAAAATCCCCTGTTTTTTTCCTCCTGTACAGCCTCTTCCCCATATAAAAACGTCATATGCTCCGGTAAGCCGTCGCTGCAGTCCTTGATCGCCAGCACGCTTGGACTAAGCCCACAGCACGCACAGCTCCCCTGCTGGCGCCAGGCACAGTCCAAAACTGCCGGAAAGGAAATCCGCTCCCCCGTCCTGCCTGACGCCGATGAAAACGGGCTTTCTCCCTGCCCGCCGCCCTGCTGACTGAATGAAAAACAAGTCCCAGCCGTCGTAAAGGAAGTCCCGTAGTCAATGATCAGCGGTTCCTGCGCCCGCGGCACCTCCCTTACCCAAACCTCCGGAAGCGGAACGCTGATACAAGAAAGCATCCTTTTTTTCCGCTCTTTTCCCTGAAAGCATCTTACTGCCTCCTCTACATAAGCCGTCCCTATAAACAACAGCTCCCAATGGTGGAATCTTCCGGTCGGAATATCCGGCGCCATCCGCTCTTTATCCAAGAAAAGCCGATAGCTGTCCGCATTTACCTGATCCAGCAGCAGCACAGCCTGGATCTTCTCTTCCTCATCCGCCAGAAACGCGTACATTCCAAGCTCCTGACTAGTAACGGCCAGATACGGGGCTTCTTTTATGTTTAAAGATGTCTGCCCCTTAAACAGCTCCATCCTTGCAGGCACTTCGATCCCGCCTGCCAGACCTCTTATATCCGCTTTTTCTCTAATTATTCCTGCGTTCCCGGCCTTCCCAAACGCTTCTTCCAGGCGCCTGCAGCCTTCCTCTGTCCAGCATACGATCCCTGGCTTTTTCACAGCCCCAAGATAACGGTACAAAAGCGCCGTAAGCTCCTCTTTCCGATGAAACATCTCCATCGTAGGCGGCTTGATATTTTCAGCCCTGCAGATTTCCCGCAGTCTTGGCAGCTCAAATGACTCCAGCTCTTCACGGGTATACAGGCGCCGGATCGGATGCTTCCTGAATTTTCCCAGTTTATATGTTTCGTATTGCACAAATGCACCTCTTCCCCGTTTCTGTTAAGCGAGTATGAAATCCTCCATCTGCGTCGTCTCCTCATACCCAAGTACACCATATGTCCGCGTCCAATGTATCGTACACGAATAGGCAAGCGGCAGGAACAGACGGATCAAATACCCGATCCTTTTTTCCTCTGTCTCATCATATGGCTGACGCATATAAAAAACAAATTCTTCTCCTTCCCGGATATAAATGCCGCACTCAGGCAGCAGCATATCCGCCGCACCAGACAAGCTAACAGGCCCGTCTCCTGTTTCATAAAAACGAAGCAGCCACTCAGCTATGATCCGCTTTTCCATAAAAGAAAATGCTGCAAGCTCCGGCAGACCGCCGTAAACTCCACGTTCCATATCCCGCATCATCAGCCGGATATGAAAATCATGTCTGCACATCCCAAGCTTAATGTCCAAATCCGCCAGGTAATGAAGGAGGATATCCGAAAGCGCCTGATCAAATTCTCCATAACCAAGCTCATCTGGTGTCAAAAGCGGATCGAAGATCGAAAAAAAACGTATGTACGGATTGACATCCAGCCTTGCAAAGCCGTCCTCATAGGTCCCGTTTCCATGCAGGCTTTCCGCCTGAAGCTCCAGATAAGGCGACACTCTGTTATTTTTTACTGTATAACGCAGCCTGGTCAGATCTTTCTCCTGCTGCATCATAGCCAGATAAGGCGCCCATATCTGGTTGCTTTCCGTCATAGCCATATCCCCTTCCTTGTCACCGCATAATTCCTATCCACTCGTATTCCTCCGTACATAGCTGCAGCTCCGCCAGCAGAAAAAACATTTTCTCATACCGGAAAATATCGCTGCTGTTCTTTGCATGAAGGATCAGCGCTATCTTTCTTTTCTGTGGAAGAAAAGAATGTACCCTAAGAAACGGATTCATATCCAATGCCTCTACTTCTCCACGCATATCCGGGCGGATATCCTCCAGCTCAAATTCAGAAAAAACCTCATAAGCGCCCAGCATACGCTCCACCTCGCCCTTGGTCCACAGATAATGTGGCTGTCCGAGTGCCTGGCGGTCTGCGTGGCGCAGTATTCTCCGGTTGGTCTGCAGCGAATACTCCAGCGCGGTTTGGTCTTTTTGCGGATGCATCGGTCTGAGTCTGACCAGCTTTAGCTGATGGTGCGCCTCGTTTTCCGTACGCACAAGCATCTCATCTTGCGAAAAGACAACCGAAAACAAATCCTCCCCCTCTGGTGCGGCCAAAGCCCCTGCATCAAGATCCTCCAGCGGAATATGATGCGCATAATAGGAGACATTCCCCGCCACAGCAACCTCAACCTTCGGCTTACAGATCTCTTCCGTAATATTCCAGACCGGCACCATATCATCCATTACAATCTCGGAAAGCTCCCCCAGATCTATCTCAACTTTTGAAATGACCGCATCCCATGGAACTACGCCTTCCCTGTCTGTAATATCCAAAAATTTGTAGATATATGGGCAGTTGATCGTATGCCATCGCCTTTTGTTTGCCATAAACTGCTGATACAGCCGGGAAACCGCCTCCAAATAATCACGGCAATAAGATAAAGAAGCTGTCGTTTCATATTCTCCAAGATCTGTTTCCACCCTTACATGGTAAGTTCCGGCCATACAGCTTCGAATCTGCAGATGATCACACGCGAAAAATAATGTTCCCAGATAACCAGGCGCACGTTCCTGCTCTCTTTGAATTTCCATCTCAAACAAGCTGCGGCTTGCACTGTCCAGCCCATCTCTTTTACAAACACCTGTATAAACAGCATAATGCGCGTCGGGATCACACCGTTCGCTGTCAATCTTATGTTCCAGATTTTGAAAGCTTTCCTCACTGTATGCAAGCAGCTCCCCAAACACATCCACAAGTACATCCTGCAGCAGCCTTTTCTGCACTGGATCGTGAATTTGCGCAATTCTGGATTTTAACAGTTCTTTCCCATATTCCATTCACAATCCCCCTTTTATCCAGTCCCAGTTTCCGGCGCTCCCTTTCTGGTATTCCGCTTCTCATCCCTATCCAATCCCAGTTTCCAGCGCTCCCTTTCCGGCATCCTGCTCCCCGGCTCCGGTATCCGGCACCGCTGCCGTATTCCCCGCGCCGTCCGCTCCCTGCGAGCCGCCATGCTCCAATTCATCGATCGCGTCATAGATAGCTTCCGCCCGCTCATCCCAGATATTCAATTCCCGATAAATCGCTAACGCATCGTCGTATAACTCTCTTGCCTTCGCTATCTCTCCTGCTCTGGCGGCTTCCTTTGCCTGAATCGCATATTTTGCTGCCTGTGCCAGACGCTCCTCCTTTGCTTCCTCAACCGCCTTCACTTCGGCCTCGGTGATCGCCTGTCCAAGTGCTGTAATATCCTGATACAGTTTATCCGCATCTTCACTGGCCCCGGTAAATTTATTGTATCGGGCAAGCGCCTGCTTATACAATTCCCTGGCCCGCTTACTGCGTCCTTCCTCCAGTGCTGCATTCGCGCTTGCAATATATGTATTGATCTTAATTACTGCCCGGTCTGCCGCCGCTGCCTTTTGCGCGGCTTCCTCTTCTTCCTGTTTCTGAGCGGCTTCCTGCGCTGCTGCTTCCTGCGCCTGGCTGTTTTCTTTCTGCTTCTGGCGAATGGCAAATATTTTCGCCTGCACATCCCCCTGCAGCTCCAGATCAATCAGCTTTGTCAGCTCATTGAGCGCCCGATTGTACTGAAACAACGCTTCGTCATAGTCCTCTGTAGACTGATACATATCACCCAGCGAAATATATTGTAATATCTGTAGCCGGGCCGTAATTTCCTCCAGCTTTTTTTCCGCGTTAACACAAAGCGCATCAAAATCCTGATATTTCGCTTCTTTTTGAATCTGCGCATACAGCTTTTTGGCCTGGGTATATTCGCCGCCTGCAAACGCTGCTTCGGCTTCCTGATATAAGATCAAAATCGCTTCCCGATCCGAAACCGTATCTGAAAGCTCCCGCTTTTTTTCAATATACTGCCAGTTATTCAGGCTCAGCCCTTCAGCCAGCTTGGACGCCTGCTCATATTCTGTAAGCGCCTTGTCATAATTTTCATATTCCAGATATCGGACGCCCCGCTGGTCCAGCTTTTCAATCTCAGATATTTTTCTCCGATCCAGTGCACGAATACAAAGAATGACCACAAGGAAAGTCAAAAAAATGACCGCCAAAATAATAATGATCATCCAAAACATCCGTTTCTTCTTTTTCTTTTTCTGAACGTCCTCTTTGAATGTTTTTTCTATATAAAGGAATGCAGCTGTAAAGCTGCCCATCCGTTGGTCATGCTCCTCCTGAAGACTCAGCAGAAGCTCCTGCAGGATCTCCAAAAATTCCCTGCCTGTGTTTGTATATTCATAAGCGTCAAGTATTTCTATCTCCGATAAACGGCCCCAAAGATTGCTTGTCGCAAACAAGATCGTAGAACCCTCCGTCAGATCTGTCATTTTAGAAACAAACGGCTTGACGCGTTTTTCTCTTCCTAAATATTCGGTTAAATTATGGATTTCTTCCCTGTCTGGCTCCTCCTGCGCATCATCTGCAAGCAGCTGCTCATATTTCGTCTGTGTTTTGCTGATATGCGTAAACAGATTTTCGTATAAAATAAACAGTCTTGTATTACCCACATATGCATAGCGCATTCTCGTATAATCCGACACAAGCACCGTAAGGCTTACTTTTAGCTGGCTGCGCGTACTGTGCATCAAAATCTGTTCATTGGCGTAGCGGATATATTCCCGCAAACGCTTCATGGAAGGTTTTTTTTCAAAAGCCGTCAAAACGGCTTCTACAGCAAGCTGTGCACTGTTTGTCTCTGTTTCATTGTCATAGCTTTCCGCAACAGCGATACATACGTAATTTTCCAAAGGGGTATAGGCAACATACGTTTTTTCAATCGAATCGTATCCCTGCTCTGAGATAAAATCCATGACCAGCTTACTGTTTAAGTTTCTCATAAACACCCCTCAACTAATACAACGGCCGCTGTTTTTGCCGCTTTTTTATTTTTTTCCCTGACACCCGCAATCATATGCTGCGCCTTATCATACGGATGCTCCTTTTTCATCAGATAAGAAACCATTTCCTTTTCATTTAAGGCTTCCCACACGCCGCAGGATACAAGCCCTGCCGTCATGCCCTTTTCAAATGCCACCGTGTCAAAGCCGCGCTTCATCAACTGATAATCCATGCCGTTATATAAAAAAATCTGATTGCTCCCTACGGAATAATAATGCAGCTCCCTCTCCCGCACCCATAAAAGGCTCAGTGACAAATAAGGCGTTCTTCCAAGAAAAATAATTTCCCGCATATCCCGTAAAACCTTTGCAGCAACCGAATCAAAAAAAGCCGGAACCTCCATGTTCTCCGGCATATGCCAATATTGCCGCATACTTGCCTCTGCCGCAAGAATGGCACATCTTCTGCCGTTGATATGATCCGCGGTTCCATCTGCAAGCACGCTCAGACATCCTCTGCCATTGCAGCATGACGCAAAATAGCTGCTCTGTATCTGACAGGAGCCTATGGACTGGGCATTTCCGATCTTATACGCTTCCTGCACGTCTACTCATTCTCTTTCCAATTAAATACAAATCCGTCATTTTCCCCGCATAAAGGAACAAAGATAAACACGCTCTGTCCTACCTTCATCCGGTCGCCTGCTTCGAGCATCCGCGGCTCATAAACCGCATCCCAGTTGTCCTCATCGTCCAAGATATAAACAAGCCCCTGTGAATCCCCCGGCAAAAGCATCGTCCTGTTTTTTTCCGGATCATAAACAATGATCGCATGGTTTCTCTGGCTGACCGTCGGGTCGCCGATGATCCGTATCTCCATATCTCCGGCACGCCCAATAAAATTCTTTTCCGGTATAATCCGGTAATCCCTGCCGCGCGACGGCCCTTCCAGACAAACGAGCCATCCAGTCACCGGCTTTAGCACCTCCAGATCATTCAGATATACGACATCACTGTATTTTCCAAGAGGATCCTCCTCTTTGTTGCTGTTTTTATGTACGGCGGTATTGCAGTACGGACATACGCTTCCATACTTTTTCTCACTGAATAAATGGCCGTTTTCACAGCGAATCAGACCCATTTTGTTCCCTCCAGATATTCTTTTGCTGTAACATTTCAGTCAATCCGATTTGTTAACCTTTTTTCTTTTATAATAATTTTACACGTATCCGCATAAATAACGTCAGCTGCCGTCAGCTTATAAAGGTTGCCCTCTCTGAGCCGATAAATTACGTTGTCCGGCCCCCGCTTTATACCAATAGGCCGACTTTGCGAGAGCACCTCCAAATACCAGCTTCCGCCGACCAGATTGCACACGCCGTACAAATGCCTGTCAGAATCCGGATCATGGACAGTCTCTATAAAAATATCCTTTCCGTTTTTGGCTCCCGCCACTAAAAAGGATTGCTGATCCCAGAGCAGTATCTCTTTTTTTAATTTACCTTCCGCGGTTACCAAAAGCAGCGCTTCAAAAGGCGATGTCCGGTCCTTTTTCATCCGCTCGGCGATCCATACCGCAAAAACCGCAAAAATACAGACTGCAAAGCATACAGACTGTATCAGAAACAGGCAGGCAAGATTTCTCCATGATTTCCCCTCTGACAGAGGCAGAACAGATTCAGATAAATAATAGATCTGGATCATCAGAAAGGCGAACATACACGCCAGGATACATCTGCAGGCTATTTTATTGATCTTCATAGGCACTCCCGATTTACATAGTTGTTACCGTATGCCCGGAGCAGCTCCCGGACAGACGCGCCTTAACAGCTCGTTACCTATTTTCAGAAAGGCGCACATCTGCCTGTACGCCTTTCTTTTTGCATTATTCAATCACTACGCCGTCAATTCTGTCCTTCTTCTGTTTTACAACAAGGACAAATTCACCGTCTGTCTTTGTGAACTTCTCATCATATGCTACTACAAACGCATGAGAAAATTCATATTTTCTTGGTGCTGTCGCGTGCTGGTACTCTACAGTTACCTTCTTATACGCATCTGCGCTTTCCGGCTTCACCAGTGCCCAAGTTGCCATGCTCTTTGCTGCGTCGCGCATAAACAGCTTGTCCGCATCAAAAGAAACCTTGCCATGGATGACCAGCTCTGCTTCAATGTCAGAAGATCTTGCAAAAGAATCTTCCGGAATTTTAGAACTGAAGGAAACGTCAATGATCTCCTCGCTCAGCTCAGTTACATCGGCAATTACAATTTTGTACGCCATAAATAAAACCTCCTTTTTTTATTTCTGTGCTTCTATGCGGCAGTCCGGACTATATGCTTTTCGCTTTCAGACACAATCCCGTCCAAACGGCCGGTTTTATTAACAGACGAAAAACACCCGCCCATTAATCCGTATTGATCTGAAGTTCCATATTTTCGGAAACTCCGGCAAAATTAATCTCTATATTATAGGTGGTATCGTTGCAGTCACCTTTTTCAATACCATCGCCTTCCCGCAAGATCGAATTTGCGTAATTTGGAGAAAGCTGCCACTCCTTTACCTTTCCGCCAGATTCAAAGATACGGTCAATGCGGTCCTTCTTATAGTCGCTCGTCATTGCGCCGATCATCCGGTACAGATAAGTCCTGGTCGTTTCACGGAAGATGCTTTCAAAACCTCCGTTTTTGCTTTCGTTCATACAGCGCGACTTATATACGGTGATCAAGTTGATCGAATTTCCATTCAGCTGATTTTTATCAGACGAAAATACAAATCCGTATTTATGCTCGTTGATCACGCTCTTTGTATCCGCCGTATAACCTGCGATTTCCTTTGGCATCGTCGTCGTTACAGTCAGTGCGTTGTCTCCGGCTTCAATGTCAAACCGTACGCCCGGATACTCCTTCTTTACTTTACCGGCAAATTTAGATGATAAGAAATTCGGGCATTGGTAAGCCGCAACAATCCCAGCAGCCACATAAGCTGCGCCGATATAAACGCCATAAATCCAAAACTTCATAAAATCGTCCCGGTCTTTGGAAAACTCCAGTGTGCCGTCCGGATTGCGGATTGCCTTTGAACCAAGGACTACACGGGATTTATTACTTGGTATTACTGTAAAATTCGGCAGGCAAGGGATCGCGTAGCGGCTGTAATCCGAGTTTTCCAGTTCTTCCGTATTTTCCATATACTGATCCATACCGTGCGTCGCGAGCTTTAAGAACGTTGTATCCTCGCTCGCTTCAAAGGAGAAAAATACCTGAATCCGATACTCCTTGATCGCATCCAGCAAAAACTGCAGATCCGAAACCGGCGTAGGCACGAGCGTTACCCCGGTATCCATATCCCCGGTATAACCAAACTGGCGCATCGTTTCTTCATCCAGCTCAATTTCCCGGTCCTCGGAATATTCAATATTTGGAACGATACCAAACCAGATCGTATTACTGTAATCCGACTTGTTATTGACCGTTTCCAAATACTTTTTCAGATTCTCCAGATTCTTTTCCTCCAGAATCTCGTCCATGCTCGCGTTTACGATCAAAAGCGACGGCCGCATCATCGGAGATTTTGGCTGGTACTGGTCAAAAAATGCCTTTACGCTCAATATTTTTTCTATCAGCAGCTTTGCAGTACGGATAAACGCCTTCTGCCAGCCTGTGTTGATCGCGGAATATTTATTATAAAGCTCTACCTTGTCGTTAATATCCATCGCTACCAGCTGATCCGGCATCTTATCGGTAAACGCTGCAACGATCAGCTCTTTGGAAAGCGAAGATGCCGCAGCTTCCTCATCATATTCCTGCCCGACTGAATGGTACAGCTCCCGCATCGTATCGTTATACTGCTCCTCGATCACTGATATGGATAGATCCTTATAGCTGATCTTTTCCTTTTTCGGCGCACCGGATGCAGTCGCCAGCTCTGCCTTTCCTGCTTTCGCAAGCGCGGTGCTTTCCTTCTTTTCACCCTTATCCGTCAAAAGCCCTGCTGGCTGATCCGATACCGAAAGCGCAATGATCTCTGCCTTTTCGTTAAACACTGGAAGGGCTGGGTTAAATTCTGTAATACCCTTTTGCGACGCCCGTACTGCCGTATCCAAGTTGTCCTTGATCATTCCAAGCATCAGCGTCAGCTGGGAAGCTGTTTCATTATAGTACTTTTTCGTCCGGTCCAGCTTGGACTTAAGCTTTAACACTGCATCCTGCTTAGCCGGGGAATCACTTTCAAACTCCGCGTTTTTATTTTCCAGATAAGAAATATCTTTTTTCAGCTTTTTAATTTCTTTCAGCGTCCGGTGCGGTGCCAGCATCTCGGTCACCTTCTCGTAATTAAAAGACGCATTTGTTGCTCCGGATGCTTTCTTGCTGTCCATAATGGAAATAAACATTTTCAAAAACGTATTGCTGCGGTCGATCACGATCTTTTTTACGAGCGGATCCGGTATCCCAGCCGGCTTCGTCAATTCGTATACCATTCCCCGCTCCTGGTCAAAATAGCTGTAGATCGTCGGCTGAAACTTTTTTAAAAAATCATCAAAATTTTTTACAAGAAGCGCCTGGTTGATCTCCGCCACCTTTTCGTCTGTAAGGCTTCTTGAATTTTCGTCCACGTCCGACATAATATTGAACATATTAAACACTTCCGGATTTACGACATCAAACAGGATCGTCCGGTTTGTTTGTTCTATAATTTCCATAAAAGTCCTCCATTTTAGCTACAAGGTATCATTCTCACCATCACTTTATAACATTCTACTGCTTCTAATATACCACAAATAACTATTTTTGTCTACTATTTTCGACAAACTTCATATATTTTTGTACTATTTTTGTAACAGTCCAGGAAGGTCTTTGCTCTCTGCTGCAAAGACCGTAAGAACATGATTCAGGAGTGCAAAAATCCTATCGCGAAGCGATTTTCAATGGATTTTTGCAGGTAACAGGTCAGCTTGTCTGAACTGTTACCTATTTTGGCAGGGTTGTACAACGGGCAGACAATTAGGTATGGATATACTGTTGAAAAAAAACAGTGAAAAGAATATAATGATATAAGCAGCCGTCTGTAAAATGCAGATCATAGAATCACAGGAATACTTGAAAGGAAGTGTATGATTATGCCACCAGCATTACAGCCGCAGTCAGAAACAGTCACTCTGGCACAGTACGAAGCCCTTCCCAAAAGCAGAAGGATGGAGGTCTTTGACGGCATTGCCTATGATATGGCCAGCCCTTCTCAGATCCACCAAGCAATACTTTTAGAGCTGTGTACCTTACTCTACTCCTATGTAAAAGGCAAGGAAGGAGACTGCAGAGTATTTCCAGCCCCGTTTGACGTAAAACTTTCAGATCATCCTTTAACAATCGTACAACCCGACATCATGATCGTATGTGATAAAGACAAGCTGGACGAGAACCGTTGTAATGGCGCTCCTGATTTCATCATAGAAATTGTTTCCCCAAGCAATCCTGCAGATGATTATATTCGAAAAGCATATTACTATAAGATCTACGGTGTCCGGGAATACTGGATCGTGGATCCAAAACGCCGGATGGTAACGGTTAACTTTTTTGAAGGAAACCTTATTCATGTGGCATACAGCTTTGACGCCACTATTAAAGTTAATATCTATCATGATCTATACATCAGCTTCTCAGATATTGCCTGTTTACTGAACATTTAGCATACGATTTTGCTGTAACAGTTTAAATACCTTCCAGGTTACATTTTGTTCTTTGCCTCAGAATGACGATGCACGAAAAACACATGACAAATCCTCCCCCATATGTTAAACTAAAAGCATCTGTTAATCAACGTTTTTCATTTGGAGCCAAAGCGCTTAAGGAGGCATTTATTTCAAATGACTGAAGAATTTAAACAATACGCTGACCAACTCAAAAACCAGAAGCTATTTGAACTGGAAGAGCTTTACCAAAACTGCCTGGAAATATATGCCCCTGTATTTCAGACACATTTCAGGCAGCTTTGCGAAACGCTTGTCAAGCTGCAGCAAGACGGCAGCCTGGGCGCAATCTCTTATCTGGAATATACGCTGCTATTTACAAATCTGGTTCATGAAAATGCGACCGCCGAGGTGCGGGTTTATAATGACGACTGGTATTTTGACGCTGGCCAGCAGGCAGTTGGCAGCTTTGATCTTTCTTTTCTATTTACAAAATACCAGGAGCTTTGGAAGGATCTGATGTCTTGCCGCAAGCGTTTCGGCGGAGCAGTTACCGCACATGAGACGATCGCCTGCCTGCTTTCTTACGCCACCCAGTTCTACAAGTATGTCGTCTCCGCTTTCCGGTTTTCCATCCTTCCTTGCATAGAAGCCGAACCGTTTATCTCGGTCAGGCGGGCAGACGAATTTGAGATCAATATTGGGGAATATATGGCTTACACAGAAGCCATTTATAAAGAATGCAGAAACCGCAGCGCCCAAAAAACACTGGAATGGTTTGCGATGCGGGAAGAATATGAATACACGTTTGAGGACTTTACCGGATTGGATCTTTCCGGCGCCGACCTTTCGGAAATCGACCTGCGCTACGCGGATCTGCGCCGAACCACATTGACCGGCACGGATTTCCAGGATGCGATGCTCTACGGCACCCGTTTTTGCAGCGCCAGTATGCAAGGGGCTGATCTGCGCTACTGCCAGCTGCATGAATCGGATTTTACAGACGCAGACCTTACAAATGCCCGTTTCTCATATGCGTCAGGCTACCGCGGCGTCCCGGATCATACAACCTGGAGCATTACCGGATACCGGAGCATCAGCTTTCGAAACGCCAACCTGACAAACGCAGATTTTTGCAAAACCCGTATCCATGACGCGGACTTTACCGGCGCTGTCATGACCGGCGCCAAAATAGACCGAAAGCGGCTGGAGACGTTTGCGCTCTCCCCGCAGCAAAGACAAGCCATACAAATCATAGAATAACCAGAAAGGAAGCAGCTTATGGATTATTTTCTCATCCGTCAGTCCGGAACTATTTCGATCCCAAAAGATCCAAATCCAGATGCAGCCCAATCGCAGGAGCCTTCCGTGCGTATCATGAAGGAAGCAGAGCTATCATCCTTGGACAAATTCGACTACATTGCCTCTGAGCATCTAGTCAGCGACCCGTGCAAGCAGCTGTTGGAGCAGTATCTTCCGGAACAGCTGTGGCGGCCATGCGCATTTGTGGATATGCAGAAAAAACAGCAGCGTACTTATTGGTTTCTGCCCCCTCTGCCTTATGTGCCCAAACAGGTCATTATGGCATCCAACGGGCTTCCTGGTGCCGTTTTTATCGACGAGCAGGATTTTGCCAAAAAAGCACCTGGCATTTTACGCGTCCGCAGCCCGAAAGGGACGGTATTTATCATTGTACATCTGTCCGTTGCTGAAAGCCTGCTGAGGAGGGGGATCTGCGGGCTTGAGCTGATGCGTCTTTGATCTGGTCATGTGCCAAAAGTATCTCGCCGGCTCTTCCCCCGTCAGTCTATCGTAACAAGCGTATACGCGCTGCTGCCAAGCCCCAGCTGCTCTGCATATTCCAAAGCGTATTCGGCATTTCGATCCTCCATACGGGTAATAAAATCCTCTGTACCGTCTGCCATATAGATCAGATCCACGCACGCCTGATCTAAGGCGACCGGGTCTTCAGACGCCAGAATCCCGATATCATGCACGTCTGGCTCTGCCGGATCTCCGTTGCAGCCGCAGCCTGCTGCATCACGGTTTAATATATTGATATACGCGATATTTCCGTCCAGCGCATCCGCCACAGCGGTCGCGGCCTCCGCCATTGTCTCCAGGAACGCGTCCTGCTGTCCGTCCCCGGCATTGTAATCCGTCCGGCTGCTTCCCGCTGAATAAATCAGGCATTTCCCCTCAGCGGAGCTGATGCCGACCGATATGTTTTTCACAGCGCCCTGAAACCCCGCTACTGTATGCTGCTTGAAATGCGAAACTGCCAAAATGCCGTCGTATTCCGCAAAATGGTTTCCTACGCAAGTCTCTGTTAAGTGCGTTCCATCTGTTACCGGAAGCTCTATCGTACCTTCCTCATCCAAAACGACTACATCCGCAACTCCCGCAAATCCCTGTGAACCCGCCTGCTCCTTTAACGAGGTCCCAAAAGCAGAGCCATCCTCTGCAGCAGCGCATACCGCAACCGTACCGTCAACATAAGCAAGCAGCTCCCGCAGCAGCGCCGGCGCCGGAATGCCGTCCGCCAATGCTTCTCCTGCTGACAAGCTGACCGCCGTATTCTCTCCGCTGATTTCTTTGTTCATAGACTGATACAGCTTTAGTAAAGAATCTGCTGTCGCCTGGTCCGTCATGTACACAACAGGCACCGCATCCTCATAACTCCTCAGAGCTGCTTCGTTATCCTCCAACTTTGATCCTGAAGCTTCCTGCTGTCCATCTGCCGCCGCTTTTTTATTCACGTCCTCCTCTGTATTCTGCGCCGCATCATCCTGCCGGCCGTCAGACGGCTCGGAATTGCAGGCAGTAAGCATAAGCCCACATATGATACACAAAGCAGCCGTCCATTTTCTCATAACTCTTCCCCCTTTTCCTTCTATATTATTTTACATAAAACGACATCCTTTTCTTTCATTATAAAGGATGAATCGGATTTTGGGAAGTATGCAGATTAAATTTTAAAAGCTGTTTTTCCTGTCAATTCCTGTGGATACAGACGCTCTTTAACTGCGGTAATCCGCATTGATCTTTACATAATCATAGGTCAGATCACACCCCCAGGCTTTTGCAGTTACATTTCCCTGGTGCAGGTTAATTCGGATTTCAAGCTCTTCCTCTCCCAGAATTTCAGCTGCCTGTTCTTCTGAAAACGCCAGTCCGTTTCCGCCGCCGCATACAAGAATACTTCCTTTTGCAGAAGCCAGCTCCACATCCACCTTGCTGACATCCAGCTGTGCCCCGCAGTAGCCGAGCGCACATAAAATACGTCCGCAGTTCGCATCCGCCCCGAACATTGCGCTTTTTACAAGCGAAGAGCTGATCACGCTTTTCGCAGCCGTGATCGCTGTGTCCAGATCCGGCGCTTCCGTGCAGGTGCATTCGATCAGCTTTGTCGCTCCTTCCCCGTCCCTAGCAAGCATTTTTGTCAGATGCAGCAGCACCAAATACAACGCTCTTTTGAATGTCTCATACGACTCACCCTCCGCCGCTACCTCGTCATTTCCGGCTATGCCGTTGGCAAGGACACATACCATATCGTTTGTAGACATATCTCCATCCACACTCAGGCAATTATAAGTTACCTTGACAACCTCGCGCAGCGCCTGCTGCAGCATCTTAGCAGAAACGGCGGCATCCGTCGTAATAAAATTCAGCGTAGTCGCCATATTCGGATGGATCATACCGCTGCCCTTTGCCATACCGCCCAGACGGCACGTTTTGCCGCCTAATATAAATGAAACCGCTACTTCTTTTTTGATCGTATCCGTCGTCATGATCGCTTCCGCTGCCTGCGTGTGATGCTCCTGCGACAGGCCTGCCGCCAGATCCTTAATATGCAGCGCGATCGGTTCTATTGGAAGCGCCTGTCCGATCACACCTGTAGACGCCACAATTACCTCCTCCGGTGTAATTTTTAGCTGCTCCGCAGCCAGCTCACACATATTCCATGCCTTCTCTTCTCCGTCCGCATTACAGGTATTGGCATTTTTACTGTTTACAATGACTGCCCTTGCTTTGCCCTCGGAAGCCTTCAGGTTTTTCTGCGTCACCAGAATCGGCGCGCCCTTTACCAGATTTGTCGTATATACGGCCGCCGCATTGCACAGCCTTTCACTGTAGATCATGCCCAGGTCATTTTTCTGCGGGTTCGAATCAAGACCGCAATGGCAGCCGTTTGCCAAAAATCCGGCCGCTGCGCAGACACCTCCCTCGATGTATTCGTACCCTGCTTCCTGCTGTAACTGCATATAAATTCCTCCTTAATCCTGTCAGCATAGTTGGATAGTTTTGCTTTATCTGCGTATTATAGCTCCTACTGCCTGCAAATTCAATAGTTTCCGAATTTTCTAAAACAATTTGTATAATTTTTCTAATTTGCCGCATACTTGGTAAAGACATTATGTTATTTTTCAGAAAGGAGAATTAAGGATTATGGATCGAGAGGAAGTTATCTGCAGCTGCCTTGGCGTGACAAAGGGCATGGTTGAGGATGCTGTAAAAAACGGCGCTAAAACACTGGAAGCGGTACAGGAAGCCACCGAAGCCGGCACTGTATGCGGCGCTTGTATTGAAGATTTAGAAAATCTGATCGCTGAGCTGACTGCAAAGTAATCCAGCGGCTATCTACAGGAATCCTAAATTTGCCGGAAGCAGACCTTCGATCATCAACAGCTTGCTTTCGGCAAGGGACTCCACAGCCTGCTGATCCGATTGCCCGTATCGCCAAAACTGTTAAATCCAATAAATCGGTAGCAAACATTCGTATACTATGCTATCATGGCAGACATCAGCGAAAAACTACATACCATTATCCGCCAATATATCCATCAGGGAAAATATTTTACGATCAGTCAGGCAAGGCAATACGGCAAAACAACGATCCTTTATCTTTTGGAACAGTATTTAAAGGAAGAGTATCTCGTTTCCCGCATTTGCCAGCTTGCAGATGAAAGACTGCCTGCTGCCTCTGCTTTTAAAAGTTTGCACGAGGTCTGGACACCCTCTGGCATCTCTGCCGCCGAACAACTCGATCTGTTTCTCTCCGAGCTTGCTATTGAAAACACCATGTATCAAACAGGACTGATGGAACGAAACCAGTATATCGTCAACGGAACCTGAAACTATTATATCGAAGCCCAGACAAGAGATCAAAAGCGCACGGGCATCATTGTGGATTTCTGCGGCGTCCGTCATATTATCGAGCTAAAGATCTGGCATGGAAATGAATATAACCGCAGAGGCGAAAAGCAGCTGTTGGAATATCTCGACTATTACCATACGAATACCGGCTATCTGCTAAGTTTTAATTTTCACAAGCATAAACAAACAGGCATTCGCGAAATTATCCTGAACGGACGTCACATTTTCGAAGTGATAGTTTAGTAATAACTAAATAGTAAAAAATATTTTAGAAATACCTAAAAAACAGTTGCATTTCTTGCCGTTTATGAGTATGATATTCACAATCATACTGAAAATGCGGCATTTAACTCTTTCAAACTGCTGCATATCAAGAAAGAGAGGTTATGTTACTATGGGACAAAAAACAAAAATGATCGTAGATAAGGATTTCCAGCTTGCCAAAATTGATGACAGGCTGTACGGCTCGTTTATCGAGCATCTGGGCAGAGCTGTTTACACTGGCATTTACCAGCCGGGACATTCCAGCGCGGATGAGGAGGGCTTCCGCCAAGATGTCATTGACTTGGTAAAAGAGCTGAATGTACCAATTATCCGTTATCCGGGCGGCAACTTTGTATCCAACTTTTTCTGGGAGGACAGCGTAGGGCCGAAGGAGCAGCGCAAAAAAAGGCTGGACCTTGCCTGGCGGACTTTCGAGAGCAACGAGGTAGGCTTGGGAGAATTTGCAAACTGGTGCAAGAAGGTTCATTCTGAAATAATGATGGCCGTCAATCTTGGTACAAGAGGCACCGCGGATGCTCTGAACCTGCTGGAATACTGCAACCTAGATACCAACACTTATTACGCCGACCTGCGCCGTCAGCACGGCGCGGACAAGCCTTACGGCATTAAGACCTGGTGTCTTGGCAACGAAATGGACGGTCCTTGGCAGGTCGGACATAAAACTGCCACCGAATATGGACGCCTTGCAGCTGAAACAGCAAAAGCGATGAAGGTCATGGACGATTCCCTGGAATTTGTCGTATGCGGCAGCTCCAATGTGGAAATGCCGACATTCCCGCAATGGGAAGCATCGACACTGGAGGAAGCCTACGAATACATAGATTACATTTCCCTTCACCAGTATTACGGCAACCGTAAAAACGATACCGCGGACTTTTTCGCAAAAACACAAGATCTGGAATCCTTCCTGCACAGCGTTATTTCCACCTGCGATTATATCAAAGCGAAAAAACGCAGCAAGAAAAATATCTGCCTGAGCTTTGACGAATGGAACGTATGGTACCATACTACGGACACCGATAATGACGAGATGGCAAAAAAACCATGGCAGAGCGCACCGCATCTGCTGGAGGATATTTATAACTTTGAGGACGCTATTTTAAATGGCCTGATCTTAATTACCTTTTTAAAATATGCAGACCGTGTAAAAATTGCCTGCCTTGCGCAGCTTGTAAATGTCATTGCGCCGATCATGACAGAAACCGACGGCCCGGCATGGCGCCAGACTATTTTCTATCCGTTCCTGCACGCTTCTAAATACGGGCGCGGCGTTTCGCTGACTCCGGTCATTTCCACCGGAAAACACGATACCACGCAGCATATGGATGTTACGGATATCGAATCCGCCGCCGTATACAACGAAGAAAAAGGCGAGGTTACCATCTTTGCGGTAAACCGCAACACACAGGAGGATATTGAATTTGAAGCAGACCTTCGCGGCTTTGAAGGCTACAAGGTAAAAGAATACCTTGTACTGGAAAGCGACGATATGAAGCTTGCCAACTCCGCAAAAAGCTGCCCGGTAACGCCAAAAACACGGACAGCCTTTGTGATGGAAAACGGCGTATTTACTACAGTAATGAAAAAATGTTCCTGGAATGTGATCGTATTTTCTAAATAATCAGCAATCTCCGTCTGGCTGCGTCTGCCATAACCTTCGTAGCGGCGCCAGCGCGGCCAGACGGCCCAAAACCGCAGCTACAAAAGGGAGTTCCGGCAACACAAGAAGCCGGTTGCTCCTATGCGTGAAAAGCTTCCCGCTCCTGCAACTTCCTCTTGAATTTCCCTTCCATATCCTGTACACTATCTACTATAACACTACGAGATATTCACCGTACCAGGCGTTTTTATTGATCAAAGCACCTGCTGCGTTAACATCCGCATGGTACACCGGAAGGAGCAATTTTCTATGAAAAAATCTATGAACCAGTCTACACTGAATCTGATCTTAAACGGGATTTCCATCCTCACACTGATCTTTATGGGGCTTGCCCTATATTCAAACAGCCACATTCGCGGGCTTTTGAATACTTCCAATCAGGATCGGTTTGACCTGACCTATAACGCCAACCGCTTTATGAACGGGTCGGCCTACCTGACAAACGAAGTCCGCGCGTATGCCGCGACTGGAGAGCAGGAGCATTATGACAACTACTGGAAGGAAGTCAACGAATTAAAAAACCGTGATATCGGCGTTGCTGCCTTACAAGAGATCGGCATTACCGACGAGGAGCAAAAAATGATAGACGATATGTTCGCTCTGTCCAACGAACTTGTGCCACTGGAAGAAGAGGCTATGAACAAGGTAAAGGCAGGCGACCGTGAAACTGCTATCAAGGATGTATTCGGGCCGGAATACAACAGCTCCATCGAGCAGATCAACGCCTTAAAAGAACAGTTTTTGTCCGCACTGGACACAAGGACACAGGCAAGGCTGGACGATCTGAACTTCCAGGCCGCGTTCATCCGGGTATGGATGGCTGCTGCCTCTGTATTGATCGGCATACTGCAGCTGATCAGTATGTTTGTAACCAAGCGCAGGGTACTGCGTCCGATCGTTGTAGTACGCGACCAGATGCGTGAAATCTCAAACGGCAACCTTTCCGCTGATTTCAACTTGGAAGCAAGCACCTCCGAGATCGGGATGCTTGCCGCTTCCATTCACGAAACAAAGCGTGAGCTGAAAAAATACATACAAGATATCGACCATAAATTAGCAATGATGGCAGAAGGCTCGATGGATCTGACAATCGGCGAGGATTACCGCGGCGAATTTCTGCCGATCCAAAACGCGATGCGCCAAATATTAGATTCACTCAATCACGCATTGCTGCAGATCAGCACGACTGCCGGACAGGTGTCCAAGGAATCCGAGCATATGGCATCCGGCGCCGAAAGCTTGTCCAACGGCACGGTGCGCCAGGCGTCCGCTGTACAGGAGCTATCCGCCAGCATTCAGGAAATATCCGGACAGGTAGACCGTACCTCCGCCGATGCGGATCACGCAAAGCAGGCGTCCGCTGACGCCGCAAAGCAGCTGCAGCTTTGCAGCCAGAAGATGGATTCGCTTTCCTCTGCTATGAACGATATTTCCAAAGCCTCCAACCAGATTGGCGGCATTATCAAAACGATTGAAGACATTTCCTTCCAGACAAACATCCTGGCTCTGAATGCGGCTGTCGAAGCAGCACGCGCAGGAGAAGCCGGGAAAGGCTTTGCTATTGTTGCTGATGAGGTACAGGATCTGGCTAATAAGAGCGCTGTGTCGGCACAGGATATTGCAGAGCTGATCGAAAACTCTATGAAGCTTGTACAATACGGTTCCTCTCTGACGACAGAAACGACCAGCGCCATTACCGCCGTCACCTCCAGCGCACAGAAATCAACAGAGCTGGTTGACCGGATCGCAGAATCGGCGCAGTACCAGTCACAGTCACTAAAACAGCTGACACAAGGAATGGAGCAGATTTCCGAGGTTGTACAGACAAACGCCTCTACAGCTCAGGAATCCGCAGAATCGGCAAAAGAGCTGTACCGTCAGGCGGAAGAGCTGAAGGAGTCCCTGCAGCGCTTTCGGCTGCGCAAATAAAATTCCTACTAAGACCATACACATAAGCGCAAGAAAGACAGCGTATCAGCTTTTCTTCCTGTACACTGTCTTTTTTATAATGCTTATGCGCCTTGTGTTTCCAAATACAGCCCTGCCTGGACTTCCCACATCTGCGCATATTTCCCGCCGGCCGCAAGCAGCTGCTCGTGCGTCCCAGCTTCGATGATACGCCCCTGCTCCATCATATAAATACAATCCGCGTCTCTGGTCGTAGACAGCCTGTGCGAAATAAAGATCACTGTTTTGTCTTTTGCGATCTCGTTAAGCTCTTGATTCAGCTCGTATTCCGCCAGCGGATCCAGCGCGCTGCTTGGCTCGTCCATAATGATCAGGTTTTGCCTGCGGTAGAGCGTACGCGCAATCGCAACCTTCTGCTGCTCTCCACCGGAAAGGCTTACGCCGTCTTTTTCAAATTCAGTCGTAAGCGGCGTTTCAATCTGATAGATCAGTCGATTATCCTGCAGCGTAAAATGTGCTTCATATAATGCTTTTTCCACATCATAGCTTTCTTCTTTCGTTTCCTTACCGACATCCAGCAGCACATTTTCCTTTAAGGACGCCGCGTAGATCTTAAAATCCTGAAACACCGAACCGATGGAATGGCGATAACTCTCCACATCATAATCCCTGATATCCACGCCATCGCAGCAAATACGCCCGCTGTCCGGATCATACAGCCGCAAGAGCAGCTTGACAAGTGTCGTCTTACCTGATCCGTTGTATCCGACCAGCGCAATTTTCTGCCTTGCCCCAAGCTCTAAACTGATATCTCTGAGTACTGGGCTTCCGTTTGGATAAGAAAACGTCACATTTTGTACTGCAAATGCAGCAGGCTTCGTAACAGGAGGCAGCTTTTTTTCAGAAACAACAGAAGGCTCCATTCCGGTCAGTTCCCGGATCCGTTTTACATAAGCCGCATTTTCCATCGCTTTTTTCCATCCTGTTATCATACTATTCGCACTGTCAAGCACGTATGTAGACGCCTTCATGCTCGTCAGCATAGCGGCATAGGAAAGCGTATGCGCTACAAGCACCTGATACAGCAGCAAGGACCATGCAATCCCCTCCTGCAGATAAGCGGAGCCTGCGATTTCGCGGACGCTTCCATATGCAAACAGCTTTTTTCCATATGCGCGGTGAATACGCCGAATTTCCTTCTGAGACTGGTAAAAATCGCGACGGCACTTTTCCTGCATTCCCGGATACAGTCGCAGGTCCTTCGCATAATCAGACAGATAAAAAACCCGGTTCTGATATTCCCGCTTCTGCTCGTAAGCCAGCCGCTCCATGCGGGAGGCGATATGCAGCTTATTTTCCTTGCCTGCCAGCGATAACGAGGCCACAAGCCCTCCCACAGACACAAGCAGTATCACAGGATTAACGAGCAGGCAAAATCCCATCGAAAGTACCAGGCTCGTGATACACGCACAGTACATCTCGATCGTTTCCAAATAACGGTCTATGCACGTATCCGACTCCTCCGCCGCAAGAATAAACCGCTGATAAAACTCCGTGTCATCATAGCAGGCAAGATCCAGATTTTTCGTCCGCGCATAAATATACATTCGAAACTCCTGATGCAGCGTAAGCTTTAACCTTGGCAGTACAGACTGTTTGTAATAAGAAAACGACATCGTTGAAACAAATACCGCCGCCATAAAAATAACCATGCACAGAAAAAAATGGCTCCACTCTCCCCCTCGCTCGACAATACCTAGCGCATAATTGATGATCCAGATAAATTCAAAAAATATCGAAACCTGCAGCTTGACGCTTTCAAAAATGTGCAGCATCATCCCGCCCGGCGCAGCTCCAAAGCAGAGCCTCGTTAAAAACCAATGCTCCAATAGCATCTCCTTTGTCGTCATTTCCTTCCTCCGTTGTTACCTCTATTTTGATCATTCTTTAAGCTTGGTAATTTTTTGCCTGCTTCAGATAAAGCGACGCATATTTTCCGCCCTGCTGCATCAGTTCCCGATGACTGCCGCGCTCCGCTATCCTGCCGTTTTCCAAGAAAAGTACCGTATCCGCATTTTGCACGGACGACAGCCTGTGCGAAATAAACAGCAGCATCCGCTTCCCGCTATACTGTAAAATATTCTGAAACAGCCGGTATTCCGCAATCGGGTCCAAAGCGCTGCTCGGCTCGTCAAAAACCGCGATCGGACAGTCCCTCGCAAATGCGCGTGCCGCCAAAAGCTTCTGGGACTGTCCGCCGGAAAGCACAAGCCCTTCCTTTGCAAATTCCCGCGTCAGTACGGTCTGCTCCTGATGCTCCCATGAACGCACCTCCTCGTCCATGCCTGCCAGCGCAAGCGCTCTCCATACCGTTTCGGCATCCTGCTCTGGCGTCCGATGTATGCCCATCAAAATATTTTCCTCTACAGTATCCGCAAATATCCTCCCATCCTGAAACGCTGCGGAAAACAAACTCCTATAGGCACGCAGGTTATATTTTCTAATATCCGTGCCATTGACCAAGATCACTCCTTCGTCTGGGTCATACAGCCGCAGCAGAAGTTTAATGAGCGTGCTCTTTCCAGAACCGTTAAATCCGACAAGCGCTGTATGATCCCCCTCCTTTAGCTCCAGACAGACATCCTTTAGCACGGCTCTGCCCTTCTGATAGCAAAACGACACATGAGAAAACGTCACCGTCCGTATTGGAAGCTGCGGCAAAAGCCCATCCGTATCCTCTGGTATTTTCGGTTTATATTTTAAAAATCCTTCGATCTGTTCTATGAAAAAGCTGTTTTTAATATTCTCCACAGCAGCCTCAGCACTGAAAAGAAAATTCCATGTATTACAGCACATAAAGTTCTGAAAAACCGCCAGCTCCGCAAACGCGATCGTCCCGGTTACAAGCGCCTGATATCCGGCGTACAAAAACGAACCGTTGAACAGCAGCGTAAATGTAAAATACTGAAAGCAGAAAAACAACAGCATATTCATCGGCGCAAGCTTTTTAACAACTTTCTGCGCAGATTTCACCGAACTATCGTACTTGCTCCCCAGCAGGGAGAACACATTGCTCAGGCGGATTTCCTTCGCGTAATCCGCAAGATGAATCGTACGGTTCACATATTCGGCTATCCGCGTAAATACGATCGTCTCCTGCTCCAGCTGAAAAATCCGTCCGCTTAACATCCCGTTAAATACAAAGTTTCCCAAAATCGGCATTATAATAAACAACAGCGCATACCGGTCCATTCTCCAGATCAAATAAAATCCCAACAGAGCGGCCGCAAAAGAAACCGCCATATTGCAGATATCATGCAGCATCTTTGGCACTCTCGTTTTTGCCTCCCGCACAGCCATCATATACTGATTGTAAAATTCGCTGTCCTCAAAGCAGGTCAGATCCACCTGACACGCTTTTTCATACAGCAGCTTGTTCATGCCTTCCTGAAAACGTACGTCTGACACCGGTCCCGCGGTATTTGTATAATACAAAAGATACAGCCTCGTAACGACGCGCGGCAGTAATCCAAGCCAGATGATCATAAGCATTTGATCGTAGTCCATATTTTTTGCAGCCAGCGTTAAAAGGATCTGTGTAAACAGCGCCCCATATACGAGAAACTCATACACGTTGCATAGCCGCTCCAGCAGATCCAGTAAAATGCGCCTTTTATCAATCCTCCAAACAAGCTTTAATACAAATTGATGCGCGTGTACGATCCGAACAAAAGTATTTTTTACCTGCATAGTCATTCTCCTCTTTTACGTCCTTGCTGCCATTGTTGTTTTACAGTAAAGTATGCCGGAAGCCGCAGCTGCTGCAGACTGACTCCGGACATACTTTGGGAAAGCAGGAATATCATAACACAAAATAACAGAAAAAAGGGCTTCCGTCCGCGAATTGAGGATTTTTGTCCCTGAATTTTTGTGCTGCCGATTTTGAAATAGCCATTGATTCAGGAAAGCTTTCAGAGTATAATCAAAGAAACAGCAAAAGAAAGGACTCCTGCACCATGCTCCAAATTGCCGTCTGTGACGATGAACCGCTGTCACTCAGGCACATCGAAGCCGAAACACGCGACTGCCTGGAAAAGCAGCATATTTTCCCGATGATCACTACATTTGCAAGCGGGCCGCACTTACTTTTTGCGCTGGAGGACGGCGCTTTTTTTGACCTGCTGCTTCTGGATATTGAGATGCCGGAAATCTCCGGAATGGAGCTGGCACGCCGAATCCATGAGCGGCTGCCACATTCTCTGATCATTTTTGTCACCGCACATTTTAAATACGCCGTTGATGCATATGAACTGAATATTTTCCGCTACATCCCAAAAAACCAGCTTGCCTCCCGACTGTACCACGCCGTCGCGGACGCGGCTGCTATACTGGAAACGCAGGATACCCGCTCTTATGTGATCCACAACCAAAGCCGGATGGAGCGGATCCCTCTGAAAAGCATCCTGTATCTGCTGCGTGAAGGGAAAAACAGCGTATTCCACCTCAGCGAACAATCAGAAGCTATACGCCTGCGCAGATCCCTGACAGAAATCCACGCCGAACTTCCGACTGAAGAATTTGTATTTATCGACCGCGGATGCATCGTCAACCTGCGCCACGTAACCGGTATCGTACAGGCCGACTGTCTGCTGACCGACGGCAGCAGGCTTCCAGTTGCACAAAGCAGGCTGTCGGATCTGAAAAAAAAGCTGAATCTATTCTGGTGCAGAAAAATATGATCAAAAACATGAAAATGCCTGTTATACGAACGCTTCGTTCCAAAGCCCGTTTTTTGGAATTAAAAAACGAGTTATTAGAAGAAAATCACAATCGGCTGAACGAGATTTACAAAGAAAATGCCAGATTGTACCATGATATGAACCATCATCTCCAAGTCATCGCCTGGCTGGCGCAAAAAGCGGGCAATACGGAAATCGCAGACTACGCCGCCTCCATCAGCGAGCCGATCCGGCAGCTTCCGGACATCGTATGGAGCGGCGTAGGCCTTGTAGACGCCATCTTAAACCATACGTTGACGCTTGCGCAAGCAAAAGGTGTCGCCATGGATGTCAACGTGGAATTTCCAAGAACGTGTACGGTAGCGGCAGACGATTTATGCATTATTTTATTCAATCTGCTGGATAACGCCTTGGAAAATACAGCTGCCATCCCGGTCACAGCGCGCGACCCGGACAGCGCGCCCGTGATATCTGTAGCCATACGCAAGATCGAACAGCTTTTAATGATCAAAGTCCAAAATCCTTGCGTGGAGATTCGCCGCAGCTGTTTCGGCAGATTTTTCACTACAAAAGCAAATTCCTCACAGCACGGTTTTGGACTGCACAATATACGTAAAACCGCGGAAAAATACGGCGGAAATTTAGAAACATGTATGCAGAATGGTGTTTTTACTGCTGCCGTACTGCTATTTTTATAAACTGCAGCGCAATACTTGCCGATATCACGCTGTCAATTCCCGCATCAGCGCGGCAACTGTCGTTATTTCCTGAATTTTTCCGACGTTCGCTCCGCAAAAGATAAGTCCTTGCTCCAAATTGCCTCTGACTGCATGGATCAGTGCTTGCGTAATACAGTATGGCACCTCCCTTGGGCTGCACTTTTTGATGCACTGAAAGCATTTTTCCACCGGAATCCTTCCCTGCTCCGCTTTTTGAATAAAAGCATTGCGGATGGCGCGGCCTGGCATACCGACCGGACTTTTCACAATGACAGCATCTTCATCCTTCGCTTGGATATAAGCCTGCTTATAAGCAAGCGAAGCATCACACTCCTCCGTCGCGACAAACCGAGTGGCAAGCTGCACGCCGTCCGCACCCAGCTCCAGCATATGCTCAATATCCGCCCGGTCAAAAATACCGCCGCCAACAACTACCGGGATCTGTACGCCATATTTATCCTCATATAACTTCTTTTCTTGAATGATCTGTCTGATCTCCTCATCATAATCCAGCGCAGACAGCTGCCCAATCTGCTCCGGCGCAAATCCAAGATGTCCTCCAGCTTTCGGTCCCTCCACAACAAGCAGGTCAGCCGTCCGGCCATATTTTTTATCCCACATCCGCAAGATCACACGCGCCGCCTTTCTGGAAGAAACGATCGGCGCAATGGCTGTATCCGTATCCTGCACAAGCTCTGGAAGCTCAGCCGGAAGCCCGGCTCCGCAGACGATCAGGTCTGCGCCTGCATGGACTGCCGCTTTTACATGGTCCGCATAATGCTGCAGGGCAACCATTACATTCACACCGACCAGTCCGCCGCCGGCCTGCTGCTTTGCAAGCCTGACGTGCTTTTCGATCGCCCGCAGGTTGCAGCCGCAGATATCCTGCTCAAAATCCGGCTCATCATATCCGATCTGCGCACTGGAAATAATGCCGACACCGCCCTCTCTGGCTACCGCCCCAGCCAGCCGCGAACGGCTGACTCCTACACCCATTCCGCCCTGCATGATCGGGACACGCGCGATTCTATTTTTTATTTTTAATTCATGTAATGCCATAACATACTCCATTCCTGCTCTTTCGCGCCGTCGAAAAGACTTGCACCGCTTGGCCCTCATTCTCACAAGACCGCACAAGCTATTCGCAACTATGAGCTATCCACTTTTAGAGATCCACTTGGAAACGTTATTCATTATAACAATATATTGTATTAATGTCAATATTTTACAATATCAATAATCTTTATATATAGTATTTAATACCTTATCAAATCGTATTTGCCAACATATCCATGCCTGTATGCTGCTGACTTTAAGTCACACACCAAGCCTTCCTTTCGGATTTTAGAGGCTGCGGTTCGTGTACTGGCTTGCTGGTATTATGGCATATACATAAAAAAATCCGGGAATCTCATTTTCAGATTCCCAGATCCTTTTTTTCCAGATGCCTATGCACTTCTGCCGCCTTCTGTTCCTTACATCCTTTGAAACAGCTCCCGAAGCTTCGGATAAATCTCTCGAAATGTCTCATACCGTTTCTCATACAGTGCCGCAAGCTCCGCATCCGGCTCCACCGTATCGGTTACCTTTACGATCGCCGCAGCCGCCTCTGCCACGCTTGCGTACTCACCGTTTGCAACCGCCGCCAGCATTGCCCCGCCCAGCGCCGGGCCTTCCTCGCTTGCTAACGTGTCCACCTTGATATTCAAGATATTCGCAATCATCTTTTTCCACAGCGGGCTTTTCGCCCCGCCGCCGCAGATTTTCGTCCGGCCGGCTTGGATACCAAGCAGCTTGGCCACCTCAAAGGAATCCCGCAACGCAAACGCCACGCCCTCCAATACGGCCTGCGTCATATCCGCGCGCGTCGTATCCATCGTCATTCCGATAAATGTGCCGCGGGCCTTCGGGTCATTGTGCGGAGAGCGCTCGCCCATCAGATACGGCAGAAAATACACATGATTTTCCCCCAGCTTAGAAATACCTGCCTGCTGCGCGGCAAAATCGCTCGTGCCTAAAATATCCTCCATCCACCACTTGTTGCATGACGCTGCGCTCAGCATACAGCCCATCAGATGATAATGCCCGTCCGCATGAGCAAACGCGTGCAGCGCGTTATGACTGTCTACGGTAAACTGCTCGCTGGCAATAAAAACCGTCCCGCTCGTCCCAAGCGAAATATTGCAGCTCCCATTACCGACCGTTCCCGTACCTACAGCCGCCGCAGCGTTATCACCTGCCCCCGCAGCAACCATCACAGTCTGCGGCAGTCCGAGCAGGCTGGAAGCCTCCGGCCGCAGCGTTCCGACCGTTTCGTAGCTTTCAAAAATACGCGCCAGCTGATTCTGCTTGATCCCGCAAAGATCCAGCATCTGCGGCGACCAGCATTTGTTTTTGACATCCATCAGCAGCATACCCGAAGCGTCCGAAACATCCGTGCTGTGTACTCCTGTCAGACGATAAACAATGTAATCCTTCGGCAGCATGATCCTGGCTATTTTTGCGAACAGCTCCGGTTCCTGCTTTTTCATCCACAAAAGCTTCGGGGCGGTAAATCCTGCAAACGCAATATTAGCCGTATACCGCGAAAGCTTTTCCCTGCCGACTGTTTCATTCAGATATGCCGTTTCCTCTGCTGTCCTCCCGTCATTCCACAAGATTGCAGGACGGATGACCTCGTCCTTTTCATCCAACGCCACAAGTCCATGCATCTGTCCGCCTAGGCCAATGCCCGCGATCTGGCTTTTATCCGCGTCGGCCACAAGCTCCCGGATACCCTCCACGCACGCATTCCACCAATGCTGCGGATCCTGCTCTGACCAGCCTGGCTTGGGAAAGCTAAGCGGATACTCCCTTGAAACGATCTTTTCAATCGTACCGTCTGTACGCATCAGCAGCAGCTTTGCCGCCGATGTTCCTAAATCCACGCCTATATAAAGCATACAAGCCTCCTTATCCTAATCCCGCACAGAATCCGCCGCTGATTCCGCGGCAGGATACCTGCCCGCTTATCCTATAAAAGGATTTTCCGTCTGATACAGCATCCCCTTCGGCCGGTTAAATCCGATTTCTTCTGGAGCCACCCCAATCAGCTTGAACACTTCAAACAGGCTTTTTCCGAAGTGCCCAAACGCAACCGCGCCGTGATGTGGATAATTACCTTCAATCAATACATGACGATAAAATCTGCCCATCTGCGGAATTGCAAACACACCGATAGACCCAAACGATCTCGTGGCAACCGGAAGCACCTCACCCTGCGCCACATATGCGCGCAGCTTTGCGTCCGCCGTACTCTGCAGCCGGAAAAACGTAATATCGCCCGGTACAATATCGCCTTCCAGCGTTCCCTGCGTCACCTCTTCCGGAAGCGTACGCGCCATAATCATCTGATATTTCATCGAGCAGGCGGAAAGCTTCTTCGAGCACGTATTCCCACAATGGAAGCCCATAAACGTATCCTGCAGCGTATAATCATATTTGCCCTGGATACTCTGCGCATACATATCCGCCGGAACCGTATTGTTGATATCCAGCAGGGTAACCGCATCCTGGCTGACACACGTACCGATAAATTCACTCAGCGCCCCGTAAATATCCACCTCGCAGGAAACCGGGATTCCTCTTCCCGTCAGGCGGCTGTTGACATAACACGGTACAAATCCAAACTGTGTCTGGAACGTCGGCCAGCATTTTCCGGCAATGCAGACATACTCACGATAGCCCTTATGCTCCTGTATCCAATCCAGCAGCGTAAGCTCATACTGCGCCAGCTTTGGCAGGATTTCCGGCTTCTGGTTCCCGGCTCCCAGCTCTTTTTCCATATCCGCAACAACATCGGCTATCCGCGCGTCATCTTTGTGCTTATGAAACGCCTCGAACAGATCCAATTCCGAATTTTCCTCGATTTCCACACCCAAATTATAGAGCTGCTTGATCGGCGCATTGCACGCAAGGAAGTTCATAGGACGCGGCCCGAAGCTGATAATTTTCAGGCTGCGCAGCCCGATCACCGCACGCGCAATCGGAAGAAACTCATGCAGCATATCCGCACATTCGTCCGCTGTCCCAACTGGGTATTCCGGAATATAGGCACGCACATTGCGCAGCTTCAGATTGTAGCTGGCATTGAGCATCCCACAGTACGCGTCACCGCGTCCGCCAATCAAGCTGTCGCCGGATTCCTCCGCAGCCGCCAAAAACATTTTCGGGCCGTCAAAATGCTTCGCCAGCAAGGTTTCTGAGATTTCCGGGCCAAAATTGCCAAGATACACGGCAAGGGCGTTACAGCCTGCTTTTTTGATATCCTCAAGCGCCTGTTTCATATGGATCTCGCTCTCCACAATGCAAACCGGACATTCATAAATATCCGCTGCGTCATATTTTCTACTATACGCTTCCACCAGCGCCTTACGCCTGTTAACCGACAGGCTTTCCGGGAAACAGTCACGGCTGACCGCCACAATACCGAGCTTCACGTTTGGTATGTTTGTAAACATAAAATATCCTCCTTCATTTCTATGATGTTGTTCGCTGACAGCATTATAGAATACAAAAAGAGGATACGCGACCGAAAACTTGTCCTGATCATAGCACTTTTTTGTCAACCTGTAAAATGCTGTCCCCAAACATTTTCCGGTACTCCGCAGGCGTCAGCCCATAACGGCGCCGAAACGACGCCGCAAAGCTGCGGCTGTCCGGAAATCCGCATTCCAGAGCAATCTGCCCTGACGGCAGCTCTGTATTCATCAAAAGGCGATAGCCCGCCTCCGTACGCAGCTCCAGCAAATACGCCTTGTAATTGATCCCTGCATATTTTTGAAACATTTTTGACAAATACGCTGGCGAATAACCAAAAATATGCGCTACTCCTTCCAGTGACAGCTTTTCACGATAATTGACCTGCATATAGCTGGTAATCTTAGAAAGTCTGTCCAGATTTTTATGCTGCTGCTTTCGTTCTTCATCTACCTCCAAAATCCGGTAATCCGTCACAAGCAGGTACATCAGCTCATAAAAATCCCGTAAGATCCGAAACAGATACCCATCCGTTCTGTGTGTATATGTTTCCTGCATCTGCTGAATCAACTGTACCAGCCTTTCATCCGACCTGCAGGAACGGCAAAACAGCAGATGGTCCGCATCCGGCAGATACGATTCAAACAACCCCCTTGGAATCTGCAGCACAAGCGTAAAATTGGGTTTTGGACAATCCACGCTATGTACCTCATTAGAGTTAACCAACACAAATTGCCCCGGCCCCAGACGGCGCGACTGCGCATTGATATAAAAATCAATCCACCCATCCAGCACGAGAAAAATCTCTATCGAACGATGCCAATGCTTCGTTACTTTATAGTTCCCATTCTGCCCCTCAAATACAAACAGACGAAACGGCAGGTCCTCATTCGGCAGCACAAGCTCATGTCTAAAATCCATCGCAGACTCCACCTCCTCAGGATTTTCCTATTTTCTTTCATCGTTTTTGCGAATAAATTCCAAGATTTCATGATCCTTGCCACATTCCATAATAAATGCAACAACATTCCTTTTTTGAAGCACCTTTTGTATCAGCGCTCCATCCATCTGTTCCAATACATCGATCGCCTTTCGCTTTGTCAGAGCATTGATCTTCTTTAAAAGCAGCGTGTCCTGCATCTTGCGGATTTTCCACATAGCCGCAAAGCACATTCGGAAGGCTATTACAGGCAAGCATCATCCCCTGTCCGGACGAACAGCCTGTCACAACAAAATCAACGGCACCACTTGCTAACAGCAGACTGACCGCAACAGCAATGTCTATGTAAGAAAAAGAACCGGGTTCATCTGGGTAGCAGCCAAAATTAATGACTTCGTGCCGATCTTGCTTCACCGCGTTTGTTGTACATTGATATAGCAATGCATTTTTATCTCTTTGGGACGTTGCCTGAATAACGCCAATTCTCATATTTAAAACCTCTTTACCATCGTGTTCTTATTGATATACATTCACTATACAAGAAAGCGGAGTGACAAAATCACTCCGCCGATCTTTATTTCCACCGTTATGCGATCACGGTCATCATCCCTTTGGTATGCAGTTTTTTCCGTTTTCCGAATTTATCTATATAATTAATGTAATAAGGATAGATCTCGATCTCAATAATCTCTCCCTGCTCTTTTCCGGTCGTTCGGTTATCCTGCACGCACTCCATATCGTCCAGATCCTTTTCCTGGCAGATCTCGCCAACTCGCAGCTCATCCCGGCAATAGAACCCGATCGCTTCCAGATATTGGTTCAGCGCCGCAAGCAGCTTTTCTTCAAAATCAGCCTTCCCGGATTTCATCCTGCGGTACACCGCTTCCACCATCCGGTTCAGCAGATCCTCCTGCACAACCCCTACAAACGCACGCAGCACATCCTCCAGCTCAGACTTCGGCGTAAACTGCCTGGCCGTACTGCGGATATCCTTCTGGTAACGGTTGTACATTTTTTTATAAGGGTCATGATCCGGCACCTGTTCAAAAAACTGATCTAATACTACCGTATTCGCAAACCTTGTTACCATCACCTGGATATTTCCTGCAGAAATGGAGTACTTTTCTTTGTTCTGTGTAATAACGAACGGACTGTTGATCTCATCTCTCTGCAGCATATCCTCCAGAGAACGATCCTTCATCCGTACCAACAGGTCGTCAATCTTGTCGTTCGCCTGTGTAAGCTTTTTCGACAGATGGAATACCTTGCGCTTTTCCTCCTGATAGCCGCGGTCGGCGGTATCATATGCCTGCTTTGCCTCGGCTAACTCCGCTCCCATCGTTTCCAGACGCTTTTCATATTCTGCGTTCTTCTTCTCCAGTACATCGATCCGCTCCAATAGATCACTGACCTTCGGCGCATCCGGATCTGGCTCGTTTACTGCTTCCAGATATGCATAGACCTCCCGAATCCTCGCAGCAAGCATCTGATTGCCCTTTTTCAGCTCTTCCTTCTGCTTCTCAAACTCCTGCCCGATCAGCTGCTCGATCTCCTGCCCACGCTCCGCCGCCGAAGTCTCCATATCACTGATCTGCGATACAATCGTCTCGCACTGAGAAAATACAGACTCGCACTGTGCTGATATCTTTGCAGCCGCTTCCTTGTTTTCCCGCAGCTCTTGGTACGAATCACTCATATTGTTATCCAGTACTTCCTGGGTATCCAATGTCTGCTGTACCTTTACAAGAATCTCACGGATGCTTTTTTCATTTTTTTCTGTCCTTCTATTATAATGGTCCACCAGAAGACGCAGCAATCCGTTGCATTCATCCGATAATACATATTTCAGGTTCTTCCAAAGCCCCATTTTATCTTCCTCGCTTTCTTCGCGTAACCGCACAGCCAGGCTGCGTCATTACCTTTATCCGCTCATGTTTGATACAAACTGCGTTTATTGTCTATTATATCGGACAATCTTCCCAAAATCAATCTTTTTCATACATTTTTGCGGATTTAAAAATAGCAACATCAATAAAATCTTGCTATTTTTCTATAGCTGGTGTAACATCTTATAAAATGATCGTTATCTTTAAAACAAGACAAAAGCCAAGGAGAATCCACTATGAATTTTCAAGATGAAAAAGATTATCTGATGAGAATCATCAAAGAAGTAATCAGTATTCTCATCAGCCTTACACTCGGAAAAAAATATACCCAGGTTGAACTGCCCGACGAAAATAAGTACGGCCTTTCGGATGAGGATCTATCCAGCTTGAAAGCTATGATCGACCGTGGAGAGATCAACGAAGCGGAAAATATGCTGTTATCTGATGGAACAGCTCCTATCGACCGGAAGTCTATCGCAAAGCTGATCTTTTTTTACGAATATACGAACCAAAAATCCGATCGCTTCTTGCAGGAGCATAACTATACACGGGAAGAGGTTTTGGAGGGCCTGAAACTGCTGGCAAAAAATATCGGTTATAAAAACATAACAGATTTCATAGATGCATAAGCGGCAGATCAAGAAAATAGGAAACGTACTTTTCAGAACTGAAATATAAAAAAACTACTTGCCATCCGCAAAGGAATCTTGTATAATATATGTCGTGACGCGGATGTGATGGAATTGGCAGACATGCAAGATTTAGGTTCTTGTACCGCAAGGTGTAGGGGTTCAAGTCCCCTCATCCGCATTCTTATTCGTTAACCGGAAGCATATCCTCTACATTTTCCAGAACCGTTGGTTTCTCTGTAAAAAGGTGCAAAGCCTTGATCATCTAATAAGACTTTACACCTTTGTTTCCGTGGTTCCTCACTGTTATTCCGTTGTTACATTTCATATTCCTCAGACGGAATACCCAAAGAGGATAATTTGTTCTTATAAATTTTTAACTGATACTCCAGTTCTGGATTATTCCCTGTGTCAGCTTTTTTAATACGCTGCAAATTTACATAATAATCAATAGTGACCTGCTTTAGTTCATCAAGTGTCATTTCTTCTACCATCCTTTCACCGCCCTTTTGATTCATTCCATTGTTTATTACTATAATCATTATAGCGGATTAAGTAAAAAGTGTAAAGCCTTGTTTACGCCCCTTAGGGACATTTACCAATTAGACAAACAAATAATCAGCTTATCGACATAGATAAACCCATACCGAATCTGCCGAAGCACTGTTGGACATCAAATAAATATATAAAAGGCTCTTTTCATCAACAATCAGCATAAATTTTTTACTGTATATAAGTTGTTTTTTGTCGTTTTATACTAAATATCAACAAGAAGCTGGTTTGGAGTTCAATACTGTTAATGTTCAATTTCGTATGCTTCAAACATATCAATCCAACACCACTTTAACAGAACAAGCGTACGCTAAAAAAGGTTCTATTAAAGTCAGTGTTCAAGTAAATAATGGTGTAAGTAACAGTATTAACTACATAATGGTTGCTGGCTTATATGGACACACTACTGCCGGTGCTAACTTACCTTCTGTTAGCCTTTCGCCAACTGGTTCTGTTTCCATCAGCTTCAGTGGAAATTTATCTATAGATAAAATCGGTGGGAGACAAGCAAAAATTAGCACTGGCTCAAAAATTACTTATTTGTAATAGTTACAAAAAAAAGGAGAACCAACAAAACGGTTCTCCTTTTATTTTCCACTCTATTTTTTTTTATTTTCTAATACAACAGACGTGCATATTGCAATTACGCCACAAATTATTAACATACAAAATCCTATTTCTCTTACTACTAATTCATTACTAACAAATGGGAAAAAATCAATCATTGCTCCAATATAAAACGCAATAATTGCTCCAATTATAATACTAAAAAAAAGTTTTATTTGATCTTTGAACATCTTAAAACCTCCTTTCTTACCGCGAAAAATCTTTTCACCTTTCGTCTTTGTCTTTAGCTTTATCCACTAAAAACCACTGGTATTCCTACCAATGCCTTCTTCCTATCAGCTTTTCTTTCTGCTCCCAGAATTCTCTATCAATTCACCAATGGTCATTCCATGTAACCCTGCCATTTCAAAAATACGCTTTACCATCCCCTTTCACTGTAATACGACCATTTACCATTTTCGTATTAAATATAAGTCACAATATCTCTCATGCTCTGACGGACAACATAGGCGTTTTTGCAAATTACTATAAGTGCTTGGATAAACCGCAAGACTCACACACTCTTTTTCTTAATATTTATTACATATCTTATTTATATTTTATAACTTATATAAACCATTCTGCCATTATAATTTATTTATGTCAATGCCTTTCAGTAAAAAACTTGACATTAAGTAAACGGTAAGCCGTTTATTTTTTCCAAAAAAACAAGCCTGCACAGAGCCTCTCTATCCGCTCTGTGCAGGCCATTGTTTTAAGCCTTCTCTCCATTCTCTGAAATCATATCCCGATACCAGTAAAAAGAATCCTTCTTTTTGCGTGTCAGGTCGCCCGTCCTGTCATTGTGCTTGTCGACATAGATAAACCCATATCGCTTATCCATTTCTCCGGTTCCCGCACTCACCAGGTCAATGCAGCCCCATGGAGTATAGCCCATCAGCTCCACGCCGTCCTCCTCGACTGCCTTTTTCATCTCGCTGATATGCTTCTGCAAGTATTCTACCCGGTAAGAATCGTGGATACTGCCGTCCTCCTCCAGCTTGTCATAAGCGCCGAAGCCGTTCTCCACAATAAACAACGGCACCGGATAGCGGTCAGTAAACCAGTTCAGCGCATAGCGCAGCCCGACTGGATCGATCTGCCAGCCCCAGTCGCTCGCCTGCACATACGGATTTTTATTGTAATCCTTGTTGCCTCGATAATCATAGCTTGGATTATCCTCCCGGTGCTCAATGCTGTACGACATATAATAGCTAAACCCGATGTAATCCACACAGCCGGATTTTAATACAGCCAGATCGTCCTGTGTGATATCCAATTCCATCTGCTTTCTATTCCAGTATTTTTGAATATGCGCCGGATAAATTCCGTGTACGTGCACATCTGTATAATAATAGCGCTTCTGCATCGCCTTTTCCGCCATCAGTACATCCTGCGGCCGGCACGTAGCAGGATAGATCGGACACATCGCGATCATACAGCCGATCATAAAATCCGGATTGATCTCATGTCCGCGCTGCACCGCCTTCGCACTTGCCACAAGCTCGTAGTGGGAAGCCTGGTACATCAGCTGCTCCGCGTTTTCGCCTTCCTCACAAACAATGCCGGAATTGGCGAAAAACATAAATTCCTCCCCATCTGTGATATCCGCTTGGTTGTTGATTTCGTTAAAGGTCATCCAGTACTTTACTTTATTTTTATAGCGTGCAAAGCAAGTCTCCGCAAATCTGACAAAAAAGTCGATCAGCTTACGGCTGCGCCACCCGCCATATTTCTTTACCAGATGCAGCGGCATTTCAAAATGGCTCAGCGTGATGACAGGCTCAATCCCGTATTTCAGACATTCATCAAACATATCATCGTAAAATTTCAGCCCCTCTTCATTTGGCTGCTGCTCATCTCCGTTTGGAAAGATCCGCGTCCATGCAATGCTCGTGCGGAAGCATTTAAATCCCATTTCCGCAAATAACTGGATATCCTCTTTATAATGGCCATAGAAATCAATCGCGTCATGATTTGGATAATATTCTCCTTCTACAATGCCATCCGTAATCCTGCGTTTTGTATTTATATCTCCGGCAGTCACAACATCCATAATGCTAAGTCCCTTGCCGCCTTTATCATACCCGCCTTCCAGCTGGTGTGCCGCCACGGCTCCGCCCCAGAGAAATCCTTTCTGAAATCCCATACCTCGTTCCTTTCCGGATCTATGATTCTGTATCCGATATCTTTTTATATAATTCTATAAACTCCTGTGCAAGAATCCTGAAATTCTCTGCGCTCATCAGCTGATCCTCCGCGTGCATCAAAAGCATCAATCCACCGCTTAACTCTCCGTTCGCATCCATCGTCAAAAGATCCGCGTGTCCATTATGCCCCTGGGAAAAAGCGCTGTCACCTTCCTTTAGGAGCTTTTCTGCTTCTTCAAAATTTCCTGCTTTCGCGCTCTGGATCGCATTGATAAAATGCGTCCGTGCTGTACCGACAAATGTGATCACCTGAAAACACAGCATTTCAAATTGTTCGCTGACTTCACCCATTTCCTGATCTTCCTTTCTGCTATTATGTATTTGCCAAACAACCCCGGCTTTTACCAGTCGTCGTCATCGTCCTCAACCTCGCTCTGCTTTTCCTGCTCCAGATCGACATTATCTATCTTGCGGATAAACGGCAGGTAAACAAAAAACGAAATAATAAATATCACAACCTGCAGCAACGCGCTCTTCCATCCTCCGACTAAAAATCCCGATATGATCGGCGGACAAGTCCACGGTACCTGCGTTGCGGCATACAGCGGACAAAGCCCCGTATACAGCGCGAAGTATTGGATCACACAGGAAATCAACGGCATAGCTACAAACGGAACAGCCATCATCGGGTTCATAACGATCGGGATACCAAACAAGATCGGTTCATTGATCCCGAATAATGCCGGAACAATCTCTACCTTTCCTAATGTCTTTAACTGCTTGGATTTTGCAAAAAAGCAGAGGAAGATGGCCAGGCCGATCGTAATACCAGCCCCTGTTACATTAATAAACTGATCATAAAACTGCTGAGTTACGATATGTCCGCCGTTTTCCAGCGTCAGCTCCATCCCGCTGTCGAGGATCGCCTGGTTTTCCAGACTGTTTGCCGTTAACAGCCCTGACATAATACCGCCGACTACGGTGGAACCATGTACGCCGAACATCCATAAGAACGGCCCCGCAAAGCACATCAAAAGCGCTCCGCCCAGCGAGTCTGTCATACCCTGCAGCGGCGTCTGGATCACCTTATAGATCGTTTCCATCATCGTTGTATGGAAGCCCAGCGAGCAGATACCATGAATAACAGCCGCCCCAGTAATAATAGCCGCTGCCGGGATCAGCGCTGAAAACGAGTTTGCAACGCCTTCCGGAACACCCGCCGGCATTTTGATCTTAATATTATTTTTCAAAAACCAGGAATAGATAACAGGTACGATCAATCCGATCAAAATAGCCCCGATCATACCCTTGCCTGCCGTCCAGTTCTTGTCGATGACCCCGCCGATAACTTCTCCGCTTTCTGTTAAAATATGCGAAGGCATCAACAGCAGGAAAGTTGCCAGTGCGATCATCGCACCGCTTAAAGGCTCCTGACCTTCCAGCTTAATATAAGTATAACTGATACCAATTACCGCGATCATCGCGCTGATATTAAACGTTGCGCCATACGCCTGATCCATAATTTCCTTGATTCCGGTCTTTTCCAAAAAATCTACCACGGCCTGTACCGGGAAATTCGATAAGATTAAAAATACCGAACCGATGATCAACAGCGGCATGGAATAGACCATACCGTTTTTTATGGATTGTACCCCTTTGGTATTAATAAACTTAATGATCTTAGGAATCACCTTATCGCTGAGATATTGATTCACCGTCTTGTTCCGCCTTTCTTATTACTTATTTTTCGCAAGCTTATATGCAAATTTTAATACGTTCATCCCATTGCACATACCGTAATCCTGCATCGGAATGACATCTACCGGAATCCCCTTCGGATCGCAGATCTGTTTTGCCCTTCCCATCTCAAAGCCTACCTGCGGCCCTAACAGCGCCACATCAATGCCGTCCGTAAGCCGTTCCATCTCAGAGATCGGATATGCCGCGATATCAGCGTCCTTTCCCTTTTCCTTTGCCGCCTCCTGCATTTTTTTTACAAGAACGCTCGTTGACATACCTGCCGCACAAAATAAACGAATTACCATCTTTTTTTCCTCCTCAAAAATTAGTTTTTAACCGTCCGACAATCCGGACTGCTGCTTCTCCTTACAGCCTGACACCCGTGCGGTGTGCGTTTTATTGCTTGTTGGACTCATTATAGCAGTACGTATCTTCTTTGTCAGCATTCTGCCAGCGGAAAGGAATCCGTTACCTGCAATTAGATTTTGTTACAAATAAAAAACAGTGCAGTCTCTTTTCTTGTGAAATCTGCACTGTTTTCTTCAATATTTTTTATAAAATATGCACATATTAACAGGTTTTTGTTTTATTTGTTACCTTTTTCTACCATCAGATCTTCCGCCGAATTATGGATCCCCTTAAGCTTCCTTCCCAAAAATTCTATAATAAATACAACTGCCATCTGGGAAGTCAGGTCATAATCATCTTTATTATAACACGGGATATAATAATTGATATTGCAGTCGCTCATTTTTGCCAGCGTACAATCCGCCCGGTTCGTAACCGAGATCAGACAGCAGCCTCTTCGTTTCAGACGCTCTGCCAGCAGGATCGTTTCCTTTGTCACGCCCGACACCGAGAGCGCGATCACTGTCGTTTTTTCATTTTTGCCTCGAAACACAGGCGTAAAAGGATCGTCAATGGCAAAGGATAGCAGCCCTACATTGTTAAAATACCGCGCACCGTATTTACCCATAATGGAAGAATTTCCAACGCCGACAAAAATGACAGACGCAGAACGGATCAGATAGTCCAGCGCTTCCTCCATATTTTCCCGAAACGCCTTTGTCCGGACTCTTTGAAAAAAATCACTCATCGCCATAACATCCATATCCAGCTCTGTTTCTTTGCTGCCCTTTAATTCCTGCTTTAACTTCAGCCGGAACTCCGAATACCCCTCACAGCCCGCTTTTTTACAAAAACGCAGCACGGTCGTCGTCGATACGTGCACGGCGTCCGCCAGCTCCCGTACCTTCATGTAAATAACCTTATCCTCATTCTGCAGGATATAGTTGTATACATCCATCTCCAGCTGATTAAACGATCTTACCATCTCATGCGTAAACATACCGTACTTTCCCTCCATCCCCGATTGCCCATACTCCCATCGCTTGTCCGTATGCACATATTTTACCATACGTCTTTTTATTTTACTACAATTTTATAGTTTACGCATAAAATTTTAATCGTGGTCCATAACCGTTCAGAACCTTCGCCGTTACCGCAGTTATGCCTTACGGTATACAAAATAAGAAAATACTGCCGCCGTAATTTCAGTGAACACAAAAGCGTACCATACTCCATCAGCCCCCGCAAAACGGCTGAACAAAAATGCTGCAGGAATAATGACCACCACATATCTTGCCAGCGATATCCACAGCGAAGGCGTTCCCTTTCCAAGCCCCTCCAGCACACCGGAGCAGGTCACCGATACTGCCGATACGATAAATCCCAGGCTGATCAAATGCAGCGCTGTCACGCCCATGCTGACTGTATCCTGGCTGGACGTAAACAATCCGATCAGCTGCTCCGGCATCAGCCAGGATAATACGGTGCCCACAAGCATTACGCCCATTGTCAGCCTAAGCGTCGTGCGGAAAATCTCCTCTACACGGCGATGCTCACCCGCTCCGTAGTTATAACCGACAAGCGGGCGGATTCCTTGGATGATCCCGTTTGCTGTTAAATAAATAAACGTCTGCAGCTTATAATATACACCAAGCACAAGCACATATTTTTCCGAAAACCCGGCCAGTATCCCATTCAACGAGGAAATCAGCAGTGAAGGCAGCGCCAAGTTGAGCATCGCCGGGACGCCAACTCCATACAGCCTTTTTGTTACATCTTTATCTACACACAAATACGCTCTTCCAATATTCACCGGAAGCTTGCGTACCGCATACAAGACCACGTATACAACAACCGTTACGCACTGGCCGATGCCCGTCGCATAAGCCGCTCCCGCAGCTCCCATCACCGGGAAAAAGCCAACGCCAAAGATCATCAACGGGTCTAACACAATATTTACCACAAATCCGCACATCATACAAAACATCGTTTCTTTCATATAACCCACAGATTGAAAAATCTTTTCAAAGGACAAGCTGAGCGCGATCGCCGGTGCAAATAAAAACGCCCGGTTCGAATAGATGAGCGCCTGCTCAATGATCGCTTCCACCGGCGTAAACGCCCGCAAAAACATCGGCATGACAGCAATACACAGCACACCCAGCACCACGCCATGGATCACGTTCAAAAAAACGCCCTGCGTCGCCGCCCGGTCCGCCTTTTCCTTTTGCTGTGCGCCTAGAAAGAACGCTGTCACGGCATTAATGCCAATACCAAAACCGATCGTCACCGCGTTGATCAGGTTTTGCACCGGATACACAAGCGCAAGCGCTGTCATTGCATCCTCACTGTAACGCGCCACAAAGTAGCTGTCCACAATATTGTACAAAGAATTGACCGCCATCGATATAACCATCGGCAGCGCCATGGACAGTACAAGCGGCAATATTTTTTTCTCCTTCATAAATGTCTGCTCCATAGTTACCTCCTTCAACTATTCTTTTGCTGTATCGTAACAGTTCAGACAAGCTGACCTGTTACGCTGTATCCGATTTTTGCACAAAAAAACACCGCACAACCATTGAGGTCATCTGTATATTGTTGCCCAAATTACAAATGACTTATGATTGTGTGGCGAAAAAAAGATTTTCCCAAATCTTGAAAAATCCACTCCCCTGTTGGGTTTTAGATATGAATGCAAAAATTCTTCTTATTTATTTTACCAAAAAAATCGTGCATTGTGAAGTATCAAAATAAATTTTTTTATAACATCATATCAATACTCGTCCCCTGCACGACCGGCGGGACTTCCGGCATTTCTATCGGTATTTCCAGCCCCGACATTTCCATCGAAACGCCGCCGGCCGCCGTCATCTGCGCATACCCGCTTTTTGCAACTGCAGAAAGCGCCTGCTTTTCCCTTTCCAGACGGTTAAACACAGACCGCAGATATTTCATATCCGCGTCCGCGATTTCCTTTGCCTCATCCGTACGATGCTTCTTCTTTAACTGCTCCAGATCCTCTGGTTCCATCTCGTAAACCGCTTCGGAAAATTCTTCTGCCAGTTCTTCCATCTCTAGCTCCTGCATCGCCTCTTCCATCGCCTGCTGCATAAGACGCTCATATTCCTCCAATAGCTGACGCAGCTCTTCCTCGGTCATTTCCAGCTGCTCGTCTTGTACCTCCTGATCTTCCACGCCTTCCAGCAGAGCATCCTCCTGCTCCTGATTCTTTCCTTTTTGCTCGATGTCCTCTTCCTGCTTTAAATGCTTCTGTCTGCGCTTTGCAACCCGCTCCATTTTTCTCGCATGAATGATCGCGTGACGCAGCTCCGTATCGTCATAATCATCAGAGCCTACCTTTCGCAGCAGCGATGCAAGCTTTCCCCGTGCCTTCGTAACTACCTTTCCGGCGCTGTTGGACGTTTTGGAAAGCAAGATCTGTGAAGAAACCGCTTTGAAATTATAATTTAATCTCTTCTTTTTTTTCTGATTTGGCTTAGAAATACGAAACGATCCCGTGCTTCCATTCGCTCTTTTGACTTGTGCAGCCGTCTGGCTGCCGCTGCCCCCTACCATAATGCCCATACTGTATCCTCCCTGATATCCCAATCTGCTGTTAACGTATCGTACAGACGGTAAATCCGTTTACCGTTTATGTATGTTAATTAAATGATATATCGGCAGTTTTCGTAAAAAGCTTTAGGATTTCGTCTACACTTCAAAAATCAGATCGCCGTAAGACGGCATCGGCCACATATCCTTAGCCACCATCATTTCCAGCTTATCCACCGGCGCACGCAGTTCATCCATTGCCGTTTTCATTACATCACGATAATAAACTGCGCGGTCGCGTCCTTCTTCCATCGCAGAGCCAACCGCGTCGGCATCTGCTAACTTTTTCAGCGCATTTCTTGTCTGCACAAGCAGCGCAGATACCTCCTTGAGCATCTCCGTCTGAACGCTTACATCCGCATCACAGGCTGCTTTCACACTGTTAATGGAATCCGCGAGAGCCGTCGTAAATTTGATCACAGATGGTATGATCTGCTTGCCAGCGATATCCAGCATCGCTTTTGCTTCTATATTAATTGTCTTTGCGTAAGTCTCGTATTCAATTTCCACACGAGACTCCAGCTCCGTCTTTGTAAACACATTGAACTTTTCAAATACCGCAACAGATGCTTCCGCCGTATATGCCGGAATCGCATCCACCATAGACTTGATATTCGGCAGGCCGCGTTTTGCCGCCTCTTCCACCCATGCATCCGAATAGCCGTTGCCGTTAAAAATAATCCTCTGATGCTCTACGGCATACTGCTTGATCAGATCATGTACCGCCGCGTTAAAGTCATCCGCCTGCTCCAAAACGTCGCAAGCTTCTGAAAACGCTTCCGCGACGATCGTATTCAGCACCACATTGGACTGCGCTACGGAATCCTGAGAGCCTACCATACGAAACTCAAATTTATTTCCGGTAAACGCAAACGGCGACGTACGGTTGCGGTCTGTCGCATCCTTTCGAAAATCCGGCAGCGTCTTGACGCCTGTTTCCAACATCTGGCGCTTAATGGAATGTGTCGCCATGCCTGTGCTGATCAGCTGCGAGATCACGTCCTCCAGCTGCTCGCCTAAAAACACAGATAAGATCGCAGGCGGCGCTTCGTTTGCCCCTAATCTATGATCATTTCCCACATCCGCCGCTGATGCGCGAAGCAGCGCGGCGTGCTTATCTACCGCCTTTAAAATACAAACAAGCACTAATAAAAATTGGATATTTTCATGCGGCGTCACACCTGGTTCCAGCAGATTCACCCCATCGTTTGTGACAAGCGACCAGTTATTATGCTTGCCCGAACCATTCACGCCCGCAAACGGCTTTTCGTGGAGCAGGCACTGTAAACCGTGCCGCCCGGCTACCTTTTTGAGCGTTTCCATGATCAGCTGGTTGTCATCCACCGCGATATTGCATTCCGCATAGATCGGAGCCAGCTCATGCTGCGCCGGAGCCGCCTCATTATGCTGTGTTTTCGCGGAAACGCCCAGCCTCCAAAGCTCTTTATTGACATCCTTCATATAAGCCGCAACACGCTCTCTGATCGCCCCATAATAATGATCGTCCATCTCCTGGCCCTTCGGCGGCATCGCCCCGAACAACGTACGCCCGGTAAAGATCAAATCTTTTCGCTGCAGATATTTCTCCCTATCCACAATAAAGTATTCCTGCTCCGGCCCTACAGATGGTGTTACCTTGGTAGCTGTCGTATTGCCAAATAGCCGGATCAAGCGGACAGACTGGTCGCTGATAGCTTCCATCGAACGCAGCAGAGGAGTTTTTTGATCCAGAGCCTCCCCCGTATAGGAGCAAAACGCTGTCGGGATACAAAGCGTTGCACCCGCCGCGTCCTGTCTGACAAATGCCGGAGACGTACAGTCCCATGCCGTATACCCTCTTGCCTCAAACGTAGCCCGCAGCCCGCCGGACGGAAAGGAAGAAGCATCCGGCTCTCCCTTGATCAGCTCCTTACCGGAAAAGCTCATCAGCACCTTGCCGTTCGGCATTGGCGCCGTAATAAACGAATCGTGCTTTTCCGCCGTTACACCTGTCAATGGCTGAAACCAGTGCGTGTAATGCGTCGCGCCTTTTTCAATCGCCCACTCCTTCATCTCGTGCGCAACGACGTCCGCTGTCGCCAAATCCAGCTCTGCGTCATTCTCAATAATTTCCCGCATTTTTTTGTAAACCTTTTTCGGAAGGCGCGCCTGCATCACAGCGTCATTGAACACGTTTTCTCCAAAAATGTCCGCTACGTTAAAATATTCATCCATTTTCCTATCCTCCGCTATCCTTTCTTTTCCTGCTTGTTTGATGAAAAAAAACAAGGATGCCCCGCTATGGAACACCCTCGTTCATTTTCTTATCTGCTACTAAAATACACCAATCCGAAGCAAATTACAAGACTTTATTTTTATTTTATAATATATTCCTAAGATTACTACTTGTTACTGTTGATTTTCCGTTATTTTGCCTCGGTCTGATCATTTTTTAGGCCTTGCCTACAGAACCAAACAGTTCCATTTTTTCCTTTACCGTAGCCTTGATTGCTTCTGCGCCAGGAGCCAGCAGTTTACGCGGGTCAAAGCCCTTGCCTTCCTGATCCTTGCCGGCTTCAATATATTTGCGTGTTGCTTCCTGGAAGGATAACTGGCATTCGGTATTTACATTGATCTTCGCAACGCCCAGAGAGATCGCTTTCTTGATCATATCCTCTGGAATGCCTGTCCCACCGTGAAGCACTAACGGCATATCGCCAGTTTCCTTCTGTACAGCGTCCAGTGTTTCGAAGCTTAATCCTGCCCAATTTTCCGGATATTTTCCATGAATATTACCGATACCTGCAGCGAGCATATCTACGCCCAGATCAGCGATCGCCTTGCATTCCTGCGGATCTGCACATTCGCCAGCGCCAACTACGCCGTCTTCCTCGCCGCCGATAGATCCTACTTCTGCCTCGATAGACAATCCAAGATTATGAGAAGCTGCTACCAGCTCCTTTGTCTTTTCTACATTTTCTTCAATCGGATAATGAGAGCCATCAAACATAATGGATGTAAATCCTGCTTTGATACACTTATAGCAGCCTTCGTAAGTACCATGATCCAGATGCAGAGCTACCGGAACTGTAATTCCCAGCTCCTCATCCATCGCTTTTACCATCGCTGCAACCGTCTTAAAACCAGTCATGTACTTTCCAGCGCCTTCAGATACGCCGAGGATTACAGGGCTTTTTAATTCCTCTGCAGTCAACAGTACGGACTTCGTCCATTCCAGGTTGTTGATGTTGAACTGGCCAACCGCATAATGGCCGGCTTTTGCTTTCTTTAACATTTCTGCTGCTGATACTAACATTTTCTTTCCTCCATCTCTTAATCTGAATTGATATTGTATTTCTATCATATCATCTTTTTGTCAAAAAATAAAGTAAAATTTACCAGCATTGTATAAAATATTAAACATTTTCCATTCTCTAGTCACGTTCTGCTCATATCTTTGTAAAACTCAATCTTCGGGCCAACGCTATCACCCGTGCGGCAGACTCCCACACCGCTTCCTCCGAAAGCCTGCCCTCTTCCAATGCCGACCGTATATTTTGCGCATCCTTTTCGTTCCCTGGCATGATCACATCGTTGCCCGCAGCCGCACATTTCCATGCTACACTTCCATCCTCTGGCACAGTCGTATTCCAGTCAGACATGATCACACCGTCAAACCCCCACTCCTTGCGTGCAATTACTGTACAAAGCTCCCTGCTGTTTGCTGCATGAACGCCATTGATCAAGTTGTACGACGTCATCATCGCTGCAGGAGCACTTTCCTTCACGGCAATTTCAAATCCGCGCAGATAGATTTCCCGCAGAGTCCGTTCAGAAATACGAACATCTACACCCATCCGGTTATCCTCCTGATTGTTGCACGCAAAATGTTTGATCGTCACACCACAGCTTCCATCCTCCTGCACACCTGTTGTAACCGCTGCCGCCAGCTTGCCGGACAGCAGCGGATCCTCGGAAAAATATTCGAAATTGCGTCCGCACAATGGATTCCTATGAATATTCATTCCCGGCGCCAGCCAAAGATCCACATGAAACTCCTTCATCTCAACCGCAACCGCCCTGCCAAAACGCTTCATTAATTCTATATCCCATGTCTGCGCCAATGCCGTCCCGACTGGAAATGCGGTACAATACTGATAATAAATGTCTGCATCCGCATGATGCTCCATTGGCTCCAAAAAACCATTCTCTAACGAACTAAGCACACCCGCGCCATATACCACGCCTGTTTTTTTATCTACCTCATAGCTCTGCCGCAGACGAATGCCTGCCGGACCGTCCGCCATGATCAGAGAACGAATGCCGCATACATCCTCCAGCGCTTCAGTCGTTTCTCCGGCTGAGCCAGGTACACGAACTCCAGCAGAACCAAGCGTACTGGCGCCCTGCGTAATATTCCCATACAACAGCGGCAGGATCTGCCCCACAGCCAGCTCTTGCCGAATCTGTCCATACACTTCCTTCTTCGTATGTACCTGGATCTGTTCTGCTTTTACTTCTAAGGAAAGAACTCGGACATTATTTGCTGCTTGTTCAAAATACGCCGCAGCCCTTTTCCTGTCTGTCTCATTTGTCCTTAGCTCCTCAAATTCAACTTTCTTCGGGAAAATCGTATCTGTAGCTTCCAAAAGTACTGGTTCAGCAACCTCCAGTACCGCAGCAAGCTCCTTATCCCCACTATGCTTTCCTATCCAAAGACCATACCTTCCTTCTTCGACCACCCACGCATGATGTGTCTGTGAAAAAACCGCCAGCTGCTTTTGCTCTATCGTTAGGATCATTTGCTGCGTTTCCCGCGGCGCTAGCTGCTTCGTCTTTGCAAAGGCTGCCAGCCTTTGAACCTCCTTCACCAACCCTGTCTGAGGCAGCGTCACATATACCTGTACTACCTCTTTGCCAGAATAAGTATTTCCTATATTTTTTACTGTAACGGATACCTCTATTGTTGTTCCTGCTGTGCACAGCACATCGTCACACACAATGGAAAATTCCGTATAAGAAAGCCCATAACCAAACGGAAACAACGGCCGGATACCAAAGCTGTCAAAATACCGGTATCCAACAAAAATGCCTTCCCGGTATTCTTCCTTTTCTAAATCACCATTCAAATAGCTGAATACGTCAGCCGACGGATAATCCTCATACCGCCTTGCCCATGTCGTCGTCAGCCTGCCTCCTGGCACAGCCTTTCCAAACAATACGTCCGAAACCGCTCGTCCTCCCTCCTGCCCCGGCAGCGATACATACAAAACCGCCCGGATATTCCCCGCGCTTTGCAGAATATCTGTTAGTTCCACCGGCGCGCCCGCATTAATAATAAGTACCGTCGGCACCTGTCTTTCATCCAAGTAAAGCAGATCCTTTTGCTCCTCATTACTAATATAATAATCCCCTTGCACTTTTCTGCGGTCTTTTCCCTCACCGGAAATCCGGCTGATCACATAAACAGCCACACCAGCGCCTTTTAAATCCTCTTGTATGATCTCTCGTCCCCGCGGCATCGAAAAAGGATTTGCTGCATAAGCATCAAACGGATTATCCACCCTTTTCGCGTCTTGCAAAACCTGGTTTTTCCATTGATTTCTCGCATCGTCATATCGCTTTTGATAATCCGCAAGCCAGCCTTTACTCGTGATCACAATTCCAGCTTCTTCCAATCCCTGGTAAATAGATATATTTTCCCGATTATTGACATCACCGGAGCCAATCCCTCCTTTTACTGTCTTTGCCGCTCCGCTTCCAAACAGCGCCACCGGAGTCGAAGCTTCCAGTGGCAGCAGCCCGTCGTTTTTCAGCAGAACAAAGCCTTCCGCCGCCATATTCCTCGCCAGAGTGCTATGCATAAGCTCTCTTTTGGAAGGCTTTGCGTCTTTCGTACCACTGTAATTTTTTCTTACATCTTTCATCATAATCTCCTTTTTTTATCCAGATAGCCGTTTGGGCCTTATATACACGTAAGGAACTGACCGTTCCATCGGCAGCTCCTTACATATTCTGTCTATTCTTTTACGCCGCCAAGCGTTACCCCGGCAATAATATATTTTGACAACAATAGATATACAATGATAATCGGCACAATCGCTACTGCAATCATCATATAGATCTTTGCCATATCAAAATTCATATAATCGGCGCCGCGCAATGTCGCAATCAGGATCGGCACCGTCATTTTATCCTTAGATTGAATGACAAGAGCCGGAACAAAGTAATTATTCCAGGAACCAACAAACGTAAAGATCGCTTGCACCGCGATTGCTGGCTTCATGATCGGAAGTACAATCCGGTTAAACGTTTTAAATTCCCCGGACCCGTCGATTCTAGCCGCTTCTACAAGTGACAAAGGCAGCGAGGACTGCAGGTAGCTGTACATAAAATAAAATACGGACGGCGATGCAATGGACGGAATGATTAACGGCAGCAGAGAATCATACATCCCCATATTTGTCACCAGCCGCAGAAATCCCATTGCCGTAACCTGCGTCGGCATAACCAGAATTGCCATAATAAACGTAAATGCCGCCTTTTTCCCTTTAAAATCATACGCATACAGGCCATACGCAGTCAGAGCGGAGAAATAAGTACAAATAGCCGCCGAACATCCGGAAACAATCAGGCTGTTTAAAATGCCGCGGAACATCGGAAATGTCCCGTCATTGGCAACATTGCGCAGATTTTCCAGTAAATGCGAACCAGGAAGTGCAGAAAATCCCTTCTGAAGCTCTGCATGGGAGCGTGTTGCATTTACAAATAATATATAAAAAAAGAACAGGCACATAAACGACAAAATAACCAGTACGATATGTGCAAAAACAGTTCGTGCACCATTGGAATCCTTTGATTTCATAAAGCTATCTCCCTTCTATCGTCTTGCCTTTTTTCTTGCTTTTTTAGCTGCTGCCTTTGATCCGTCCGGATCATCGTTATTTGTCATACGGTATACCACAAAGCACAGGATACCACTGACGATAAACAGATATACGGATAGTGCGCCTGCCATCCCATAATTTTTGCTCTTTAAATGGCTGTTTAAGAACATGATCAGCGTCATAGACGTACGGTCCGGTGTTCCCTGCCCATTCGTAAGGATCTGCGGTACATCAAACATCTGCAGTCCGCCGATAATGGAAGTAATAAGCGTATATGCAAGAATCGGACGTATCAAAGGAAGCGTAATACGAAAAAATCGCTGCACGCTGTTGCAGCCGTCCAGTTCCGATGCCTCAAAAATATCCGGGCTGATCCCCATGATCGCAGCCATCAGCATAATCGTCGTATTCCCGAACCACATGAGAAAATTCATCAGGCCAACCAGCGACCGGGTACCGTATACTGTACCGAGAAAATCAATCGGCTGGCTGGTAATGCCTATTGACATCAAAATAGAATTAATCGGGCCATTTGTGGAAAACATCGTAAAGAACAGCATAGCAAACGCAGAAGCCATAATTAGATTCGGCAGATAAATGACTACTTTGAAAAACTGTGTTCCGCGTATTTTTAAGCGGGCATCTACAAACCAGGATGCCAGCAGCAAAGCGATTACAATCTGCGGAATAAATCCTACAATCCATAAAATCATCGTATTCCCTGCATACTTTAGCATATCTGACTTTAACAGACTGAAATAATTTTCCATTCCTATAAAATTCGGCCCGATTTCCTTGATCCCTGAGCGGTAATATTCAAAAAAACTATACCTTACTGTATCTGCTAATGGTATTAAAGAAAAAATGAAAAAGCTGATAAAAAACGGTAGGATAAACAAATATCCCCATTTCGCATAGCTGATGCTTTTTTGCTTTTGTCTCATAAGCTGCCATTCCTCCCTCTATTTTTTAAGCAGCAGCGGCCTTATTCCAGCAAAGCCGCAACACAAACCGCTGCTTCGTTACAGCATGAACAAGCTGTTCAGCCTTTTATTCCGGCCACTGAATTTCAGTAATTTCCGGATAACGTTCTTTGATTGCTGTTTCAAAATTAGATTTCGCTTTGTCAAACTCTACCTGTCCCTGGAAGTAATCACTGAAAGCATTCTGGATCAGCTCCACACAACCCTGGCATATGCAGATAAAGGCGCCATCTTGATATTCTCCGCTACAGGCGCAAAATATTTGTAAGCATTCTGCCCTCCGAGAAATTCTGACGGATACAGATCGTCGTTCTGTGCAGCTTCCTGCATACTGCTGCGTGCATTCGTAAACTCTGCATAATCCTGGGTAATTTTTGCCAGATTGTCCGCATCAGCAGTCAGTGCTAAAATGATATCCTTTACGTACTTTGGATTATCCGTACCCGTGCAGGCATGAATATAAGAACCTCCCCAGTTGTATTCCTGCGGCGGATTCGTAACTGCCCAGGCACCATTATCGCCGTCCCAATTTGGCTTTAATGTAAAATCAATGCCCCATGCAGGAAACAAAAACGCAAACACTTTGGATTCTGAACTCATCGCCTTATTCCAATCGTCATTCCACTGTCCTTTTACCGTTTTATTCAAATAGCCTGCATCCAGCCATTCTTTGGAATCGCTCACCCAGTCCATGATCTTCTGGTCAACCTTAAGTACTGTTTCGCCTGCGCTCATCCAAGGCTGTGATATACTGTTGCCATACAAACGGAAGGTATCCGCATAAGAAGAAAATGTATAATAACCCTTTTCCTTAAGCTCTGCGGCTGTCGCTTTCATAGTATCCCAATCTTTAACTTTTTCACCTATTTTTTCAGGATCATCCGTGCCAAATACGTCCTTTGCAATATCCCGGCGATATACTAACAGCCCCGGACAGCATTGCCAGGTAGAACCTCTTTGTACGCCGTTGACATCTGAAGCTGTTACTTTTGTAAAATCATACTGGTCCGCGAGATCCTTATCAGGATCTATACCAAGATCTGTCAACGGCATTGCTACATCTGCTTCTGCATCTGTATATTTAAACACATAATCCGTTTCAGACAAAAAGATATCCACCTTATCATCCGCCGCTGCGTCTGCCTGATTCAAAAGCGCCTCGTCCAGCTTTTGCTGATAAACGCCATCCTGGTTCGGATTAATGATCCAATGGATCTCCGTACCGTCTTTCAAATATGTAATGGTACCGTCGCTGGACGTTTCTTTTACTTCTGGATAAACTGCCTGCACACGCTGGCTAAATTCATTATTCCAGCTATAAATATTGATCACCTTGCCTTCGTCCGCATCCGCTACTGCATCGGAACCTTCTCCCTCTGAATTTACGTCGCCGGATGCTCCGACATCCGCTGTTGCATCTGAATTACCTTTTGTCTTCTTCTCAGCTCCGTCTTGGCCGCAAGCCGCGGTACCTGCGGCTACAACGACTGCCAATAACATACTGATCACTTTTTTCTTCATTTCTAAATCCTCCTTAAATTATTTAGCATTACTGCTGATAACTGTATCTTAACAAATTCCATTGCTGTAAATATACTAAAAGGCCTTCAAAAATGTCAAAATCATGTCCTATTCTATTCCGTCTTATTTTTAGGAAATATCTAAGATAATTTCTGTGTTTTCCTGCATCATTGCCTCCGGCACATAGTTTGACTCCAGCACGGTTCCATTTACGGTAAGCCTTTTGCACCCAGACTCCAGATGATTTGGATTATTCACCACGATATGCAGATGCTTTCCTCGAAAATCTTTATCAATTTCTAAGCTTTCCCAGTCAGAAGGAATTGCCGGCGCAAGCTTCAGCCCTCCGAAGTCCGGCCGCATTCCTAAGATCCCTTCCACGCATCCTGTCATAACCGTAGACGCCGTTCCTGTCAGCCAGTGCACGTGCGACCGCCCAAAATGCGGGCTGTCTGTTCCTTCTGTAAACTGCCCATAACAATATGGCTCCAGCCTGCGGATTTCCGCCCGCTCGTTCTGCGCTGCCGGCGCATTTTCCATAAAATACTGGAATGCACGATCTCCATGTCCGCAGTAAGCTTCAGCCAAAATAAGCCAGCCCTGGGACTGTGAAAAAATACCTGCATTTTCCTTTGTCCCTGCATTATATATAACAGCAAGCGCCCCGTCAAACGCGTGCTTGTGATACGGCGGCGTCATCAGCATTGCGCCATATTCTGTATTCAGCTTTTCGTACACTGTGTCCAGCGCCAGATTTGCCTGCCTGCTGTCCGCCAGTCCGCTGATAACTCCCCAGCTCTGCGGATTCAGCCACAGATTCGCTTCTTGGTCTGTCCTCTTTCCTATTATATCTCCCTTTTCTGTAAAGCCCCGGATAAAGCGGTCCTCATTCCAGCACAAGCTTTGGATATCAGCCCCAAGTTTTTTTTGAACACGATCCAGATAATCAACATATTCCGTATCCTTACGATACTGCGCAAATTCCCTTAATATTGTCATCGCATAATAAAGCTGGAATGCGACAAATGTAGATTCACCATCCTTGCCAAGCCGCAGACAATCATTCCAATCCGCATACAAACCTGCTGGCATACCATGAACACCCAGATGATTCATGGAAAAATCCACCGCCTGCTTTAAATGCCCGTATACGGAATCCTCCCCCTGATCCGCATAAGGAATCCTTTCATCCATAAAATCCATATTTCCGGTTTCCGCAACATATTTATAAATTGTCGGAAACAGCCACAGCGCATCATCCGCCCGATAAGCCGGATGCCCGGTTTCTTTTACATAAGACTCATCCTCCGGCGTATCCTCGTATCCTGGCCGATGTGTAAACTTTACAAGCGGCAGCCCTCCGCCATGATGCACTTGAGCAGAAAGCATAAACCGTATTTTTTCCGCAGCCATTTCCGGCTCCAGATGGATAATACCCTGGATATCCTGCACCGTATCACGATATCCGTATCCATTGCGCAGCCCGCAATAAATAAACGACGCCGCGCGCGACCAGATAAACGTCATAAAACAATTATAGGCATTCCATGTATTGATCATCGTATTAAATTCCCAGCTTGGTGTTTTCACCTGGAAATGTGACAGCTTTTCATGCCAATATGCCGTAAGTTCCAAAAGCTCCTTTTCGCATATTTGCGCTGGATCCTCATAACGCTTTAAGATCCTCTCTGCCTGCGCATCGTACTGCATACCTAAAACAAACGCCAAATGCCTTGTCTCGCCTGGTTCCAGCCGCAGATTGGCCGCAAGCGCTCCACAGCCATTTTCATTGTAGCTTAGCGCTCCCCCCAAATCTCCTTTTTCCACTCCTACAGGATTTGCGTATCCATGATAACGTCCAAGAAACTTTTCCTTATCTCCGCAGTAAGAAGCAACCTTCTCACCCACCAGGCCAAAAAAGCGTTCTGTCATAATCTTGTCATCTACATCCTTGCCTTCTTCTACTTTATCCAAATTGCCATGTACCTGCTGAACGATCCGATTTTCATGAAATTGTGTTCTTGTAATAAACTGTGAATACTGCAGATTCACCTGATCCTGTTCATAATTTCTGTTATTTGTAAATTCCGCATATCCTGTAATGCACAGATTTTTCACCGCTTTTGTACTATTTGTGACACGAAGCGCCCAGACCTCATACTCCTGTCCGTATGGCACATAGTACGTTACCTGTGAATGGATGCCGCTGTAATCCGCCGTCATTTTTGTATATCCAGTACCATGACGGCACTCGCTTTTATATTCTGGTAATTCTTTTCCAACCGGCTGCCAAGATGCAGACCAGTAGTCTTTTGTATCATTGTCCCGAATGTAAATATATCGTCCCGGCTGGTCAAACTGGTTAAAAACATACCTCAGGATACGTCCATTCGCACCAGACTTTGCAAAGCTGTACCCTCCAGCCTGATTTGAAATCAGTGCGCCATAGTCTGGGGAACCTAAATAATTTGCCCATGGCGCGGGGGTATCTGGCCGGTCGATCACATACTCGCGTTTTTCATCATCAAAATATCCAAATCTCATGTTCGCACTCCTTTTGCTGATTCACTATGATGCTGGCTTTTCTGTCTTTTCTAAAGAAATCTCATCGATGCAGATCCGGTGTTTTTGGTCAATCTGCTCTCCGTCAACGGCTCCCATCGAAATACTTAGCACCGAATTTACATCTGTCTCATGCTCCATCTGGAATACAATATCATACGTCTGATATTCCTTTCCAAGTACAACCGTTTTTTCTCCGGAATATGGTATCCAGTTATCATCGCTGCTGCCGTCTCTTTGGATTGCAAACATGATCTTTCTATCTTTATCTGATTTTGCCTTTAAAGAAAGCCTGTACCACTGGCCCTTTTCTAATTGAATATTATTTTGTTTCAGCTGGATCTTCCATGCCGCATCACCTGTATTCTGAATGCTGAAATCCGCTGCATTGTCTTCATTTAAACTGTCCACTACATAAGAAACATCCGAAGCCGTATATGCATAAACCTCGTATCCAGAAAATCCTGCGCGAAAACTTCCGTTTTTGATTAGGCTGTCTTCTTCGATACATACATCATCCAGATAATATGTGCCTGGCTGTGTAATCTCAAATGCGATACGCTTGTCCTGCTCTGCCAGACCATCCGCAGGAACTACGAGCTGATACCGGTAAGTCTGCGCTTCACCCGCAAGTTCCGCTTCCAATTCCTTTCCGCAGGATTTCACTTTTACAGATGCGCCGCTTTCCCCTTCAGCAACAAAGCTCAATACATAATTTCCTTCTGTCAAAGGCAGACCGTTTTGCACAATGATAACTGGATTTTCCGTGGATGTCGCAGCGTCAGCCGTTACTTTTAGCCTTCGTATATTATCCTCATTTGTAACTGACACGGACGCCCCGTCCTTTCTGTCTATTTCCCAATATCCCAGACGGCCCGCACCTTCCTGAAATCCGCCATTATATACATAATTACCATCTGCACGTACGGTCTTTGCGGCCTTCTCCAGATCCTTTTCCTCTGTTTTTATAATCGATACATTCGATATATAGATGTCTGCCGTAGAGCCTGCCGCTCCCATATTAAACTCCAGCCGTCCGTTGGCATCGTCATTCTCTGTCATTGTAAATTCATAGGTAAACGTCTTTTTTTCCGTTTCCAGTTCTACAAGCGTATCCTCAAGATACCTCTTATAACCTCTGTCCGGTGCTGAAATACCAACCTTCATCGTCCTTTTTTCATTGGCATAAGCGTCAAAGCTGACACGATATACACCGCCTTTTTTCATTGGCAGGTCAGGCTGTACCAGCTGCACACTGTAGTCTGCAGTCCCTTCTTTTGTTGTTTTGATACAGATTTCCTTATTTTTGATCGAAGCAGACGCCTCTCCCTCCAATGCATTCAAAAAGCTCCATCCCTGTTCGTCCGTCAGCGCTTCATGAACTGAAAAATCCCCATTATTTATGTAATTACCATCTGCACCAGGCTCACGCAGCACGACGTTTTTGACTGGCTTTTCCACATTTTCGTTGTAACTGTCTTTTTGATACACCTTAATATCATCAATCAAAAATTCCGCATCCTTGATATTTGTAGAAGCGTCTGGATTTCCCGGCCAGTTACCTCCGACCGCCAGATTCAGTATCATATAAAACGGCTGGTCAAACGGAGCCGGATAAGTAATCTCTCCCTGTCCCTCGGTTGCGCTGTACCAATCGTTTTCCGTATGGATCAGACTGCCGTCCACATACCAGCGAATCATTCCCGGTTCCCACTCTGCGCTAAAAGTATGGTATTCATCCGAAAAATTTCCTGTTTCCAACGTGTATTTTCCCTGGCTTTCACTGTGCGGATTTCCAAAATGGACGGTTCCATACGTAGTGTCCGTCTGGCTGCCAAGTACTTCCATAATATCAATCTCTCCACATCTTGGCCACTGTCCATAAAGATTTTCATTTGCCGGCATCATCCAAAACGCAGGAAGAAATCCTTGTCCCTTTGGCACCTTGATCCTCGCTTCAAACAGGCCGTATTTAAAATTATGCTTATTTTGCGTATTCACCCTACCAGATGTATAAGACACCGTTCCATCCGCTCCAACCGTCTCTACTGGCTTAATGACAAGCTTTCCATCTCTGATAAAAATGTTTTCAGAAGAATCTGTATATTGCTGCAGCTCGTTATTGACCCATCCCGGCTCATGTGTCTCAATGTTCCAATCCTCCATATTTAACGTATCCCCGTCAAACGACTCCTGCCAGACCAGTTGGTAGCCATCATAAATACCACTTCCATCACTATTTTTTACTGTCACCTGCGCCTCCTTTTTCCACGTCTTTGTATTGCCTTTGATCTTTACATTTATCTTTGCTTTTCCTTCAGATACCGCTGTCACCTTACCGTCTTTTACCGTAACAATACTGGGATCTGACGAGCTCCATTTTACAGAAAGCTCTTTATTGCCGCTTTTCTTAACCGAAAGCTCCTCTGACTCACCTTCTTTTAGTGTAAGCTCTGTTTTGCTGATCTTCGGCGCTTTTACTACCTGTATGGCACAAGTATATTTCTTGCCGCCTTTCGTCCAAGTAATCACTGTGCTGCCTGTTTTCTTGGCGGTAACCAATCCATTTTTCGTAACAGATGCTATCTGCTGTTTGCCAGAAGCATAAGTACCTGTCAGCTCCTTTTCTCCAATAATATCCAGATTTACGCGGTCCCCCTTAGACAACACACATTTCGCCGCAGAAATTCCGGATTTCGCCGCATATGCAGGCATGACTGCAGGCATTACTGACATAGCTGCTGTTAAAACAGGCACTATGACCTTCCATAATGGTCGTTTCATATTAAGATCCTCCTTTTAATTTACTTTCTGAACTAGTACTTACTTTATCTCTTTTTCAAATTTTTATATATTATGCTATGTACAAAAATATCAAATTCATGCTATAATATCACAATCATCGCTACAAACATATAGAAACGGATCTATCATGATTCAGATCAGAAAGGAACCTTCTATGGATTTACAAAAAGAATGGCATCAGCAAGAGCTGCAGGCTGCCGAAGACTGTCTTTCCCACCGCCCATTAGAAGAAGAATATGCATTTTACCATGCCGTCAGCTCCGGTGATATCAACTTTGTGCAAGAAAACTGCAGCCAGAATAAGTTTGCCAGCCCAAATGGTATGGGTGTGCTCTCTTATGACCCGTTGACCAACATGAAATATCATTTTGTCGTAACGGTTGCTATGATTGTTCGGCATTGTGTAGAAGCAGGAATGGAATTAGAACAGGCTTACCGCCTGAGTGATTTTTACATATTAAAAATGGATGCCTGTATGTCCATTGCCGCTATCTGCAAACTGCACGACAGCATGGTCTTGGACTATACAGGCAAAATGCTGCTGTTAAAAAAAGAAAGCGTCATATCAAAGCCTGTGATCTTGTGTATGGATTATATCTACAGCCACTTAAACAGCCGTATTACCATCGAAGAGCTTGCAGACTATACCGGCCTGTCCCCCAGCTATTTGTCGCGGCTTTTTAAGCAGGAGCTTGGCGTCGCCATCAGCAGCTATATTAATGAAAAGAAAATTGAAAAAGCCCAGCATCTTCTGAAATATTCAGATTACAGCTTGATAGAAATTGCAAATTACCTTGCTTTTTCCTCCCAAAGCCATTTTATCCAGACGTTCAAAAAGTCCGTCGGGTTAACTCCTAAAAAATATAGGGATAAATTTTACCGTACCTCGTGGTAAGCATGGGCTTTCTCTAACATCGCCTGCCCAAGGTAATCTCAATTTTATGCACGCCGTCCGCCATCGTTTTTATCCGGCTTCGTTGTACCACCGCTGACGCGCCGCGCATTTGCACCCCTTCTCCGTCGCAGGATGCGCTTGTGATCTGATATTCTCCATACGTTAGTCTGTCCGGATTGCGCAAAACAACCTGAAAGCTTTTTTCCGCAAACATAAGGCGGATCCATGCATTCCCCTGTTCATCAAACTGTTCCTTTCGCAGCTTCGGCCATATCGTCAGATCACCGATTTCTCCGCGCACACCAAATACCTCCGTCACCATTGTAAGCATATACCAGCTCGCCGCGCCTGTCAGGTAGTGATACATCCCTCTTCCATCCCGATTGAAATATTCCGGGATACCTGGATAAATCTTACTTACTTCAAAGTTCATCGCCGTATCCGCCAGCGTCTGCAGCGCACGGTGTCCTTCCTCTACAAAACCACGCCGATACAATGCATTTGCATACATAACTGTCATATGAGAAAATACAGCCCCATTTTCCTTCTCCCCATAAGCAAATCCAAACATCCTCCCCAGATCATATTTTTGCTCTTTAAAGTCCGTATTCAAGCGGTATCCCCCAGCTTTTGCATCGTATAAATAATGATCCGCGCTTTTACATATCTGCTTTGTCTGCTCCTCATCCGCCGTTCCACTCATCACCGCAAACACCTGCCCTGTCAGCATCATACGTACGCCTTGCTCGCAACATCCTTCTACAGCATTCCCATGATCATCATAATAGCTGTTAAACCATCCTTCCTGATCTACCTGTATCCACTCTGTCCTGCGGATGTGTTCCTGCATCCACGCTGCCTTGCGCCTTAAATTTTCTGCCAGCGCTTTTACATCCATGGTCATACTTGCACCGCTTACCTGATGACTAACGCTTTGCAGATACTTCTGTAAAATCTCCTGTTTTGCAGTAATGCTATCATATACCTTTACATCATCCTGCAGCAAAACTCCAATCTCTTCCAGCAGCTCCACCTGTTCCCAGCCAAACCGCTCGGACAGCAGCATTAAAAGCTGCGAAATCTGCATCAGATTTCCGGCATACGCACAAGTAAATGCGACGCTTTCCCCCCGTTTAGACGCCATATCCAAAGCATCATTCCAATCCGCGCCCCGCAGCCGGATATGGTTGTGATCGCCAACTTCATAAAACGCGCATAGCTGCTGTAACAGCAGATGCTCCAAAATGCTTCCCTGATAGATCCTGCCGCTTTGATCTTTCTGGCGTACTCCGTAAGAGCTGTCCCAGCACGTATCCAGCCCGCAGCCGCGCTTCGCCTGCTCGTCTTTAAAATAGACCGCTTTCTGTCTTAAGATCTCTACGTCTCCGCTTTGATCAATATAGAGCTTGATCGTCATAAACGGCCATACCCCATGGTCCATCCAAACACGCGCTATCCCATTGCGGTCTGCGATAAATTCACCCTGTCCTTCTCCGATGATCGTAGCATTGGTACCGTCAATGCGCACGCCGCCGCAGTTATCCACAATCATCTGACGCACACCGCCTGGATCCATCATCAAAAGCGACAGGCAGTCCTGCCATAAATCACGCCAGCCTCTACCGCCCCTTCCATAATCGTGATACGGCAGAAAAGAGCAGCCATAAATCCTCCTTAATAATGGCTGAAAACTAACCCATCTTAAAAACTGGTCATACGAACTGTCGCCCGTATGGTAATGGACATTGACTTTTTCCTGCCAATATTGCTTTACCTGGCAAAATGCATCCTCTACCTGTTTTGCTGTACGAAACGCGTCGGTAATTTCGGCAATCTGATCCTCCTTGTCTGTGATACCCAGGATCACTGTATATACGGCGCTTTCTCCCGGCGCCAGGCAGATTTCATCAAAACGGATGCCCCCTGCCGCCTCCTTCCCTGCCGCCTCATATCCACAAGCTACTCCTGGTATATTCTCTCTGATCTTCTCTGGATTTGTATAGCTTCCGCCTTCCCCGATAAAATCCTCCGTCACTGGATAAAAGCCTGCTGGCTTTCGTCCATTTCCATCTGTTCCACAAACAAAATAGATCCATTCGTTTTTTTGATGTCCGCGTTCATCAAAAGACAACGTCGGCTTTACGCACACACCATCCTGCGTCGTCCAGATCCGATGCAGCAGCGACGTTACGTGCCTATGGTCACGGATATTATCCGCGCTTCTGCCAAAAATCGGAATAACCGCAACAGGCGTCAATTTCTGCTCTGTACTTCCAGTATTACGCAATGTGACCCGCATAATTTCCACAGGATAACTAATCGGTGCAAAAGACGTCACTTCCGCCTCCAGTGAATACTGAGAAGGTTTTCTTACGACGGTTTGCCACATCAGCCCGGCAGTCAGCACGCTTTCATCCTGGTCATTCGTAAATTTCCTGCTTTCCTGCTGCGCCGATGCTCCTGCCGCAGACCAGTATCCGCCATCCGGCATGATACACCAAAAATTCCTGCCGGAACGGTTATTGTGTAAATTTTCCACACTGACCGGCTCCATCAAAAACGCATTTTGACTGATCTTTATATCTCCGCCAAGATTCGGCGTTAATGAGCTTTTTACCCCCTGCTCCCCAGCAACCGGAAAATACAAATAACTGTAATTTTCCGGTTGTATTATGGAAAATGTCCCATCATCACCTGTAAAATGTATATTCTGCATCTGATCCCTCCTGTGAATGTATTTTTCTATTGCTTTATAGGCAATTTTATTCATTTTAAAGAAATACTTCTATCAGAATCCATGCAAAAATATCAGATTAATGACGGAATCTACTGTCCGCTGCTTTTCTGGCATTCATAAGCTTCCCTGCACGCCCTCGCAAGCTGGTCTCCACAGGAAGTCTGCTTAAATCCGCACGTAATCCCAGACAGCTTTTTTTCAATCTCGTCTACTGTCAATCCATCGACAAGCGCCGGAATCGCTTTCAGGTTGCCGTTGCAGCCTCCGGTAAACGACACATCCGTCACCACATCGCCTTCAATATTTAGTTTGATCTGCGTAGAACACGTCCCCTTCGTCTTATAAATATATTCCATAAGATCCATCCTCCTTTATGATTTGTTTCCGAAAATATCGGCAGATAATTCTATCCTACCATATTTACTGCTTTTCTTTCAATAGATTCTCAAATTTCTTCAAAACAGCAAAAATCTGTAAAAATCACTTGATTTTTCTTTCATTTTCCGCTATTTTGTAATAGGAAATGACCAAAGCTGCGCAACGCTCAGCATTATAATTAGGAAGAAAACAGGTTACAAAACCTGAATGATAAAAATCCACCCAAACATACGAAAAAGGCAGGAAAAACTATGTTTTTTAAAAAAAGAACGAATCCAGACAGCTCTATCGAACAGCTGCAGGCACAGCTGGCCGCTTTTACTGATCATGCTGCTCTGGCACAGGAAAAGCTGTCAGTTCTGGACAGTCTGCAGACAGATGTCCGCAGCCTGCTCCAAACTATCGGACAGCTGGAAAGCCGTCTGGACGGGCTGCATTCCGACGTGCACAAACACGATATGGCGATCGAGGACCTGCTGGACGAATGGGACGAAAAGAAATCCGATGAAAAAGAAGTTCAGGCACAGCTTCAGGAAGCCAGCCAGACAGAAACGCTGCTGCTTTCCATGTTCGAGACTTATCAGGAGCAATTCTGGAGCCTTCGTCATTACGCGGACTCCAACAAGGATGAAGCGTGGGCTGCCCAGCTTGCATTAATGGAAAAAACATTGGAGCGCTGCAGACGCTCCTGCGCGATCGACGTGATCCAGGATTGCGGCGTCAGCGTCGATTATCAGCTGCATGATGTCATAGAAGCAGTCGAATGCGCCGATCCTGCACTGGACAAGACCGTCGCACAGGTTTATCGCTGCGGATATCTTTATAAAGGCAAAGTTAGGAAAAAAGCCCGGATTGCAGCTTACAAAAAAATCAAATAACAGGCGAAACGCCGGAAACAGGAGAATCACATGAGCACAATCATAGGAATAGATCTTGGAACATCCACGACCGAAGCCGCGGTTATTCAAAACGGCAAGCCGATGATGATCTTTAACCTGGAAAACGAAATCATCACCCCGTCCGCCGTAGGACTTGACGAGGAGGATCAGTTTGTGATCGGGGAAAAAGCCCGCGCACAATATTTACTGTCCCCGGAAAAAACAGCGATCGAAGTAAAAAGAAAGATCGGTACAACCGATAAAATTGCATTAGGAAAAGAAACCTATACTCCGGTAGAACTTTCCGCAAAGCTGCTGGACTATGTCAAGTCTTATGCATCCGCATATTTAAAGACTGAGATTACCCGCGCCGTTATTTCCGTACCTGCGTATTTTGACGACCTGCAGCGTCAGGCGACTGTAGAAGCCGGAAAAAAAGCAGGTCTTGAGGTAATGCGTATCTTAAACGAGCCGACCGCAGCTGCGTTAAGCTATGGCTTGGAGCATATGGAAGAAGAAAGCCATATCCTCGTATACGATCTGGGCGGCGGTACGTTTGACGTCACCTTGCTGGAAATGTTTGACGGCGTGCTGGAAGTCAAAGCAAGCAGCGGAGATAATCAGCTCGGCGGCAAAGATTTTGACGAAAAGATCATGCACTGGCTGATCGATGAATTTCAGAAAAAGCATGACATCGACCTGACCAAAGATAAATTTGCGATGGTAAAGCTAAAGGAAGAAGCCGAACGCTGTAAGAAAGCGCTGAGCACAGACAACTCTTACCAGATATTGATCCCGATGATTGCGGAAAAATCCGGAGAACCGCTGGCACTGGAAGAAACCATTACCGCAGAAGCCTTTGAGGAAATGACAAAAGAATTGATCGAGCGGACACATCCGCCAATCGATGTTGTGCTGGCTGACAGCGGTATTTTATCCAAGGATATCGACCGTGTCATTCTGGTAGGCGGTTCTACGAGAATGCCGCTCGTCGCAAAGGATATTGAAAATTACCTGCATATGGAGCCTGCGCAGGCAGTTAATCCGGATTATGCCGTAGCAGAAGGCGCGGCTATCCAGGCAGGAATTATCGAAGGAAGCATTGACCAGGAGGACAGCATCATTATCACGGATGTCAACCCATATACGCTTGGCATTCGTGTCGTAGATGATTTTTCCATGGATCGGATGGCCGTCGTCATCCCGCGTAATGTCACGATCCCGGTAACCCGCAGCGAGACTTATTTTACGAGCAGCGATTACCAGACCGTCGCCCACATCGAGGTTTATCAGGGCGAAAGCAATACCGCGAGCAGAAACCATTTTCTCGGAGACTTTGAGATTCGCGGCATTCCATCCAAAAAGGCAAAAGCCGAGCGCATCCAGGTCGAATTTTCCTACAACCTGGACGGTATGCTGAACGTAAAAGCGACGATCCCAAGCACCGGAGCCGACGCCTCCATTGAAATCAATATGATGCAGGAGCAGGCATCCGAAGAGGAACTGACAGATGTCAGCAAATGGAAGGATGCCCCTCACGCAAAGGAATTTCGTACCGTTATCAGGCGCGCGGAAAAAATGCTGAAAAACCCAGACGTCCAGGCAGATCCGTTTTTGAAAAAGGACTTGGAAGAATCCATCTATGATCTGAAAGAAGCGCTTATTCTGGACGACCTGGAGCTCGCAAAGGTCTGTGAAGCGGATCTGATGCATATGCTGGACGAGCTGTCTGCACAATAACAGCTTTCTGTCACGAGCCAGTACACTAGGAGCGATAAGGAGGAAATTTGATGCATAACGATTACAGTATTCTTGGCCTGGAACGCGGCGCGTCGCAGGCGGAAATAAAAAAAGCATATTTTAAAATGGTGCGCCTGCATTCCCCCGAAGCCGATCCAGAACAATTTCAGAAAATCCGTCAGGCATATGAGCGGCTGAAAAACGCGCAAAACAAACCAGAAGGCCCAGTATTTCCTCCGCTCAGCGACCCGAACGCCATAAAAATGATGCAGCAGATCCAGACTTACCGCAAAGAAAAAAATATGACCTTATACCGGGATGCCTGCCAGGAGGCATGGAATCACTTTCCGGACAGCCTGCAGTTTTTGTATTTGCTCATTATGGCACAGCGCCGATGTAAAAATACCGGAAAAGCTGTAAAAAACGCTGAGCTTTTAGTCAGCAAGGATCCGAATAACAAATGGTTCCGGATGGCGCTTGCATTTTCCTATCAGGAGCGCGGTTATACACAAAAGGCGTTCTCTGCGTGTGAACAGGCCTACCGGCTCGGCTGCCGCGATATTGACTTTTTGATCCTCTATGCGGATTCCTGCTGCAGCTACTTCTTTTATGAAAAAGGCATATCTGTTCTGCTGGATGTAATGCGTAAAGACTGCCGCTGGAGCAGAGCTGATATTCCAAAACTGGTAAGCACATACGTTACTGCTATGCACATAAACTGCTATCTGCGTACGGACGTACTACCTGAAATCATCGAACACCTGCACAAATTTTTATCGCAGTACAGCATCTATACCAAAGAATATATGCCAAGGCTAACGCTTTTGCTTGCAAATACATGCGCTTGCGTACCATACGGTTCTGAAACGTTCCAATATGTAGATCAGATTTTTGACCTTGCGCTGAAATCCTGCCATGAAAAAGACGATCTGGAGGATATCACCGCTTTCATAGAATCGTACCATTATCAGCGCGTAGAGGCGGATTCGCGCATCGATGATACGCTCTGCTCCTATCTGGAGCTGTTTCATGACTTCTCCGAATACTCGGAAGACGACGAACCGATCCAGCGCTTTGCCACGCTGGACCTGCAGCTGTGCATGATCCAGCAGCGTGAAAACACACTGGCGCAGGCAGCTGTCCTAAAACAGGAACATCCACAGGAATATGAAAAAATTTCCGACTTTATCATGCAGCTGGAAAACACAGATACGCTGCCCCAGCTCAAGGAAAGTCTGCTAAAAGTTTACGCCCGTTTGGAGCCATTTATTACGAACGGACAGTATTTTGAGCTTTATCCTAAGGAAAAGCAAACGGCCAAAAATCTCTTAAAAAGCAAGGACTCCGATCTAAAACCATATGTACGCAGCACAAAAAAAATCGGGCGCAACGATCCGTGCCCATGCGGCTCCGGAAAAAAATACAAGCAATGTTGTATGAACAAATAATGCATTTCCCAATATAGTATAAAAAAGATTACTTTATTGGAGCAATTTACCAGGCTCTTTTCCAGCCTGCGCATCAATCCTTTACAAGCTTTGCGCAGGCTGCAGGAGTTGTTACGATTATGGAGGTGTCCCATGACGGACATAGAATATATCCTTGACTTTGCAGCCGGTCTTGGCTGCAAAATGCTTGCAGTGGGCGCCAACCTAGAGCGCGTAAACGATACGATGTACCGCATCTGCCGCAGCTACAACCTGCATTCTATCAGTATTTTTTCTTTAAACAGCCTGATCATGATCAGCGCCAAATCTGGGGATGACAGCTCCGGAACAAGGCAGCTCAGCGTACATTCTTCCAGCAACCACTTAGAAAAGCTAAACCGTTTTAACCAGCTTTCCCGTAAAGTATGCGCGGAAACTCCTCCTCCCGAAGTACTGTCCGAGCTTCTCGCCGAAGCTGAAAACGTCAGAGATTTCCCGACTGGGGTCATTATCCTCGGCCATTTTATCTCTATGTCCACGTTGTGCGCTATCTATGGCGGAAGCCTGTCGGATATCGCCGCCGTATGCCTGAATACCTTTGTTTTGTACTGGCTGTCGGAATATTTCGACCGCCGCAAGCTCAACCAGATCGTCGCCAATACGCTGTGTATGTGGGCTGCCGGTTCGCTGGCCCTGCTGTTTGTAAAGCTTGGAATCGGACAAAACTATTTTATTATCGTGATCACAAACAGCATGAAGATGATCCCAAGCATCTCGCTTGTAAACGCTGTACGCAACATCCTATGCGGCAACGAAATGAACGGCATTCTGGAATTTTTAAAGGTCGTTCTGGAGTCTGTGGCAATCGTGCTTGGTCTTGTCTTAAGTATTTATATGTTTGGAGGAAACGCATTACAATGGCTGAAGGTATAAAACTCATCCTGTTGTCCTTTCTTGCTTCGATCGGATTCGGGTTAAAATTCCAGATGAAACCGCATTACCTCGCCTGGGCCGGGCTTGGCGGCGCACTGACACGTCTGTGTTATCTGCTCCTTTTGGAGGTTATAGATTCCAGGCTTATTTATTCCCTGCTGGCAGCGATGTTTGCTTCCCTTTACGCAGAAATTATGGCTATGAAGTTTAAAATGCCGTCCACGGTCTTTTTGTATCCAGCCATTATCCCTCTGACGCCTGGAAGCCTGATTTACAGTACAGCCGTTAATTTTCTGCTGAAAGACACGGCTGCGATGTGGCACGATGCGGCGGACTGCGCTTCAACCCTGTTCGGCATCAGTATCGGGTTTGTGTTGATCTCTACTTTTACCTATTACCGCAGAGTCTATTTTCTCGGAAAGGATCTTGCTTCTCATCTGCTGCATCATCCGCACAAAAAATAACCGTATTCCTACGGATCAAACAATGAAAGTATAAAAAACGGAGCTGTCTCTGCTCCGTTTTTATCATCTATTTGTCGTCACACTTACTGTAACAGCTGGAGAACACCCTGCTTGCCCTGATTCGCCTGTGCCAGGATCGACTGTCCTGCCTGCGCCAGGATATTCGCCGCAGAATATTCCACCATTTCCTCTGCCATGTCCGTATCACGCAAACGGCTTTCTGCTGCCTGCGTATTTTCCGCCGTATTGTCTACATTTGCGATCGTATGCTCCAACCGATTCATAAACGCACCGATAGAAGAACGGTTGCTGGACACCATATTGATCGCATAATCAAAATCATCAATCGCGGTGCCCGCTTCTTCAAAGCTCATGACCGACACGGCGCCAAGGCCGAGCGCATCCGTATGGGAATCATCTATCGATATCGCCATCCCCTGATGCCCCAGCGAGCCGATCTGCAGCATCAGCGCCTCTCCGTTGCCGTTATAGCCGCCGCTGCCTCCTCCCGTAAAGGTATTGGCGTTGGAACCTGTAAACTCCTGATTAAAGTTCGGCTGATAATAAGCATTATTCGCAGCTGCATTAGCCAGCACATCCCCAGCAGCCAGACTCGGCGCAATCACGCTGCCGCTGCCGGTTTGCCCTGCTTCCTTTAGCAACAGGCTGATAAAATGAGAGGAATCATTGTCTCCGAATTTCGTCTGAAAATCTGTCATAGACATATATTTGCCGCCAGATATGTCTTTGATCACCTCATTGAGCGATTTACCGCCCCGGATATCGGTCAAAACCTGGTTTAACCCTTGTCCGATGGCGGATGAGCTTATCGTCGTCCCGCCGCTTGCCAGATAGCCCAGATACATACAAGCCAGATACCCTGTTCCATACTGGGAGGCTGTCGACCCGCTGGACAGCTTGTTTGACAACGATTTTACTGCCGCGCTGATCGTACTTTCCGGTGTATTCTCATTCAGGCCCAGTCCCCCGTTTACCCAGTCGTTATAATTTGAACACCCGCCTGCTGCTGTCTGCGCCATTCCTTCCTTAAACCATTTCGGAAACTGGTTGCTCTTGTCTACAATCCCGTTCGTCGCTCCCAGCATTCCGTTTGGATGTGTTTCATCCATAAATGCGTGCATCATTTCATGCGCGATCGTAGCTTCCAGTTCTTTTCTGCTGTCATTTGTCAGATTGCCCGCTGCGTCAAATTGAAGTGTGTTGAAATTCACCGAAAGGTTCAGCGCCATTCCACTGATCTTGCCAGTTGAATCAATCGAATACCGGCACGCCACATAAGCCAGCGTAGACGAATTTTCCTGGTATAGCTTCACACCAATCTCCGGACTGACATCTGTATTATTAAAAACACTGTAAGTACTTAAAATCGCACCGACTGCCTTTGGCACCATATCCTGCAGCCCTGCTTCCACAGACGCGATTTCCGCGGGAGAATGTGTTGCCGTAACGCTGGGATCCTGGATCGGATCCTGGCTGATCAACGCATCTACCTTCTGATTTCCTTCCCGCACCATGCCTGCTGCATGATTCGGCTGGACAAATGGATTGCCCGACGGCGTACCGGACTTTGTTCCGTCCAACAGCTTCATCGTATTAAACTCTGTCGTATCCGCTATCCGGTTGATTTCCTCCAGCAGTTTGTCCACCTCTGACTGAATGGCCCGCCTGTCTGTATCCGTATTCGTATCATTTGCGGCCTGCACCGACAATTCCCGTCCGCGCTGCAAAATACTGTGTATTTCCTCCAGCGCCCCGTCCGCGGTCTGCAGCAGGAAATATCCGTCTGCCGCATTATCCGACGCACGGTTTAACCCGCGTATCATGCAGCGCATTCCCTCGCTGATCGTCAATCCCGCAGCATTATCAGCCGCACGGTTGATCTTATATCCACTGGAAAGCTTTTCCGAGCTTTTGGCCTGCCTTTTCGTTACGACCTTAAAATTCCGGTTCGCATTCCATGCCTCGATATTATGCTGTAAGATCATTGTACATACCTCCCTGTATTTTTATGAAAAACCTCCTTGTTTTCTTAATCCCAGTCACCCGCAACCAAATACTGCATTCTCTGTCCGCATTTGGGACATTCCGGCCGCTCCTCATCCTCCACACGCGCAACGCTGCTCCCGCAATCCGGGCAGCTGCCGGCAAAATGGCAGGTATACCCATCTTTTCGCGTATACGAAAACGCCGGCAGCGCATAAAGCTCCCGACAATTTTGACATACGGATACTTCGTTCTCCATTACATAACGGCTGATTCTTCCCTCACTACGTTCCCGTTCTAATGCCTGCACTTCTTTCGGAAAAAATCTGGCGATATGCCTGACATTGCATCCGCCCAGTCCGCCGCCTGTAAACAGTTCCCGTTCGTAGCCGCAAATACACGCATACTTTCTGATTTCACCCATGATTTTCCTCCCTTGCTCCGTTTTTATCCTGGCAAATCTGTATTTTTGATTATTGATACACTTCCTTTGGAACGTCCGGCTTGTCAGCTCCCATTGTTTTGTATTCTGCCCGACTATTCCATAGTATAACGTGAATAAAGACAAATGTAAAGGCATTATTTCAACAACGTCTGCATCGCATTCACGATCCTTTCTATCGTACCCAGCAGCGTTTCCGTATCCGCGTTCTGATTATTCACATATGCATAATAAGCACCCTGTACGCAATATGAAAGCAGGATATTTTTTTCTGCGTCTTCCTTATATTCCGGATATTTTTCAAAGATCGTCCTCTTGATCTCCGCCTCCAGCTTATTTGTAAGATAACTCTGCCCTTTTCCGGAAAACAGCACGTTTATGAGTGAAATATGCGAAATAAACGCCAGGCACAGCTCTCTTGTCACTAAATCCAGATTCTCAAACGAATACGTTTGCGCGTGCGGTATGCTCTTCAATACAGAAGCGACTGTTTCTGTCTCCAGCGTGTCTGACAACGCATAAATATCCTCATAATGCGCATAAAACGTAGATTTATTGATACACGCCAAGGCACACAGTTCCTTGACCGTAATCTTTTCCAGCGGCTTTTTCGAACGCAGCTCCATAAATGCGTTTTTGATCGCCTTCTCTGTTTTCTCTATTCTGATATCCATATAATATGTCTCCAAAAAACGACACTTTTTCAAATTCGTTGCTTATCCGTCTGTTGCACGAATTTGTCGGTGGTAATTTCCGGCATTTGCCTGTAATCTTATCATAGCAGATTAAACAACTAATGTCTATTAGTAACTGCCGCATTTTTTGTTTTTTAAGGAGGTTCTTATGGATTTTTATGGATTTTACACAGGAAAAATATTCGATGCCTATCAGTTTCTTGGTGCGCATCTTACAGATAGCGGCGCTGCCTTTCGCACATTCGCTCCCGGCGCTTCGCGGATCGCTCTGATCGGTGAATTTAACGGCTGGCAGGAGACAGAAATGTACAAGATACATGACGGCCATTTCTGGGAATGCTGCGTACCGGACGCAGCGGCTGGAATGATGTACAAATACCGCATTTATGGCAAAGACGGCCATTGCGTCGATCATTGCGACCCTTACGGCTTTGGGATGGAGCTTCGGCCAAATGCCGCGTCCATCCTGCGGGATATGGCGTCTTATCAATTTCAGGATAAAAAATGGATGCATACACGCAGCGATTGCAAAAACAAGCCTTTAAATATTTTTGAAATACATATGGGCTCGTTCCGCAAACCGTCCGGCCAAGCCGACGACTGGTATACATACGAAGAAATGGCCGATATTCTCATCCCTTATCTCAAAGAAAACGGCTATAACTACGTGGAGGTCATGCCGTTAAATGAATATCCGTGCGACGAATCATGGGGCTACCAGTCCACCGGATTTTACAGTCCAACCTCCCGGTACGGCACCGCAGACCAGCTGAAATCTTTTATAGACTGCTGCCACCAAAATCAAATCGGTATCCTTATGGATTTTGTCCCAGTCCATTTTGCTCTGGACAGCTATGCACTGTCACACTATGACGGAACCGCACTGTATGAATACCCGCACAACGCGGTCGGTGTCAGTGAATGGGGCAGCTGCAATTTTATGCATTCCCGCGGGGAAGTACGCAGCTTCCTGCAGTCAGCGGCGAATTACTGGCTGACCGAATACCATATCGACGGCCTGCGCATGGATGCTATCAGCCGTGCCATTTACTGGCAGGGCGACCCTGGACGCGGCGTCAATATGAATGCCGTAGATTTTTTAAAAAACATGAACGAGGGCTTAAAGACGCTCCACCCGACCGCCATTCTTGCTGCCGAGGACTCCACCTCTTATCCTGGCGTTACAAAAAATGTGTCCGACGGCGGACTTGGGTTTGACTATAAATGGGATATGGGATGGATGAACGATACACTGGATTACTTCCGCACAGACCCGCAGTACCGCAGCCGTGATTACCACAAGCTGACATTTTCCATGATGTATTATTATGACGATCAGTTTCTTTTACCGCTGTCCCATGATGAGGTCGTCCATGGCAAGGCGACGATCCTTCAAAAAATGAACGGCGATTACGACCAGAAATTCCCGCAGGCACGGGCGCTGTATTTATATATGTACGCACATCCTGGTAAAAAGCTGAATTTTATGGGCAACGAGATTGGCCATTTCCGGGAATGGGATGAAAAGCGTGAACAAGACTGGGGCCTGCTGGACTATCCGGCACACCAGCGGTTTCATCAGTTTATGAAGGACTTAAACCACCTGTACCTAAAACACCCGGCCTTGTATGAAAAAGACTTCGAAACCGAAGGCTTCCAGTGGCTTGACTGCCATCAGGAAGAAGCCTGCGTTTATGCATTTGAACGCAAAGGTACGCAGGAGCGGATTGCGGCCGTATTTCATTTTTCTGACCAGGAACAGAAAGATTACAAGCTGAGCATACCAGACGCCGAAAAGCTGGAGCTGCTCCTGTCCAGCAACGATGCCCGCTACGGCGGCAGCGAAGCAGACGAAAAAGCGTCTTTGCTTGCGGATAAAAAAGGCACCTTTTCGCTGCAGCTTGCGCCTTTTACCGCAAAATATTATAAAATATGCGGCAAGCCATCGCTCCCGCTTTAAGACCTCTTTCCCAGCAGGGTATCGGAATTTCCTATTTCTATCCGATACCCTGCCTGTGTCTTACACATTCAAAAAAGCAAACGGCTCCTTTGCATTCAAAAAATGCATCATTAAATAAGCCCCGCGCATCGAGACGCGTTCGCTTTCCAATATCTGCCGTACTTTTTCCTTATCCGCTAGTATCACCTGTATCTCTTCCGTATCCTCTACAAATGCGTCTGAAACGCTGCCGCTCACCGTCCCAAATACCGACGCGCTTGTCTCATCCGTAAAACCAGCGCCCATAAAAAACGGCCTGCGCCAGCACGCGCTTCCACCGGTATACTCCGTAAAATCCAGCCCGGTTTCCTCCTTCATCTCCCTGGCTGCCGCCATACCCGGCGTCTCGTCCCCATCGACAAGCCCAGCCGGAAGCTCATACAAAAACGCATCCAGCGGATAACGGTACTGCCGTATCAGCACCAGTCTGGGAGCCGGCTCTGCGGTTACGGCATAAATAACGATCCCTTCTGCTTTGAGTGATTTTGTTTTGAGCTTAATATGCTGCGCATCATTTCTGGATGCAAAATAATAATGAAACGCTTTTCCCTTCGTATCAAGCGCATCCATTTCATACAGGTTCAAAAACGGGTTGTCTGTCAGCTGGTGTATTTCTTGATATTTTTTTGTCATTGTACTGTGCTCCTTCGCTTACTCTTATGCTTGCTAATGCTGTGATCCTATGATCCTTCCATCAGCATAGCATAAACTGAAATTGAAATCAATGCAAACGAAACGTAGCCGCCTTAAGACATCACCTGCTCCCAAAACAACTCGCTGGCCTCCTGCCAGCTCTGGTATCCCTGATTCCCACGCCTGTCCGGCAGGCTGCAGTTTTCCTCTATCCACGCCGCCAGATAATCCGTATATTTCACACTCCCATAATAATTTAAGTGCGAGGCATCCAGCAGATCCGCGGCAAAATCGATCTGCATCTCTTGTCTAAAGTTGTTGCCATAAATAAGCGGCACCCCGTATTCCCGCGCGATCCTGCTGATATACGCGTCCGCCTCCCGCTTCTCATCCACCTCGTTTGCATACGGCGCGTTGACAAGCAGCAGCGGAATATCCTTTTCCTGACACAAGGCGATCAGCTTGCGCAGATGCTCCTCTGTCCGTTCGGTAATCGGCTTTTCTCCTTTCGGATAAACCAACGTATCTGTGATCCCCTGCACCGCGCCTTCCCATTTCTTTAGCTCCTTTTCTGTGATCACCGTAAAATCCGGCTTATAGCCATGATACCGGATCTCCTGCGTATTTTCAAAATCCTCGCTGGTGAGAGCGGCATAACGTGTATGATAATATGGAAAGGATAAAAAAGCCCCTACCGCATCTACACATTCCTCATACTGGTTGACTGCCTGGATCGCCTTCCACTTTGTATAAGAAGGCTTCATACTGATCAGCGTTTCCCAGGAATACGCCCCAAAATCTTCCTCCTTGCGGTACAGTGTGCCGATATCAAAAAGTACAAGCTCCGGCTCCTGCGTTTTCAGCGCTTCCTCCAGCAAATAATAGCTCAGCCACACCGGCTGTCCCGGAGACGCCAAAAGATAGCTGGCAATACCATATTCGTCATACAAACGGCACGTATTGATTCCATAATAAATATGACTGCTCCCGATACAAAGCATATCAATGCTGTCCTCCTCCATCTCATAAAATTCCGACAGCTGAATGCACCCTTCGCTCCTGCGGTTCAATGTCAAATCATTCAAAACCATAACCACTCCCGCAAGAACTATAAAAAAAACAACCGCTTTAACCGCTTTCCTCATCTTCGCCTCCATATCAAAACTGAAAATAAATAAACTGGCTCTCATCATATTCCGGCCCATACATTCCAAATAAAAACAAAAAGCAAAACAATATCACAAGCAGCAGCCACCGAAACCATGTACTCTGCCTATGTAAAAACATCTCCGGCGTCTCATTCCTATATTCCCTCACTAAGCTAAAAAACAGCAATAAACTAAGCGCCGCGAATAATATGACCATCTCTTTCCCTTCCAGCCCAAGATCTAAAAGCGTACCATTTGCAAGCACCCATGGATCCAGCTTTGTTACAATCCTTTTACATATTCCAACGGCAGCGCTGAGCGAATCCGCACGGAAAAATATAAGCCCAAACAACGACAGCGCATAGGTAATCAAAACCTGTCCAGCCCGAAAGCTGAATGCCCTCGTATCGGTTCCGGCTCTCTCCCGAAACCTTTTACGCATCCCATCCGTCATTGTCCCTACCGCCTGGTATACACCATGGATTCCACCCCATGCCGCATAATGCCAGCTCGCACCATGCCATAACCCGCTGGCAAGAAAAACGATCATCAGATTCAGATAAGTACGCACTGTCCCGCGGCGGCTCCCACCCAACGGAATATACAAATAATCCTTAAACCAGGTACTCAGCGAAATATGCCATCTGCGCCAAAACTCCCGAATGCTTTTGGAAAAATACGGCGCACGAAAATTTTCCATCAGCGTAAATCCCATTACCTTCGCCGCACCTCTGGCAATCGTCGAATAACCAGCAAAATCACAGTAAATCTGGATCGAAAAAGCCGCAGTCGCTACGACCAGCTCCACTGTCCCGTATAACTCCCAGGCATGATATACGGTATCCACAAGAATGCAAATACGATCCGCAATGACCAGCTTTAGAAAAAATCCCCACAGCATCAGTATCAGCCCCTGCGCAATCCTGTCATAATCAAACAAACTGCCAATCTTTCTCGCCCTTATGCTGCGCATCTGCCCCAGCAGATTTTTCGAACGCTCGATCGGCCCAGCCACCAGCTGTGGGAAAAACGCGACGAACAGCGCATAGCTGCACAAATTTTTTTCCGGCTCCACCTCTCCGCGATATACGTCGATCGTATAACCAAGCGCCTGAAACGTATAAAAGGAAATGCCGGCTGGCAGCGCAAAGGAAAACGGCAGCTCCCATGCACTGGCTCCCATTTTTTCAAGCACAGCATTGATATTTTGCAGGATAAAGCCCGCATATTTAAAAAATACCAATACCCCCAGCTGAAAGAAAATACTGCCTGCTGCGATCCATTTCGCTCTCCTTCCTGCCCGCTTGCATCTTCCCAGCAGCAGCCCGCTAATCCATGATACAACCGTACAGCACGCGATCAGCAGCAAATGCTTCACATTCCAGCACATATAAAAATAATAACTGGCCGCCAGCAGCCACAGCGTTTTTAATTTTTTCGGAATGATAAAATATACCAGTACAACGACCGGGAAAAAAACAAAAAATTCCAGCGAATGAAACAGCATCTCTTTTTTCTCCCTTCCTTTTTACTCTCTCTCTTCGCATCATCTTGCGATCCTGCTTTCCAAGCGTTACTTATCATAATGCTGCCAGATTATAAATACATTAATAACATCTCAAAAAACACATCCTGATAGGGCCGCGTTTTCAAACAGTTTACAGAAAAGAAAAAAAACGGGCAGGCAAGTTTGACCTGCCTACCCGTTCTGCACCGATTCCTTTTGCTCCAGCTCATCTACCATTTTTTTCAGGCTTTGTATTTCTCCGGCTGACAGCTTTTTGCTGCCAAGCAGCGATGCAAACAGCTTATCCACGGATCCATCGTACAGCTTGCTGATCAACGCATTTGTCTCTGCTTCCTGTACCTTTTCCTTTGGGATCAGCGCCTGGCACATAAAATGCGGTTCGCTCCGCTGGATCGCTCCCTTTTTGATACAACGCTTGATCAGCGTGTACGTCGTATTTTTGTTCCACCCGATTTCCCTGGCCAGCGTATCCGCCACATACTTTGCAGTCGCGCCGCCCTCCTTCCAGATAATATCCATCACCTTAAGCTCCGAATCAAAAAGCTTTACTGTCTCTTCTCCCATCTCCTGTCATCCCCTTTTGTAATACTCCCGTTATCTTCTTTCGTTATAGACTACCACAGTCTTTTAAGCCTGTCAATACTGGCAGGCTTACATTTTGATATACGAAAAGCAGGTATTTTCATACCTGCTTCTCTATTTTGTATATGGTGAAGGATAAATCCAAGAAAGCATATATAATTGAAAAAAGAGCATTTTTCAATCACCAAAAATACAGAAAATGATGTACACCTCTTACTTCTAAAGTGTAACATATATAGATACTGAAAAGCAAGCTATTTCTGAAATTTTTTATGCTTGCGGATCGTAAGAAGTAAGAGTCTCTGAACGGCTGCTCGTAAAATGATCGGTTACCGCCTGCGTCCCGCACACCTTCTTACACTGGCCGCAATGGATACACTCTGGATGATTTGCCTCCTCCACCGGATCAAGCTGCATTTTACAAGCCTTCCGACACGCACCGCAGCCAGTACATTTCTCTTTATTCACTTTGTAACGGAACACCGCTATCGGATTAAACACCGAATAAATCGCTCCAAGCGGACATATGTACTTGCAAAACGGACGGTAAATCATGACCGCTAAAAGCACCGTAAGAAGCAGCAGCACATTTTTCCACACATAAAGCCATCCAAGCGCACTATGCATCGTGCTATTTAATAATACGAGCGGAATACCACCCTCCAGTGTCCCTGCCGGACAGATCAGCTTGCAAAAATACGGCGCACCCTGACCCATAATATCAACCAGACAAAGCGGCAGCAGGATCACGAACAGCAGCAGGATCACGTATTTCAGCTTCCTCAGCAAGCGGTCACCCCGAAATGTCCCGATCTTTTTTGGAAACGGAATTTTATGCAGCAGATCCTGTATCAGACCGAACGGGCACAGCCAACCGCAGGCAAAACGCCCGAAAAGCGCCCCAACAAACATAAGAAAGCCCGCGACATAAAACGCAAATTTAAAATTCCAGCTCCCAATGACCGCCTGCATAGCCCCGATCGGACAAGCGCCAAGTGCCCCTGGGCAGGAATAGCAGTTTAAACCTGGTACACAGAGCTTTTTCAGCGGCCCCTTATATATTTTCCCTTGGACAAATCCCGCCAGATAGCTATTCGTCAAAAGCGTCCACAACGCCTGCACCCTATGGCGGTGCCATTCTGTCTTTCTTTTCTTCTTAGCCAATTCCGATACACTCCAGACAAATATTAACTGCTTTTTCCATCACAACCTTCACTTCGCCCCGATAAGCGCCGTATACCATCATGAGCAGTCCCGCAGCAGCCGCGCATTTTCCGAGCCATCTGCAAGCTGCTCCACGTCTGCCCTGCTCCTTGCGGGATACATCCGTTTTCTGTCTGTATAATCGATGCAGGCAGCTCATGACGCATCCCCTTTTAAGCTGCCGCGCTCTGCTTCCACAACTTCACGCCAGCTCTCCAGGCTACGGCTGCCCGTATAGACCGAGCCTACGATCGTACCGTTTTTATCTACAAAAAAGGTTTCTGGAACTGCCTGAATCCCATTCAGCCTGCCGTTCCATCCTTCGGCGTCCGGTATCAAAAATGGGTACGAAGCACCGGTACGCTCCGCAAGCACCTTCGCTTTTTCAACGGCATCCTTATCAATATTTCCATCCATGTCAACAGCGTCCATCACAACGCCAACAATATTCACGCCCTGATCGGCCATCTCCTGATGCAGCTTCTCCAGATCCGGAATTTCATTAATGCATGGCGTACACCAGGTTGTAAATATATTGACCATCGTCAGATCATAGTCCTGAAATATTTCGTTTGTATAAGCAGCTCCGTTCACATCCTGCCCAGAAAACTCGCCCAGGCTGAATCCAGCCGCACGATTTTCCTCTCCTGCTGCCGGATCGTCTGACGGCTCCATATCCGCGTCTTCTACTGCGGTCTGCCCGGCAGCTTCATCAAGCTGCGTTTGTGCAGAGTCCTTCTTTTCATTCGCTCCACAGCCTGTCAAAATGGACAAGCACAACACGCCGGTCGCGATCGCGGCGCTCATTTTCTTAAACTGTTGCATCTGATCTACTCCTTTTTTGAAATGCCAACCCACACAGCCGGCCGTACGGCAAGCTCCTTGGAATCCGCCGCATACCCATACTGCATGATGCTGCCATCCGCTGATACAAATGCTGCGCTGTCCTCCGCCTTTCCAGGCGTGCGCAGCCACCATGCCTTCTGGTTATCCTCCAGCTTGAGCAGCTTTTGATATCGCTCCGCTTCGGCTTCATCAAGCAGAAATACACGGTCACGCGTTGTATTGCCGCCGTTCGTCCCATAGACGCTGTTCGCCGGCGTAATAATATCCGATTCTAAGATTGCTTCCTGCTCATAACGGGAAAAATTGCTCTCAAAAAAAGTCTGGTTCAGCCATTCCCGCATTCCTGAGCTTTCCCAAACAGACGGCTGCCCTGCCTGCTGATACGGCGTCTGCGCCTTTACCGGCTTTCTGCGTACCAGCAGCAGCTTCCTTTCCCCGCTGTCTGTACCATCTGCAAAATCCGCCACGATCCACTTTGACGTGCCATAAGTCACCGTATCGCCAAGCTCGGCCTGTGCCAGCAGCTTCTTTTCAAACCGCGCCTTTTTTTCCAGCGCGTCTTTATAATCACCGACCTTTTCATGAAGCAGCTTCACCGACTTTTGAAAGTCGCCGTCCCGCGCCGCGAGCATCGCTCTTTTATAATTGCATTCCCGTACACGCTGCTTTGTATCCTTATATCCCTTACTTTTCGCAAAGACCGTATTGGCCCGCTCATAATCATGGATACTCATTAAAAAGCTGCCCTCCAGATAAAATGCCGCCGGCGAGCAAAGAAATACCGCCAATGCAAGAACCGCAGCAAATACAGCTGCAGCCATAAGCTTTCCGAACGCGTTTTTCTTCCTTTCATTTTTACGCGCTTTTTCCTTTAACTGCTTGCACTCCTCAATCTGGTCCGGAATATCCTTATACTCACGACGCAGACGCTGAAACTGGGCGATCGCCGCTTCATAATCCGCAGAGCTTTTTGCCTCCGCCTTCATCTGCATACCAGTCTGGTATACCTCCTCCCGGTGCTCTCTTCTGGCCAGCGGCAGCCGCTTTTTACAGCGCTTCCTGCGCGCCTCGCTATCTTCATAATCCTCCAGCGCCTCAAACATTTGTATGGCTTCTTTATACATATGCACCCGGTCCTCCGGCTGCAGCATCTTTTCCGCGCCCTCCATGCGTCTGACCGCCTTTTGGTAATCCGCTTCCCGCTGCTGCTCCGGCGTCAGGATCACTTCTTGTTTTTTCTTCCTTTTTGCCATTACATCACAGTCCCTTTCACTTTTTTTGAAAAAGTCCCGTACAGCTTTTCGCCGTTGCTGTTCCATCGGTATGCCCGTACTCTGACATAATAAGCTTTCCCGCTTTTTAATCCTTCAATCATAAAAGAAGCTGACTCCACATCCACCTTATCTGCCGGAAGCATCGCATTATTTGACGCATACTGCACCGTATAACCGTCACATCCCTCCAGCGGCGCGAAGCTGACGGCAAGCCTGCCCTTTTCCTCGCTGCTCAATACTACATTCTCCACAAGATTTGCAGGTGCCTGCACATTTCCGGATGCTCCGTCCTGCTGCACTTCCGCCCCAGCGCCGTCTGACGTAAGATCTGCAGATGTACCTGCGTCTTGCGCCTCGTCCGCCCCAGACTGCATATTTGTCTCCGGTTCTAGGTCTGCATCCAACTGGGAGCCTGCTTCCCGGTCAAAGGCTGTCGTACAGGCAGGTGCAAGCTCTGTCCATTCTTCAGACAGCGTGTGTTCTAAAAGCTGTGTATCCGCAGCCAAAAGCTGTGCGTCCGTAACGTTTAAAAATGTGTCGTCACCGCGGGAATCGTTCCAGGTACAATCCACATTATACCAGACGTTTCCCAGCCGTACCTTATTCCAGGCGTGGCCTGGACTGGTCACAGTGACGCAGGTAATACCTGCCCGCCCGCAGAGCAGCGCGAACATCTGCGCATATCCCGCACAGACTGTCTTACGATCAAATAAAACCGCACTGATGCAGCTTTGGCTCATCTGCTTATCATCCGGATCATTTTCATCCATTGCTTCGTCATATGCAACGTGGTCACATACAATTTTATGGATCAGCTGTTCTTTCTCCCACTCCGTCTGTGCAGCGCTGATCTGTTCCTCCCACAGCTGCAGCTGTACAGCAAGCTGCCTCGTATACTCCGCCCTTTCGGCTCCGTCCGCAAAGCGATCGTATAATCCAACCGTCATCATCTTCGTATTTTCTGAATAGATAACCGAGTTTCTTATAAAATAATACTGCGGATTCTCAAACAAAAAGCAGTAAAATACCTTTTTCATCTGCTGTGTGGCAAGCCCCTCATAAGAAACAAGCGGCAGAATGCAAACCGACGCGCTCTGCCCGCCGCGGCTTACCTCTGTCACCTGAAACTGCTCTGTTCCATTCAAATAACGGTCTGCCTGCTTTTTCAGATTCAGATACAGCTTCTTTTCCTCCGTCTGCAGCAGGCTGAAATAATAATCGCTCCCGCTGTCCGCCCATACACTCTCCGCCAGATTGTAAGAGTCATCCACCTGAATATGGTTCAGCGCAAATCTGCCCGCACGCAGCAGCAGATCCTCCGACTGGATAAATTCCGTCTGCATAGCTTTGCTGCAGTTGTCCTGCGTCTGTACTACCTGTGCCTGTATCTGTATCGAATTACCTAAAATGCTGCCGGCCAGCAGCACCGCTGCCATGCCTGCAGCAATCCGTTGTTTGACATTCATATTCCAATCCCTCTCTCATCCTTTCTTCCTAATATCTAATACGAAGCTAAGACAGATTTTTTTGGAATAATGTTCTGCTTAATTCAATTTCTTCCTCCGTTGCCAGACTATTTTCAAAAGTTACGGTACCGTACTCCTTACGGGCCGACAGCAGCCCGGCGGCATCCAGCCTTCTGCGCATCTCCCGCGCAGTACCGTTTCCGCCGTCAAAAATGCGGACGCGCTCTCCTGCGATCTCCTGGATCAGCCTGCGTACAAATGGGTAATGCGTACAGCCAAGTACGATCGAATCGATCTCCCTTAGATACGGCGCCAGCAGCTTCTCCAAAAACACCTTTAAATCAGCTCCCTCCGTGTTGCCTGTTTCCACAAACTCCATTAAGCCAGGGCATGGAAGGCCGATAATATCCGCTTTTAATTCATAATTCATCATCAGCGTTTTATATTTATCTCCCTGGATCGTCATCGGCGTCGCCATTACCAGAATGACCGGATGCCCAGGCTGCAGCGCCGCCGGCTTAATGGCAGGCTCGATTCCGACAAGCGGCAGCTTAGGATACATCTCGCGCAGGATGCGGACTGCCGCAGCTGTAGCCGTATTGCAGGCGACGACAATTCCTTTTGCTCCCTGCGAAAGCAAAAATTGTACATTTGCAATCGTAAGGCTGCGGATCTCCTCCAGCGGCCTTGTCCCATAAGGCGCGTTTTTGGAATCGCCAAAATAAATATAATCCTCCTGCGGCATGATCTCATACAATTCCTTTAATACGCTGATCCCGCCCATACCAGAATCAAAAACCCCGATAGGCGCGTCACGATTTGGATTTTCCATCTGTTTCCTTCACCTTCCGCTACTCAAATTCCACATTCACATCCACAGACACCAGCTCGCCAGTCTCCTTTGTGATCCCATCTACTTGTGAATTGGATCCGTTGTACTGCCCGCTGTTATACTGCCAGTATTTTACATTTCCGGTCCCGGTATACCCGGTTCCAAGCGAAACGTTCCGGTAACGCGCGATCCACAGGTCAATCCCATCCAGCTTTGTTTTATCCAGATTTGAATTTAAAAACGTCAGATAGCTGTACAAGACAAACCGATAGCCAGCTTCTTCCACGACCTCCTTAAACGCTGTGATCATCTGATGCAGCGTTTCCTTTTTCATTGTTTTATGTACAGCGTCCTCTAAGTCCAGCGCGATCGGATAATCCAGCTTTCTTCCATTTAAGATTTCCAGCACAACGCGCGCCTCCTCCTTCGCCTCCTCAACCGTCACCGCACGGCTGTAGCAGTATACCCCCATCGGCATACCGACAGAAAACGCGTTCTGATACTTGGTCTCAAATGTATAATCCTCCAAATTATGGTTACTGATACGCAAAAAAGCAAACTCCACTCCGGAGTCTTTTACACGGCGCCAGTCAACATCCTCCTGCCATCTGGACACGTCGATCCCATTTTTTTTGCCCGGCGTTACCGATACGACCGCAGACGCGCTCTGTCCGTCCACCGTCGCTGTCACAGTCACCGTCCCGTACGCGATCCCGGTCACATTCCCTTCCTCATCCACTTCGGCAATATCCGTATTTTTCGACGTCCATTCTATATCGCCTTCCAAAAACGTAAATGCCTGTAATGGCTTCGTTGCCCCTGCGCACAGCTTGAGTGTACGGGTGCTTAAAGAAACACCGCCCGCTGATCCGCTTACCGCATGGCATTTCATCCCTTCGCCAGCCGCTCCGATCCCGGATACGCGGTAATAATAAGTCTTTCCCTTCCTGACCTGTGTATCCGTATAGGAAGTTTCTGACAAGTTTTGGGCAATACAGCTATATTCTGCATCCGCCTTGTCCGCACGGTACAGCTTGTAGCTCCCGGCTCCGATCGACAGTTCCCAGCTGATCTGAAGCTCTGCCTCCCCAGTCTGCACAGCCTTAAGGCCGATCGGCGCCGCCGGAGCCACGCTTCCTTCCATAGAAATGCTAGGCAGGCTTAAACCCTTATAAGACCCGCTGACATAAAGCGCCTTCACCCGATAATAATACGTCCCTCCCGGTATTACATTCCGATCCTCATAGCCTACAAACATACCGCCGGACAGATCCTTGATCTTCGCAAAGCCCTTATCCGGATAAACGCTGCGGTAAATGCGGTAGCCCGATGCATTCGCCACCTTTTTCCATTCCAGTGAAAGACTTCGGTTGCCGAGGTTTGTATGTACCGCGGACAGCAGCGGTGCTTCTGCCTGCGGCTGCGCCTTGAGCGCAGGCGACAGCTCACCTGTGCGCACAGTCCCATCCGTCCCTTTTGTATACGTACAGATTTTATAATAAAACTTTTTACCTGGTACTAATTTTGTATCTGTATAAGTTAACGTTGCGTTTTTACTGATGGTCTTGATTTTGCGGAACGTCCCGTTTTCTTTTACACTACGGTAAATATAATATCCTGATACGGCTGTATCCTGCTTCCAAGTCAGCTTCACCGAATGATCCCCCACCGCCTCACAGCTTTCCAGCTGCATAGCTGCCGCCGTCAGCGCAGCCTTAGCTGCTGCGGAAAACTTCGCCTGTACCGTTGTCCCATTGACATCACGGGTTGCGCGTACCTGATAAGAATAGCTTTCGCCTGCAGTAACCTTCGTATCTGTATAGGTAAGCTCTGTCGTGACTCCAAGCAGCTCATATGCGTCCTGCTTTGACGTTTTGCGGTATAGCTCATAATTCATCGCGCCCGCTACTTTTTTCCATTCCAGCACAACCTTTGCCATCTGCGGCGTAGAAACACTCGTAAATTTCGTCTTATTTAAATACGGCTCCGCTTCTGTCAGCACATAGTCTCCGGCTGTCCCATTTTCATCCAATGCGCAGACCCGCAGCTGATACTTGGTGCCGGTCAGCAGCCCCTTGCATTGATAAGTCAGTACATCCGCCTCCGTCGTTGCGGCCACCGTAAAATTTTCATCCCCGGCCGCATATTCAATCTGATATCCTGCCGCGCCTTCTACGGCTTCCCAGCTGATCGTAACCGCATGATATGCCACCTTATCCTGCGTTACGGTTTTCGGAGCCGGAAGTACCTTCCCGGCTTTTTCCCGCAGCTTGCCATTTTCTTCCAAAAGTTCATCCTGTACTTCCTCCTGCTGCGGCATGGCAGACGCCTGAATCTGTGCCGCCGTCATACCAACGCTGATACAGACAAAAGCCGCTGCAAACAATCCTTTGATCCCTTTATAAAACATTTCTCCCTCCATTCATCCTGAAAAGCTGCAGCAGCTCAGACTTGCTGACCTGCTGCCTTAAACTCTATTTCTCTGGGCACTGTTCTACCCGCTTGTTATTGCAGTCTTGAATACGTCCGGCATTGCAGTCCACCAACCCCTTCAGATAACAAAACCCCTGCATTTTATAACTCTTTTTTCTTCCCTTTTCTTTTGTCTTTCTTTCCTCCTCCAGCGGACACGATACCGCTCGTTTATTATTACAATCCTGAATGATTCCAGAATCACAATCTACTAATCCCTTTAGGAAACAAAATTTATTTTCCATAAGTATATTCCTCTTATTTTTTCTCAAGTTTACATAATTCAAGTCAGCGTTTCCATCCTGCGTACGAGCGCCAATCCGTAGGTACCATACCCAAGGTGAGTCGCGATACTAAGCGGAATCGTAGACATACTGCATACCGTCCCAAAAAATGCTTCAAAATCCTCTTTTAATTTTCTGGCATCCTCTGCCGGCATACTGGCTGCTGCGGCAAGATAAAACTCCTCAATACTGCCTGCGTGAAACCGTTCGGTAATATCACGCTGTATAGCCTGCATCATTTTTTTACGGACAGCCTTGTCTCCGCGCACCTTTTCCGCTACTTCTACCTTTCCGCCCTGCAGGTAAAGCAGCGGCTTAATGTTCAATACGCTTCCAACCATCGCAGAGCTGGCAGAAATGCGTCCGCTTTGCTTTAAATATTTGAGATTGTCCACGGTAAGATAAATAATACATTCATTTTTGACATACTGCAGCCTGCTGCTGATCTCCAGCGCCGAAAGCCCCTGCCGCGCCATCCTGCGCGCCTGCAGCACCGCATATTTCTGCGTTACGGACACACGCCCCAGATCCGCAACGACGACCTTCCCATCATACTGCCTGGCAAGCGCCATCGCCGTATCGCACGAGCTGCTCAGCCCGCTTGACATCGGTATATAGATCAGTTCCTCATACTCCTCCAGCACCTGCTCCCATAGCTGCGTAACATCATAGGGATTTGGCTGCGACGTATAGATCACGCTGCCGCCCTTTTGTTTGCTGAAAAACTCATCATGTGTGATCGTCTGACCTTCCAGATAAAGCTCATCATCAATATAAAACGGCATCGGAAGTACAAATACGCCGTATTTTTTCGCCTTTTCCTGCGAGATTCCCGAATTACTGTCTGTGACTACCGCTGTTTTTTCCATGCAGATACCTACTCCTTTTTTCTTCCACCAGCCTTAAGATACGATTGTCTTTATTATCGCAAATTTTTTCGTATACCGCAAGCTGTTTTCGCATATCGCTGGTAAAAAAATTTCCCTTGTGTTGAAATTATTTCCTGTTATAACCGCCCAGCTGTTTTTTCTCGTTTTATATTCCCTTTTCCTAGATTTCATGGTATACTACTATGGATTGCCGCATTTTAGCAAAGTACCATGCGAAAGCGGCAGCTGAAAAAACGCCTCTTACGGCAGATTGGAGTTCTATTTATGAATGTTTCTTCTATTTTGATCATGGCGGCCATCTTATGCTATCTCGGTCTGATGCTCGTCATAGGCTTTCATTTTTCCAAGACCAATACGTCCACAGATGATTTTTATCTGGGTGGGCGCAAGCTCGGTCCGTTTGTCACAGCTATGAGCGCGGAAGCAAGCGATATGTCCAGCTGGCTTTTGATGGGCCTGCCTGGTGTTGCCTATTTGTCCGGTATTTGCGACGCGGCCTGGACAGCGATCGGCCTTGTACTCGGCACCTGGCTGAACTGGTTTTTTATATCCAAAAAGATCCGCCGCTACAGCCACCAAATCGGAGCGATCACAATCCCTGATTTCTTTTCCAAAAGATATCATGACAAAAATATGCTCAACTGCATTGCCGCGATCGTGATCGTCGTCTTTTTTATCCCATATACGGCGAGCGGCTTTGCGGCCTGCGGCAAGCTGTTTTCCACTTTGTTTGGCGTGGACTATCTGGCTGCTATGATTACCTGTGCTGTTATTATCGTCGCCTATACAGCGTTGGGCGGCTTTCTTGCCGCTTCCACAACGGATCTGATCCAGAGCATCGTTATGACGATCGCGCTGATCACCGTCGTCTTTTACAGCGGACATATGGCGGGAGGCTTTGACGTGGTGATGGAAAACGCAAAAGCGCTGCCTGGCTATCTGTCTCTGACGCATACATACGATGCTGCCGCTGGAAGCGCAAAGCCTTACGGCATGATCACGATCTGCTCTATGCTTGCCTGGGGGCTTGGTTATTTCGGTATGCCGCACGTACTTCTGCGCTTTATGGCGATCGAGGATGAGAACAAACTGACGAACTCGCGCCGGATCGCTACGGTCTGGGTCGTTATTTCCATGGCGATCGCCATCTTTATCGGTATCTGCGGCCTGGCTGTCAGCGGCGCTGGATGGATCGATACGCTTTCCGGCAGCGATTCGGAAACGATCATTGTAAAGATTGCAGACCTGCTCAGCTCACAAGGCGCTGCCGCAGCTGTCCTGGCTGGGATCATACTGGCCGGGATCTTGGCAGCTACGATGTCCACAGCGGACAGCCAGCTGCTTGCCGCTTCCTCCAGCGTATCCCAGAACTTGCTGCGCGATACGTTTGGCATCAGCATGAGTGAAAAAGCTTCTCTGATCGCTGCGCGGATTACTGTATTGCTGATCAGCGTCATAAGCGTATTTCTGGCCAGAGATCCTTCCAGCAGCGTATTCGGCATCGTAAGCTTCGCGTGGGCAGGCTTTGGCGCCGCCTTCGGCCCGGTCATGCTGTGCGCGCTCTTTTGGAAGCGCAGTAATAAATACGGCGCCTTCGCCAGTATGCTCAGCGGCGGCGTTATGATCTTTGTGTGGAAATACCTGGTACGCCCGATGGGCGGCGCGCTTGATATTTACGAGCTGCTTCCGGCATTTCTCATTGCACTTGTATGCAACGTAGTCGTATCCTTGGCAACGGAAAAACCGGACGCCTCGATCACAGCTGAATTTGAGAAAGCTGTAGGTTAAAAAACAGGCTGCGCGTATCTTTTACGCACAGCCTGTTTTATTTTATCTTTATTTCATTTTCCTCTGCCATTCACAGCTGGCAGTTAAACATTTTCCTGCAAGCTACAGCTGACAGTAAAGCAGGTTTTCCTTTAACTCGTCCGTAATCTCCCCGCCTGCCTTCTGGTATTTATCATACAGCGCCGTCAACCGCTGCGCCTTCTTTGCGTTATCCCGCTCGAATTTTGGGATCGAAAGCTGGTACATCGGGTTTACCTTCAGCGCCGCACGGATATCCTTTGCAAACGGACAGTACACAATCAAAATCTCCCTTGCCACCTTGTTCAAACGGAAGCTTCCCTTGGACTCATAATTGATCCAGCTCTGGTAATCCTTGACAAATACCTCCCGGTAGTTATTTTTGGCACGCTGGATCGCGGTCTTTAGCTTATCCTTCGCATCCGCGGACAAGTCGCGGTTTTTCCGATAGAACTGCAGATAATCGCAATATTCTGATGTCAGCGATTTCTCGCGGATATCGTTCCAGCGCACACCCTGGATCTTGCGGCACATCTCCCAACGATACCTGCCGACTGTCTCGATCATCATCTCCTCCAGATTCGCTGCCGTAAAGATCGGGAACAGGAATCGCGCAGGCGTATCGCGGCGCTTATCCGCCGTCTCCTGCCACATCATCGCACGCGTCCCGGCATTTGGCATTAAGATGATATCCGGCAGCACCTCTGACATCAGCAGCTCGTGGCTTAAAATTTCATTCGCTGCATTGGTAAAGTTCACCTCGCGGTAAAACGCCGAAAAGTCCACTTTCCGTATCTTATTCAGCTCTTCCTCCAGACGCTCCACCGTAACCGCCATTTTCTCGATCGTATTGATCAGGTCAAATTCACATAAAACCGGACAAAATGTTGTGATCTTGCCATATGTAATCCGGTTTGCAGAGGTGAACATATTCTGAATCTCAAAACGTACCTTTTCCTTTTGGTCGTTCTGCATCTTCTTTACCTGCTCTTCCGTCAGGTCGCCATTTTTACGCTGCTCCAGCAGATATCCCAGATAATCCAGCTCAAACTCATTTTTGGACGGCTCGTTGCGTCCAAAATAAATACTTTTAAGCCATGTAAATATCGTATATACACGCTCAGATTTAAACTGACGCAGACGCCCGGTCAGATCATAAAGCGCCTTTGCGTTCTCCTCTCCGGCAAGCTTCGTGTCCATAAAGCCAAAGTTCAAAAACATCTCAATGATCGGCGACATCGCTTCCTCATCCTCGATGGCCTGCATAAATACTTTAAAATAAATATTATAAAACAACGGCGCGATCTGCTTTCGTATCTTATATGCCGCCGCATCCGTAGACGTCATATCCGGCAAGCCGCGGTACGCTTCCACCTGCTCCAGAAAAGCGGCTGACTCTTCTGGCGAAAGCTGCCCAAATTCCATAATATGTTTTAAGCAATTCTCTGTCAACACATCGACCTTCTTGGAGAGCTGCGCAGACGCCGCGTTTTCAAAATCATATTCCTCATACTGTACAATACGGTTTTTGATCAGCGACGGCTCATAAATCTGTATTTTACGGATAAACCCGCTCAAATAGTCCATTTCCTGTCTGACCGGAGCGATGTCCAGATGCCGCTTGCAGCATCGGATCGCAAGATCAAAATATAAATGAAAAATATCATTCTCAGATTCCGCCAGCAACGTTTCCTTACGGTCTGTTAAGTATGCCACCATCTCGCCAATACCAAGCATCGCGCGGTGCATCTGTGCTGAAGCCTCCATGATCACACCCACACAAAGGCTGTCATCCTTTACCATCATCTGGATATAATCCTTAAGCACATTTTTGATCAGGCTCGTGCTGTTGTTTACCTCCCATGCCTCCGCCTTGTGCTTCATCTCCAGCATCGTAAAATAGTCCATCTGGGGAAACACCTGCTCATCCAGCTGATAATTGCTGCAAAAAGACTGGTAATCATGATACACCGTCTGTACGAAAGAATGAAATTGGGTGACACGCTTATATAACTGCGCATACAGCACGAAAATACGGTGTCTTTGCTCGATCGCCGTGCGCAGAAATACGACACGGTAACGCTCATTTGCCGCCAGTATATTTTTCAGATCCTCCGCACTCCCGCACGGGATCGCCGCGATCGCAGTATCCTCTCCTGCAATGTAATCGCACATATACCAATCCCGTTCCAAAATGCCGATAATCGCGTTCGGCCCAAGCGTAACCTCCGCCAGGCCCAGCTTTTGGATCACCGAACCGGACTGGATCAAATACCATCCCTTTACTTTATCTTTCTTTTTTGCAATACGTTTTCCTTTTTGTATTTTTACTACCTGCATATTTACTCCCTATTTGCTTTTTGCTATTTGTTCTTCCCACTCATCCGGCAAACGAACCCGATATAAAAATTATAGCAAATCACAGTTTGGGTGTAAAGAGTTGTCTTGAACTACCGGACAGCCCCGTTTATTTTCAGCGTGACTTTATCAAAGGTTTTATCTAACACCTTCCGAAACAGCTCCTCCTGTTCTTGATCGATATCCGCATCGGTCACCAGAGACAGCTCAACCGCATACTCATCCGTTGCCGCATCATAGCTTACATCCGCATCCGCCGACGAAATGCCATCGATGCCCAAAAAACTCTCTTCTGTTTTCTGGCTGATCTGTTCACAGCTTACTTCTTCATAAAATTGTTGGTCCCTGCTGCCGGAAGTTTCTGACCGGATATTTTTAAGGCTGACATCCTCTGCCTCTTCCACAATCGTAACATCTGACTGGCCTCCAGAAGCCAAAACATTCGAAGCTAACACAGTTCCCGTTATGCCAAAGATTATAACAGCAGCTACAAATAATTTTATTCTTTTCGCCTTCATTATTAATAATCCCTCCTATTAAACTTAATTTTATAGTTTTACTTTCGTTTAAAACGATAACTTAAATTTCACTCTTTGTCAAGATAAATGTACTCTTTCTCGCAACAAACATATGCTTTTAAGACTTCTGAATCCGAAAGTTATTTTTATATGCAACCAACGACAATTCTTGCACAATTATTTCTAAATTATGGATAAATGCTAATTAAGGTCCTATACTTATTGGCTATATGCGATAAATTCAGGAGGAACGACTACCTCTGTCTAGTCTCAAACAAATTTTTTAATCTGCGAATTGATATCTACTTGATTATTAATGTTGTCACTGGGACTCCGTAAGGCAAATGACAAATGTTCATTAGGCAAACTTTTCTAAAATGTCTGATTAAACATGAATAAATCCTTTCAAATTCTGTTACTAAATTTATAACACTACTTATCCTGAATCATCAAAAGTAAAAACCAATGAACTGTTAGAAACATATATAAACATCATTCCAGCAATAAAAAAGTCACGTTTGCAATTTTCACATGTTTTGAATCAATAACTGCATACATGCCAAGTCTTGAGTCTTCAAGGTGCCTGTCTACAATCTATATGAATTTTTTGATTTATATAACAATTTTTTATGAAAAAACTAATATACGACCAAATATCGCAAGTTAACTTTGAGCACATCTTCATTCTCAACTTGAAAAAAATCTGATGTGTTCTACAGGCTAAGCCTATAATGAATTACGGCAACACATACATTCTGGACATGGAACTATTATACTTCATTACTAACATAGATAACTCTAGATAAAATATCCATATAGACAGCAAATTGCTTAATTTTTGATATTAAAATATGCCCGAAAGCAGAAAATATTTATACAGAGTGACATTTTAGTATTTTCTTTTTCTTAAATCTATCCAATTATAGCAAAATACACTTTGGGAACAAGAAAAATATCAAAGTTAATCCTAATCAATTATGTGAACTTGAAGTTGGCGAATCAATGGTTATTGCTTCTGATAGCGAACATGAACTGTCAATAACTTGCACAGATTCTAGTGAAGATTTTGCCAGATCTGTTTGGGTAACATCTTATAAAACATATACTATTTCTGATACTATTGCAAACAAAAAAACCCAAATAGTTACAATCGATTTAACCTGCAGATGGCTCCAAAATGGTGTTGATGGACGCATAGACTATTTACGTGGAAATATTATTAAAAATTATAGCCCTTGTACCTGTTACTGGGACAGTTTCACAAGTGAAAAACCATATTTTCATCATAAATTTTTAAACCTGACTCTATTAGGTTCAACTTACAGCATAATGTTCTCAGCAAGTTATGATCCTTATGCTGAAACATTAACTTTTAGTATGGGCTAACTTGTGAAATATTGTCTTTAAATACATATAAAGGTGTCTTATACCATTTAATAGTATAGGACACCTTTTAATGAAAATCCTTGCCTTTCCCCGTTTTCAAATATTTAACGTATCCATTTATTTCTTTAATGAAATATTAACATCTACAGAAATATCTTCAATTCACAATAATAAATAACTATATGTATTTAAATTCTATTTGTAATTTCTTTCCACTATATCTTATCACTTACGTAACCACCTGCTGTCTGCGCAGCACCATCCACGCCGCTGCAAGCATCGCGACCGAGATCGCTGTGATGATCACAAGCAGCCCAGCCTGTGGAAATCCGCAAAATCCTCTGGCCATTATTCTTAACATACGCAAAAACGCATTGTCTTTTTTGCTGGCCAGTATCTTTGCAAGCTGCGGTCCGCCGATCACAGCAGCCATCCAACAAATCCAGAAAATTACAAACACGCCTTTTCCAAATCTTAAAAATAACGCCCCTATCAATGCCGCAATCGCAACAACAGCCAAACTCACAGGCAAAATATATTTCCATTGAAAAAACACTCCCATTTCCAGCTCATTTTTCATCCCCGCATAAGCAACGCGAAAGATCCATTGTTCCAATGCATAAAACAGATCCGCGATCCATAAAAGCGCAACTGCCTGCAAATACGAAACGCCAAGCATCGCCATAACATACCGGCTGCGGACCGAACCCATACTGACCGCCAGATTAAAATTCATCGCCAGGCTGCTCATTCCGAAAAACACCATCAAGATCACCGGAACACAAACTGCCAGCATCGTACCAATCGGAATAACCGTCCTTTCTTTTCCCCCAATCCCATAAACCGCAGCTGCCAGCATCAATTCTCCAAAAAGGAAAAATCCTGCCTCCACAACCAACATCAACGTAATCTCATCCCATCTCGTATATAGTTGTTTTTTTAATTCTCTTTTTAACATGATCGCATCCTCCTGTACCATGTCCTATCCCCTTACCTCAAGGTTTTTTAAAATGCCCCAGCTTCCTGCGTTCGCCGCAAAACAAACAACCGCTCCTACTGCAAGCACGATCCATTGTGTCTCCTGTTTCCAGTCTGTACCAAGGAAACGCACCAGCGATACTGTAGCTCCCCCTGTAACTCCAGCAAGAAATCCGATGCATACGCTTATTCCGACAATTACCCCGATCATGACAAAATAAACCACCCTGCCCCACTTCATAGAAGCGATTCCTATTAGCCTTGCGATCCCCTCCAGAAGCAAAAACAGCGCTGCACAAAATATAAGATCCATCTGCTCTGTCTGCAGCAGCCTGGCTGCAGCTATGGAAATCAACAAGCTTTCCGCCGCCAGCAGCCCATCCATTAACAGGCCGCCCAAAAACGCATTCCTTCTAAGACAGCCAAACGAAACCGGCATATCATACACATACTTGAACGAGGACACACCGTCTAAAAATAAGATCATCATCGCATTAAAAACCACCGTGTTTGGTACCGCCTGCAGAAAGCGCTGCTGATGAAACGCTTCTCCATTTATGAGATTCACATACGCCACCATAACAAAAGCTCCTGCCACCGCAAAGCATACATAAATCTCTGCCTGCCAGACAAAGTACCGGAGCACCCGCCCCCATCCGCTTTTCATCATACCACCGCCTCCTCTTTGCACAGCGCCAGAAACAACTCCTGCAGGCTGACTGGCTGTACCGTCACATCGTATCCTTGTTCGATCCGCTGCCCTTTTTCCAAAACAACGGTCACACCCTTGCTGCGTCCCATCGTTTCCTGATGATAGAGCGTAAGTCCTGCGCACGCCGCATCTACATCCTGTGCATTCCCGCTGATATGCAGACTGCGTGCCAATAGCTCCTGCGTATTTTCCTTGCACAGTACCGCTCCGTCTTTTAATATGATCACTTCTTCAAAGATATCAGCAGCCTCTTCGATAATATGTGTACTGATAATAAATGTACGCCCGGTATTCGTATACTCTTCCAGCAGCAGCCGGTAAAACTGCTCCCTCGCAACTACATCCAGTCCCGCTACCGGCTCATCTACGATCGTAATATCCGCCTTGCTCGCCAGCGCAACAATAATGGTAACCATGCTCATCATACCTTTGGATATTTTCGAAATTTTCTTTTTTATATCCAGATGAAACATTTCCACAAGCTGCTTCGCCATCTGCGCGTCCCATTTCGGGTAAAAAATCGATGCAATTCTTAAATATTCTTTTATTTTCATAATATTAGGACCAAATACAGACATCGGATTAAGTTCTCTGGAAAAGCACAAATGATCTAATGCCTTTTGATTCTCCCAGACAGGCATCCCGTCATAAGTGACCGTCCCGCCGGACGCCGGATTCTGTGCCGTCAGAACAGACAGCAGCGTCGTTTTCCCCGCTCCATTCCTTCCGATTAGGCCATATATTTTCCCATGCTCGATTTCCATATTGATATTCTTTAATACATCTATTTTATTATATGTCTTTTTAACATTTTCGCATTTCAGACTCATTGCCCCTCCAATTCCGCGCTTTCCTTTGCGCATATCCTATGTTTCCTCTTTTACTTCCTTTTTTCAGAACCTTATGCTTACTCTTTGCTTCTTCAACGCTCTACGCCCTGCGCATTTTGACGCCGGATCATTTCAATCAGCTCCTCTTCCCCTATCCCAAGGCTTGCGGCCTCCGTCAGCAGGGATCTGACAAAATTCTCGCAAAACGCATCTCTGCGCTTCTTTTTTACCGCCTGCTTTGCCCCCTGTGTTACAAACATACCTATCCCTCTTTTCTTGTATAAGATTCCCTCGTCCACTAAAAGATTCACTCCCTTGGCCGCAGTCGCCGGATTGATCTTAAAGAACTTTGCCAGCTCATTCGTACTCGGTACTTTTTCCTCCTCCAAAAGAACATCCCGCAAAATATCATTCTCAATCATTTCACTGATTTGAAGATAGATTGATTTTTCCTGATTTAAGATTTCATTCAATCATGCCACCTCACTTTTAAGCCTCCTCATAACTATTGTGTTGATCCGCTGGTGTACTGTCTTGCTTGTGTACTAGTATTCTTAGCTTAGTTTGTTATATAGTTCATTACTTGTGTAACTAACTATATCACCAAAGAAGCTCTTTGTCAACAAAAGCAAATAAAAAAAGACTGCCGGATATTCCGACAGTCCCTTTGAATCTCTCTAAGCCTTAGAAGCTCCCTGATCCAAGATCCTATTCAACCGTGAAAACAGCATAAACCCAGTAACCGAAGCCGCTATGATATCGCTGACCGGCTCTGCCACGAACACACCAAACACCGGATCCTTAAACACAAACGGCAAAAGGAAGATCAGCGGTATCAAAAGCACAAGCTTTCTCAGACACGCCATCAACAAGCTGATCTTCGCCTGTCCAAGCGCCATAAATGTCTGCTGGCAGGAAATCTGTACACCTGTAGAAAAAATACCTGCCATATAGATCCGCATCGCCCATACTGTATAATCCACCAGCATTGCATCACTGTTGAATATTCTCGTAAATACCTGCGGCACAAGCATCAGCAAAAGCCACATGAACGACGCATAGCCCGTACACGCTATAAACTGACAATAAAACGCCTGCTTCACCCGCTTTTTATTTCCCGCTCCAAAATTGTAGCTCATGATCGGCTGTCCGCCCTGGCAGATTCCCTGCAGCGGCAGCGTGATCAGCTGATTGCAGGAAGAAATGATCGTCATTGCTCCGACCGCCAGATCCCCGCCAAATTTGGATAGGCTGCTGTTAAAGCTGATATTGAGAATGCTCTCTGTGCTCAGCATGACAAAGGTGGATATCCCAAGTCCCAGACACGGGCCGATCACAGACGGCACCAGCTTCATATTCGGCGCTGTCAGCCGCAGCAGCGTCTTTTTTCCCCGCAAAAACACCATGACCCATACCGCGCTGACCGCCTGGCTGATGACTGTCGCCACTGCGGCACCCTGTACGCCCATATCCAGCACAAAAATAAGGATCGGGTCAAGGATAATATTGCATACTGCGCCCATAACCGTCGTGATCATGCTAAACTTCGCAAAACCCTGCGTCGTAATAAACGGGTTCATCCCCATGACAACCATCACAAAGACAGTCCCTAAAATATAAATCCTCGCATATGCCAAAGCATATGGCAGCGTTACATCGCTTGCCCCAAACATCCGTAGCAACTGCGGTGCAAAGACATAAAACCCCACCGTCAGCGCCACCGCAAAAATCATCAGTACGCAAAAGCAGTTGCCTAAAATCTTCTGCGCGCCCTCCCTGTCATTTTTTCCCATCGCGATCGCCGCCCGCGGCGCTCCACCAGAGCCTGCCAGCATTGCAAACGCATTGATCATCATTAAGATCGGCAAAAACAAGCCGACCCCAGTTAAGGCTGACGCCCCGGCATTCGGAATATGTCCGATATAGATCCGGTCCACAATATTATACAGCATATTGATCAGCTGTGCGATCACAGCCGGGATCGCCAGCTGCAGCATAAGCCTCGGAACACTTCCGCTCCCCATATCCTGGTTTGCACTTTTCGGTGACATAGTTCCTTCCCCCCCCCTTATAATAAATTATTTTCCGCTGCTCCTGTCAAAAAAATCGTTACCGCTCACACCTTCGGAGCGCGTGTCAGTTCATCTTGCTTTTTTTCCAAATACCCGTATAATAGAATTAAGTTCTTGCTATCGATACACCGCCGTATACAACTAATACAAGCATAGGAGGCAAGCTATGGAACTATCCGGTCTGAATAAAATCACTTTTTACAAGCCTGAACGATGCGATTCCTGCGGCGGCGAGCTGACCTACAAAGGGATCGGCCGCTATCTTTGCAACGATTGCGGTAAAGAGCTGCTGGATGATTACGGTACGCTTAAGGAATATTTCAGAGTACATGGCCCAACTCCCCTTTTGATCGCTGCCAGGGAAACCGGGATGAGCAAGGATAAGATCCGATATATTTTAGACGGGCGCTATACAGAAATCCCCACTACAGATGCCCAGACGGCAAAGCGTGCGCTTTTCGCGGACAATCTGAAAAATTATCGTTGATCAAGTCTTTCTAACGCTGCTTGGCGCTGCAGCCGCCCTATTATGCAAAACGGCTGCAGCGCCAAGCTCAGGCTGTCAACCCGCGCTAAAACAAATCTATTTCCTCTGTACCTTTTACCATGATCTCGATCGCCCGATGCCAGTTCTTAATAATAACCTGCTCATGGGATCCGCCGTACTCTCCGTCCAGTGTCCACGATATCTCCCATTCCGTAAAAAACCGGATTTCACTCGTCTTAAAGGAATAGATCAGCTCGGTATTATCAACCCTTGATAACAGCGAGGTTACGATTTCATTTAATTCCAGCGGATTTTTCGGTCGGCGTATCAATGTTACCTCAAAGACGCCGTCGTCCAGCTGCACATTTTTTCCGGCAATCTTTTTAAAGCCGCCGACGGATATAGAATTGGTCACCATCCCGAAAATAAAATCGCCCTCCAAAACCGTATCCTCATATTCCACGCGCATTTCGTAGGCTGCAATATCCAGCAGGCTTTTCGCGCCCTGCAAAATATAAGCTGCATGGCCCAGCAGATTTTTCAGCTCTTGATTCGTCTGATAAGATACCTCTGTAAATATCCCAAACGCTGCCACATAAATAAAGCTGTTATCGTTAAACTGCCCCACATCACAAGCAAAACGCTGTCCGGTCAGCGCGATTTCCGCGGATTTCAGTACATTTTTCGGCAGACGCAGGGAGTTTGCAAAATCATTGGTACTGCCCATCGGAATATAACCGATCGGCTTTTTTGCTTCCAGCCGCATCATTCCTGTCACGACCTCATCCAGTGTCCCGTCGCCGCCGCTGCAGACGATCAGATCATAATCCCCGCCCTCCTGCTCAACCAGCTCCGTCGCATCGCCGCTCGCCTGTGTCGGATGGCTCGTGACGCGGTAGCCGTACTTTACCATCATATCAATAATGTCTGCAAGCTTTGTCCGGATCGCGGCTTTTCCTGCGTGTGCGTTGTAAACAAATAATAATCTCTTCATGGTCATCATTCCTTTTTTCCATAGCCCAATTCTGTAGCGGTTTCCTCTAATCTGCGCAGCCTGTGGTTTACGCCGGATTTCCCTATGGGCGGGCTGCATAACGCGCCAAGCTCACGGATGGCCGCATCCGGATATTCCATACGCAGCCTTGCAATCTCCTGCAGCTGCCTGGGTAGCCCCGCAAGCGCCCCGCAGCTGTTCAGAAACCGGATCGCCTCCTGCTGGCGGTAAGCGGCGCTGACCGTTTTATGGATATTCGCTGTCTCACAGTTCACCCGGCGGTTGATATCATTGCGCATTTCCTTGAGGATCCGCACGTTTTCCAGATCCATCAGCGCAAGATGCGCACCCATGACATTCAGTGCATCTACAATCTGCGCGCCTTCCTTTAAGTAAACGATTTCATGATTTTTTCTCGTTATCACCTTGGCATCCAGGCCAAAAGCGCCAAACAATTCCTGCAGCTGCGCTGCCTTGCACGCCTCGCTGCACACAATTTCAAAATGATAAGATTTTTTCGGATTGCTTATAGAGCCAGCCGCAAGAAATGCACCGCGCAGAAACGCCCGTTTACAGCAGCTTTTCTGCAAAAGCAGTCCGTCCGCCAGCGTCATATTTTCCCGGATGCGGCCGTCCTTTCTCATAATCTTTAACAAAAGCAGCAGCTTTTCCACAGATTCCTCTGCGGTCAGCTCCGCCACGTATGAAGCCTTGTTTTTCTGCTGGACGCAGGGCACCTGCTTTACTGCCGCCGTAATGTCTCCGGCCTGCTGCAGCAGCTGTACATACCTTTTTGCGACCTGCTCGTTTTCTGTCACGAGCAGAATATGCAGCTGGCCGCCATGCCCCTTGATACATCCGCTGCCGCTTAAAATTGCCGCCAGCTCCGCAAGCTGACAATGCCTGGAACGGATCTCAACTGCTGCCAGCTCTTTTTTCACTTCCCCTGAGAACGACATATTCCACCTATTGATGCTGCGTATCTTTATAAATATCACGATGCTCGATTTTCAGTCCGTAATTCGGCGCCATATGCTTCTGCGCCTGCGGTTCCTTCGACAGCCGCTCATACAGCGCGTTTGCAAGCGTTACCGAACGATGCTTTCCGCCAGTGCACCCGATACTGATGACCAGCTGGTTTTTGCCCTCCGCGATATAATTCGGGATCAGAAACCGTATCATGTCCTCCAGCCTGTTTAAAAACTCATGCGCCTCGTCATACTGCAGGACAAAATCCTGGATTTCCTTATCGTTGCCGTTTTTTATCCGCAGCCCTTCCACATAATAAGGATTCGGCAAAAACCGCACGTCAAATACAAGATCTGCATCTGCCGGAATGCCATACTTAAATCCAAAAGACAGTACGGTCACAAACAGGTTTTTATATTCCTTGTTATTGACAAAGATTTTTTCAAGCTCTACCTTTAGTTCCCTTGTCAGTAAACGGCTTGTATCAATAATATAATCTGCATTATCTTTTAGAAACCTTAGGCGCTCCCGCTCCCTGTCAATGCCCTTATCCACACGCTCTCCCTGTGCGAGCGGATGCGTGCGCCTTGTTTCCTTATAACGCTTTACCAACACCTGGTCCTCGGAGTCCAAAAACAAAATTTCTGATTTTCGTCCCTCCTCGTGCAGACGCTTTAATACATCCTGCATTTCGCTTAGATTCTGCCCGTTTCGAACATCGATACCGACAGCTACCTTCTGCAGCTCGGCGCTGGCATTATCCGAAAGCTCATAAAAGCGTTCGACCAGCGGGATCGGCAGATTGTCTACACAGTAATAGCCCATATCCTCCATCATTTTCAGGGCCGTGCTTTTTCCAGCTCCTGAGATTCCTGTTAAAATTACAAACCGCATCGTGACTCCCCCTCTCTTGGAAACCGCATCCGGACAGGTGTGCTTAAAATTCTCCCATGTATTTTACTTCCGTTTCAAGCCGGATACCGGAATGCTCGAACACCCTCTGCTGCACCTGCTCGATCAGACTGCGGATATCCGCTGCCGCGGCGTTCCCTTTGTTTATTACAAAACCACAGTGTTTTTCGGATACCTGCGCGCCGCCGACCGTAAATCCGGCAAGACCGGCTTCCATGATCAGCTTTCCTGCAAAATGACCCTGCGGCCTTTTAAACGTACTCCCAGCGCTCGGATATTCCAACGGCTGCTTTTGCATCCGCCGCTGCTTTAAGTCCTCCATCAAAGCCTTGATGTCATCCTGCGGCTTTTCCAAAAGCTGGAACCTCGCCTGCAGCACTGTCAGCCCTCGTTCTGGTATACAGCTGTGACGATAGGAAAGCTCCAGCTCCTCACCGCTTAATGTAAGCTGGCGCCCCTCCGGTGTCAGGACTGCGGCATACGTCAGCACGTCCTTCAGCTCTCCGCCATAGGCTCCGGCATTCATCACGACCGCGCCGCCGACCGACCCTGGGATCCCTGCCGCAAATTCCAGCCCGCCGAGTCCGGCTCTGGCCGCAGCCTGCGCTGTCTGGGACAATCGGGCGCCTGCACCCGCCCGGATACAGCTGCCCTCCACATGAATCTGCGCCGCTTGCCCGGCAAGCGCCAGCACAACGCCCCGGATTCCGCCATCCCCGACCAGCAGATTGCTGCCATTGCCGATTACCTGGCAGGGCACCTGCTCCTCCCTGCACAGAGCAAGCAGCTGCGCCGCCTGCTCTGGATCCGGCGTCACGAAATAATCCGCTGGACCGCCAACACGAAAGGTCGTATGTCTGCTCATTGGTTCTTCACATAAAATCTGTTCTTTTGCAAGAATACTGCACAGCTTTTGATAAAAATCTGTTCTCACCATATCCAGTCTTTCCTTCCGTGCTGTTACGCTTCCGCTAAAAACACCTGATATCCCCGATAAGTCTCATAAAGATCTACCTTGCTGATAATCTCCCAAGGCGCGTGCATATTTAACACCGCAACGCCGCTGTCGATCACCTCCATACCATATTCCGCCAGTATATAAGCAATCGTTCCGCCGCCGCCTTGGTCTACCTTGCCAAGCTCCGATGTCTGATACGCCACCTCGTTCCGATCCAAAATCTCACGCAGATGCGCGATATACTCCGCATTGGCATCATTGGAACCAGATTTTCCTCTGGATCCGGTATATTTATTAAATACAAGCCCTTTTCCAAAATATGCCGCATTCTTTTTCTCAGACACGGATGCATAATTCGGATCATACGCGGCGCTGACATCTGAAGAAAGCACTCTGGAATTTGCCAGTGCACGCCGCAGCCCAAGTTCGCTGAACTGTCCGGCCGCCTGCATGACCTCCGCCGTCATATTTTCAAAGAAGCGGGATTTCATTCCGGTTGCGCCTACGCTTCCGATTTCCTCTTTATCCACCAGCAGGCAGACGCTCGTGCGCTCCGGCACTTCTTTTGTATCCAGCATCGCCATAAAAGAAGGATAGGCGCACACTCTGTCATCATGTCCGTATCCCATGATCATACTGCGGTCAAGGCCGTAATCTCTGGCTTCACCCGCTGGAACGGCTTCAATCTCTGCAGATATAAAGTCCTCCTCATCGATCAGATATTCCTTTGCAAGGATATGCAGGATATTCGCCTTTACGCGGTCTTTGACAGACTCCTTATTTTCCTGCTCCTTCTCCTGCGCAGCCTGCGGAATGCTTCCGATCAGGATATCTAAGTTTTCTCCTTCGATCACCTTTGCCGCCTTTTTCTCCATCTGTTCTCCGGCCAGGTGGATCAGCAGGTCGCTGACGCCAAATACCGGATCTCCAGGCTTATCGCCGATACTGACCGGAATGACCGTGCCGTCCTTTTTTACAAACACACCATGCAGCGCCAGCGGCAGCGTTACCCACTGGTATTTTTTCACTCCGCCGTAATAATGTGTATCGAGCATCGCCATTTCCGTATCCTCATATAACGGATTCTGTTTTAGATCCAGACGCGGGGAATCGATATGCGCCCCCAGGATATTCATACCCTGCTCCAATGGCTGTCTGCCGATCGTAAACATTACCAGTCCTTTTCCTTTGTTGGATGCATATACTTTATCGCCTGGCTTTAACGCTTCGTTCGCCGTTATGATTTCCTCCAGATTGGAAAACCCTGCGTTTTTCGCCATATGCACAAATTTATCCGTACATTCGCGTTCCGTTTTGCAGCCGGAAATAAACTGTCTGTATTTCTCGCCGAACTCCATCAGCGCATTCCTGGATTCTTGGGGATATTTATCCCATGCATTTTTTCTTTCCATTTTTAAGTCTCCATATCCTAGTTTATCATTTCTTTAATGAGCCTCTGCTTTGGGCTTTATCTCTCTTCGCTGCTGTCCTTTGACAGATTTTCCTGTACTCTGCGGCACAGCTCTTTCGCTGCGTTATAGCCCATCTTTTTCTGCCTGTGGTTTACTGCGGCCGCTTCACAGATCAGCGCCAGGTTCCGTCCCGGACGGATCGGCAGGGAATGGCAGACGACCTTGGTGCCAAGAAACTCTGTATACTCCTGCTCCAATCCCATACGGTCATATTCGTTATCCTTTTTCCAGTCCTCCAGCTTGATGACCAGATCAATATTTTGCTTTTCCTTGACACATTCCACGCCGTACAGCGCCTTTACATCAATGATCCCGATACCGCGCAGCTCAATAAAATAGCGTGTAATATCTGGCGACGTACCGATCAGTGTACGTTCATTGATCTTGCGGATCTCCACCACGTCATCCGTAACAAGCCGATGTCCTCTTCGGATCAGCTCCAGCGCCGTCTCACTCTTTCCAATGCCGCTCTCGCCCATGATCAAAAGCCCCTCGCCGTAAACATCGACGAGTACGCCGTGAATGGAAATACAAGGCGCCAGCTCTTCATTTAATACGCGGATGATCTCCGCCGTAATGCTCGACGTCTTTCGCTCCGTGCTCAGCACCGCGACATTATGCTTTTTCGCAATATCCAAAAAATTTCCTTCTGGGATCAGCCCCCGACAGAACACAATACACGGGATATCGTAGGAAAAAAACGCCTCGATCGCCGCTGTCCTTCTTTCATCATCTAATTGCTGTAAATATGCGTATTCCACCATTCCGACAATCTGGACACGTTCTTTTGGAAAATGTTCAAAATAGCCGCAAAACTGCAGAGCCGGTCTGTTAATTTCGGATACGGTTATCTCGCGGATGCTCAGATCTATTTCTGTCGTCAGATTTTTCATTTGAAACAGATCTACAAACCGCTGTACATTCACACCTTTCATGCTAAATCTCCTTTCCTGTTGCCTTAGCAATCCTCTGTTTCCAGTGTATCACAGATTACAGGGGACGGCAATCATGTGTTTTGGCTGTCCTTATGAAAATACTCGTAAACAGCCTGCGCAGCCTTTTCATTCATGCTGTCAGCCTCGGCCAGCTGCTCTGGTGTCGCATGGCGGATCGCATCGATCGACTGGAAATAACGCATCAGCGCTTTGCGCCTTGTCGGACCAATGCCCGGAATATCGTCCAGCACCGAATGTACCTGCTCCTTGCTGCGCAAAGAACGGTGATATTCGATCGCGAAGCGGTGCGCTTCATCTTGGATCCTTGTGATCAGCTGGAAGCCTTCGGAATTTTTATCAATCGGCAGCTCGGTATTATGAAAATATAGCCCTCTCGTACGGTGAAAATCATCCTTTACCATACCGCAGACCGGAATGCTCAGCCCCAGCTCATCGAGCACCTTTAGCGCTATATTGACTTGTCCGCGCCCGCCGTCCATCATGATCAGATCCGGAAATTTCGTAAAGCTGCCATACGCATCCTCCAGATTTTTTTCCGCGCGTTCTTTGCGCTCCTCCATGCCGTGCAGAAACCGGCGGGTCAATACCTCATACATCGACGCATAATCATCCGGCCCGGCAACGGTACGCAGCTTAAACTTACGGTAATCGCTGCGGCATGGCTTACCCTTTTCATACACGATCATCGACCCAACGCTTTCAAAGCCGTTGGTATTGGAAATATCAAAAGCCTCCACCCGGCTGATGCCAGGGAGATTTAAAATCGACGCGATTTCCTTCATTGCACCGATCGTCCTGCCTTCCTCCCGTTTCAGCCGTTCTTTATCCTGATTTAACACAAGCCGTGCATTTTTCTGCGCCAGATCTACCAGCTTTTCCTTCATTCCCTTTTGCGGTACCCGCAAATAGACTTTTTGTCCGCGTTTTTCACTCAGCCATTGCGCGATCACGCCGCTTTCCTCGATCGTCGTCTGCAGCATAACCTCTCTGGGAATAAACGGTGTTCCCGCGTAATATTGCTTTAAAAACGACGTCAAGATCTGCTGCGTCGTATCTGAGGCTTCAATCGTAACATAAAAATGCTCCCGCCCGATCAGCCTGCCGTCACGAATAAAAAACACCTGCACAACCGCATCCCGGTCGTCCTTTGCCAGCGCTATAATATCCTTATCTTCTCCGTCGGAATTTGCCACCTTCTGTTTCTCGGATACTTGGCGCACGCTGCTGATCAGATCCCGGTATTCCATCGCCTTTTCAAAATCCAGCGCCGCAGACGCATCCTGCATTTTCTGTTCCAGCTCCTCCAGTATCGGTTTATAATTGCCGCCCAGAAAATCCAGCGCCTTTTTGATCTGAGCCTGATATTCCTCTGGTGTAATATAGCCCTGGCACGGTCCTTTGCACTGGTGGATATGATAGTTCAGACAAGGACGATCCTTGCCCGTATCACGCGGAAGCTGGCGGTTGCACGTACGAAGCTGATACAGCTTGCGGATCAGGTCAATCGTGTCTTTGACTGCTCCGGCGCTCGTATACGGCCCGAAATACTGGGACTTATCCTTTTTCATCTGACGCGAAAAAAGGACCCTGGGGTAAGTTTCCCCCAGCGTCACTTTAATATACGGATAAGTCTTGTCATCCTTTAACAGAATGTTGTATTTCGGGCGGTGCTCCTTGATCAGATTGCACTCCAGTACAAGAGCCTCCAGCTCCGAATCCGTAATAATATATTCAAAACGGTCAATCAGCGTAACCATCTGGTCCTTACGGATCCCTTCCCTGTGGCTGGCCCGGAAATACTGACGCACACGGTTTTTCAGGCTGACCGCCTTACCGACGTAAATGATCGTATCGTTTTTATCGTGCATCAGGTAGACTCCCGGACGATCCGGAAGCTTTTTTAACTCTTCCTGAATATCAAACATGGTTTCCTTTCATCTTCTTTCCTTATTGCCCCTTGTTAACATTTGGATCTGACTGATTTTGCCGCCAAGCCTCCTGTCCCGCTGCGCCATTTGGCATTGGCGCATTCTGATTCGGCAGCGGCATATTCCCATTTGGCAGAGGTGCACTTGGCACTGGATTCTGTTTAAACCCCTGCACCTGCACTGGCGGCTTTTCTTCCTCCTCTGGCGGCTGCGGAATGCCCTTAATATCACGGTAAATACGCATAAATTCTTTTCCAGTGATTGTTTCATGCTCAAACAGGTATTCTGCAATACGGTCAAGCACCTCACGGTTTTCTTCCAGCAGCTTCTTTGCCGTTTCATAGCTTTCTTTTAAAATAACCTGTACTTCCTGATCGATCTCTGCTGCGGTATCATCTCCGCAGTTGAGCACCGGCCTGCCGTCCAGATAGCGGTTTTCCACCGATTCCAGGCTGATCAAGCCAAATTTTTTCGACATTCCGTACTGGGTAACCATCGCGCGGGCGATCTGCGTGGCCTTCTCAATATCGTTGGACGCTCCTGTCGTGATAGAATGGAATACGATCTCCTCTGCCGCACGTCCGGCCATAAAGGTGACAAGGCGTGCCTTTAACTCTTCTTCTGTCATCAGGTATTTTTCTTCTTCCGGTACCTGCATCACATAGCCAAGCGCACCCATCGTCCTTGGTACGATCGTGATCTTCTGCACTGGCTCGGCATCCTTTTGCAGCGCAGTCGTAAGCGCGTGGCCGACCTCGTGATATGCCACGATCCGCTTTTCTTCCTTGCCGAGAATGCGGTCCTTTTTCTCTTTTCCGGCAATGACAACCTCAACCGATTCAAACAGATCCGACTGGTTGACATATTTTCTGCCTTTTTTTACAGCGTTGATCGCCGCCTCATTGATCATATTCGCAAGGTCAGACCCAACTGCGCCGGACGTCGCAAGCGCGATAGCATCCAGATCTACCGTTTCATCCATCAGCACATCTTTGGAATGCACTTTTAACGTTTCTACCCTTCCCTTAAGGTCCGGTTTTTCCACAATGATCCGGCGGTCAAAGCGTCCCGGACGCAGCAGCGCCTTATCCAGCACCTCCGGCCGGTTGGTCGCCGCCAAAATCAGCAGCCCCTTAGACGTATCAAACCCGTCCATCTCCGCGAGCAGCTGGTTGAGCGTCTGCTCCCGCTCATCATTGCCGCTGCCGTAACGCGTATCACGGCTCTTTCCGATGGCGTCGATCTCATCAATAAAAATAATACACGGCGCCTGCTTCTGCGCCTCCTTAAACAGATCACGCACACGAGACGCGCCGACGCCGACAAACATCTCGACAAAATCCGAGCCTGCCAGTGAGAAAAACGGTACGTTCGCTTCTCCGGCAACTGCCTTTGCCAGCAGCGTTTTTCCGGTTCCAGGCGGGCCTACGAGCAGCGCGCCCTTTGGCAGCTTCGCGCCGATATCCGTATATTTCTGCGGATTGTGCAGAAAATCCACCACCTCCTGCAGAGACTCCTTTGCCTCATCCTGCCCGGCAACATCCTTAAACGTAACGCCTGTCTTTTTTTCGACATAGACTTTCGCGGTGCTCTTGCCGACACCCATGCCCATGCCGCTGCCCATTTTGCGCATCAAAAATCCCATAACCGCCCATAGCAGCAGGATCGGCAGTACAATGCTTAAAATATTATAAATCCACGTAGCGGAATCATCCGGGATATAAGGATAATAATCCACCCCATGCTCCTTCAGCAGCGCTACAAGCTCAAGATCATTTCCTGCAATGCCTGTATAATACGTGATCGTAACAAACTCATTCTTAGCCTTTTTCGGTGTGATCCGGTAGCTGTTCGAGGTTACGTGCACCTCGTCCACCTTATCCTCTTCCACCATCTGCAAAAATTCTGTGTAGGAAATCTCCTTTGTCGTCATCTGCGTCTGCCAACGGCTGAACATACTCATGAGAAAAAGAGCCACAAGCGTGATCAGCAAAAACAGCAGGATCATCTGGCCGTTTGTATTTTTCTTATTATTGGAATTATTATTCCCGTTATTGGGTGACTGATTATTCATTACTCCTCCATCTGCTGACAGTATCTATTGTAAAACGTATCTGTTTCATTATAAGTGGATTACTATTTTTACGCAAGATTCTAATCGTGAATTTTTTGCGAAATTTCTTAATTTAAAGCAAAAAATGTTATCAAACAATAAACTCTCTCACAGTCTTAGAGCGTGCTTGAATCTTCAAACACGCTCAATAAATCATACAATATCCTAATGCCCTAATGCCCTAATGCCAGGGCGCCTCTGCAGATCCATGGAACAACGGATACGGGCGCTACCTTCTGTCTTTATTATAAAAACGGATCTGTTCGTCTGCATCCTTGGTCTTTAGCGAATCGAAGCCGCCTTTCACTCCATATTCCGCACGATTGCACTCCGGACAAAAATTGCCGAATTGAATGGCTTTTCCGCAACGCTGACAATGAAGTCCGACAACCGTATTTACCAGCTCCTTATATTCCAGCCTGCCTTCCCGTATCCACTGCTTCACCTGTCTTAGAGGGATCCCGAAAACCTCCGCAAGCTGAAACTCATTTACATCATGCTCTCTGACATAATCACGGACCTCCCGAAATTCCAGGCTGGCCTGACAATTTTTACAAAAATCTGTCTCTGAATCAGCTGGTATCGGACAGTGGCACCAGGCACAAAACCTGTTCTCCTGAAATAATTTAGCGTTAACCTCCATCTGACTTTCCCCCTATCCATTGCTGCCTGGCCTTATCACTCTGCATCATAATAACGGCACTCTTTCTATAAAAGATGTTCTTTCTGTTTCTATAACAAATTATAGCAAAAGGAACCGCTTGTGTAAAGCTTTAGTTACAAACCGGAAAAAACGACCTGCTTACGCAGATCGCCTTTTCGAGGAGTTTAGTTATGAAAATGTTTAATCTATCTAAATATGGAATTATTTTTAGTCGAAGCTGGCGGCTTGCGCGCGCTTTGTATACCGTCAACTTCATTTGATGCTATTAGTATACCTATAAATTGTGTCTGAAATGTGTCAAAAGACTAAAAGAATCATAAACAGATTCTTAATAATTATAAAAGTCACATAGGGTTAATAAACCCTTTGCTCCAATAGCTCTCTAGTCACTGTCACCATCCGCTTTGACTCAAACCCGACCATCAGCGTCATCGGACTTTCCTCCGCACTAAAGCAATCCTCCGGCAGATAATAATGCTTCTGCTCCAGTGTCTCGCCCGCCTCCAGCCTGCGGATCGCTTCCGCCGCATAAGGCGGCGAAAGCGGATTACATTCAAAATCCGCGTGGATCTTCCCTTCCAGCACTGCTTCCAGCCCGGCGCGCGTCGCGTCAAATGACAGAACAATCACATCCCCGTCTATTCCATAAGAAATTCCCGCCTCCTCCATCGCCGCACACGCACCCAATGCCTCGTTATCATTCTGGCAGACAACCACATCAATATCCGGATACTGCTCCAAATAACGCTCCATAACCTCACGGCCGCCGCTTTCGGTAAAATCCCCGCACTCCTGCGCCAGCAGCTCCCAGTTATCATTACGCTCCAGATAACGTGCAAAGCCTTCCGTACGGCCCAGCTGGGCGGAGGCCCCCTGCGTCCCGTTGATCGTTACGATACGAATGCTCTGCGCCCCTCTTCCTTGGCTGCTCAGATAGTTCTGGAGCCACTGACCCGCCCATTCTCCTTCCCGCACAAAGTCCGAGCCGAACCAGGCCGCATAATACTTTTCCATACAATCAATCGTCCGGTCTAGGATAATGACGGGGATATGCGCATGGTACGCTTCTTTTAATACAGCCGTCCAGCCTGTTGTCACGATCGGGTCGATCACGATGTAATCCACCTGCTCCTTGATAAAATTGCGTACCGCCTGTACCTGTACCTGCGGGTCATTATCCGCATCCACAAAAAGCAGCTCATATCCGTTTTCTTCCGAAAATACTTCCATGCATGACTTCGTAGCCGCAATGCGCCAGTCCGATTCGTGCCCAACCTGGACAAACCCTACCCTGATCAGCGGCTCCGGCAGCAGCTCCAACGCCTGCTGCACAGCCGAAAGCCCCTCCTGCTGCGGCACATTTTCCCCTCCATATCTGTCAATATCATCCAGCACAGTCTTAGCCGCGCACGCGCAAAGCAGCAGACCGCAGGCAGCGGATAATACTGCTGCCTGTATATACTTTTTTTGCAGCCTTTTCATGCATCCAATCCCCCAAAACAATTTTCTGGATCAAAGCAAATGCTTCTATTTCCAGACCATATACAATTCCGCAATCAAAAATCCCGAAACCGGGCCCAAGATCACTCCGGACGCCCCATAAACATTCACCCCAATATAAATACTCATCAACACGACGACCGGATGATAGCCAAGCCGCCCTCCGATCAGCCTCGGTTCCAAAAACTGCCGTACAAAGCTGCATACAAGATACAAGATCCCATAAACAGCCGCCAGTACATACCTTCCATTTAAAATATCGATGATCATCCACGGCACAAAGATCGTCCCCGTACCAATAAACGGCAGCGCGTCACACACGCCGATGCCCATGCCCGCCAGCAGCGCATATGAATTACCAGTCAGAAACAACCCCGCGATACAGATCAGGCTGATCACAAGCAGGATCACAAGCTGCGCCTTCAAATATGTGCCTCCCGCCTCCATCGAGCGCTGCTTGATGCGCACAGCCAGCTTTCCGGCCTCCGATCTTCGCAGGGCAGCGCAGATCATTGGATAATCTGTCAGCATAAGCATCCCGGAAATGATCGATACAAGCGACACCCCCATCAGCGAAAACACAACCTTTGCATAAGACATGGAATTTTTCAAAAGATATGGCAGCGTACTGGACTGAAATCCATCCACCGCCCGGCTGCGCAGCTTTAAAAACAGCTGCTCCGCCTCGTCGATCCGTATGCCCAGACTTCTCTCCAGCCTGATACAGCAGTCGCACCACAGGTCACGGAGTCCTCCTTCAATCGATTCCGCGTTTTTTACCAGCGCCGCCAGCTGCATACATACCGTACGCCCAACAAAAAAGCAAACCGCTCCTGCTGCTGCAAGCACAACAATGACGACCAGCATGGAAATCACGCCTCGTCCTTTTCCCGTTTTCGCCGCGATCTTCCCAACGAGCGGGTTTAACAGCATTGCCAGAAACGCGCCAAATAAAAAAGGAATTACCATCGGCAGGAGATATCTCATCGAAAGATACACCGCCAGCGTAACTCCTGCCAATAAAATTAAATTTTTTATACTTTCTTTTTCATACCATTTCATAAAAAAAGTATGCGTGGATTTGCCGTTATTATGTATCGCAGCGCCTCCTGCAAGCCTGTCACTTTTTAGAAAAGCTGGCAGTATCCGCCTGCCTCGCGCTGCTTTCTAAAACCTCAAAAAACGGCTGAAAAACAGGCCGCGAAGGAACGATCGTAAACCGCATTCTTTTTTTGCTCACCGGGTGCGCAAACTCCAGTTCACAGGCGCAAAGTCCCAATCCACGCAGGTCCGGCTGACGCGGCTGTTTGTGCACTCCATATTTGGTATCTCCCGCAAGCGGCGTCCCAAGATGTGAAAACTGTACGCGTATTTGATGGTGCCTTCCGGTCAGAAGCCGGATCTTCACCAAATTTTGCACCGGACTGCTTTGCGCATCTGTCTGTAAAACCTCGTAAAACAGCTCGGCTTTTTTTGCCTGCGGATCGTCTTTCGAAGCAACAACTGACAAATTCCTTTGCCCGTCCTTTTTCAAATGATCCACAAGCTTTCCCTCCCGCGCAGGCATTTCCCCTTGCGTGACTGCCAGATAACCCTTGCAAAACCCGCCTTGTGTCAGCTGTCTATTTAATGCCGCCGTGCTTTTCGTATGCTTTCCGAACACAAGAATCCCCTCCACCGGCTGGTCCAGACGATGCACCAGGCCGATATCCGGCGCCTCTCCTTTTTCATGCAGGTAATTACACAGCAGGCTGACCATATCCTGCTGCCCGCTTTTTTTCGTCTGCGACGCGATACCTGCGGGCTTTACGCAGACAAGTATGTCGCTGTCCTCATATAAGATCCTGAACCTATTATTCTCCATCATGCGTCTGCTCCTGCGGCTTACAGCTTAAACCGGTAGCCAACCCCCCATATCGTCTCGATATACTGCGGCTTGGCCGTATTGATCTCTATTTTTTCCCGGATTTTTTTAATATGCACAGTCACGGTCGCGATATCTCCTACCGATTCCATATCCCAGATTTCCTTAAACAGCTCGTCCTTTGTAAACACCCGGTTCGGATTCTGCGCCAAAAATACAAGCAGGTCAAATTCTTTCGTCGTAAACTGCTTTTCCTCTTCATTGATCCAGACACGGCGCGCCGTTTTATCAATCCTGATCCCGCGTATCTCCACAATATCATTCTGCGGCATTCCGCTGCCGATCAAGCGCTCGTATCTGGCCAGATGCGCCTTTACCCTCGCCACCAGCTCGCTTGGTGAAAACGGCTTGGTGACATAATCATCCGCCCCCATGCCAAGCCCGCGTATTTTATCAATATCGTCCTTTTTCGCGGATACCATTAAGATCGGCAGATTCTTGTGGGCACGCACCTGCCTGCACACCTCAAAGCCGTCCATGCCTGGAAGCATCAGATCCAGAATGACCATATTATAATCTTCTTCTAATACCTTTTTCAGCCCCTGCTCGCCGTTTGTCTCTATTTCAACCTGAAAGCCGCTTAACTCCAGATAGTCCTTTTCCAGCTCCGCAATCGTCATCTCATCTTCAATTATCAATATTCTGCTCATTCAAAACCTCCTGGTATTTGCGTATTACAAAATACATCACGGTGCCCGTGGACTCCTTACTCGTCGCCCAGATCTTGCCGCCGTGGTCTTCTACAATCTTTTTTACAATCGACAACCCGATGCCGCTGCCCCCGGTCGCTGAATTTCTGGAAGTGTCCGTACGGTAAAAACGGTCAAAAATAAACGGCAGATCTTTTTGCGCGATGCCCTTTCCGTTATCCTCAATCTCCACTTGGATAAAATCGCCCACATCCTTGATCCGGATATTGATCAGTCCATGTTCTTTATCCATATATTTTACAGAATTTCCGATAATATTATCAACGACACGTTTTAACTGCTCCGGGTCTGCGATAATGACGACGTCATCCCCAGCATAGTTAAAATAGGACAAACCGATATGCTCCGCCTCCAACTCCAAACCGATCTCCTCAATACAGTCGCCAAAATACTCCGATGCATGGATGCGGTTAAAATTGTACGGAATGCGGTTCGTATCGATCTTGGCATACAGCGTCAGCTCGTTGATCAGCCGGTCCATATCCGTCGCTTTGTTGTAGATCGTACGCATATATTTATCCACTTTTTCCGGTGTATCCGCCACACCGTCCAAAATTCCTTCCACATAGCCCTTGATCGCTGTGATCGGCGTTTTCAGGTCGTGTGAAATATTGCTGATCAAGATCCGGTTCTGTTTTTCGGCCTCCAGCTTTTCCTCTGCCGATTCCTTAAGCCTTTGGCGCATATCCTCAAAATTTTTGCACAGGCTCCCCATTTCATCGTTGCTTTCAGCCTCTACCGTAAAGTCCAGATTACCCTCTTTGATATTCTGCGCCGCCTCCTCCAGCCTGCAGATCGGCGTTACAATGCTGCGGTAGATCCACGCGGTGATCGCCAATCCGGTCGCCACCAAGATCAGCACGACACAGACTGCCATATCTTCCACAAGCACCTCAATCTGCGACATATCAATCTTATAGGCAAGCACGTCGATATCAATACCCGACTGCTGCGCCACCGCCTTCATCTGGATCAGTCGGATCACAAAAAACGCAAAAAATGCCAGCAGCAGCGGCATAAACACGATCACAAAAAAAGTAATGACAAGCTTGGTACTCAATTTCATAGGCAGACTCCTAATCTGGATAAAATATCAGAAACACCGCAAAAAAATAACTGCCGCGGCGCTTACACACCGCAACAGTTATTCCTGACGTAAGCATATTTCCGCTAACAGCTATTATATCATACGCCTTGTAATTTCTTATAAAAATTCAGGGAAAAGATTCTTAATTTTTTCTAAATTACGCCAGATATTTTTTCAGCGCTTCTGCCTTATCCAGAGCTTCCCACGGCAAATTTAAGTCGTTTCTTCCAAAATGCCCGTAAGCAGCCGTCTGCTTGTAGATCGGTCTGCGCAGATCCAGCATTTTGATAATGCCTGCCGGACGCAGGTCAAAACTCTCACGTACGATCTCAACCAGCTTTTCATTCGAAAGCTTGCCGGTTCCGAACGTATCAACCATTACAGACGTCGGCTGCGCAACGCCGATCGCATACGAAAGCTGTATCTCACATTTGTCCGCCAGCCCTGCTGCCACGATATTTTTCGCCACATAACGAGCCGCGTATGCAGCCGAACGGTCTACCTTCGTACAATCCTTACCAGAAAACGCGCCGCCGCCGTGACGTGCGTATCCGCCGTATGTATCAACAATGATCTTGCGCCCCGTCAGCCCAGCATCGCCCTGCGGTCCGCCGATCACAAACCTTCCGGTCGGATTAATGAAATACTTGGTATCGACGTCCACCATTTGCTTCGGAATGATCGGTTCAAAGACATATTTCATAATGTCCGCATGGATCTGTTCCTGTGTTACCTGCGCATCATGCTGGGTGGAAAGTACGACCGCTTCCAGACGCTTCGGTCTGCCATCCTCGTCGTATTCTACGGATACCTGTGTCTTTCCATCCGGACGCAGATACGGCAGCGTACCGTCCTTGCGCACCTTGGTCAGCTGCAGCGCCAGCTTGTGCGCCAGAGAGATCGGATACGGCATATAGCTTTCCGTCTCATTGGTAGCATAGCCAAACATCATACCCTGATCGCCTGCGCCGATCGCATCCAGCTCCGCGTCAGTCATTTTATTTTCCTTTGCCTCCAGAGCCTTATCGACTCCCATCGCGATATCCGCCGACTGCCGGTCAAGTGCAGAAAATACCGCGCACGTATTGCAGTCAAAGCCCATGCTTGCGTCGTTGTAGCCGATCTCATTTACGGTCTTTCTTACGATCGCAGGGATATCCAGCTGCGCCTTTGTCGTAATCTCTCCGGTCACAAGCACAAATCCCGTACAGCAGGCCGTCTCACACGCTACACGGCTCATTGGGTCCTGTTCCATACACGCATCCAGCACCGCGTCTGAGATCGCGTCGCACACCTTGTCTGGATGCCCTTCTGTTACTGATTCTGAGGTAAATAATAGCTTTTCCATACTTTTTCCTTTCGTTTCAGAAACGCGCAGCAATTCCCCGCGCGATTCTTTCGATGATTTTTAATCACATCTGCCGATACGCAACAAAAAACAGGTTCGCGATAAGCGGACCTGACTGTTCGGTTAAATCATCAAATCCTCTTATTGTTCGATTACTCGCTCAGGTTGGCACCTTCCACGCAAAAGCAGGGGGTTGCCGTGACTTCACAGATCCTTTGTATCTCCATCACTCTGAATAAGAGAAAAATCGTATGCAATTTTTGAATTCTCAAATCTAACTCCTAAAATCTATCATTTAGCTCTGCTGCATCTCAGCTAAGCTAAACTGTTACAACCATACACCAATTTCAAAGAAAAGTCAATGCTAAATATTGACATTTTCTGATTTTCATCCGATAATAGAATCGTTACGTATTTTTTAAGGAACACAATCATTGGGGAGGTTTACATGAAAGAACCAGAAAACACAGGCGTCACACCGCCGTCTCAGAACCGCATTTACTCACAGGCCGTAAGGCAAAGCCCGGAATTTATGAGCTTTCAGGTTGATTTTGCCGTATGCCTAAAGGAACTGAAAAATTACTGCGGCACGATCCTTGCCGGAAATTTTATATCCCCGGACGAGCTTGTGGAAAAAGCAGCTTCTATGATCCGGCCCGGACAGACGACCATTGATTTTTTTGATATGCTGCACAATATGCGCCATGTGGACGACAGCATTTATGTTCACAGCCTGAATGTAGCGCTGATCACGCGCATGATCGGCAAATGGCTGAAGCTTTCCGCTCCGGATATGCAAATCCTGACCCTCTGCGGACTTTTGCATGATATCGGAAAATCACTCATACCAGACGACTTATTAAACAAGCAGGAAAGGCTTACAGATGAAGAATACGACCTGCTCTGCCAGCACGCCCAGTTTGGATACGATCTGCTGAGGCCGCTGCCGCTGGATCCACGGGTAAAAAACGCCGCGCTGATGCATCATGAGCGCTGTGACGGCTCTGGTTATCCGGCCAAATCTACTACAGATGCCATCGACGATTTCGCGCAGATCATCGCGATCGCGGACGTCTATGACGCAATGACTGCCGCTCGCGCCTATCGCGCACCGCTCTGTCCGTTTCAAGTAATCTCTGAATTTGAGAAAGACGGTCTGTCAAAATACAAACCCAAATTTATCCTGACCTTTTTGGAGCGCATCGCTTCCGCCTACCAAAATAATCATATACTGTTAAGCGACGGCCGTGCCGCCAATATTGTGCTTTTAAACCGTCAGCATTTATCCCGCCCGCTTGTACAGCTCGACACCGGGGAATGTATCGACCTTGCAAAATGCGATCTATCTATTGCTTCGCTTATCTGATCGCAAAAAATAAATTAGGAACTGTCAAGAAATATCCTGACAGTTCCTTCCTGTTAACTCACCTTTAGAGTAAATTTCTGGATCTCTTTTTCCGAACACACCTTTTCAATCCGTGCACCCAATTCGCTCAGCTTGTTTTCAAACTGCTCGTAACCACGTTCGATATAATGGATATTATCGACAACCGTTATTCCTTCTGCTGCCAGTCCGGCTATCACAAGAGCCGCTCCCGCCCGCAGATCCGGCGCGCTCACCCGTGCGCCCATATAGCTTGACACCCCGTTGATGATCGCGATATTACTTTCGACCTTAATATTTGCGCCCATCCGCGTCAATTCATCCACATAGCGGAACCTGTTTTCAAAAATGCTTTCCGTTACCGTACTGGTGCCCTGCGCAATGCCGAGCAGCACAGACATCTGCGGCTGCATATCGGTTGGAAAGCCTGGATATGCCAGCGTCGTCACCTGCGTATGGCGCATCGGCTTGGAGCATACGACTCTGACCGCGTCGTCAAACTCCTCTACCTCGCAGCCTACCTCCAGCAGCTTTGCCGTAGTAGCCTCCAGATGCTTTGGAATGACATTTTTTACTGTCACGTCGCCCTTTGTCGCCGCAGCGGCAAACATAAACGTGCCAGCCTCGATCTGGTCCGGAATGATCGAATATTCCGTCGCATGAAGCCGCTCCACGCCCACAATACGGATCACGTCCGTTCCAGCGCCGCGGATATTCGCACCCATACTATTTAAAAAATTAGCTACGTCTACAACGTGCGGCTCCTTCGCCGCGTTTTCGATAATGGTCTTACCGTTTGCCATAGAAGCTGCCATCATAATATTGATCGTAGCTCCGACAGAGACTTTATCAAGATAGATATGGGTTCCTTTCAGATATCCTGCCTCGGCAATGATCAGGCCGTGCTGTATCGACACGTCCGCGCCCAGCGCGCGAAAGCCCTTCAGATGCAGGTCGATCGGCCTGCTCCCGATATCGCAGCCGCCCGGAAGCGCCACCTCCGCATGGTTATATTTTCCAAGCAGCGCGCCCAGCAGGTAATAAGATGCACGTATTTTTTTGATATATTCATATTCCACGCACAGCTCCCGGATATGGGAACCGTTAATTTTTACAGTATGCTCATCCACACGGTGAATTTTTGCCCCTATTTCCGCCATTGCCTCCAGCAGCACATTAATATCACGCACGTTCGGAAGATTATCGATGGTAACGGTTTCGTCTGTCATAATAGCAGCAGCCAGTATTGCCAGCGCCGCATTTTTAGCTCCCCCGATCTCCACTTCTCCGACAAGCGGAATTCCACCCTTGATCACATAATACTGTTCCATCTCACACCTCAATCTGTCTCTATCATGAAAAGACCGCAATCATAAATTATCATACCACCATTAACACGTAATTATAGTAGCTAAATTTCTTTTTTGTCAATACTTCTTGAAAAATTATAGCAAATTATATACTTTCCGTCCTGTTTTTCAAAATTGAACTGTTCAATATGTTCTAAGAACCGCCGCCCGCCTATATGTTATTTTATGCCGGATCCTCCATATGGTTCCATAGCGCCGCGGCCCTAACGTGCAAACTGGCTCTTGTACAAAGTCGCATAAAATCCGTTTTTTTGCAGAAGCTCCTGATGCGAACCCTGCTCGATGATCCGTCCGCCCTGCATGACAAGGATCACATCCGCACTCTCGATCGTAGACAACCGATGCGCAACGATAAAGCTGGTCCGTCCCTGCATCATGGCTGCAAACGCTTTTTGGATCCGCAGCTCTGTACGCGTATCGATCGAAGAAGTCGCTTCATCCAAAATAAGCATTGGCGGCAGGCAGAGCATGACCCTCGCAATACACAAAAGCTGCTTCTGGCCTTGGGAAAGGTTGCCGCCGTCCTCCCTGACCAGCGTATCATACCCCTGCGGCAGGCGCTTGATAAAACTGTGCGCATGAGCTGCCTTCGCCGCTTCTACCATCTCCTCCTGCGTAGCATCCGGCCGTCCCATGCAGATATTATCCCGGATCGTCCCGCTGCGCAGCCAAGTCTCTTGGAGCACCATCCCGTAAGAGCCGCGCAGGCTCCTGCGTGTAATGTCACGGATATCCGTACCGCTGACCTTGATCACACCCGCGTTCGGATCATAAAAGCGCATCAAAAGATTGATCATCGTTGTTTTTCCACAGCCTGTCGGCCCTACGATCGCAATACGCTGGCTCGGCAATACCTTTAGATTAAAATCTTCAATTAATTTCTGCTCTGGTGCGTAAGAAAAGCTTACGTGTTCCAGCGTTACGCTGCCGTCAGCCTGCTCCAGTACCCTTGCCTGCGGGCTGTCTGGTATCTGCGGCTCTTCTTCGATCAGCTCGAAAATACGCGCCGCACAAGCAAGTGCATTCTGCAGCTCCGTAATAACGCCGGAGATTTCATTAAACGGCTTCGTATACTGGTTGGCATAGCTTAAAAAGCAAGAAAGCTGTCCGACGCTCAAGCCGCCCTGAATAACCGCCAGCGCGCCAAATATCGCCACTCCGGTATAGACAAGGCTGTTTACAAACCGTGTCGCCGGATTCGTGATCGAGGAAAAGAAGATTGCGCGCAGCGAATACTTTTCCAGATCCGCGTTGATCTCGTCAAACTGTTCCAGCGCTCTGCGCTGTCTCCCGAACGCCTGAACGACCTTTTGGTTACCGATCATCTCATCGATCAAAGCTGTCTGCGCACCGCGGCTCTGCGACTGTTTCTGGAACATCTGATACGTATTTTTCGCGATAAAAGCCGCCATAAACAGCGAAACCGGCGTTACAACGACTACGACCGCGGTGATCGCAGGATTGACCATAAGCATAAAGCAGAGCGTACCGGCAATCGTCAAAAGCCCGGTAAACAGCTGTGTAAATCCCATCAAAAGCCCATCCGCAAACTGGTCGACATCCGCTATGACCCGGCTGACGATCTCCCCGGCCGGATGCGCGTCCAAATATTTTAACGGCAGCTTTTCTATTTTTGCAAACGCCTCTTCCCTGATATCCCGGATGACCTGATACGTAATCCGATTGTTGATTATGTTCATCAGCCATTGTGCCACCGCGGTTACCGCAATCATGGCGCCCGCCTTTTTCACAATCTCTAGGATCCCTGAAAAATCCACCAGCCCCTTTTCTATGATCAAATCCACAGCATCCCCGGTCAGGATTGGAAAATACAAGGTGGCAAACACGGTAGCTGCGGCAAAAAGAAGCGACAGCAGTACGAGGATCTGGTATTTCTTAATATAAGCAAGTACTTTTTTGATTGTTTCTGATTGCTTTTTCTTGCCTTCCATCACGCTGTGCCTCCTTCCGTCTGGTCTGCTTTGCGCGTCCCGTGTTCTGTTTCCGCACGGAACTGCGACGCGTAGATCTCCTGATAAACGCTGCAGCTTTCCAACAGCTGCTCATGCGTGCCCTTTCCAACCAGCTCCCCGTCGTCTAATACGAGAATACAGTCTGCGGACTGCACCGAAGAGGTTCTTTGGGACACGATAAATACGACCGGCTGGTAATCCAGCTCCCGCAGGGACGCGCGCAGCCTTGCATCCGTCGCAAAATCCAGTGCGCTCGCGCTGTCGTCCAAAATCAGGATTTCCGGCCTGCGCACAAGCGCCCTCGCGATCGTCAGCCGCTGGCGCTGCCCGCCGGACAAATTTTTACCGCCCTGCTCGATCGGTTCGTCCAGTCCCAGCTCTTTCGCTTCGATCACATCCGCCGCCTGTGCTGCTGTGATCGCCGCCTGCAGCTGTTCCTCCGAGGCGTTTTCATTTCCCCATTTCAGGTTTTCCCGTATCGTCCCCTGGAACAAAACCGCCTTCTGCATTACGACACCCGTTTTACCGCGCAGCTCCTCCAGATCATAATCACGTACGTCTCTGCCGTCCACTTTTACACAGCCCTTGGAAACGTCATAAAATCTTGGTATCAAATGAACAACCGTACTCTTTCCAGACCCTGTTCCGCCAATAATACCGATCGTTTCACCTGGATATGCGTCAAAGTCAATATCCGAAACCGCATACTCGCCCGAACGATGATACGACATACTGACGCCGCAAAAAGAAACCTTTGGCGTCCTTTGCGTATCTTGGTCCGCCGTGACAGCTTCGTTACCAGCCTCGCGGTAATCCGCCATCCCTGCTTCTACATCCAGCACATCCGCCACACGCTTGCCGCACGCGATCGCTTTTGTCACGCTTACGATCAAATTCGCCAGCTTGATCAGCTCCACAAGGATCTGCGACATATAATTGACCAAAGCTACAACCTCACCCTGCGTTAAGTACCCGGTGTCCACGCGCACCGCACCCGTCCAGATCAGCACAAGCGTAGCAGCGTTGATGATCACATAAGTAACCGGATTCATAAGCGCCGATATCCTGCCTACATACTGCTGGTCTTTGTTCAGCATTTGATTTTTATGGTTAAAGCTTCTGATTTCCTCTTCTTCTTTATGGAACGCACGTATAACACGCACTCCAGTCAAATTCTCCCGTACGAGCGTCAGCACCTCATCCAAACCGCCCTGCACCTTTTTGTAAAGCGGGATACTCACGCACATTACGCCAAACACGACCAGCGACAACAGCGGGATCGTTACGACAAAAATAAGCGCCGCTTTCACATCTACCGTAAACGCCATGACCATCGCGCCAAACACGATAAACGGCGACCGCAAAAACAAGCGCAAAAACAGATTGATGCCGGACTGCACCTGGTTGATGTCGCTCGTCATACGAGTGATCAAGGTCGATGTCCCGATCTGGTCAAGGCTGGAAAAGGACAAGCTCTGGATATGAAAAAACACCGCATGGCGCAGCTTTGTCGCCATACCGACCGCTGCTTTGGCCGCAAAATACTGTGCCGTGATCGAACAAGTCAGCCCGACCACGCCCAGCCCGATCATCACCATACACATCCGGATCACATAGTTCTTATCGCTGCCCGCGATGCCAACATCAATGATCGCCGCCATAACGAGCGGGACGATCAGCTCAAAAACTGCCTCCAGCATTTTAAACAATGGGGCAAGGATGCTTTCTTTTTTATAATCCTTTAAGAAATACAATATTTTTTTCATAACCGCTACCCTCGTATTAGCAAAGAAAGACAGTACTGTAATTACTTACAGTATCTGTCTTGCATAACCTTTTTATTCCTCTCCATCCGGATTGTCGGTCGCATCATCCGTACCTGCGCTGTCGGCCGCACCGTCTGCACCCGTTCCGTCTGTACTGTCCGTCGCGCCATCGGTGCCTGTGCTGTCAGTGGAAGTCTCGTTTTCCTCTGCCTTTGCCTTATACAGATCGTCGAAATTTACTTTCTTCCACTCGCTTTCGTTGATCTTCCACTCGCTGTCTTTCTTGTAGCTTTCCACTGTCTCTGCGTATTTATCATTGCGCCGCTGGGTTAAGATAGATTCTTTTTTCGTTTTTGCAGCTTCCTTATCATCAAGGGAATCCATACGGACCACATAATAGCTGTTGTCCGTTGCTATTACGGAATCCGCCAGCTCTCCCTTTTTCAGCTTGTCCGCTGCTTTCAGCACCTCAATATCCATGCTGGTCGTATTATCGTCCTCGTTCAGATCTCCTTCTCCGTAGGAGCAGGTTAAAACGGAATATTCCGCATCCTTTGCCGCAGCCTCCAGATCATCCTTTGCTGCTTCTAAAAATTGCTCCGCAGTCTCTTTATTATCAGTTTCTTTCTTGTCAGCTTCTTCGCTATTGTCTGCCGCATCGTCCGCAGCTGTCGTGCTGCTGTCCTTTGCATCAGCCGTGCTTGTCTTGTCAAAGCGCACATAGCTGAATGTTTTTTGCTTGCATTCCTCATCCGATACGTTAGTATCAATTTCCTCTTGGATCGCCGCGCGCATTTTGGTCTGGATTTTGTACAAGCGCAGCATTTCTTCTACTGTTTCCTGCGTAGCGCCCATTTTCTCAAGTGCTTCCGCGCTGTTGTCTGCCAAAAATTTTGAAGCCGCTTCGGTGATCGCGGTCTTTTCTTCCTCTGTCAGCTCAATCTTATAATCCGCTGTATGCGCGTCCATCAAATAGCATTCACGGATATTTTCCATCACGCTGTCTTTTACAGAATCCGTCATCGTCGTTCCGTCGCCAGAGTCCGAGTTCCACATATTTTCCCCATAATAAGCCAGAAAATACAGATCCGTCTGCGCCGCCTGATACTGCGCCATAAAGTTCGCGACACCCATGGAAATTTCTTTTCCGTCCAAGGTAGCCGCTGCCGCCTGAACATTTACCTTATTGCCGCAGCCTGTAGCTGTAAACGATGTCAGCATTGCCGCCGCAAGCAGCATTGCTGTTATTTTTTTCAATTTCATAAATCAACCGCCTCCTGAATTATTTCATACAACCATTCGGTTTTCTGACCTGTTGCCACCGGACTATTATAGTGCAAATAAACGCTATCTGCAAGAAGTTTCATTATTTTTTCACAAAACCGCGCTGCAGGCGCTGATACAGATCTTTGCCAGTTCCTCTGTCAGCCCGGTCAGAAGCGCAAGCACATCCGTTTTTTTCGCGTCCCGGCTGTTTTTCATCAGATTGTACGTAAACGCCGGATTTTTGCCGACTGCCGTAAACGTCAGCCTGCCGTCATACTGTTTGACAAGCTCTGGTATTTTGCTTGTCTCGATCTCGGCGTGCTCATGCATCACGATACGCAGCGTTTTGCCCTTCTGCGTAATTTCTTTGATATAAACACGATGCGCTTTTGCCTTTACCTGGGCAATATTTAACAGATTGCAGACCGAGCGCGGCGGATCGCCGAAGCGGTCGAGCAGCTCTTCTGTCATTTCCTCTGCCTCATCCTGCGTTTCAATGCCTGCCACCCGCTTATAAATATCTAGTTTTTGGTATTCGTTCGGAATGTAGGAAGGCGGAATAAAAGCGTCCATATCGACATCGATCGAAGTCTCAAAATCCTCTGCGGCTGAAACACCCTTTGCCTGCCTGACGGCGTCGTTTAGCATTTTACAATACAGATCATATCCGACTGCCTCCATATGCCCGCTCTGCTGCGCGCCGAGCAGGTTGCCCGCACCCCGGATCTCCAGATCACGCATAGCGATCTTAAATCCGCTTCCCAGATCCGTAAATTCCTTGATCGCAGCCAAACGCTTTTCGGCTACTTCTCTGAGCATTTTATCCCGCTTGTACAGCAAAAAGGCATACGCCGTCCGGTTCGAACGCCCGACCCGTCCGCGCAGCTGGTACAGCTGGGACAAGCCCATATTATCCGCGTCCTGGATAATCATCGTATTTACATTCGAAATATCTAATCCTGTTTCAATAATTGTCGTCGATACCAGCACATCAATCTCTCCATTGATAAACTGATACATAATATTTTCCAGCTCCCGCTCCTTCATCTGTCCGTGTGCAGTCGCGACAGCCGCATCCGGTACAAGGCTCTGCACTCTGGCTGCCACATCCTGGATCTGGTTGACGCGGTTGAACACATAATAGACCTGGCCGTCTCTGGCCAGCTCCCGTACGATGGCCTCACGTACCATCTCTTCGTTATATTCCATAACATAGGTCTGGATCGGCACGCGGTCTACCGGAGGCTCCTCCAGCACGCTCATATCCCGGATGCCAATCAGACTCATATGCAGCGTCCGCGGTATCGGCGTCGCTGTCAGCGTCAGAACATCTACATTTGTCTTTAATTTTTTGATCTTTTCCTTATGGGTCACGCCAAAGCGCTGCTCCTCGTCGACGATCAAAAGTCCGAGATCTTTGTACTGCACATCTTTGGAAAGTACCCTGTGCGTACCGACAAGAATATCCACCGCCCCCTGCTTGAGCTGTTGGATCGTCTTTTTTTGCTGCGCCGAGGTGCGGAACCTGCACAGCAGCCCAACGGCAATCGGAAAATCCTGCATCCGCTGGACAAAATTATTGTACACCTGCTGGGCTAGGATCGTCGTCGGCGCCAGGTAGACGACCTGCTTGCTCTCCTGCACCGCTTTAAAAGCCGCCCGTATCGCAATCTCTGTCTTGCCATAGCCGACATCCCCGCAGATCAGGCGGTCCATGATCTTCGGGCTTTCCATATCCCGCTTGGTCGCCTCGATCGCCATTGTCTGATCCTCTGTCTCTTCAAATGGGAACATTTCTTCAAATTCCCGCTGCCAGACCGTATCCGGGCCGTATACATATCCCTTTTGCCCCTCTCTTGCGGCATAGAGCTGTACGAGCTCTCCGGCAATTTCTTTGACGGCGCTGCGCACCTTTGTCTTGGTTTTTTTCCACTCCAGGCTTCCAAGTGAATTGAGCTTTGGCCTGCGCTCCCCGGCCCCGGAATATTTCTGGATCATATCCAGCTGTGTAGCCAGTATATACAACACGCCGCCCTTATTATATTCAATCTTTATATAATCTTTCGCAATACCTTCTACTTCGATCTTTTCGATTCCGCGGTATATGCCAAGACCATGATTTTCATGCACGATATAGTCGCCTACGCTCAGATCCGTAAAGCTTGCTATCTTTTCTCCGTTTTTTACATGACGGCGCTTCTTTTTCTTCTTTTCCGCACCAAAAATATCGCTTTCCGAAATAACGACAAATTTCAGCATCGGATATTCATAGCCGCGTTTTACTTTTCCATACAGCGCCATTACTTCACCTGGCTTTACGATATGGTCATAATCCTCGGTATAAAACGCGTTCAGCCCCTCATCCGCCAGGTCCTGCGTCAGCCTTTGCGCCCTCGTTCGAGATCCAGATAATAAAATCACCTTATAATTTTTCTTCTTATACTGCTGCAGATCTTTTACTAACAGCTCAAAGCTGTTGTTATACGGATTGACCGTACGGGTCTGCAGCGGATAAACTCCGCAAAACGAAAGCTCCGCCAGCCTTAACTCCAGCGTGGCAAACGCGATCGTGCGCAGGCGCTCTGTTCTGGCAAATATCTCCTTTGCGCAAAACAGCGCATCCACCTGCCCAGGCAGGATATAGCCTTTTTCAAGCCGCTGCTGCATACTGTCGATATATTCCGTCTCAACCGCCGCGCTTTGCTCTACGATCCGTGCCGGCTCGTCCAATGCCACGATCGTATGCTCCAGATCAAAATAATCTAACAAGCATACGGTCTGTTCGGTAAAATAAGACAGATAAGCGTCCAGATTATCGCTGGCGCCAAGCTCTAAAAGCTCTTCCTCCAGTGCGTCTACCGTCGTTTTCAGACGATGCGCCTCCTCCGTCCTGCTCTCGCCGCGCAGCCGGGACGTCGTCGCCCCCTCTTCCTCACGTATACGGCGGAGTCCCTCACGGATCTGCGCTTCATCCGGTAAAAACTCCTGCGCTGGGCAGATCTGGATCTGCTCCAGATTTTCGATCGACCGCTGGCTGGACGCTTCATAGCTTCGGATCGAATCGATCTCATCTCCCCACAGCTCGATCCGGTATGGGTTTTCTTCAGTCAGCACATAAATATCTAAAATCCCGCCGCGTACCGCAAACTGTCCCGGCGTTTCCGCCTGATAGCTGCGTTCGTAGCCCATCAGTGCCAGATCCTTTTGCATTTGATTCATATCCAGCGTATCTCCGACCCGAAAGGTCCGAAGCTTTGATAAAAATCCAGCCGGCTCCGCCATACGGTTCATCAACGCGTCAAACGTCGTAACGACCGTACAGCCATCCGCGTCCGCCAGCATTTTCAAAACCTGGATCCGCTCCTTCGCCAGCTCGTTTCCGCGGATATCCGACTGGTAAAACAAAATGTCCTTTGCCGGAAAATAACGGGCATTCCGGTCAAAAAAACGATATTCTTCACATAACTCCCGCGCACGCTGCTCCGTAAACGTAACAATCAGCCTGCTGTACGCGTCCCCGCTGAGGCAGTAAATTAAATGCAGCTTCTGCGGGTCAATACACCCGGTAATTTCCAGAATGCCGGACCCGGACTTTTCCCGGAGCCAGGTACGGATTTCCTGAAATTCCGTCATGGCCTGAATCGGCTCAATAAATGCATTCATGCTTTCTTACCCCTGTTGATAACAAAAAATAACATTTACATTTACTTTTTCTTTTTATTATAATCATTCATAGCCTTTGCAGCTTCCCCGCCTACAATCAACGCGGCTGCCGAAACGGCGTCCTTTAGCGCCTCCTCCACGTCTTCCCGCTCTTGTTTGAAAAAGCGGCTCAGCACATGGTCCGCAAGGTCCCAGCCTTCCGGCTTCGCGCCAACTCCGACCTTGATACGGGCAAACACCTCCGTTCCTATATGATCAATAATGCTTTTCATTCCATTGTGCCCTCCGGCGCTTCCTTTTAACCGGATGCGGATATTTCCCGGCTCCAGACTGATATCGTCATAAATAACCAAAAGCTGCTCAGCCGGATCCAGCTTATAAAAATCCAGCGCCGCACGGATCGCTTCCCCGCTGTTGTTCATATACGTCTGCGGCTTGAGCAGCAGCACCTTTTGTCCTGCAAGCATACCGGAGCCGCACAAGGATCTATATTTCACATCCATTACAGAAATATGATATTCCTCCGCAATTTGGTCTATCGTATCAAATCCAATATTATGTCTTGTTTTTTCATACTGCCTGGTCGGATTGCCAAGCCCTGCTATGAGATACATCGATTCTTTTTTTATCTCCTTCCCTGATAAGCGGTTCGAAAACTCCTTGCACTCCACGCGCAAATATGCTATAGTCTGAACTGTTCAGAAACAAAAAAATATTTACAAAAGCGGGGGAATGCAATGATGTTTCATTATTTTACAGCGCCCACCCAGGATGCGTGGGGCTATGATGCAGTTACACTTTCCAATACCGGATTTTTGGCCGTCGCCGCAGTCATTACTGCTCTGATCGCAGCCGCGCTTTTGCTGCGTCCCAAGCAGGAGCGCACGAAAGGCATTACTGCTAAACAGCTTGTATGTTCGGCTGCCGCAATGGCGCTCGGTACCGTTGCTTCGATGATAAAGTTCGCTGACCTTCCGATGGGCGGCTCTATTACACTATTTAGTATGCTGTTTGTCTCACTCATCGGCTACTGGTACGGACCGAAGATCGGAATTACAACAGCGCTTGCTTACGGCCTTTTGCAGTTTATCCTACAGCCAATTTTTTATACGCTGCCGCAGGTAATCGTGGATTATCCTCTGGCATTCGGCGCACTTGGCCTTTCGGGTCTGTTCTACCGGCAGAAAAACGGATTGCTGCTTGGTTATATCGTTGCCGTACTTGGCAGATATTTCTTTGCCTTTTTGTCGGGCATGATCTTTTTTGGATCCTATGCAGCAGATTACAACATGAGCGTACCGATCTATTCCCTTTTATATAACGGAATGTACCTGATACCGGAGGCTGTCCTTACGGTCGCTGTCCTATCTCTGGCTCCTGTAAAAAGCGCACTGGCACGCGTCCGCCGGATCGCGGTAGAATCCCAGAGCCGCCGGACTGCCGTTTAGTTTTTGCAATGACACACGAATTTCCCCCACAGATTCCTGCGGGGGTTTTCTTATGCCGTGTCACGATCCTATGCAAGCGGTCTGCTGCACCAAGGCTCACAGCATATGCAAGCGATCTGTCAGATCAAAGTTAATAGGTCAGATCATGCACATAGCTAATGAGGCTGCTTGTATCGCCGTTTATAAAAATTCCAATATTCTGCTGATTGTAAAACCATCTTCCAGTCTGCACTTCTGAGCCGACCGCCATAATAAAATCACCCTGCGCCGTTACCGTAGTATCGCCAAGCTGAATGTAATCCGTATTTCCGCCATTGTTGCGCATACAGATATAGCCGCTCTTTTTGCCTGCGTGAATCTCATAAAAGACACTGGAAGCAGGCGCATAGCTGATCATGCTGCATTCATAGGCTTTTGCTTCTTCTCCCATAAAGGAAACCTCGATCGTCGGTGTCAGCTCCGGAAGGTTATACACCGTCGGATCTGCGGAAAACCGTACAACCTGATTATCCTTGATCAGCCCACGCTTATTGAAGCTGTCAAAATAGCTCTGTTTGTCATCGATCGTCATATTATAATCAAAAATAACCTCGCCGAACATCTTGCTCATATCTTCATCCGCATAAGCCTGCGGATTTTCTATCGCATTTCCCAGCAGCGAATAATTGTGGCACAAAGAAGCATAGATGCGGTGCTGGTAATCCATCATACTGTTGATCGCCGCTTCCACTGCCGTTTCTCCTTCCAGGCCGTTTCCGGAATTGCCGGAAAGCCCTGCTGCCAGCAGCTTATCTTTTAAGACCGTAATCTCCGCCGGCTCTACAAAACTGTTGTTCTGAATATCCCCGCCTTCTACCAGCCGGTTATAAATATCCGAAATCTCCGTATCTGTCATCGTGCTGACCGTACGGTCTGACAGATCCATCACATAATTGCCAAGCCCTTCTGTCGCGTCCTTTTCGGCTTCCTCCTCTGTCTGTCCAACGACGTTAAAGTAATACGTATACAGATTCGCCTTTAGATCCGCCTGATTTTTTGCATAAGCGATCACCATATTACGCCGAATATCCCCATTGCTGTCTCCGCCTTTGTTCAGAGAAAACATCCGTGGAGCAAAAATGCTGAACACAACGACACACGCCACGATCACAACACCGATCGCAAAATTACGCGGTGTAAAAATCTGAAATTTTTCCTTCTGCCCGCCATCTGCTTTTCTGCTTTCGCTTTTAGCCAGCTGCTTTTCGCGTTTCCGCTTTTCTTTTTCTTCCTTTTTCGCTCTTTTTGCCGCTGCCTTATCATCACCCGCACCAGCTGACGCTGCAGCTGTTTTGGCCAGCCCCGCCGCTTTTTGCAGCTTTGCCACAAATTTACGGCCGTAAGGCGACCGGAACGTATCCGGATGTGCCTGAATCGAAGCAAGTATTTTTTTTGCCTGCTCCGGATCTTCCACATTGTATTTGTCCACCAGCCCTTTGATGCGTTTCAGGTCTGCGGCAGCTTCCCGATATTCCTGTTCTGTCTCAAATTCGAGTTCACCCAGCTTATACTTCTTTCCCTGTGCCATAATTTATCCATTCCCTTCATACCTTTACCACTGATCTTGCAGTACAATGGCATTCTAACACAATTTTTATCTGATCTTACAACTATCCTTATACAGCTATGCAAGACCATATATGGAGAAATTATAGCAGAAAACAGGCGATGTGGCAACCGTTAGTTTTATGGTTTCATGAAACGCACAAATCCATTGAAAATCGCTTCGCGATGGGATTTTTACACTCCTGAATCATATTGTTACGGTCTTTGCAGCAGGGTGCAAAGACCTGCCTGAACTGTTACGAAACAAGAACAGCATAGATCGTAAGTGCTTGACCTTTCGACTTTTTATTTCTTACAATACGAACCGTATGCGTCTTTTTCGTATTCGACGAATAACACGGCACCGCGCCCGGCTTATTATGCCGCCCGCCGGAATTATCCGCGTCAATCTGCGCCGTTTTCTTCCCATCCACATAGACGTCGAACTGCCCGCCCCTGCCGTTGATCTGCTGCGCAAACACGATACCAATACTTTTCCCGGTCACCGTAAACGTCAGATCCCCGCTTCCGCTGGCGGAGGTCAGATTATGCGGAAAAACGCTGCTCTTGCTGCTTTCTTCAAATGTACCCATTTTCTTGATCTTTATGTCCTTGCACGTCAGTACCTTGCCGTTCTCGTATTTTTTTGACGTTACATAAGAATTGGGCGTCTTATAATACGCCGCTTCGCCAAGCGCCTTTTGCGCAATCTCCTCCAGATACCGCACTAAAATCTCTCCCACAACGGCGTAGCCCAGCGCGGATGGATGGATGGCGTCGCCGGAAAGCTCCTCCATCGTATAAATACCCTGCTGGATCATATCTTTCATTACATTTCCATAACTAAGCATCGGCAAATGGTAATGCCTGCCAATCTCCGACTGCTGCAGCTGGCAGCTCCAGCCATTGAGCTTTGCCATAAACAACAGCATTACAGCAGGCTTGGTCGGAGAGCCTAATATTTTTCGGATCAGGTTTTCATAAGCCTGCTTATGATACGCGGTCTTTTTATCGTTTACCGCAAATTCCACGACAACCAGATCCGGCTTTTTATCAAGTACATCCTTCTGTACCCTGTGCACCCCCAGATAAGAATCTGTCGCGCTGATACCGGCATTGATAAAGCGAAGGTCTGCACGAGGAAACTTTTTGTACCACCAGTCTGCAAAATAGTCCACGTAGGTCAGCTTTTTATTCATGCTCTTATCCCTGGTACCATTGGACATCGTACCCTTTGTAATAGAACCCCCGATAAAAGCAATCGTAACCTTCTGACCGTTTTGCGCCTTTCGCATTACATCAAATAACGGTGTTTCATTTGTGCCTGTCCAAGGATTCGCCAGCTTCATCTGACGATCTGTCACGTAGCCTGCTGGCAGGTTGTTCCCTTTGATACCCCCAGTCCCTCTCGCGTAGGCAGACTGCGGGTATGCGGTAAGTGTCTGCATGAATATCGCAGATAGGATGAGTATGGAACAGAGTCTTGCGAGAAGGTGGTTTGCTTTTGTATGGTTTTTTGAGCTCATGGTGTTTCCCTTCTTTTATTTATTCTTTTATTTTTTTGATTCTTTAATTTTGGTTTTTTGATTTCGTTTTTTTATTTTAACACAAATTGATAGATAAATGCTAGATGAACCAGTATTTTCCATGAAAAAAGTTTTATGTTATTTTGTGGGGGAGTGGCCTTTCGGACGCTGGGTTTCTTTGGCGATGCATAGATATGGTAGATGATATTTGCTTTCTGAACGTAAAATGGTTATACTTATAGATGTTGTTTGGAGGTCACAGAAACAGTGTTCCGTTAGCTATTACGCTGGGAAAAAGTTTTGAGGATGACTGCAGTTTTTTCAATCCTGATTATATTTGCAATAACAAAAACGAGTTTGAAATTACAATCAAAGAAATTTTAGCGTCTGATGAGATTTTGAATATTATACAAATGCTGTTTGCAAAGGCCGCTATGATATCAAGGTGATTATTTGGATATTTCCCACCTCCCTCCTCGTAAAAACCCCCACAACAACAAATTTAAAATGATAAAATATTGAACATCCCCCCTTTTCATGCTAAAATAAAACCCGATGGCAAAATTAGCAAGATCTGTCAGCATTTACAAAAAATTAAAAATATTTAGGAGGTTTCCACATGGCATGGTATGATGAAGCTGTGTTTTATCACATTTACCCACTGGGACTCACTGGAGCTCCAAAGGAGAATCCCTATGGTGCGCCGCAGCACCGTCTGCAGACGCTTATCCCATGGATTTCCCACATCAAAGAAATCGGCTGCAGCGCCGTTTACATCGGCCCGCTGTTCGAATCTGTCGGCCACGGGTATGAAACGACGGATTACAAAAAACTGGACAGCCGTCTCGGTACGAACGAGGACCTGACCGACTTTGTGGCAAAATGCCATGAGCAGGGCATTCGGGTTATTTTAGATGGTGTTTTCAACCATACGGGACGTGATTTCTTTGCTTTTGAGGATATTAAAAAAAATCGGGAAGGCTCGCAGTACAAAGACTGGTACTGTAATGTAAATTTCTGGGGAAATAATGAATACAACGACGGATTTTCCTATGAAAACTGGGGCGGCTATAACCTGCTCGTAAAATTGAACCAGCACAATCCAGCAGTCCGGGATTATATTTGTGATGTGATCCGCTTCTGGGTCAGCGAATTTGATATTGACGGGATCCGTCTGGATGCTGCGGACGTCTTGGATTTTGAATATATGAAGGCGCTGCGCCATGTGGCAAACGAAGTAAAACCGGATTTCTGGCTGATGGGCGAGGTGATCCATGGAGATTATACCCGCTGGGTGAATGAAGGCACTTTGCATTCCGTTACAAACTACAACCTGCATAAAGCGCTTTATTCCGGTCACAATGACCACAACTTTTTTGAGATCGCACATACGGTCAAACGTTTATATGAAATGGGCGGCAGCCGTCCAGACGGGTTAAAGCTTTATAATTTTGTAGACAATCATGATGTAGAGCGTATTTATACAAAGCTGAACAATAAAGCGCACTTTACTCCGGTTCATATCCTGCTTTATACGCTTCCTGGCGTTCCGTCCATTTACTACGGTTCCGAATTTGGCATCGAAGGAAAGAAAGAGCGGTTTTCCGACGATTCTTTACGTCCGGCGCTTTCTCTGTCTGACTATGCGGACGCTGTAACGAACAACCCGTATACACGGCTGATCGCTGCATTAGGAAATGTACGTCAAAATACTCCGGCGCTTTCCTACGGCGATTATCAGGAGCTGCTGCTGACAAACCGCCAGTACGCGTATTCTAGAAATTATAACGGACAGTCTGTCATCGTTTCTGTAAATAACGATGATAGTGACTATGTAATGACGCTGCGCGCAGGAAACGCCGCAGAATATATCGGCGCCCTGTCTGGCGAAAAAGTTTCTGTCAACGGCGGAAATATCGTAGTGAATGTAAAAGCAAACAGCGGCGATATCTGGCTTCCGGTTACCCCGGATACGATAGCAGCCGTTCATCCTGGCGCATCTGCTGTGTCAGAACCAGCTGCCGCCGCGCCAAAAGCTCCGTCCGCAGCAAAAACCACCTGTACGGACACCAATACAACGCAAACGGATGCACAGCAGGCCCAGTCCGCAAAAGCAGACAGCGCTGCCGCACAAACAAGCGCTGCAAATCAGGATGCGTCTGCAAAAGCCAGTGAAGGTGCCGCAAATCAGGATGAACCTGCAAAAACTGGCGAAAGCGCTGCAAAGGCTGCTGTGGATCAGGACAAGCCTGCAAAGGCTGACGCTGCTCCTTCCAGCAATCTCACAGAAACAAACAACGCAAAATCCGCAGCTCGCTCAGAGGATTTTGAAAAAGGAAAGATCGCCGGCCTTCAGGAAGCGATTCTCGCGATCATGGAAAAGAATGGCCCTGTAACAGATCAAATGCGAAGAGATGTGGAAGCTAATGTATATCATGACTCCCTCATCGCATGGGTAAAAAGCTTCCGTTAATAGGAACCGTGTTTTTTGTAGTTGCAGCAGACGATAACGTTCCGTCTGTTACGCTGCAAAAGGGACAGTCAGTTATCGCGTGATACTGCCTGTCCCTTTTTATTTATCGGAGTTATTCCTGCTGCGGCTTTGCTTCGCTGCAGGCAAAGCTCACCCTGACGACAAACAGATCTGCATTTGTCTCCAGCGTCAATCTGCCGCCGCAAGCTTCTGTAAAGCTCTTTGCAATCGAAAGCCCCAGTCCTGCTCCGCCGTCCGTACGACTTTCATCCGCGCGTACAAACCGTTCTGTAAAATCTATTCCGTCACGTAGCTCCTGACGTGAAATATTTTTAATATCTGCTACCGCAAAGCCGCCTTCCTTCACAAGCTCTACAAAGATCCGCGACCCATCCAGCGAATACGACAGCGCATTCTGGATCAGATTTTGAAATACCCGGTACATCCTTGACCCATCCGCCTGAATCAGCACCGCTTCTGTTGGGATCTCCGTTTTTACCGTCATGGTACTTGCCTGGATCTGCTCCTGCATATCCGCTAGCGTCTGGCGCAGCAGCTTTCCGAAATCCAGCTCCTTGATCTCCACCGGAAGCTGCCCGGACGCCGCTTTGCTGACAGCAAATACATCTTTTACGATGCTGTTCAGCCGCTCTGCCTTTTCATCCAAAATACGGATATAATCCTGTATATGCTCCGGCAGCTCCTCTTCCTGCTTTAAAAGCGCAAGATAACTGATGATCGAGGTCAGCGGCGTCTTAAGGTCGTGTGATACATTTGCCACCAGCTCCACCTTCATACGCTCGCTCCTTAGCTGCTCCCCTACCGCCTGCTCCATCCCCTGTCGGATCTGGGAAAGGCTGTCAGAAAGCGGGCGCAGGCCAGAAGTCTCTGATAACTTTTCTTTTTCAGCATAATCGCCGCTTTGCACAGCGCGGATATGCTCCGCCAGCAGGTCTATCTCCTCTGATTCCGCTCTGACCCGCGACAGACAACGGTAAAATACCACAAACAGCGCTGCCAGTATCAAACACTGGGCTGATGCTGCCTCCGCTCCGCTTGCGATTCCAGCGCCCTGCAGCAGCGTGATCACCAGCTGCGCCGCACAGGCTCCAATGCCTGCCGCGGCTGCCAGACGGAAACGCCTGACCTGCTGCACCGCATACGGCTGGCGCAGGCTTGCCGTTTGCGCCTTGTGCAAAAACTTGCTGATGCAGCCTTCCAGCATCCGCCGGCGATTTTTGCGTACATCCAAAGCGGCCAGGTAAAGCAGCCAGAACCATCCAGCAAACAAAAGCGGGCAAGACAGCAATGCCCTTCCTGTACTGCGCCATCTGCTCGCAGCCGAGCTCCACCCTGTCCAAAATGCATCCGTATCTTCCTGCTCTGCCGTTGCTTCCAGCCATTCTCCGTGCGTTCCCGCCCGCATATCCCATTCCTGCCAAGATGCGTCGCTTTCGGCCACATCCTGCTCCTCGCTCAGGGCGTACGTTCCCTTCGCATCCTCAAGCCCTCTTACATCTGCACCGCCCTCAACAGAAACAGCCTCCGTATCGTCATAATACACAAACCCAAGCCCTTCGTATCCTATCCCTGACAATACCACCACACACATCAAAAACGCAAGCAGGCGCAGCTCAAACCAAACACTTCCCAGAAAGCGCGCGATCCTTACATCCGCGGCCCGCTTCTCTTTCCAAAGCGCCAGTGACAGCACAAAGAAAACTGCCCCCGCCGCCAGACCGGCCAGCGCACGGCGCATTTTGCTGTAATCCTCGCTGACATTCTGCGCAAGGTAGTACAGGCCGGTTCCAGTCTGCATATACCCCTGCTTTCCCAGATGCGAGTAGCTGACCGGATCTTTCGCTGCAAGCATCGTAACGCGGATATTTTCCCAATCGTCATCCACTGTAAAATTCCGGTATCCTGGCACATACCACTGGCTGTCCTCCTGATAGTACCCGTCTTTATAAATGGAAATCTCCTGCCCGTCCTTTTGCGCCGTAACTTTTTTGCCGTCAAAAACCATCCAAAAATTATAGCCGTCCGGAAGCTTTTTTTGGCTATCGTCCCATGAAATACCGTCCATGTTGGAATACAGCTCTTGCTTGTCTGTACGCGCCACCCGGTACAGCACATTCTTATTTCTGCGGATGCCCTCATGATAAGCGTCCGAACGTTCCTTCCCCTGGCCCCACAGCCCCTCCTCAGATGCCATCGAAAGCAAATCTTCCAGCATATCCTGCATATACGTCTGAAATCCGGCCGTATCCTGATAATCACGGTTGAAAAGCCCAGCCACTCCAGACACGCGCCAGCTGTACGTAAATAACAGACGCTCCGCCACCGCCGCACCGTTTAAGATCAGCAGACTGACGCCAAGAAAAAATACTGCAAAGCTAACAATGATTTTCCTTTTTTTCCATTTTGTATCCAATTCCCCACACCACCTTTAAATATTCTGGCTCCTTTGGATTTAGCTCAATCTTTTCCCGGATGCGTCTGATATGCACCATGACCGTATTCTCCGATGCAAAGCTTTCTTCCTCCCAAACACGACGGTATATTTCCTCCGCCGGAAAAATCCTGCCTGGGTTGCGCATCAAAAGCTCCATGATCCTCGTCTCAGTCGCTGTCAGTCGCACCGGCTCTCCGTCCGCGTACAGCATATGCTCCTGTGTCCGGTAAACAAGTCTGCCATTGCGCAGTTCCCCGTCCGCCAGACTGTGGTTAATATCACCCAAGCTCATATAACGGCGCAGGTGGCTTTTGACTCTCGCAGCCAGTTCCGCAGGATTATAAGGCTTTGCGACGTAATCATCTGCACCGATAGAAAGTCCCAGCACTTTATCCGTCTCCTCGCTTTTCGCGCTTAATACGATGATCGGAATATTCCGCCGCTCACGGATCTTCATCACAGCGGAAAGCCCGTCCAGCCTCGGCATCATCACGTCCATCAGCACAAGCTGAACCTGCTCCCGCGCAAGTACGTCCAACGCCTGCATTCCATCATAAGCACGAAACACCTCATATCCTTCCTGCTCCAGCAAAATCGCGATTGCCTTTACAATTTCCCTGTCGTCGTCCACAACCAGTACGCGTCCATTTTTCATTTGATTGTCCTCTCCTTTTCTCGCCTGCTATGATGTTAGTAAAAAAACCTTACAAAAGTGTGGAGAAAAATCTTACAGTTTTCTTACAAGTGATCTGTCCATCCGCACGTATCTGTCTTATCTACCTCCTTTTTAGAAATACCGATACGATGATCGCTCACCTGCACTACACTATATAGCTCATAAGTCTGCACACCTATTTCCGCCTGACTGCCTGCCGGCGAATACTTGATCGCATTTTCAAACAGATTGACAAAAACCTCCGCCGTCCACTCTGGGTTATGAAACAGCGTCCGGTCCTTAAAATCCTGCGTCACAAAGCGTATCTTTAGCTATAGTATAGCACCGCGGCATGAAAAATCAATTTGAAACATGGGCTATTACAGGCCATTTCAGGAATTGTAATGCACCGCTTTTACTTAGCTTCTCGCAGACTCTCATATATCTCACCAGAGAAAATACCAAGCACCTGATGCTTCATCTCATCATTTGACAACAATAAGGAAAAGAAGTCCTGGTTTTGAGAAAGCCCCTCGATAAGAGCATCGTCAATGTCATCAAAATATGAAAATTCAAAGTCTTTCTGTGTATTATTTTTCGCACTTGTTTTCAGCCTATCGGACTTCATTAAAATATCCCGTATCTGAAGCATCGCCTTTACCACAACATCATTGTCATAATTCTTGCCAGTGCGGCTGTTAATTTCATCAATAATCTCAGACAACCTTTTTTCTTTATCTTCCGTAAGTCCGAAATGTTCTGCTGTCGGAAGCTTGATCACTGGACTTGCTGCCAATCCCGGCGTAGAATGTTCTTCACCTTTCTTCTGCACAAAATTTGTGGCTTTAATTTTTCCATCCAGATTAAATCCAGCGCCCGGCTGCTTGATATTAATGTAAGAGAGCAAATAAGAAATAAAATGGTACTTCTTATGGATTTCTGTATCTTCAAAGCTTGATACTTGCAGCAAAAACTCATAGAAACGCACAAAGCTGCGCATTACCGAAACACATTCCCTTTGTGTACGATAATCGTAATGCTCCAGCAGCTTTTTGCTCTTTTGGAGAAAAAAGATCAACCGCTGCTTCTGCTTACCAGTAACCTTCTGTGAATATAAAATGTCAGTCGCTGCTTCTATATCTGACGGATCAAAAATTGCATAGGCATCTATCTTCGCTTCTAAATCATAAACCGCATTTGGTGTAACAGAATTTGAGAGAAGTGTCGTCGTGTAGTATGGGGCAAATGCAGACTTTATAGCTTTATAGCTGTTTACAAAGTCCAGCACAAAAGGAATCATCCCACATTGCATCAACAACCTGTTGGTCTGCCATTGTTTTTATCCTCCATTTCCAGATTCACCATCCAAAACTAATCTGGATATCTTTCCATGATCTCATCTTCCTATCCGTAACCCTATCATCCGGCGCACAGCATCCGCACAATAGCTCCGAATATGGATCATACCGTTTCACATTCTCCCGTACCATAGCATCATTTAAATTTGCATAACAATACCTGCATCCATTAAGACAAGTGTGATAAGCACCTATCTCCACACTTTCCACGCATCCGCAGTCGTTTCGCTGATTTTTGTCCTTCTCAGCGGACAGCTTACAACCGACAATTCTTTCAACCAGCTTTTTGTCAATACAACTGCCATGCGAAATGCCCATATGCTGGAGATCGATCTGCTCTGCACAGGTTTCCATGCCCAAGTGATATTTGGCCGCACTCTGTACCATGCTTCGTGCCAGCGTGATCATTTCCTCCTTTGTCATCTGCCTGACGCCAAGCTGTTTCATATGATGTTGTATTTTGGTATAGAAATCAACGAAACTGATCACTACCTTTTCGGTATAGCCGGAAAGCTCATGCGCTATTTCTTCAAATGCCTTTAAATGATACTCCATCGTATATCTGCCATTGAGCAAAATAGGGTCATATCTCCATATCACTTTTTCCTTCCCTATTTTTTCAGACAACCTTTGAAACGTTGGTATCAACTCTTTTCTTTTATCTGGAAGGTTTGGTTCCATATCCTTCCCATAGCCTGTAAGCGTAAATTGAAAATAATATGCATATTCCCGCAGATGCTCTAACCCTTCCATCATATTCGCAGGATTCTTCGTCCAAAATACAATACAATCTACAACATCCGGCGATAATTCTATTCTACTGATCTGATGCGCGTTCATAGGATTTCGCACATATACAAATCCTTCCTTTATCCGATTGACAAACCAATCGGAATAATAGTTGGGAATATCCGTTCTTCTGCTTACGCTTAATATCATATACACTTCCCCGCCTTTTCACTTTTTCTTCCTTAGCTTCAGCTGGTTTTTGCCTCACAAATGCAATAATGGTGCTTGTTCACAGATTTAAAAATATAGTTTATTTTTTCAACGAAGTGTGCTATAATTCTAATTGTAACATTTTGTTTTATATTATTTCTACGGAATGTAGAGAAAGTGAGGTGGTTTTCCATGAAAAAATGGAAAAAATTATTATCTTTAGTATGTGCCTTTACTATGGCACTTTCACTCAATGTTACAGCATTTGCTGCGGAAACTGCAGAAGTATCACCTATTGAAACGGAATCCAGTACCGAAAGTGGCGTTTTTGGTATGGATATTGTTGCAGTAGAAAACCAAGACGGCATTGCACCATACAAAACCATTGAAGGTAATGGTGGAGTAAGCACGATTGATTATATGTCCTCTGGAAAATATGTCGCTTGGAGCGTAAAACCTGCAACCATTCTCCCATATACTTTTGTTGGAGAAGTAACCGTTACCACATATTCAACTGGTGCTTTAAAAGGTACCGGATTATGTTCTGAATTTGGTGTCGGTACAGAAAGCAACATTGTAGATGTAACAGGTATGGGTCTGCGTAACGGTGTTGTTTATAAAGCAACATTGACTGGCATTGCCACTGACGCCGCCGGAAATAAATTTGTGGTTTCTCCAGAAGCCTACATCACATTTGTTTATCGAAGGTAGTATTGTAAAAAAACAGTGTGGTATCTTCATAAAGAGTACCGATATTATATCGGTACTCTTTATTACTGCATAATACATAATCTTGCAACTATTTCAGTTAAAGCAATCACTTTTTTTGCTTCTGTAGGCTCTATATCTCCCGATAGAATTTTCGTTATATATTCTTCACTCATGCCGGTAAGATTGGAAATCGTTTCTTTTGATATAATAATCTGCTTTTCAAGAAGCTTCTTCAACATCTCAACGATTGCTTCATCAGGTATAAACTGTTTTTTGTTGACGATAGCAATAATTTTTAATATATCCCCTATTGCTTCATTCGGACAGAAATTAGAAAATACCTGTTTTCCATTTTCTTCTGCAATAATTTTCCAGTTCCAGTTCTTATTGTCAACTTTCTTCATTACGTTTTCCTTTCCGTCTCAATATGAGGCACTTTATTTTTCCACCCACTACATAATCCTTGCCTGTATGTGCTCTAAATCTCCGTAATATGGCATTTCCACTAAATACCATTTTCCATCAATCCCCATTTCCATACGGGTATCAATCCATTTATCATCTATCTTAACCTGTAATCCCTCTCCACAATGAAATCCATCATGCTCCCATAAATCAGATATAAGAAGCCTATACCTGTTATTTTCGGAATTATAACCCAGTCTGCCAGTTACCCAGTCTTTAATGCTCACCATGCGATATACTCCTTTCAGAAGTCATTACATTCCCTGTAAACATACTTTTATGTTTGTAATCACTATTAAAAGAAAAACCGGCAAAAACTTCGTAAAAACCATGCTGGCATATTTGATTCCTAAAAATTTTATTGTTGAAATTGACCGCATTGCTAACATGTCTCTTGTCCCCGATGATAAACATATCTGAAAAACTGCAAGCACAAAAGAAGCAGACAGACAAAGTATCCTTCCAAGCTTATCGCATAAATACGGTGCAAACATACCCGTATAGAATGTCTTTTCTACTTCTGCATCATATCTTTTTACCGCTTCTGATAACGACACCCTTGAAATATTCTTACCTTCGATTATATTTTGAAAAATTTGATTATAGCCGCCTTGTTCATAGCATGCTTCCCTATAGTTGCCATATTTATTGTCTTCACTGAAATGTGTATAACCACCAGGAAGTTCATTTACTTCATCAAGTATTTCATCCAATTCCTTACGGGTTAAATAAATTGGCTTCTTTTGAAAGATTTCTGTCTCCCATGATAATACCTGTTCTCTTGTATAGCTTCCATTACCTATTGCACGAAGCACTTTTTGAATCATCTGCTGCATCGCATTTTTCTGTGTGACGGACACCTCCACACGTGCATGCTGCTGCAAAAAATCAATTTCTTCTTTATGCATACTAATCTCTATCAGTTGCATCATATACTCATTCTCTATATATTCTTTCGTACTATCTTCCAGCAAAATATGAAAGTTATGCCTTCATGATCGTTTGTGCCACCCAGGGGCATGGCCACAAGTATGAACAAGTACATGCATTTCATCTAATGGTTCTAAATTTTTCCCCATAGAAAAAGGCCGTGCCATGAGTACAAATAAAAATACAAGAACCAAGCAGAAAAAAACATATAATTTATGTTTTGCAATTAATTTACACTCAAATAAAAACAACTGCATATGTATCATCTCCCCGCCTGCTTCATAGTCATATATAAATATGCGTCTTCGTTATGATGTTATCACTTCTATTTTAACATGGATAGGGATTGTGTGCTCTTTTTTTATATTTTGTCAACACCATTTGAAACACGCCTCATCTTCTAATAAAAATAAAAATTCATTATATCTTTCCCTCAAATTCCCATCTATTTATCAAATTGAAATAGGCATCATGTTGACTATTTCCTATCCCATAGTCCGAACTACCACTATTTTTTACTATGCAATTATCTCTATCAATAATTCTCCATTTATCCTTATCAATAGCATTAATAATTTTAGGGTGATGACTAGTTATAATAAATTGAAGATCATTTCGTTCTGATAACATTAATTCAGAAAGCAAATCAATGCAATTTACTCCCAAACCATTTTCAAATTCATCAATTAGCACTAGAGAATCTTTCGACATTGTGAACAATTCAACAATGTAATATATCGTTTTTAACATTCCATTTGAAATATCATGTTGTAATAGTTTTTTGCCATATACTTGAACGGATACCAAATACATTTCCCTTATGCTATCTTCCTCTACATCTATGTCTTCAATTTCGATAAATAATTCCTTCACGGCCTCAAAAATTTTAATATATAATTCAGGATAATATCTTTTTGCAATATGCAATTTTAATGCCACCGGGAGATGACTAAATGCTTTAAAATCTACATTTTTTTCATTTTTGATGGTATCTATCACTTTAGACTTTAAGCGACTAAAACTCTCACTCCGTATTCCGCCTCTAACTGCTAATTCGATTTCTACAGAATACAATTTGCGAATCCCGGAAATCAAATTCTCAAAATTTTCATCTTCTGAATATTGCAAAATTAAACTTTCATCCTTTTTTGGCTGTGGAACTTTATCATATCCAATTACACTTACCTTCTCATTTTTTCTTTCAAAAATAATTTTCCCATTACACAAAAGTTTTTCAAATGAAAATTCATACCCGCTTTCTTCATTGATAATTAATTCATCTTTACCTATCTCATTAATTTCATAAAACCATTCATACTCATCATCATGAACCAAAATACCCAGCCCGACACGATAAGGACGCATAATTACATCCTTATCAACCGCAAGGTTCAATGAATATTCCACCGCATTAAGAATTTGCGTTTTCCCTACACCAGATAATCCAACCAGCAACGTAATGTCTTGGTTAAAATTTACCCTTTCGATTTTAAGACCTGTTTTTAAATTTTCAAATTCAATCCACCGTATCCTCACGCATTCTATCCTTTCATTCATGCTGCATCCCTCCATTATATATTAGAGTACTCTCGGAAACTCACAGCCCTTGAAAACACTGTGGTTTCAAAGCGCTC
>CAJUIL010000001.1 GCA_910586225.1 uncultured Eubacterium sp. | reverse complement strand
ACAGTAACTGTGCGGGTTTCAGCAGTTAATGCTGTTATTCCGTGAATAATTCAGGCTAATTTATGGTATATAGTATTGCAGAAGAATTTATATAAAATAGGATTACCCACAAATTTATTCGATGATTGCCAAAGAGACATTGATGCATTGGTTAATCGAAGGAACTCTATAGCCCATGGAAATTTTCGCGCAGGGGTAACAGCAGAAGAATTTTCTAATTGGGAAACTAAAGTTTCTAAAATTTTTTCAGCAGTAACAAGATTGCTTTATGACTATGCTAATAATGAGAAATATTTAACTTAAGTAATGTTTGAACAAAATAATGCCCAAGATTAGCAGGAGTAGTATCAGTCGCATATACAGCTAATGCTCGAAATTTAGCAGAGCGAAAGCTGAAGGATTAACCTCACCGATCCAGATAACTATTACAGGGTCTATGGTGTCCTACAAAACACAAATCCAACAGAGCTCCCCCATTATCCATCAATAGCAATCACAAAAAACAATCACAATCGCCCAAGAAGTCCAGCTGGCTGAGGAAACCGGCCCTGTCTCAGTGTGACTTGTGAAAGAATATTAGAAGCCCTTAGTATTCTGCTAAAAAACCAGGGGCGAAGCCAAGCGGCACACTTTAGCTCTTGCGTCAGCAAGAGCGAACTAGTTGCCGCACCCGTCCGTTGCCACAGCCTGCCGCAGAATACTTAGGGCTTCTTATATTCTGTAACCCGGAACACTGAGACAGGGCCGCTTTCCTCAGCCAGCGTCCGAGAGGCCATTCCCCCGCACATCCCCCCCCAAAAAAAAAACCAAAACAATTACACCCATAAACCAACTGAAAACCTTGACATTCTGCCATTTTTCTATTATGATTACTATATCATTTTGTATAAAATCACGGAATCACCCAATTCAAATACAAAAACACGCAATTCAAATTTGTTCATTTTGACAACATCTAAAAACTGCCTGCTGATCAGCCATCGCAGCAGTTTCTATGTATGTCATAACATAAAATAACCAAAATGATGAAAGGTGGAACGAAAATGGAATACTTAAAGCTTTTGGGGATTGTGATCGTTATCGTTGGATTTATGCTGAAGCTGGACTCGATCTTCATTATCGTGGCGGCTGCGCTGGTCACCGGGCTGGTTGGCGGGCTTAGCCCAGTCGAGTTGTTGGAGACGCTCGGCAGCAATTTTATCGCGAACCGGAATATGGCGATTTTTATTATCATCATGCTTGTTACTGGAACGCTGGAGCGCAATGGACTGCGGGAGGCTGCGGCTGCGCTGATCGGTAAGTTCAAGGGAGCGACATCCGGTCTTGTGATCGGTATTTACGGTGTGATGCGTGCGATATTTGCGGCGTTTAACGTCGGCTTTGGCGGAGTGGCGGGCTTTGTTCGTCCGGTTGTTATGCCGATGGCGGAAGGCGCGATCACGGCAAAAGGGAAAAAGCCAAGGGAAGAGCATATGGAGGAACTAAAGGGTATGGCTGCGGGCATGGAAAATGTGACGTGGTTTTTTGGACAAGTGTTGTTTGTCGGCGGCTCTGGAGCGATCCTGGTGCAGAATACGCTGGCTGGACTTGGCTATGAGGTGGAGCTCGGCTCGCTGGCGGCAGTTGAGATCCCGGTCTGCATTACTGCCACAGTGCTTACGATCATTTATTATTATTGGAAGGATAAGCGGCTTTTGAAAAAATATGACTAAAAATCCCGGCTTTTCCGGGGAGGAGGAGAAATGAGCTTTTTTTTCGATCCAGAAGTTACAATGAGCAACAAGCTGATGGAGATCATTTATATTTTTATCGGTCTGATGGTTATTTATACGGCTGTAAAAAATTTGCGGGATAAGGAAAATCCAAGCCGGGGCGGTACCTTTTTGTTCTGGTTTGTGCTTGGGATCCTGATCGCGCTCGGACGCTTTTTGCCGAATGTGGTAAACGGTGTGCTGGTGCTTGTGATGTGCGTACCAGCGATATTACATAAGGTAAAAAAGGGCAGGACGGATATGCCGACCAAGGCGGATACACAGGCTGCGTTTGCTTCGATCGGGATGAAGATCTTTATCCCGGCGCTTAGTATCGGCGCTGTTGCCGTTGCGGCTGCGTTAACGACGAATGTATTAGGCTTTAGCGCGTTAAACGGCGTGGCGGTCGGCGTGTTTGTAGCGGCGGTATTTTTGATGCTGTTTGATAAGCGGAATACGCCTATGGTCTTGCTGAACGATTCTGAGCGGATGCTTTCTACCGTTGGGCCGCTGTCCATGCTGCCGATGCTGCTGGCCTGCCTGGGTGCGGTATTTACCGCTGCGGGTGTCGGTGATGTGGTAGCTTCTTTGGTTGAGCGTATTATTCCAGCAGGAAATGTCAATGCGGGGATCATCGTGTACGCGCTTGGGATGATGCTGTTTACAATGATTATGGGTAATGCGTTTGCTGCGATCACGGTTATGACCGTAGGGATCGGTGGGCCGTTTGTATTAGCGTATGGCGCAAATCCGGTAGTTGTCGGGATGCTTGCGTTAACGTGCGGCTTTTGCGGCACGCTTTGTACGCCGATGGCCGCGAATTTCAATACGGTGCCGGTGGCGCTTTTGGATATGAAAAAGCAGTTCGGCGTTATTAAAAACCAAGTGCCGATCGCGATTGTTATGATCGTCATCCAGATCGTTATGATGATCGTTCTGAAATAAACCGGGCCATGAACATACAAAAGGGAGCAGAGATCGTTATCCGCGACTGGGTGCGGCTGCGGGGCAGAGAACGGCTGCTGATCGTTACGAGCGGACGTTATCAGGCGGAGGCACGGGCGCTGCGGCAGGCGGCAGGGCGGATCAGCAGTCATGTGGAGACGCTGCTGCTGGAGGAGCTGTCGATGTATGTGGGCGCGTATTTTAACGAACGGGAGGATGCGTTTGACGCGTATGACGTCATTATCGGCGCGGCGGAATATTCCCTGATCACGACAAAAGCGGTAAAACGGGCGGTATCCCGCAGGAAACGCTTCCTATCCTTACCGCTTAGCACAAGCGACGGCAGCTCCATGCTGTCTTATGATTTTTTGCGGGTGGATACGGCAAAAAGCAAGATCATGGCGGCTGCGATGCTGGATTATTTTCCATCCGCCAGCAGCATCCGAATCCAAACTGCCCGCGGAACAGATCTGCGGCTGGGCATCAAGGGCAGAAGGGCCGGATATTTCAACGGCTGCTGTCGAGATGGAAGGGGGCTTTCCTCTGCAAGCGTGGAAGTCTATGTACCGATCGTGGAGACAAGTGCGGAGGGGATGTTTGTACTGGATGGCTCGATGGGCTATACCGGCCTTGTAGAAAGTCCGGTGGCTATCCGTTTGTCCGGTGGAAGGATTATGGAGATTGAAAATAATACCAGCGGAAGAAGGCTGCGGGAATATATCAGCCGCTTTCAGGATCAGCGGATGCTTACCGCTTCGGAATTTGGCATCGGGCTGAATACTTATGCGCGTTGTCTGGGCCGCTGTTATATTGAGGACGAATCCGCGTACGGCACATTTCATATCGGATTTGGCCGGAATATTGCTTTGGGCGGCGTACAGGACGCGGTAGGGCATTACGATCTTGTGGCGTATCACGCGGATATTTATGTAGATAACCAGATGATCATGGAACAAGGCAAGATCATGATCTTAGAACCGCATATTTATATTTAGATGCTTTGGATTTTATTTGATCAAGGAGGGACTTTTATGAAGATCTTATTTACAGGATTTGACCCTTTTGGCGGAGAATCGGTCAATCCTGCGTACGAGGCTGTGAAGCTGCTGCCGGATGAGATCGGCGGCGCGCAGATCATCAAGCTGGAGGTGCCGACTGTTTTTGGAAAAGCAGGAGAAGCGTTGGAGAAAGGCATCCGGCTGCATGAGCCAGATGTGGTGATCTGTGTCGGACAGGCCGGAGGACGCTCTGGAATGTCTGTGGAAAAGGTGGCGATCAATTATCAGGATGCCCGCATTGCGGACAACGAAGGCAGGCAGCCGATTGACGTGCCGATCCAGGAGGATGGGGATACGGCATATTTCGCAACGGTCCCGGTAAAAGCGATGGTTGCGAAAATGAGAGAGAACGGGATCCCGGCGTTTGTGTCCTATACAGCGGGCACCTATGTATGCAATGAGCTGATGTATGCGCTGCTTTATATGATCAACCGGAAGTATCCTGGAATACGCGGTGGATTTATCCATGTTCCGTTTGCAATGGGCCAGACTGTGGACAAACCGAACGGAACACCTGCTATGGCGTTAGAGTCGATCGCAAAGGGTCTGGAATGCGCGGCTTTGGCTGTCGTGGAAAACCAAGAGGATATTTCTATGGCGATGGGGACGACGCATTAAGCTATGATCTATCTGTTTACAGCCTTCTACGATGAGGCGCAGCCTTTCATTATGCAGTTTCATTTAAAAAAGCTGTCCGGTCGTATCCGGTTCCAGCAGTTTTACAGTGAAGCAGCCAATATTTTACTGACAATAACGGGAACCGGAGGAATCGCGGCTGCGGCCGCAGTTGGCAGCGTATGCACCGAGCGTCCGCCAGGGCCGTATGATTTTTTGTTGAATATCGGTATTTGTGCTGGTACACAGGCGCAGGGCAGCGGCTTTTTGATCCATAAGCTGACCGAACGGGAAACCGGGAGAACGTTTTATCCGGATATGCTGTACTGTCATAGATTCGAAGAGGCGGAGCTTGTAACGGGCATGATCCCCAAGCGGTGCAGCATAGACAAAGATTGCTGCCAAAGGCTGGAGGATATGGACAGCGTGGGTGTGTGCTTGTATGATATGGAAGGCGCCGCTTTGTATCAGGCGGGCGCATATTATTTCGCACCGCACCAGATGTTGTTTTTCAAGATCGTTTCAGACAACGGGGACACCGAAAATCTTAACCATGCGGCAGTCAGGCGTTTTGCCGGCCTTCATGCAAAGCCTGTAGCAGCTCTGATCGAAAGCCTGCTGCAGCTTGCGCAGGATGCACAAGGGGCAGCAGATTTGTGTGGAAAAGCGCAGGAACAAGGGGAGCAATGGGCCTGTCAGCTGGGCAGGGATCTGCACTGTTCAAAAACGATGGAGCATACGCTGGACCAGCTTCTCCGTTATGCGGCGCTGACGGGAGTGGATGCAGAGGTGGCTGTACGCAGGCTGTATGAAGAGCGCAGGCTTCCGTGTAAGGATAAAAGGGAAGGGAAACAGTGCTTTGAAGAACTTAAACGCCAATTACTTTAATCCGTTTGTTTCACATATCTATGTGGAAGAGAGGGTCAGGAACCATCCGCGCACACAGCAGCTATTGGCAAGATATCAAGAAGCAAGGATCATTGAGATCGGGCATTATAAAGATATCTTTTGCCGGAGCAGGCAAAATTACACGCTCCAGCATCGTTCGCAGAAATTGGTTTTGGCTGCCAAGGAGGGGAACCTGATCTATCAGGGCTCCCCAGTCTGTCAGAACTTTGGAAACGAGCATTTTTATTATACCTCGTGCGTGATGAATTGTGTGTATGATTGCGCGTACTGTTATTTAAAAGGGATGTATCCGTCTGCAAATTTAGTAGTATTTGTCAATCTGGAGGATATTTTTGCCGCTGTCGAGCGGATGCTGGAGACGCAGACGATGTACTTGTGCGTATCCTATGATACGGATTTGCCTGCGCTGGAGCAGGCGACAGGCTATGTGCGGGCGTGGAGCCGCTTTGCGGCAAAGCATCCGCAGCGCCTCACGATAGAAATTAGGACGAAATGTGCAAACAAGCAAATATTTGAAAATCAGGAGCCATTGTCAAATGTAATCTATGCTTTCACACTGTCGCCTCAGGCAGTTGTGGAACGCTTCGAACAGGGTACGCCTTCCTTAAAAGCAAGGACAGACTGTGCAGCAGCGGCCGTAAACGCGGGATTTCCGGTACGGCTTTGTTTTGACCCGATGATATATGTCCGAAAATGGCAGCAAGCTTATCAAGAGATGCTGGAGCAGGTCTTTGCGGCTGTTCCGGCCCAAAAGCTGACGGATGTCAGCGTTGGATCGTTTCGTATGCCACAGGATTATTTAAAAAAAATGCGCCGCCAACAGCCAGATAGTGCGGCGGCATGGTTTCCGTACCAGCTGGAGGACGGATACTATCATTATCCGGACGCGCTGATGCAGGAAATGGAGCAGCAGCTTGTGACGCTGCTGAAGGGCTGGCTGCCGCAGGAGCGGATATTTTTATGGAAGGACGGTCATAAATGAAACAGACAGGCAAGCAGGAAACAGGGAAATGTCCTTGCGGCGGGCTGCAGGCAGCAATTATTACCGGAGCTTCTTCTGGTATCGGGCTGGCGGTCAGCCGTACGCTGAGGGATCTTGGCTATGAGGTGTTCGGTATCGTCAGAGAGCTTGCGGATGGATCGGTGTGGCAGCAAGACGGGATGCATCCGGTCTTTTGCGACCTTTTAGATACGCACAAGCTTTGTGCGCAGGTCAAGCAGATCGCGGCGCAGTACGAGGTGCAGGTGCTTGTCAATAATGCGGGAGTCGGCTATTACGGCCTGCATGAGCATCTGGATCCTAGGAAGCTTCAGGAGCTTGTACGTGTAAATTTGGAAGTACCGATGATACTGACGCAGCAGCTTTTACGCAGCCTTAAGAAAAATGCCGGTTTTGTCATTAATATTGCGTCGGTTACGGCAAAGCAGACGAACCCGCATGGCTGTGCGTACGGCGCGACAAAAGCCGGACTTGCCAGCTTTTCGGCCAGCCTGTTTGAGGAATCGCGTAAATATGGGCTCAAGGTGGTTACGATTTGTCCGGATATGACAAAGACAAGGCTTTACCGCCATGCGGATTTTAGGGAAGGCGAGGAGCCGGATACGTATTTAACGCCGCAGGAGGTTGCGGATGCGGTGGCATTCGTACTGAGCCAGCGGGAAGGTATGGCTGTTACAGAGCTTACGTTAAGGCCGCAGCGGCATCGGATAAGAAAAAAAGGCAGCATAAAAGGTATCTGAATGGCTTGTATTGGGGAAAGAGGGGGTGCGGTATGTACCACATCGCGGTTGTAGAAGATGAAAAGGAATGTTCGGAGCAGATACAGCAGTTTTTAAAGCAGTACCAGGAGGAAAAGAGCGTCCGTTTTAAGGTGTCTGCGTTTGAAGGCGCGGCGCAGCTTTTAGACGGATATGAGCCAGTGTATGATATGATACTGATGGATATTGATATGCCGGACATGAATGGGATGGATGCGGCGGAATGCGTTCGCCAGACAGACCAGGACGTTGTGATCGTATTTATTACCAATATGGCCAGCTTTGCGATCCGGGGCTATGAGGTTGGGGCGCTGGATTTCGTAATAAAGCCTGTCAGCTATTTTAATTTTTCGATGCGGCTGTCACGGGCCCTGCAGCGGAGCCGTTCCAGAGAGCCGCGCCAAGTCATGCTGACGCTTGCGGACGGGGTGAAAAAGCTGGAGGTCGGCCAGATCTACTACGTAGAGGTGCAAAACCGGATGCTGTACTATTATACAAAAGAGGGTGTTTTTGAGGTACGCGGAACGATGCAGAGCGCCCAGCAGATGCTCAAGGCATACTCTTTTGTAAAGTGCAATTACTGGTATATGGTGAATCTGCGTCATGTAACTGAGGTAAAAAAGAATACGGTTGTCGTCGGGGAATACGAGTTGGAAATCAGCAGGCGCAACCGCACGCCGTTTCTCAAAGCGCTGACAGAGTACGTAGGAGGATATCGCTGACGTTCCTGCAGGAAAGCAGGACAGCCAGGTTTCACAGGCAGGGGGTATGGCTATGGCTGAACAGGTAAGCAGATGGATCATGCAGGCCGCGTATTTGCTGAGCGGAGTGCTTTATGTACATTCGATCGAGGCAAGGCCAGGAAGCAGGAAGAAAACAGCGGCTATGCTTTTGGGCATGATCGTATTTTTCGGCGTGCTCAACCGCCATTATGTCTATATTGATTTTAGGGTTGAGATGGCGGCAAGGATGCTTGGATTTGTGCTGCTTGGCATTATGAACTATGTCGGGCATATGTTGTCTTTTTTTGCGGCGTTTTATTATGCGATCTGGGCGTTTTGCTCCTGGCAGCTGATGTATGAATGGTATCTGGTCTGCCTTCATATGGGTGAGGATTACTGGAGGGACAGACAGCTGCAGCTGTGGGTGACGGAGGCGCTTATTTTTGGGATCGGCTATCTGATCGTGGCGCTTTCGATCGGGCGCATGATCCCGGATAAGGGGAGGAAAAATATCGGGCCGAGACAGCTGCTCCTTGCGCTTTTGACGTTTTTGATCTTTCAGATCGTTGTATTTGTACCAGGGAATCTGGAGTATAGCTTTCATGATCTGCGTTGGGTTGTCGTGTATATCGTGCAGTTTCTCTTGTGTATCGTGCTTTATCTGCAGAACGAGTTGTTTAAAAAGAGCGAAATGCGTAAGGAGCTGGAGATCTTAGGCTTGCTTTGGCAAAAGGAAAAGGAGCATTACCAGCTTTCCAGGGATAATATTTCGTTTATCAGCCAAAAGGTGCACGATCTTAAGCACCATATCCAGGCAATGCGCAACGCCAGCGCACAAGAGGTAGAGCGGTATTTGCAGGAGATGGAAGGCTCGATCATGACGTATGAGGCGATCATACAGACGGGCAGCGTCGTGCTGGATACGATATTGACAGAAAAGACTCTTTACTGTAAGGACCGTGGGATTACGGTTTCTTGTATGGCAGACGGGAGCCAGATGGATTTTATCAATACGGTGGATCTGTACGCGATACTTGGGAATGCGCTTGATAATGCGATCGAAGAGGTGCAAAAGCTTCAGGAACAGGAAAAGCGGCAGATTGATGTGCTGATCTACCGCAAGCAGCATCTTCTGGCAGTTCATGTGACGAATCCGATGGTAGGTGCTCTGGAATATGAGGACGGGCTTCCGGTTACGACAAAGGGAAGCAGACAGCTTCACGGCTTCGGACTGCGCAGTATCCGCCATATTTTAAAGAAGTACCATGGATTTTTAACGATCCAGGAGGAGGACGGATTTTTTTCATTGTTAATGCTGATACCGATCCCGATGACCACATCGGATGCTTTAACGACCACTTAGGTAATAAGGGTTGCAAAGCGGAAAAGGATTTTGTAGATTATGTATAAATAATCAGCAAAGTCCTTTTTTTATTTGGCAGATATTATATAAAAGTATGGGTATGCTGAAAATACAAAGGAAAGGAGAAGCAAAGTGCTATGAACAGTGCAACGAGGAGAACCGTAAAACTGATGGAAAACTGGCAGTTTACATATCAGGATAAGAAAAAACGTCTGATAGACCTGCCGCATACATGGAATGCTGTTGACGGGCAGGACGGGAACAACGATTATTTCCGGGGTACTTGTTATTATGAAAAGACGGTCCCAAAACCCGTGTTTGGGGATGGGGAGCTGGTCTATCTGCAGTTTCATGGTGTAAATGCCAGTGCAAGGGTTATTTTAAACGGCACTGTAGTGTGCACGCATGACAACGGGTATTCCACGTTCCGCGCAGATGTCACAAAGCTTTTAAAAGATGAGAACGAGCTGCGCGTAGAGGTGGACAACAGCAAAAACGACAGGGTCTATCCGCAGGTTGCGGATTTTACGTTTTATGGCGGCATATATCGTGATGTGGAGTTTTTGATCGTACCAGAAGCGCATTTTGATCTGGATCATTATGGTGGCTGCGGTGTAATGGTGTCTGCAGATGTAAAAGGAAAGACCGGGATCGTAACGGTGCGCTCTTATTTGAACCAAAAAGCAAAAAAGCTGCAAAAGGACGGGCTTGCTGTCTGTCTGACATTGTATGACGCACAAGGGAAAGCAGTAGCTACTGCAGAAGGTACGAGCGCGGTGATGAAGGTGGCGGACGCGCATCTTTGGAACGGCGTACACGATCCTTATCTGTACCGGCTGAACGCGCAGCTGCGTCAAAATAAGAAGGTTTTGGACGAGCTGGATATCCCTTACGGGATACGGACGTTTTCGTTTGACCCAGACCGGGGATTTTTCTTAAACGGGGTATCTTATCCGCTGCGCGGTGTATCCAGGCATCAGGACTGGAAGGGGATTGGAAACGCCATTTCCTACCGTCAGATGGAACAGGATATGGAGCTGATCCGGGAGGTTGGCGCAAATACGATACGTTTGGCGCATTATCAGCATAATCAGTATTTTTACGAGCTTTGCGACCGTTACGGCATGGTCGTCTGGGCAGAGATCCCATATATTTCCGCGCATATGCCGTCCGGCAGGGAAAATACGTTTTTCCAAATGCGGGAGCTGATCGTACAAAATTATAATCATCCGTGCATTGTGACGTGGGGGATCTCAAATGAGATCACGATTTCCAGAAAGCACCGGGCGGATATGCTGGACAACCATCATGCGCTGCAGAGATTTGTAAAAAAGCTGGATCGGAGCAGGCCGACGACACTGGCGTGCTACGCGATGTGCCATCCATTCCATCCGGTGTCCAAAATTACGGATCTTGTGGCGTGGAACCTGTATTTGGGCTGGTATGTGCCGGGGCTTTTTTTGAACGATTGGTTTATGAAGTTTTATCACTGGAAATATCCGAAGCGCTGCCTGGGCTATTCGGAATACGGCGCGGAAGGGATGCCGAACCTGCACAGCAGCAATCCAAGACGCGGCGACCATTCGGAGGAATACCAGGCGAAGTATCATGAATATATGCTGGAATGCTTCGAACGCCATCCGTTTTTATGGGCGACGTATGTGTGGAATATATTTGATTTTGCGGCAGATGCCAGAGACCAGGGAGGGGAACCTGGGATGAATCATAAGGGGCTGGTTACCTTTGACCGCAAGGTGAAAAAAGACAGTTTTTACATTTACAAGGCATGGTGGAGCGATGAGCCGTTTGTGCATCTTTGCGGCAAGCGGTTTCAATACCGGACGGGACAGGTGACAGATGTGACGGTGTATTCCAACCAGGAGAAGGTAGCGTTATACAACAATGGGATTATGGTCGCGGCGAAGAAGGGACGGCACGCATTTCACTTTAAGCTTTTGATGGAAAAGGAAAACCATCTGGAGGTCAGGGCGGGCAAGCTGTCAGACAGCGCCGTTATTTATCAGACGAAACAGCCGCGTCCGGAATATAAGGTGAAAAAGGGAAAGAGCCAGAACTGGGTATAGCAAAGGCTGTTCTCAGCCAGAAGGAGAAGCAATATGGAAAAAAATCGTGATGCAAAGGCCCGGAAAAAAGAATACAAGCGCGCCCGCAGACGGGCGACCAGGCCGTGGAAGATACTGACCATTCTCAGCGCGCCGGTTACGGTGATTTTGATCGTGCTGGCTGTATTTTGTACGATTTTTGATAATTCCATCTCTATTTTTGTAGGCGGAACATTCAATAATATCAAAAACAAGGACGAGAACGCGATTTATCACAAGATGGATTTTGACTCGCAGGAAGAAATGGTGCGTTATGGCGAAAACCTGTGTAGACAGGTGGAAGCGGAGGGCGCGGCGCTTTTAATGAATGAAAACAATGCGCTGCCGCTGGCGAAAGGAGCTATGGTAAGCTGTTTTTCCACTTCCTCAGTAGATTTAGTCTATGGCGGGACAGGGTCCGGCAATATTGACGCGTCGAAGGCGGATACGCTAAAGGGCGCGCTGGAGATTGCGGGGTTTGAAGTGAACCAGACGCTTTGGGATTTTTATCTGGGGCTGGACGAGCAGTATAAGCGTAAGACCGGCGGCACGATCGCGACAGCGTCTGCAACAGCGGCGGAGTGTCCGTGGGAGTTGTATACGGATGAGGTGAAGGAGTCCGTGAATTCTTACGGAGACGCAGCGGTTGTTGTATTATCGCGTGTCGGCGGCGAAGGCGCCGATCTGGATTATAAAAACGTGAATTATCTGGCATTGGATGAAAATGAGCGGGAAATGATGGAAAACGTAGCAGCGATGAAGGCCGAAGGCACGATAAAAAAGGTGATCGTACTGTTAAATACGGCAAATGCGCTGCAGGTGGATTTTCTAAAGGATAATAAGTACGGCGTGGATGCCTGCCTTTGGATCGGTGATGTGGGCATTACGGGTATCGACGCAGTCGGCGAAATTCTGTCCGGAGCGGTCAATCCTTCCGGAAGCCTGGTCGATACGTACTGCTATAACAATTTTTCTGCTCCTGCAATGGTAAACTTTGTTCCGGTCACATACGATGGATATGCGGAGGGCGTGATTCCGAAAAACGCGAGCACGTATATGGTCTATCAGGAAGGCATTTACGTCGGCTATAAGTATTATGAGACGCGCTATGAGGACTTTGTGATGGAACAGGGAAACGCAGGGGATTATGATTACCATGCAGACGTGGCGTTTCCGTTTGGCTATGGACTGAGCTATACCGAATTTCAATACAGTGATATGAAGGTGGCTTATAATAAGGGTACCGATCAGTTTGAGGTTTCGGTCAGGGTGACGAACACCGGAGATACGTATGCCGGAAAAGAAACGGTGCAGATCTATGTACAGTCTCCGTATACTGCCTATGATATAGAAAACGGTGTGGAAAAGGCTGCTGTGGCACTCTGCGGCTTTGACAAAACGGATATGCTGGAGCCAGGCGCGTCGCAAACGCTTAAGATCGGCGTAAATAAGCGTGACATCGCTTCTTATGACGCTTATGGCTGCGGTACGTATATGCTGGATGAAGGGGATTATTATTTTACGGCAGCGACGGATGCACACGATGCGGTCAACAATATTTTGGCGGCAAAGGGTTTTCAGGCTGCGGACGGACGTATGGACAGCGATGGAGAGAAAGCGCTGACCTACAAATGGAAAAACAAAAGGCAGGATACGACAAGCTATGCAGCTTCATTGAACGGAACGACGATCGAAAACCAGCTGTCCGGATCAGACATCAATTTAAGCGGCGATCTGGACGGGCAGAAGGTTACGTATCTTTCCCGCAGCGATTGGACAGGTACGTTCCCGACGGAGTCAGTGAAGCTTGCGCTGACGGAAAGTCTGACGGCAAAGCTTCAGGACGTACAGTATGATGCGGCTGACTATGAGAAAGTGGAAATGCCGGTGCTCGGTGCGGACAACGGATTAAAGCTGGTTGACTTTATTGGGCTTGCTTATGATGATCCGAAGTGGGAGCAGCTGTTAGATCAGCTTTCGTTTGACGATATGGTGTCCTTGATCGGGGATTCGTTCCATTGGACGATGCCGATCGAGTCGGTACAGGCGCCGGGTACTCGTGATGAGAACGGACCGCAGGGGCTGACCGCGTCGTTGTTTAAGGCAGGCGAGGAGGAAGGAAAGACGGCGCTTGTGGCGACCGCGTTTACCTCTGAGGATGTGATGGCGGCAACGTTTAATACCGATCTGCTGTATGAGGTCGGCAGGGTGATCGCGAACAACTGTATTTCTGCAGAAATCGCGTGTCTGTACGGACCGGGCAGCAATACGCACCGGACACCGTACGGCGGAAGAAATTTTGAATATTACTCCGAGGACGGCTTCCTTGCAGGGCAAATGGCAAAGTACGAGGTGCAGGCAATGACAGACCGGGGAATCTTCGTTGTATTAAAGCACTTTGCGCTCAATGACTGCGAGCAGGACCGTATTGGGCTTGGCGTCTGGCTGAGCGAGCAGGCGGCCAGGGAAATTTATCTCAAGGCTTTCCAGGCTGCGGTAGAGGAATCGGACGCGGGGCTGATGGTTGCGTATACGCGCTGGGGTGCCATCTGGTCTGGCGGCAACCGGGGACTGATGACAAATATCGTAAGACAGGAATGGGGTAAAAAAGGTTTAAATATTACGGATAATGTGCTTACGACGTATGTAAACGGCGTGGATGGGATCATGGCAGGCGGTGTCTCTACCTTTGACGCGATGCTTCCTTATGTGACCAGGCAGCTTCCGAAATATAAAAACGATCCGGTTATTGTAACGGCTATGAAAGAAGCGTGCCACCAAAATTTGTATTCTATCGCAAATTCCGCTGGTATGAACGGGATTGGGCCGGATACGGTGATTAAAAAGCGCAATATCGCGATCGTAAACGGATTGTGGACAGGCTGTATCGTAGTTGGGGCGCTTTTCGTGTTATCTCTTGTATTGTGGATCATGAAAAAGCAGAAATTCAAGCAAACGGATATTTACAGGGAGTATATAGCCTATAAATCCCTGAACAACTGACAAAACCAGGCTCGTTTGATGGCAGAGCCGCCATGCTTCCATAGGAGAAGGGGAAGCGGCAGGATGGAAGATCCGGAATTTGGGGGAAGGACGGATCGTTTCAAAAGATCCTGCAGATTATTTTTTATGTATTGGGAAAGGTTTCAAAGGAACGGAAGCCGCGGTAAGGGCGGGACGGGGCCTGTCTTATGCCGCGGCAAGGAAAAGAAAGGATAGACACATATGAGTAATGAGAAAGCGGGGACAAGCACAAATGTGAACCGGGCAAAGCTTTATCAGCTTGTTCTGTTTCCGATGAACAACGGAGCGACGAATGTGTACTATATCCTCACCATGAACTTTATTGCATATTACGCGAACGGGGTTCTGGGTTTGTTTTTAATGTTTGCGACGACGATGGTGACGGTCATGCGTTTGTTCGACGCGGTGACCGATCCGGTGATCGGAGCGCTGATTGACCGGACGTCGACGAAATTCGGCAAATTCCGCCCGTATATGGTGCTTGGCAATGTGATCATGATTGCCTCAAGTGTCCTTTTGTATTTTGGGACACGCGTCATTCCGGAGCATATGGATTGGCTGAAATATACTTGCTTTGTATTGTTTTATGCGTTGTATGTCATTGGATATACGTTTCAGACGGCGTGTACCCGTTCGGGACAGACGTGTCTGACGAATGATCCAAACCAGCGTCCGTTGTTTACGGTATTTAACACGGTGGCAAGCCTGATCGGAATGGGGCTTGTGCAGTTTTTGGCGCCGATTTTAAGTGAACGGCTGGGCGGGTACAACAGCGCGGGATTTTTTAATTTTATGATACCACTGGCGATTGTGGTATCAGCAGCGCTGACACTTTTAGCAGTCATTGGTATCTGGGAAAAGGACCGCCCGGAATATTTTGGCGTCGGCGGTACGCAGGAGAAGGTGGAATTAAAGGAATATGTAGCGATACTCAAGGCAAACAAGGAGCTGCAGCGGCTGATGGTAGCAGGTGCGGGGTGTAAGCTGGCATTTTCGATCGCGACGAATATGACGGTGCTTTGTATGCTGTATGGGGCGATGATGGGCAATTATGGCGGGCTGTACCTGCCGATGATGATTGTAGGGTACGTGTTTTCCGTACCGTTTTTCCTTTTGACGGTCCGCACCTCGCAAAGGCATGGGCAGAAAGCCTCGCTTGTACGCTATACGGGGCTTGCGCTTGCAATGTATGTCGGTGTATTGGCGCTGCTGCTGTTTTGGAAGGAAGGGAATCCGGCGGTCAGCCTGAGCCTGATGCCGCCGAATCTGTATTCGATACTGTTTGTGGTGTTTTTCGGTGTTGGTTATGGGGCTTATTATGCGACGGCAGATATGCCGATCCCGATGGTGGCGGACTGCTCGGACTATGAAACGTTCCGCTCCGGGCGCTATATCCCAGGCATTATGGGAACCTTGTTTTCCCTTGTGGATAAGCTGGTCAGCTCGCTCGGTTCTACGATCGTGGGAGCAGCTGTGGCGATGATCGGTATCCAAACGCTGCCGGACGGAAATACGCCGTATGCGGACGGGATGCATATGGTCGTTATCGTGCTGTTTTGCGTCGTACCGATGTTAGCATGGGTCGCGACATTAGCTGCGATGAAAGGGTATACGCTGACCGGGGAAAGGATGAAAGAGATCCAGGCGGTCAATGCGGTGCGTAAGGACGCGGTTAGTAAGGGAATGAGTCTTGCGGAGGCGATGCGTAAATGGCAGTCGAAGGAAGATGTGCCGGAGAAGTTCCGATAAAAGGACTTACGGCAAATGGACGGAACAGGTGAATTGCAGGGCTGTCAGGAGGGCGAGGTCTTTCCTGGCGGCCTTTTTTGATTTTCCGGTGGAAATCTGGCTTGCGCTGTGCTATGATAAATACAGAAAATTCAGCTGGAAAGCTGGACAAATAGGGAAGGAGCCGACAAGCGTATGGGTGTTTATCTAGACAGTGAAGCCGCATATACCTTGTATAAAAGCGAAACAAAAAAGTCATATTTTGTTGACAAAACCGCCATGCTAGGCGAGCTGATCCCACTTGTGGAGGAAGGCTCACATTATATTTGCATTACACGTCCGCGCCGTTTTGGAAAAACGATAGCGGCAAATATGATAGCGGCGTTTTTTGGCTCGGCTCGTGACGCAGATGATATTTTCAAAAGCTTAAAGATTGCAAAAAGCGGCGCATATCAAGCATATAGAAACCGCTATCACGTAATACAGCTCTCGTTTGCAGATGTTTCCGGACAATGTACGACGTACGAGCAGTATCTTACAAGGCTGGAAAAGCGGCTGGTCAGCGATCTGCAAAGGGCTTATCCGCAAGCGGGGCTGGAACGGGAGGATTCGGCTGTAGACGCGTTTTTGGAGCTTTATGCGCAGGATAGCTCGGCACGTTTTTTATTTGTGCTGGATGAGTGGGATTTTTTGTTCCATCAGCCGTATGTTCGCAGGGAAGAAAAAATGGCTTTTCTTTCATTTCTTAGAAGTCTGTTAAAAGACCGTCCCTATGTGCGTTTTGTATATATGACAGGCATCCTGCCGATCGCAAAATATTCCAGCGGGTCGGAGCTGAATATGTTTGTGGAATATACGATGGCTTCAGAGGAAAGGTTTTCCTCCTATTTTGGATTTACGGAGCAGGAAGTGGATGCTTTATACGAGCGGTATACGCAAAAAGTCACAAAGGAGCGCAGGGTCACAAGGCAGGGGCTTCGTGACTGGTATGACGGATATGATACAAAGGCAGGCGGAAGGCTGTATAATCCGCGTTCTGTCGTTGTGGCGCTTTCGAATAACAATCTTGGGAATTATTGGACAAGCAGCGGGCCGTATGATGAAATCTTTTATTATATCAGGCAAAACGTAGACGCGGTTAGAGACAGTCTTGCGCTTATGGCGGCAGGCATTCCGGTGCCGGTAAAAGTAAGAGAATATGCTGCGGCTTCTATGCGGCTGAAAACAAAGGATGAGATTTTTTCTGCAATGGTTGTATATGGCTTTTTAAGCTTTGAAAATGGAATGGTCTTGATACCGAATAAGGAGCTGATGGAACGGTTTTTCCAAGTGATACAAAACGAAGCATCACTGGGATATGTTTACCGTCTGGCACAGGAATCAGAGCGGATGCTGCAGGCGACTCTGGCAGGAGATACGGCAGTGATGGCGGAGATTTTAGAGCTGGTGCATGATACAGAATCGCCTTTGTTCTATTATAACCATGAGACAGAATTAGCGGCGGTTGTGAATCTGGCCTATCTGTCAGCCAGAGATCGATATGATGTACAAAGGGAGGCCAAGGCGGGAACCGGTTATGCCGACTTTATTTTTTATCCGAAAGCGGATAGCTGCACAGATGGTATGATTTTGGAATTAAAGGTGGATGGGACTCCAGAGCAGGCCATACGCCAGATCCGGGAACGGAAATACGCGCTTCGTTTTTATGGGAAGGCGGCAGAAACAGTTGTGTTCGGCGGCAGAATCCTGGCTGTTGGCATTGCCTATGATAAAAAGCAAAAAAAGCATAAATGCAAAGTCGAGGTTTTAGAGGGGTAAACGGCTGTGGAAACAAGGCTGTGCAGCCTGCAAAAGGGACTGCTGTCCGCACTTGCGGAGGAAACAGCAGCCCTCATAACCACTCTTAGATGACAGCAATTTTTGCTTTGCTGCTTAACCCTTTATTCTTCATTAATTTTTTATATTCTGCGGTCTTTGTGGAAGGAACTTTAATAACTGCGTTAGAGCGAATGCCCTGAAATGCGTTTGCGCCGACGGATTCTAAGCAGTCGGTGTACAGGACGATCTTGTTCAGCTTTGAGCAGCCGCGAAACGCGTTTTTACCGATGGAGGTAATGCCGCCTTTTACCGTTATCTTTGTCATGCTGCGGTTGTTGCGAAAGGCGTCCTTTGTTACGGAGGCTACGTCATAGCAGATGCCGTCGACTGTTACGTAGGAAGGAACGACCAGCTTGGCTGCCTTGCTTGCTGTTTTTACAAAGGCAACGGTATGTACGTCGGTTTTTACCTGGTAGGTGCAGCCTTCAGAGGTAAAGCGCGCGCCCTTTTTCGGAGCGAATGTTTCCAAGGTTCCGTTTCCGTAGCGGATCGTAGACGCAAGCAGCGGGGTATTCCCTTCGCCGATGATCTGGATGCTTTTGCGGTTTTCTTTCGTGCCCGCGTAATCGACTGCTGCAAGTGAGCTGCATCCTGAAAAGGCGTTTTTGGCGATCTCTTTGGTGCTTACCGGAAGTACCAGGCTTTTTAAGGATTCGCAGCCTGCGAAGGCTCCCTGTCCGATCTGGCGCAGCCCTTCTGTGAGAGAGACGCTTTCCAGCGATTTACAGCCTTGAAAGGCATTGTCGCTGACAATTTCCAGATTTTTCGGGAAGGTCACTTTTTTTAAGCTGATACAGCCTGCGAAGGCAGACCAGTCGATATTTTTTACGCTGTCTGGAAGTACAACCTGCGTAAGGCTTTCGCAGCCAGAAAAAGAATTTTCCCCAAGGTAGGTAAGGCTTTGCGGCAGCGTAAGCTCTGCTAAGCGGGTGCAGCCATAAAACGCGTATTCTGGGATAGCGGTCACGCCTTCTGGGATCGTGATGCTTTCTAAGCTGCTGCATTCACCGAAGGCCGCTTCTTTTAGTGTTTTTAAGCTGTCTGGAAGCGTTACGCGCGTTAAGCCGCTGCAGTAAGCGAACGCGTAGTCTCCGATGACCGTGACGCCTTCTGGGACCGTGACTTCCTTTAGACTGGTGCATTTTTGGAAGGTGCTAGGGCCGATGCTCGTTACAGTATGAGAGTCAATGCTTTCCGGGATGGATACCTTGGCTTCTTGGCCAGTATAGCCGGTGATTTCTACATTGCCGTCGTCTAGTACTTTGTACTTGTAATCTTCCCATGTATGCTCGCCTGCCGATACGCTGTTTTCAAGCGGTGCTGTCTTATCAGACGCCGCGTAGGCAGGAAGGGCGGCTGAGCCTGCTGCAGTACAAAGAGCCAGCAGTATTGCTACAAATTTAAATTTCATAAATCTCACACTCCTGTATATGCTTGTATTTATAGGTATTGTCCTGCAGTGCTGGTCTGCAGGTGATAGTTCAATTATACAGAAGTTGTCAGCAAAATACAATGGGAATAAAAGGAAGGGGAAGAGAGGAGCTTTTGCGTGTCTTGACAGCAGCCCCTCGAAATGATATTCTGATTTTATGATTATGAATACGGGAGGTTGAAGATGAACAAATTGAAAAAACCAAATGTGAAAAAAAAAGGAACCGGAGAAAAACGTGGTTCTGACCAGACTTTACAAAAACGTCTGATTTCACAGGTCACGCGTTTATTCCTGATGCTGGTAATCGCATTGATCGTTGTATCGGGAGCTTTTATGTATTTCAGCAATATCAGTACGCTGCATGATATGGCAGATGTGGCATTGAATTCAACCTCTTCTGCGGTAGAGCGGACATTACATACTCTGGAAGTAAACGCGATGAATGTGGCCGCTTTGGAAACGATCCGCGATCCCTCAGCAACGAAGGAAGAAAAGCTGAAGGCAATGCAAGGCGTCCGGGAGCAGAACGCATACGATGAGGTAGGCTTTGTGCAGCTGGATGGCCAGGGTTATTCCAATTATGGGGACTTTGATTTTAATGATCAGCTTCATTTTCAGGCGACATCTAAGGGGAATGTATTTGTAGGCGAGCCGATCATCAACCGTATTAACGGCGATATTATTATTATTTCAGGCGCTCCTGTTTATAACAACAGCCAGATTGTCGGGACGGTGTTTATCGTTGACTTGGTCGGGTCGGTAAACGACAAGATCGGGGAAATCACATTTGGAAAAACGGGCCATGCTTATATCGTAAATAAAGATGGAACGGTTATTTTCCATAAGGACGAGCAGAAGATCGCGGATGAAACAAACGCAATCGAGCTGCAGAAAACAGACCGTAAGTATAAGTCGCAGGCAAAGGCCATTCAAAAGATACTTGCCAGTAAAGAAAAAGGGACGCTTACGTACCGCCAGAACGGAAAAAGTATGTTTGCGGCATATTGTCCAGTAAAGGGACATGAGGAATGGCGTCTGATCATGACAGCGCCGAACAGCGAGTTTACGTTCAGCGTGGTTATTTCCGTACTTGTCAACACGATCATCGGCATTTTGCTGCTGGCCTTTAATATTAGATGGATGAAACGTCTGATCAAGGATATCATCCATCCGGTGGATCTAGTGACGAAGCGTTTGGTACGCCTTGCAGAGGGGGATCTGCAGACACCGGTTGAGGTTTTAAAGACTGGGGACGAGCTTGCGATACTTTCCAGCAACTTGAACGATACGGTACGGAGCCTGAACCTGTATATTTCGGACATTACAAGAGTGCTTTCGCAGCTTTCCGCGGGAAATCTGGATATACAGACGGAAGCCGATTTTGCGGGTGATTTTGTCAGCTTAAAGGAATCGATTGATACGATTATCTGTTCGCTCAATGAGACGATGCTGCATATGAACAGCGCCGCGGATATTGTGGCAGACCATTCGGAAGGCACCTCACAGGGAGCGAAAAACCTGGCAGACCGGACGACAGACCAGGCAAGTGTATTAGAGGAGCTGACGGCAAGCATTACAAGCGTTTCCGATCAGGTGAAGCTGACGGCCGAAAATGCGGTTAAGGCAAACGAACGCTCAAAAGAAGCAAAGGAAAATGTGGAGGTCTGCAATCGTCAGATGCAGTCTATGATCCAGGCCATGGCAGATATCAAGGTAGGCTCCGCTAAGATCAGCGATATCATTAAAAACATCGAGAATATTGCCGAGCAGACCAACCTGTTGTCCTTAAACGCTGCGATTGAGGCGGCACGCGCCGGGGAAGCCGGCAGAGGCTTTTCCGTTGTGGCGGAGGAGGTACGAAGCCTTGCGGAAGAGAGTGCGAAGGCGGCGCAGAATACCGCGAAATTGATCACCAAGTCGATCGAAACCGTTGAAAACGGCACGAGCATTGTCAATGAAACAGCGGAATCGCTGTCGCAGGTTGTGAGCAATACCGGAGAGATCACAAATATCATTTCGGAAATTGCAGATGCGGCAAAAGAGCAGGCGGCTGCGATCGAGCAGATCAATGCAGGCTTTGAGCAGATGTCAGAAGTGGTTTCTACAAACTCCGTGACTGCGCAGGACAGCGCTTCGGCGAGTGAAGAGCTGGCAGAGCAGGCGCAAAATTTAAAAGGGCTGATTGGACGGTTTTCTTTAAAAAACAACTGATTATGTAGAAACAGTGCCGGCATTGTGTGAACGTTCACGCAATGCCGGCATATTTATCGTATAGGTAAATGCTGCGGCAGACGGATGGTAAAGGTAGCGCCGCCGCCCGGTGTATCGGATACTTGAATGCTGCCATGGTGCGCTTTTACAATTTCCTGTGCGATGCACAGCCCAAGCCCCAGATGATCCTTTTCGCAGCGGGACGTATCCGTACGGTAAAAACGATCAAAGATATGCGCCTTTGCTTCATCGGAAATGCCGCAGCCGTTATCGACAGCCTGCAGGATAAACATTCCGCTTTGCAGATCCAGCCGTAGTTTGAGAAAGCCGCCATAGCTGCCGTAGCTGACGGCGTTGGAAATAAGAATGCCGATGACCTGAAAGATGCGTTCTTGATCACAGCAGCAGGGCGGAAACTGATCCTTTGCAAGCTCTGCGAAAAGGCGGAACCGTTTTTCGCCTGCCAGCGGTTCAAAGGTTTCACAGGCGTTTAACAGCAGCGTATCCAGCTCTGTCAGCTCCATACGAAATGCCCAGGTATGGCTGTCTGCGCGAGAGAGTGTCAAAAGGTCAGTGACAAGACGGGACATCCGGTGGCCTTCAGCTGCGGCTGCCTGCAGAAAGCGTTCTTGCTCTTCGGGCGGCGCGCATTTTGCCGCGCAGATCGACGATAGGATGACGCTAAGCGGCGTGCGAAGCTCATGGGAAGCAGAAGCGATGAACGCTGTCTGGGCTTTTTGAGCTTCTTGTATCGGATTTAACAGCCGTTTCGTGTAGTGCCATGCAAATAAAAGTAAAAGCAGGACGCCGACAGCGTTTACGAGCAGATAGCGCAGGCGGGTCCGGTAGATCTGCTCTGTGAAAGTCTCGGTGGATTGAAGGATCACAGCTGTCAAGCTCTGCGGATGCTGCGTCTTTATGCAGCAAACGTAATAATTGCCGTTTTGTCCGGCTGCAAAGGCAGCCGGCCGCGATGCAGGCGGAGCATAAATCGCAAGCGCTTCTTCTGCAAGCGCCCGGCTTTTGGGAGATAATATCGTCTTAGTATAAGAAAGCGGAACGCCGTCGTCGTACAAGGCAATGTCATATCTGCCGTTTCTGCTGATCCTTGCCAGTAATTCATGTGAAATGCTCGTCCGCTGCTCCAGATTGGCCGCAAGCGTGTGCATTTCCTGCGTAAAAGATAAAAAGCTGTTTTCATACAGCGCTTGTTCTGATACATACAGGCAGCTTACCGACATCAGAACAAGGATCAATGCCGGGATCGCGGTAAATACAAAGGTCAACCGTCTGTGGACCTGCTTGTACATTATATATCCTCCAGCTTGTAGCCGACGCCGCGTACTGTTTTGATAACAATGCCAGAGCCCACGCTTTTTAGCCGGCGCCTGATAAAATACATATAGTTGTCCAGATTGCCGTCCTCTATTTCCGCGTCAGGGCCCCAGACCCTTGTTAAAAGTGTCAGGCGCGGAAGCGTCTGCGCAGGATTTTGCAAAAAAATACGCAAAAGGGCGCCTTCCTTTTTGGACAGCGTATAGTGTCCGTCTGGCCCTGTCAGCAAATGCTGGGCGGCGGAATAGGTAATATCGCCAAAGGAAAACATATCCTCCTTTTTCCATTGCCGGGGGCGGCGGCTGATGGAGCGGATCCTTGCCGTAAGCTCCTCAAAGGAGAAGGGTTTGACAAGATAATCATCCGCTCCCGCCTCCAGACCATCGATTTTATGGCTTAATTCCCCAAGCGCCGTCAGAAAAATAACCGGTGTGGTATTGCCAAGGCTGCGCAGCTTCTTTAAGATCGTCTGTCCATCGATATGCGGCAGCAGCCGGTCTAATAAAATCATGTCGTAGATGTTCTGCTCCGTATAGTAGAACGCGTCTGCGCCGTCAGTACAGGTATCCGTGAGATAGCCTGCTTTTTTTAATTGGAAGGAAAGGGAATCGCATAGGTTTTGGTTGTCTTCAATGAGTAAGATCCGCATGGGTACCTCCTGTCTTTGTGATTTGATACGGTTATTGTAGCAGGAGGAGAAAACAAAATGGCATCTGTTTTCATTTTTATGTTTTTAGAGAATGGTTAGAGCTTCGTGTGTTATCGTGCATCTATGTACATCAATCGTAAGGAAAGGAGTATATTATGGATTCGAAGTGGAAAAGAAGAAACTATCCGGTTGCTTTGTCTGCGCTGATCTTGACGCTTCTGACAGAGACTGCAGGATGCACGAAACCAGAAGGAGGTACAGCTAAGCCGGATGCGGGTGGAATATCGGCATCGTCAAAGGACGCTGCAGGACAATCAGAGGGGAAGGGCGCGGATCAAAATGACCAGGACGCTTTGGCAGCAAAGGGCAGATATGTTGAGACGCAGATCCAAACGCCGCAAGATTTTTCCGGCCCCTGCTGTATGCAGCGGCTTTCGGATAAAAGCTTGGTTCTTTTGGACCTGAGCAAATTTCAGGTAAACATATCCATGGATGACGGAAAGAGCTGGGAGACGAAACCAGCTGCAGGGCTGGAAAAGCTGTGGATGGAGGAAAGCATCATAGAGCTTTCCAGCGCTGCGATATCTGTGGATGGGAAGGTATTTCTTGCCTGCAATTCTTTAGAAACGGATGCGAGCGGGGTTACTTATGGCAAATACATTTCGTTTTCCCTGCGGGAGCCGGAACAGACAATGCGGATATTTACGCTGAACACGCAGGAAAAAGCAGAATATTTGTGTGAATCGGTATTTACTCCCGATGGAAGGCTGTTTGCGCTTTCTACGGTAGGTCAGGTGTATGAGATTTTTCCGCAGAAGGAGTCGTGCAGGCAGATCTTTACAGTGGAAGGCGCCGCTGAGGGTATTTGTGCAAATGAGGAATTAATAGTTGCTGCTGTGGATAATCAGGTTTATTTTTATGATCTGAAAAGCAAAGAGCTGGAAGCAGACGACGAGGTGCTGAATGCTTACCTTGCAGGCCAGACGGACAAAACCTCCGGACTTGCGCTGTGTATGGGGAAGGATGGGACAGACGGCAGGATGCTGTACCTGGCTGGCTGCAACGGGCTTGTGGGGCATATCAAGGACGGCAGCGTGATGGAAGAGCTGGTGGATGCGGCGCTCGCAAGCCTGGGCGACCCATCCAAGCGGCCAGAGGATATTTTGCAAAATGAGGACGGTTCTTTTTTTGTGTTGTTTCAGGATGGGGAGCTTTATGCTTATACATACGACAAAGAAGCGCCGGCAGTACCGGAAGAGCAGCTTGTGATCTACGGTCTATATGACAACGAAACGATTCGTCAGGCAATCAGCACATTTCGTAAAAAGTACCCAGAGGTGTTTGTACAGTTTGAGACAGGGCTGAGCGGAGAGGACGGCATGACAAAGACGGATGCGGTGAAAAATCTGAACACGCGGCTATTGGCGGGAGAAGGGCCGGATCTGATCCTGTTGGATGAGCTGCCGCTGCACGCATACGAAGAAAAAGGGATTTTGGAGGATTTAAGTGTGCTTGCGGATGAGCTTACGCAGACTGGAGATTATTTCGAAGGTATTTTAAACGGCTTTCAAAATGCAGCGGGTGTGTGCGTGCTGCCATTTCGTTACCAAGTTCCGCTGATCGAGGGAGAAGGCAGCATTTTAGAAGGCATTACGGACTTAAGCACGCTTGCAGATACGGCGGAAGAGCTTTCAAAACTTTCCACGACGCCGGAAACAGTGCTGGGAAGCTACTGGGCGGAGGAAACACTGGAAAAACTATACTTAACAAGCGCCAATGCCTGGCTGGATGAACAGGGAAAGGTAGATCAGGAAGCGCTGCGTGATTTTTTGGAGCAGGCAAAGCGCATTTACGAAGCAGATCAGAAAAATCTGGACGCCCAAGAGCTGGAAGCGCACCGGGAGTATACGGATTTTATCCAAAGGCATTATGAAAAAGAAATCAGAGAAGCGCAGAAGGTACTGCTTGGTATGGGAAGGGCGATACAGCAGATTCCTGAAAACCAGCTGATAACAGTCGGCTATGTATCGTCTATGCATGATTTTCTGATTATGACAGCGCTGCAAAGGGAACTGGGAAAAAAAGGACGTTCCTTGGAATACCAGATCTGGAACGGGCAGGAAGGTATGCAGTTTATACCAACAGGAACGATCGGGATCAGTACGCATACAGCGCACCGGGAGCAGGCGGAGGCTTTTATCCGGGTGCTGCTTGGAAGCGATGTACAAGGGCGGGATTTTGAAGATGGATTTCCGGTTAACGCGTCTGCGTACGAGGCGTTTACGACCGATCCGCAGCCGGAAAAGGTCTTAGTGACAGGAGAAGAGGACCGTGAGGGCTGCCAGGTGGTTCTGGGGCTGCAATGGCCAAAGGAGCAGGAGTTGGAGCAGTTTAGGAAAGTGCTGGAGTCGCTGCAGACGCCAGTAGTATTTGAGGAAAGCCTGAAAAATGAAGTGATCACGATCGGAGCGCAGGCATTACGAGGAGAAAAGAAGGTGGAAGAAGGTGCCAGAGAAATTGCACAGAAAATATCGTTGTATCTTAACGAGTAGGCGGGCGGCATGGATCGGGTTTTTGCTGCCAAGCCTTGTGGGAGTATCTGTTTTCGTGCTGCTTCCGTTTGCGGATGTTGGGAGACGCTCGTTTACGACGGCAGTCACCGGGAAGTTTTGCGGACTGGTGAACTATCAGACGGTTTTTGCAAATGAAGCGTTTTTGCTGGCAGTCAAAAATACGCTGCGGTTTGTATGCGTAGGTGTTCCGCTGCTTTTAGTATTATCCTTGCTGCTATCTGCTGCCATTCATGGACTTGCTTGGGAGCATGGGCTAAAATCTGCGTTTTTGTTTCCGATCGCAGTTCCAACAGCGACGGTTGTGCTTGTATGGAGGATGCTGTTTCATCAGCAGGGGCTTTGTAATGCGTTTTTAAGCAGGTTCGGACTGCATCCGGTGGATTGGCTGGGGAGCGGTGCGTCGTTTTGGGTGCTGGTATTTAGCTATCTTTGGAAGAACCTGGGTTATACCATCGTGCTCTGGCTGGCGGGCCTTAGCCAGATACCGGAGGAATATCAAGAAGCGGCAAGGGTGGATGGCGCGTCGCGGGCAAAATGCTTTTGGTATGTCGTGCTGCCTGGATTAAAGCCGGTATTGTATACGGTCACAGTATTGTCGTTTTTAAATTCCTTTCGGGTATTCCGGGAGGTGTATCTTGTGGCAGGAGCTTATCCGCAGGAGAAAATATATTTGCTGCAGCATTTATTCCAGAATTGGTTTACGAGCCTTGAAGTGGACAAAATGGCTGCAGCAGCAGTATGTGTGACAATCGTGTTTGCGCTGGTACAGCTGGCGCTGCAGTGGATATGGGAAGGAAAGGAAGAAAGGAGCGGGGGAATATGAAATACCAAAAGCTTACTTGTAAAAAAGCGACAGCTGCAGCAGGAGCGGCTGTTTTGGCGGTCATGGTCTGTGCTCCGGTCCTCGTTGTCGTGCTTGGTTCTTTGAAAAGTGGGAATGAGTTGTCGTACAGCCTGGATCCGGTGCTTTCACAATCCCCTACAGAAGAAAGCATCCGGTGGAGGCTGCTCGTTTTGTATCCTACGCTGCGTCATTATAGCAGGCTGCTGATCTGGACGCCGGATTTTTTTACGGTGTTTTGGAATTTGGTAAAGATGGTTGCGTGTATCCTGGCGGGGCATTTGCTTGTGGCGGTCCCTGCGGCATGGGCGTTTGCGGCGTTTCGATTTCGGGGAAGGCATCTGTTGTTTACGATGTATGTGATATTTATGCTGCTTCCCTTTCAAGTGACGATGCTGCCGGCTTATCTTGTGCTGAGCGGGATGAGGCTGATGGATACCCATGCGGCGGTCATATTGCCGGCGGTATTTTCCACTTATCCGGTCTTTATAGCTTATCGGGGATTTACCGCTGTTCCAAAGGAGCTTTTGGAGGCGGCGCGGGTAGAGGGGGCGGGAGAGTTTGCGCTTTTTTGCAGCATTGGGCTTCCGCTTGGTTCGTCGGGGGTTTTGTCAGTGCTTGTGCTTGGATTTTTGGATTATTGGAATATGATGGAGCAGCCGCTTGCCTTTTTAAAGGAAAAAGTGCTTTGGCCGCTGTCACTGTATTTGCCGGAAATTACGCAGGGGCAGGCGGGGACGGCTTTGGCGGCATCTGTTTTGACACTGGTTCCTGCGGCGCTGGTATTTGTGATGGGTCAGGATTATTTGGAGCAGGGAATAGCCGCTTCAGGGATCAAGTCGTAGGAAACGTATGCGTCTCTGGCTGCTTTTGGGATATTAGGAGGGATTGGAGAAATGAAGAGATGGAAATATCTTGTTTGCTTTTTCGGGCTGATGCTGTTTTTTACGATGCTGTCGCGTGGTATTTATGCACATAAAATGGCGCGTGTTACGCTGGGGAAAGCGTCGTCGAAAAGCCTGACACGGACGCTGTCTGCAGAAGGGCTGGTGGAAGCGGCAAGGGAAACGGCTGTGGTAGTACCGGAGGGGGTACGTATCCGTGAGGTTTGTGTGAAGGCAGGGGAAAGGATCGATGCGGACACGGTGCTGCTTATTCTGGATGAGGCGGATCTGGATCGCCAGATCCAGCGGCTAGAAGAGCAGATACAGGTTGCACAGGCAAAGGCGGGCGCTTTGGGCGGACAACCGGGAAATCTGTTGGAGCAGCAGCTTACGGTCAGGGATTGCAGCGAACGGCTTACGAAGTTTAAAAAGCTGCGGCAGAAGGGCGGGCAGGTATGCTGCGGGCAGGAAGGGTATCTTACGAAGGTATTGGTCAGGCCGGGTGACCGTACGCCAGACAGCGCATCGATGCTTTTTGCGGATGCATCCGGCGGCAGCCTGCAGTTTCGGGCAGAGCTTACGAAGGAGCAGGCGCAGCTTTTAACAGCCGGAGATACCGTACAGCTGCAGCTGCAAAACGGAAAGCTTATAGATGAAGCCTGCCTGGTCCGGACGGTGCGGCAGTCGGCAGGCGGAGCGTGGGAAGCTGTGACAGACGTGTCTGCGCAGGAGGCTGCGCCTGGAGAGAGCGGAGTATTGGAAATGACGGCTGCAGGCGGGCGGTACGATTGCTGTGTACCGCTTACGGCACTGCATACGGATGGGCAGCAGTATTATGTGCTGCTGATCCGGGAGGTGGAGACGATCCTGGGTAAGGAGCTGAGCGTTGTACGGAAAAATGTCACAGTCAGGGATCAAAACGACAGTTTTGCTGCATTGGCAGACGGTGCGGTCGGAGCGGAGGAGCAGGTGGTCGTGTACGCGGACAAAAAGCTCCAGTCCCAGGATAAGGTACGGCTGTTTGAGGAGGGGGAGGAGCGCATGGATAGATCAAGCTAATAGGCTTTCAGCGCTTCCCAAAGCTCCGTATAATAATTTGTCGTAATTTCGTCCAAAGGCTTAAAAAATTCACAGTTGTCCAAGGTTTCCTTACTAGGGAAAATCGTTTGATCCTGCTGGGTGTCTTTATCAAGCTGTTCATATACGGCTTTGTTCGGCGTCGCGTAGTACACGTATTCAAAGTTTGTCATAGCGACGTCCGCACGGCACAGATAGTTCAAAAACAGCTCCGCGTTTTTTTTATTGCGGCAGGTTTTCGGGATAAACCATGCGTCAACCCACATATTCGAACCTTCCTTTGGCACGCTGAACGCCAGATCCTCGTTTAACGTTTGTGCGTAAGCGGCTTCACCGGAATAGACTTCGGCGAGCGCGGCGTTGCCAGCGGCCATCCAGTCGGCGCTCTCATCGCTCAGATAAGAGTAGACAAGCGGTTTTTGTTTGAGCAGCAGTTCAAGCGACTGATCTAAAATATCCCGGTCTGTCGTGTTGCAGGAAACGTTCAGCAGTTTTTGGGCGACCATATACGTATCGCGTACGCTGTTTTCCATAATGATCTGGCCGGAATATTTTTCATCCCATAGTACGTTCCATGTATCGGTTTCGGCAGGGTCGACCATTTTGGTATTATATAAAATACCGACGGTACCGAAAAAGTACGGCAGCGTATAACGCCCGTCCGGGTCAAAGGTTTTACAATAGTCCAAGTAGGTTTCGTCAATATTTGCAAATTCCGGGATGCTGTCAAAATCAATGTCCAGCGTTTCCCCTTCGTCAATAAGCTTTTGGATAATGTAGTCAGAGGTGCAGGCGACATCGTAGCGGATGGAGCCTGCTTTGTATTTTGCGTACATTTCCTCCGGGCTTTCGTATTCCTCGTATTTGACTGTGATCCCGGTTTCTGCTTCAAACTGGTCGATCAGCACGGGGTCCAGATATTTTCCGTAGTTTAAGACGGTGACGGTATTTGGATCGTTTTTGGCGGAACAGCCGCCTGTAAAGGCGGTGCAGCAGATGGCCAGCAGCAGCGCGGCAGATCGCTTTTTTATTTTCGTTTTATATTTCATGGCGGGCTTCTCCTTTCAGTTAATAGCGTTGTTCCGCTAGTTTTGCGGCGTGGCCGGAGCGGAAATTGATAAGCAAAAGCAGCGCGAATGCCATAAAAAACAAAATGGTAGAGAGCGCATACATCTGCGGGATGATCCCCTTGCGAAGCTCGGTATAGATCATAGTGGACAGTGTATTGACGCCTGCGCCCTTTGTAAAGTACGTAATGCTGAAATCATCCAGCGACATCGTTACGGACATTAAAAAGCCGGAAAGTACACCCGGACTGATCTGCGGCCAGATGATCTTAAAAAACGCGTACACTGGTTTGGCGCCCAGGTCCAGGGCGGCTTCATAGGTCGACTTGCTCGTCTGGTTCAGCTTGGGCAGCACGTTGAGTATTACATAGGGGATGTCGAACGTAATATGCGCGATCAGCACCGTATGCAGGCCAAGGCTTGTAAAGCGGACAAAAATGAGCATCATCGAAATACCAGTTACGATATCGGCGTTTAACAGCGGGATATTCGTTGCGCCGAGCAGCAGGGCGCGGTTGTTTTTTTTCATTGCGTGGATGCCGACCGCAGCCATCGTGCCAAGCAAGGTAGCGATGACAGAAGAAAGCAGCGTCACGACGATCGTTGTTTGAAAGGCATCCATGATCATACTGCTTTCAAACAGCTTTTCATACCATTTCAGCGTAAATCCGCCCCAGAACACTCTGGATTTAGAATCGTTAAAGGACAGGATGATGAGTACCACGATCGGCAGGTACAAAAATAAGAAAATAAGTGCCAGATACATCCGTTCCAGGCTTTTTTTCACCATACGGCAGTTCCTCCTGCGTCTTCAGAATGCTTGTTCATAATAGCCATGCTTGCGATGACGAAAACCATCAGCACAAGCGATAACCCGGCCCCCAGGTTCCAGTTGAAAAACTGCATAAAATCGGCTTCGATGATATTTCCGATCAGCAGCACCTTGCCGCCGCCTAACAGGTTGGAGATGGCAAACGAGGTGAGGGCGGGTACAAAAACCATAATAATCCCGCTCATTACGCCGGAAAGCGTCAGCGGCAAAATGATCCGGATAAAGATCACATAATTTTTTGCTCCCAGATCCTGCGCAGCTTCAATGATATCCTTGCGGATACGCGACATGGAGTTGTAGATCGGCAGGATCATATAGGGCAGAAAGTCATACACCATGCCGAACACTACGGCGGTCGGCGTATTTAAGATGCTGATGTTAGGGAGCTGCAGCGCATCCAGTACAGCGTTGATGATCCCGTTATTGGATAATAGCAGCTGCCAGGCAAGTATACGCAGCAGGAAATTCATCCACATTGGCAGGATAAATACAAATACGATAAAATTCTGGTGCCTGACATTCAGCTTATTTAAGATCATAGCCAGCGGATAAGAGAGCGCCAGGCAGATGACCGTGCATTGGAGTGCGATCTTGACCGACAGCCATAGGGATTTCATATGCACCTTGTGAAAGATCGAGATCACATTTGCAAACGTAAAGCTGCCCGCGGAGTTGGTAAACGCGTAATATACGACGAGCAGCAGCGGGAGCAGGATAAACCCTGTCATCCAGACGATATAAGGGCCTGCCAGTAATTGCTTTCCAAGTCTACGCATCTGCTTCCACCATCCTTTCGTCGCTGGATTCCGGCTTATTCATGATCTGGATATTGAATGGGATGACGCGCAGTCCGACTTGCTTGCCTTGCTCGTGGTATTCGGTCGTATGAATGAGCCATTCGTAGCCGGAGGCGTTTACCTCGATCTCATAATGTACGCCTTTAAAAATGACCGATGTAATTTCGCCTTGGTAAAAGCCGTCCTGCGGCTGTGTAATGAGCAAGTCCTCTGGACGGATTACAACGTCGACCGGGCTGCTGCTGCCGAACCCAGTGTCTACGCATTCCAGATCCACGCCAAGGACGCGTACCAGCTTGTCACGTACCATCATACCGTCGATAATATTGCTTTCTCCGATAAAATCCGCTACAAAGGCGTTGACCGGTTCATTGTAGATATCCTCTGGCGTGCCGATCTGCTGAATGTAGCCTTGGTTCATGACAACGATCGTATCCGACATCGTAAGCGCTTCCTCCTGGTCGTGCGTGACATAGATAAAAGTAATGCCAAGTTCGTTTTTCAGCCGTATCAGCTCATACTGCATATCTTGGCGCATTTTTAGATCCAGCGCGCCCAGCGGCTCGTCCAAAAGAAGTACCTTCGGCTCATTGACAATGGCGCGTGCGATGGCGATACGCTGCTGCTGTCCGCCGCTTAAGGAATCTACGCTGCGCTTTTCAAAGCCGTCCAGGTTGACTAGCTTTAATGCATATTTAATTTTATCCTGAATATATTCTTTGCTTTTTTTGCTTATTTTCAGCCCGAAGGCAATATTTTCCGCGATCGACATATGGCCGAACAGCGCATATTTTTGAAAAACGGTGTTCAGCTTGCGTTCATTCGGCGGCAGGTTTGTGATATCCTTGCCGTCAAAAATGATCCGTCCTTCATCCGGTGTTTCAAAGCCGCCGATCAGACGTAGTGTTGTTGTTTTTCCGCACCCGGACGGACCGAGCAGGGTGACAAATTCATTTTCATGGATGGTAAGCTCCAGATCATCCAGAACCATCATACCATCATACGATTTTGAAATGTGCTGCAGTCCGATGAGTTCTTTTTCCATAAGTATCCTCCTTCTGATTCAAAAGCAGGGTGGGTTGCTGACCCAGATCAGCTTTGCCTCTTCCTGATACGCTTCGATGTAGTGCTTTTTTCCGGCCGTAAAATAAAAGGATTCCCCGGCGCGGACGATATAAGTACGTGTGCCATAGTGCAGACGGATGCTTCCACTGAGCACATAGCCAAATTCCTCGCTTTCCTTGGGCGGGAGCGTCTCGGATTTGCCACCGGGGGCGAGTGTTAATAATACCGGCTCCATCGCGTTTTTCTGTGCGTTTGGGATCAGCCATTCGATCTGGCAGCTTCGTTTTTTATAGTTTTTTTCAAAATAGTCCTCTGGTGAAAACACGATCTGCTCCGGCTCGTCGTCGGTAAAAAATTCAGCCGGAGTTGTTCCCAGACATTGGATAATATCTAACAGCGTCCCGATTGAGGGCGTTGTAAGGCCGCGTTCCAGCTGTGAAATAAAACCCTTGGATAACTCGGAGCGGTCGGCCAGCTCTTGCTGTGTCAGCCCATATTGGATGCGGAGCTCTTTCATGCGATGTCCGATATCCATGCGTTACCTCCTCTTGTAACTATAATAATGAATTTCGTGTTTAATAATAATAAACAAGATGAAGATTATTATGTAAGATAAACCGGAAAATGTCAATATATTTTTTTAGAATTTTTGCATAAAAAAAGGAACATACATTGTATGCTCCTTAAACAGCCAGATTATTCATATGGGTCAAATATTTTAAAGGACACGTGCCCGTCCTTTTGCTTATAGCTTTCCAGAACAAGCAGCCAAAGCTGGTGAAAGCGGTCGAGCAGGACTGCGTCAGCGTCGATGATATACGGAGATAAAATGCCGACATCAAAATAACGTACATTTAACGGCGGCAGGAAGATCAGGTTATCCGAACGTACCTGATCCTTGCACTGCTTGATGTGCTCGTAGGTGATCATCAGGTAATCCTTGCCGTGGAACTTGCAGTTAAAAGAAATAAAGCATTCGTCAACGGTCCATTCCTTTTCCTCTTCGATGATCTTGTGCTTGAGGGAATCCGCAAGACCATCGGTGGACTGCAGTTCGATCAGCCAGTTTAGATGTCCTTTTTTCGTCTCCTGGATCATTTCTTCCAGAGTTTTTGCGAGTGTTGCAGGCTTCATAGGAACCTCCTTGCTGTAGTAAAAAACAGTAAAATAAATGAACCCGTCAGACGGATTCATGATAAAAAGCCAATAAGGGGACTCGAACCCCTGACCCACGCATTACGAATGCGTTGCTCTACCAACTGAGCCATATTGGCATTATGAAACTGTGGCAAGCAGGTGTTGATAGGTGGTCGCTTGCGACTTAGTTACTTTAACATAGGTGGGGGAATAATGCAAGACTTTTTTGAAAAAAATTTGGAAAATTTATTTTTTTGGAGGGGATGGGAGAGGATTGGGAAGCGGCCCTGGCTCATTGTTTCGGGTTGCAGGATACTAAGAGCTACTGATATTCTTTCACAAGGCACAATGAGACAGGGCTGTTTTTCTCCGCCAGCCGGCTTTCTTTCGTTGATACGTATGAAAGTCTGGCCTTGTCATACTTTATGGCCTGTATTTGCCTGTAATATTTTAAGCTGTTCTTCAGATATGCCAGTGAGTGCCAGGATCTCAGCTGTATCGTATCCTAGTTTAAGCATTTTTTCTGTGATTGTAATAGTTTGAACAAAAATTGCGTTAATAAACGCAGCTATGAAAACAGTCCGCTTTCATCAGCCGACCCGCCTGAACTGTTACTCCTTTTGCTAAATATTAACCTAAATTTTTAGAAAGCTATGGATGAAAACCCATACATATGCTATACTGAAATACAGTATGGCGGCTGTTTGCGTCGTGTAATAGTTCAGGCAGGTCTTTGCACCCTGCTGCAAAGACCGTAAGAACATGATTCAGGAGTGTAAAAATCCCATCGTGAAGCGATTTTCAATGGATTTTTACAGGTAACAGATCAGCTTGTCTGAACGGTTACTGCGTCGTGATAATATGGAAATGAAGATCAGGAGGATTAGTGCAATGAAAACGGCATATCGCAGCAAATTTCAAGACAGTGTAAAAAGCCTGCGGCGTATGTTATTTCTGTTGCCGGCAGGGGTGATGCTGCTTGCCGGATGTGGGAAGGACGTTGGGAAGGATGCGCCAGAGCAGGTGTCGGGGAAAGTAGAGCGGGAGCAGGTGAGCCTGACGGTGTGGGGTGCGCAGGAGGATGCTGAGCTTTTGGAACGGATGGCGCGAAGCTTTGAGGAAGCGTATCAGGACGAAGCGGATATCCAGGTTACCTGTGGTGAACAGGGAGAGGCAAACTGTAAGGACGCGATGTTTGCTGATCTGGAGAAGGGGGCGGATGTTTTTACATTTGCAGATGACCAGCTGAATGCGCTGGCTGCTGCAGGAGCGCTGGAGCCGGTCGCGGATGCGGATACGATACGGGCTGAGCATCTGCAGACGGCAGTAGAGGCGGCATCGGTTGGAGATACGGTATATGCGTACCCGCTGACAGCGGATAACGGATATTTTCTTTATTATGATAAGGAGTTTTTTACACAAGAGGATATTTTGTCGCTGGAGAAGATGTTGGAAATCGCGGCCGACAATGGAAAATATGTAGCAATGGACTGGTCGTCGGCCTGGTATGTCTACGCGTTTTTTGGGAATACCGGAATGGAAGTCGGGCTAAATGAGGATGGGATCACAAATTACTGCGATTGGAACAAAAAGGAGGGTGCGATAAAAGGCGTGGATGTAGCGCAGTCTATGCTGGATATTGCGGCGAGTCCGGGATTTTCGAATCGGAACGATGCGGCATTTTTGCAGGGTATGCAGGATGGATCTGTGATCGCTGGTATCAGCGGTGTCTGGAATGCGAAGGAGCTGCAGCAGACGCTGGGCGAGCGCATGGGAGCGGCAAAGCTGCCGTCGTATACGTGCGCGGGGCAGCAGGTGCAGATGGCGTCTTTTTCTGGGTGCAAGCTGGTCGGTGTCAACGCGTATTCTAAGGAGCCGGATTGGGCGGCAAGGCTGGCGGCGTGGATGGTATCGGAGGAAAACCAAGAACTGCGGTTTGAGATGCGCGGACAGGGCCCGTCCAATAAACAGGCGGCGCAGTCTGAACAAGTGCAGCAGGCACCTGCGATCGCCGCGATCCTGGAGCAGTCGGAATATTCCCAGCTGCAGAGGATCAGCGGGAAGTTCTGGGTGCCGGTAGAGACGTTTGCGGGAAATATGGCGCTTTTAAATGCAAGCGGAGAAGATCTGCAAAAGCAGCTGGATGCGATGGTAGAGCAGGTGATAGCGAGGTAAAGGGTGATAGGTGATGGAGGATTTTAGTAATGGACAGCGGGATGAGTATTCAAAAACGTTTGATCTTGCCGATTGTTTTACTTGGAATTGTGGCGTTGATATCAAATGTTTTATCTGTATATAATATTAATCATGTAAATTCTAATGCGGCGGGTATTGTAGATGAGCAGATGGCCGGGGCCGCTCAGCTGGCGGACATCCGCTGCCGTATGATCAGTATTCATAAAATGGCGCTGTCGCATATTGTAGCGACGGATTACAATACAATGATCACTGTCGCAGGGCAGATAAAGGAAGAGGAAGCGCAGCTCGATCAAATGCTGGAACAGTATAAGGTCTATGTGACCGATAAGGAGGCTGCTGTTTACAAGGAGCTGATAAAAAATTACAGCGACTTTAAACATTCTCTGATCAGACTGCTCTGTGCGAGCGCGGACAGTAAAACGCAGGAAGCTTATCTGTGCGCCAATGATGAAACGGCGGTATTTGCGGATGCTGCGGAAGAAAATATGGCGCAGATGGTGGAGGCGATCGATAAACGGACGGCGGCTGCAAGACAGAAGCTTTCGAATGTCTACGTTTCTTCGATCGTCATTACCGGGATTGCGATCGTGACGTATATGGTGCTCGTTATTCTGGCTATTCGTATTATTTTAAAATATGTGGTACGCCCGATCAAAAATATGATGCAGACGTTGCAGGGCAGCTCTGAACAGATCAACGCAGTTGTCGGCGAGGTGCTGGGAAAGACACGGACATCGAGCAAAAGTACGAAGGATCTGTATTCTCTGATGGAAGCGCTGTCTGCAGCCATCCAAAAGGTCGCGCACAACGCGAACCGCATCAGCACAAACGCTTCAGAGGTGAATGAGGATGTCAATGATATGGTAAAGGAATGCGGCGAGATCACTTCCTATGCTTCTGCGATGAAATTGCGTGCAAGCAAAATGGAGCAGACAGCGCAGAGCAATACGGAGGTTATCGGCGCAAAGGCTGCGCATATCCTTGTAGAATTAAATGAAGCGATCGAAAACAGCAAAAGCGTGGACCAGGTGAACAGCCTGACAAAGGAAATCCTGTCCATTTCCGTGTCAACGAACCTGATCGCGTTAAATGCCTCGGTGGAAGCATCCAGGGCAGGAGAGGCTGGAAAGGGCTTTGTGGTGGTAGCGTCTGAGATCCGCGAGCTGGCGGATTCCTGCGCCAAGACCGCGACGCGGATACAAGAGGTTAACCAGGTTGTGACAAAGGCTGTGTCCCATCTTTCTAAAAATGCGCAGGATCTGATTGACTACATGAATGAAACGATCTTGAAGGAATTTCAAACATTTGTAAGCGCAGGACGTCAGTATAAGGACGATGCGTTTTACGTTGAGCGGGAAATGGAGGAATTTCACCAAAAGGCGCTGCATCTTCGCAACTCCATGGAAGAAATCGTAACATCGATCCAGCGTATTACAAACGCCATCGATGAAGGAGCTGGAGATATCAGCGGCGTTGCAGGAAGCACAAGAAGCCTGGTCGGGAATATGGCGGACATTACAAGCCGGATGGACATTAATAAGGAAATTGTGGAACGGCTGCGGGAGCAGACAGAAATCTTTGCAAATCTTTAATAGAACACGAAACTAATGTACGGATATTCTGCCAGATATCAATGACGCGATGGGGAAATATTTAGGAAAGATTTCCACAAAGGAGTTGTCAGGCGGGGTAAAGACGCTGATACTGATGGCATTTGATCGTACAGGGTGGAAGATTCTAATTCTGGGTATGAATTTTTTTCTGATATATGTGCAGAGAGGGGAATACGATGTGTAAATGCTGGAGGAAAATCTAAAATTATAGATCGGCTGCAGAAGTCAGGCGGCGGAACTGTACTTGTAATCGCAGATGGCGCATCGATCGGGCCAGAATGGAGCATATCTTCATAAAAGATCGAAAGCAGCAATTATGCGTGTTATGGAAGGCATTGTGTTTGAAGAGAATTGCAAAAAAGCTTGCGAGGAAAAAGAGTTCTGCTCATGAAAGGTTTTTAGAAAAGAAAAAGACATACCGCGTGCCGCGAAACATCGTTTGTTTCAGCCACGCGGTTCTTTCTATGCGGCTGCTTTCTTTATAGTTTGCTGTTTATTTATTATTTGTTTATATATAATTTATAAAATATTTACAAATTCTTTGCAAAGAATTTGCAAAAACAGGTTGACAAAGAAAATGCGGAGTGTTATCTTAGTCATATCGATATTAGCACTCTAATTCATCGAGTGCTAACAAAAAGCAGGAAAGGCTGTGAGTGTACTTTTTATGGAGGGACTTGACGAAAGAAAGACCAAAATTTTAAAAGCCATCATAAAAAATTATCTGGATACAGGTGAGCCGGTCGGTTCGAGGACGATTTCAAAGTACACAGATTTGCATTTAAGCTCCGCGACCATCCGCAATGAGATGTCAGACCTGGAGGAGCTTGGCTATATCCTCCAGCCGCATACCTCAGCAGGGCGGATTCCCTCTGACAAAGGCTACCGGTTTTATGTAGATCATCTGATCGCAGAGAAAAACCAGGAGATCAGCGATATGCAGAATTTTGTCATTGAGCATACCGAAAAAATGGAAAAGGTATTGAAAAACGTTGCAAAGCTGCTGGCAAACAATACCGAATATGCAGCTATGATCACTGGGCCGCAGTACCACCGTAACAAGCTGAAATTTATCCAGCTTTCCAGAGTTGACACAAGCCATTTGCTGTGTGTGATCGTTTTGGAGGGCAATATTGTAAAAAATAAAATGCTGGCGCTGGAACAAGAACTGACGGATGAGCAGCTGCTTAAGCTGAATATCCTATTGAATACCAGTCTGAACGGGCTGTCGATGGAGCAGATCAATCTCGGCACGATCGCAGCGTTAAAGGATCAGGCAGGGATCCACAGCCAGATCATCGGAGATGTGCTGGACGCGCTTGCGCAGGCCATCGGAGAGGATGAGGATCTGCAGATCTATACAAGCGGTGCGACCAATATTTTTAAATATCCGGAGCTTAGCAATTCGGAAAAGGCGAGCGAGTTTATTTCTGCCTTTGAAGAAAAGCAGGTGCTTGCCAGTATGATCACCGACAAGCTGGGCGAGCGCGGGCCGGGCACGGGCATTCAAGTGTATATCGGGGATGAAAGCCCAATCAAAACAATGAAAGACTGCAGCGTTGTGACAGCGACCTATGAGCTGGGCGACGGCGTGACCGGGACGATCGGCATTATCGGTCCAAAGCGTATGGATTATGAAAGAGTGCTTAACAATCTCAAGCATTTGAAAAAACAACTGGACGGTATTTACCAGAAGGAGGAAGCATGACGGGCATTGGCTGGCGGGCTGCAAAGTTTTGACAGCAGTTATGAAAAGACCGTCAGATGGTTAAAATAGAAAGGAGCAAAGTGCGTGGAAAATAAAAAGCAGGATATAAATGAACCAGACAACAAGCAGGAGGATGCGGCAGAACAGACACAGGATCTAGACGAAGCTGTACAGGCGGCGCAGGCTGAGGCAGATACGCAGGAGGATGCTAAGGCGCAGGCCGAGGAGGCTGAAAACGACGCAGAGGACGCCGATGGCGAACAGGCCGGGGACGAGGCGGACTGCTGTGAAGAGTCGGAAGAAGGGGAAGCTGCTTCGGGCACGAAAAAGGGATTTTTTAAGAAAAACAAGAAAAAAGACAAAAAAGATGAAAAGATCGAAGAGCTGACCGACCAAGTGAAGCGACAGATGGCGGAATTTGACAATTTCCGCAAGCGTACCGAAAAGGAAAAGACACAGATGTATGAAATCGGTGCGAAGAGTATTATTGAAAAGGTGCTTCCGGTTGTGGATAATTTTGAACGCGGACTTGCGGCTGTTTCCGAAGAGAATAAAGAAGATGCATTCGTAGACGGCATGAATAAGATCTATAAGCAGCTGATGACGATGCTGGAGGAAGCGGATGTCAAGCCGATCGAGGCGGTCGGCAAGGAATTTGACCCGAATCTGCACAATGCGGTCATGCAGACAGAAAGCGAGGAATACGAATCCGGTATTATCGCCCAAGAGCTGCTAAAGGGTTATATGTACCGTGACAGTGTGGTAAGACACAGTATGGTCGCGGTTGTCAATTAAGCTTGCAATGTAATGAAAGTTATTTTTTATAGAGAAGAACCCACAGGGTATCAAAGCAGGAGGAATGAACAATGAGTAAGATTATTGGTATTGACCTTGGAACAACAAACAGCTGCGTAGCCGTAATGGAAGGCGGCAAGCCAACCGTTATCGCTAACCAGGAAGGCGCGAGAACGACACCTTCTATCGTAGCGTTTACAAAGACAGGCGAGCGTCTGGTTGGCGAGCCGGCAAAGCGTCAGGCGGTTACCAACGCAGAAAAGACGATTATTTCTATTAAAAGAGATATGGGTACGGACAACGGCAGAACGATTGAAGATAAAAAATATTCTCCGCAGCAGATTTCCGCTATGATCCTGCAAAAGCTTAAGGCAGATGCAGAAAGCTATCTTGGCGAGAAGGTAACCGACGCGGTTATCACAGTACCAGCATATTTCAACGATGCACAAAGACAGGCAACCAAGGACGCGGGCAAGATCGCAGGTCTGGAAGTAAAGCGTATCATTAACGAGCCGACAGCTGCTGCGCTGGCATACGGTCTGGACAATGAGAGTGAGCAGAAGATCATGGTATACGATCTGGGCGGCGGTACGTTCGACGTATCTATTATCGAAATCGGCGACGGGGTAATCGAGGTATTGTCTACGAACGGCGATACAAGACTCGGCGGCGACGACTTCGACCAGAAGGTAACCGACTGGATGATCGCAGAGTTTAAAAATGCAGAGGGTGTAGACCTGTCCAAAGATAAAATGGCTTTACAAAGATTAAAAGAAGCAGCGGAAAAGGCAAAGAAGGAATTGTCCTCTGCGACGACAACAAATATCAACCTGCCGTTTATTACGGCGACACCGGAAGGCCCGAAGCATTTTGATATGAACCTGACAAGGGCAAAATTTGATGAGCTGACAAGAGATCTGGTAGAACGTACAGCAATTCCGGTACAAAATGCGTTAAGAGATGCGGGACTTAACAACAGTGATATCGCAAAGGTACTGCTGGTAGGCGGTTCTACACGTATTCCAGCTGTTCAGGAAAAAGTAAAGCAGCTGACCGGCAAGGAACCAAACAAGAGCCTGAATCCAGACGAGTGCGTAGCGATCGGTGCGTCGATTCAGGGCGGCAAGCTGGCTGGAGACGCTGGCGCAGGTGAGATCCTCTTACTGGATGTTACACCGTTATCCTTATCGATCGAAACGATGGGCGGCGTTGCGACCAAGCTGATCGAAAGAAATACAACGATCCCGACGAAAAAGAGCCAGATCTTCTCCACAGCGGCAGATAACCAGACAGCCGTGGACATCAACGTCGTACAGGGTGAAAGACAGTTCGCAAGAGATAACAAATCACTCGGACAGTTCCGTCTGGACGGAATCCCTCCAGCACGCCGCGGTGTTCCGCAGATCGAGGTTACGTTTGACATCGATGCGAACGGTATCGTAAACGTATCCGCTAAGGATCTGGGTACTGGCAAGGAACAGCATATTACGATCACAGCAGGATCCAATATGTCTGATGATGAAATTGACCGCGCAGTAAAGGAAGCGGCAGAATACGAAGCACAGGACCGCAAGCGCAAAGAAGCGATCGATGCAAGAAACGACGCGGATGCATTTGCATTCCAGACAGAAAAGGCACTTGAGGAGGTAGGCGCAAGCTTGGATGCTGCGGATAAAGCTGCAGTAGAAGCTGATCTGAACGCGTTAAAGGCTCTGCTTGAGGCAAATCCGCAGGCAGAAAACATGACAGACTCCCAGGTGGATGAGATCAAGGCGGCAAAGGAAAAGCTGACCGAAAGCGCACAAAAAGTCTTTGCAAAAATGTATGAAAGCGCACAGGCAGCGCAGGGAGCAGGCGCAGGTCCGAATCCTTCGGATTTTGCAGGCGCGGCGAGCGACGCTGGCGCAGCGGATGACGACGTGGTAGATGCGGATTTTAAAGAGGTTTAAAGATCGATAACAGATTGTGCAGGCAGAGGAAAAGTTATGGCAGAGCAGAAAAGAGATTATTACGAGGTTCTTGGGGTTGCAAAAAATGCTGGGGACGCAGAAATTAAAAAAGCATACCGCGTCCTCGCAAAAAAATACCACCCGGATATGAATCCCGGTGATAAAGATGCAGAAAAAAAATTCAAGGAAGCGTCCGAAGCCTATGCGATCCTAAGTGATCCGGAAAAGCGCAGGCAGTATGACCAGTTTGGCCATGCAGCGTTTGAAGGCGGCGGAGGAGGCGCCGGAGGCTTTGACTTCTCCGGCATGGACTTTGGCGATATTTTCGGTGATATTTTCGGCGACTTTTTCGGCGGCGGCAGCAGACGCAGCAGCAACGGCCCTATGAAGGGAGCCAACGTACGCGCCAGTGTGCGGATCACTTTTGAGGAAGCAGTCTTTGGATGCGAAAAGGAATTGGAACTGGTATTAAAGGACGATTGCCCGGATTGCCACGGAAGCGGTGCAAAGCCTGGAACGACGCCTGAGACCTGTACAAAGTGCGGCGGCAAGGGTAAGGTGATGTTCACGCAGCAGTCATTGTTTGGCATGGTGCAGAATGTACAGACCTGTCCGGACTGCCGGGGGACCGGAAAAGTCGTCAAGGAAAAATGCCCGCACTGTCACGGCAACGGATATATTTCGAATAAGAAGAAGATATCTGTAAGCATTCCGCCAGGGATCGACAATGGGCAGAGCGTGCGTATCCGTGAAAAGGGCGAGCCGGGTACAAACGGAGGGCCAAGGGGCGATTTGCTGGTCGAAGTGATCATTACGAGTCATCCGATCTTCCAGCGGCAGGATATGAACATTTATTCTACAGCTCCGATCTCCTTTGCGCAGGCAGCGCTTGGCGGCGAGATCCGGATCAGTACGATCGATGGCGACGTGCTCTATACGGTAAGGCCTGGGACGCAGACCGATACAAGGATCCGTCTAAAGGGCAAGGGCGTGCCGTCGCTGCGCAACAAAAACATCCGCGGCGACCAGTACGTAACGCTTGTCGTACAGGTACCGACCAGCCTGAGCGCAGAAGCAAAGGAAGCGCTGCGCAATTATGACGAGGTAAGCGGCGGTTCGTTAAAGAGCCAGAACGGGGCGGCGTCAGGCGGGAAGAAGAGCGGGCGCAGATCGTTTATGGATAAAGTGAAGGATGCATTTGAGGATATATAACCTCATGTGCTTTATGCTTTGACATCTGTAGGATATTATGGATGCCAAAGCATTTTATGGGTTGTTAATATTTAAGAAATGATCGGAGATTAAATATGATAAAGAGTGAATTAGAAACAACAGATAAAATGATTCAGTTTTTTTTGGACAATAGTAAAAGTCTGGGGGGGGGTATCGGAGGATCAGAAAAGAGATATTCTTCGACTGGCAAGTTATATGGCAATATCGTGTGGAGATGTTCAGCTAAAGAATAAATGTTTGGATTTGCTTTATGAATGCTGTTTTCATATGAATCTTGATATTAAAGAAGTCTGGAATGTTTATGTAGTATTGTTAAATCAGCTGTTTGTTGATGATCAGGCTAGAATTACTGGTACGATAGATAAATTGTACCAATTAATTTTTCAACGCATTTTAGAGAGCGTAACGATTCCGTGTGAACCGGTCGACTCTCTTCGAAGTAATCTTGTTATTCTTGTGACAAATCAGTTTCTAAATGCTATGCATTCTCCAACCAGGAGGATTTTAGACTATGCCTATGCGCTGAATCAAAACTTACATAAATCTGTGCTGATTGTAAATAGTGCGTGTTATCATAACTATAGGCATGACTATATCGTGCAAGATTTTATGTATAGTTTTGATGAAAGCTTTAATGGTTTTCAGAGCCTGGAATGGAAAAATGCAGAAATCTCTTTTATGCAGATTCCGGTTTTAATGCCGGATATTAATTGTATCAATGATACCCTTTTAAAATTATATAAGCTTCAGCCGCAGTTGGTTTATGGAATTGGAGATAGTAATCTATTAACAGACCTGTGCTCGGCCTTTACTAAAACAGCGTGTATCAAGTGTGGATCAGAAATGCCTGTATCTATGAGTGAATATTTGCTGCTCGGCAGGCATTTGGTAGAAGGTGATGGAGAATTTATAGCTCGGTTGCAGCCGTATCAGAAAGTAATTGAAACAAAAATTAATTACCAGGTTCCGGAAGAGGACAGCGTTTATTATGATCGATCTTCTTTTGGTTTGAAGGAAGAGGATTTTGTAATAGGAGTTGTTGGCAATCGGCTGAATTCAGAAGTTACAAAAGAATTTTTATATGTCCTGGATCAAATGGCAGATAAATTAAAGGTACATATTTTGTTAATTGGTGATATAGAAGCGAAACGAATTCAAGATGCTGTCCGAAACAGAGAAAATTTTCATTTTTCCGGACAAATAGTCCATGCATTTTATGCAATGAAAGTATTTGATATCTATTGCAATCCGAAAAGAAAAGGCGGGGGACGATCAAGCTTTGAAGCATTAGCAAATGGGGTGCCAGTAATTACTCTAAGATATGGTGACGTTTATCATACATGTGGAGATTTTTTTGCGGTAGATCAATTAGAGGATTTTCTGCCAAAGATAGAAGAGCTTCGAGAAAACGAAGAAATCAGAGCTTTATGGAAAAAAGAGTCATACAAAAGAGCAGGGATATTAAGCGATATTGCGGGTACGCAAAAAGCAGTTTTGGATCAAATATTTGGTGATAACGCTGAGAAGAAGATAAGAGGGTAATGGGCGTAGATGAATAAATATAAAGAAGTGGAAAGAATTATTATTGACAAAGAATGTGTTGATAAGATGGAAGAAGATATCATAATACGCAGAGCAATCGAACGTTATATGTATGTGAGGCAGTTTGTGTATGGCAGGGTTTTAGACATTGCATGTGGCGTAGGATATGGAAGTTATTTATTGTCTAAGAATCCAGATGTAAAGAAGTTGACAGGTATCGATAAAAGTGAAAAGGCGATAAATAATGCCTGTCGTTATTTCAAAACAAAAAATATAGAATTTGCGGTTGGATCTCCTGAAACAGTGACTGAAAAATTTGATGTTCTCGTTACGTTAGAAACGATAGAGCACTTGCCAGATCCGACTGTTTTAAAACAACTGGCGCAACGATGTGGTGTTTGTGAAATTATTATTTCGTTTCCTAGAAAGAAAACGACACATTATAATCCATATCATTTGTATGATTATACGAAAGATGATATTTTGAGTTTGTTTAATCATTATGAATGTTATCGAACGTATAATCTTCATGATTCAACGATTATGAATTTGATAAAAATTGAGCGTGACGGATGTACAGAGCGGAAACGATATCTGTGGTAATTAAAAAATGAAAAGGCGTATGGCTGATGCCAAACGTCTTTTTTTATTTCGAGAATGCAAATTTTGTTCTACGATCACTTGATTTTTGCCAATGCGTACATAAAACCATAGATAAAAACCACTTCTTGTTGTGAAATATGTAGAAAAATTATTTTTCCTACCAGAAAGGCTTGTATTTTGAAGCGATATTAGCGAAAATAAATGACAGAGTTTTGTTAGGGTCAGGCAGAAAGTTGTTTTTTGCCCAGACTGCTGAAATGCTTGCGGCGGAGCAGCTTGCAGAGCCGCCGCAGGTGATAAACATTTAAGATCAGGAAACAGTTCCGGCAAGCGGACTTGTACCGTAAAGGCGCGGACATGACGAAACTGTTGCCGTATTAGTTCGCCTCAGGCAGAAACAGGAGAGGAATGGAATGACAAAACAAGTACCAGGGGCCCGTTCCGGAAACGGCGGCTTGCTGCGCAGGCAGATCCACCCGCTGAACGCCGCTTTTACAGGTATACATTCAAATAAGGAGCCAGAAGCCAGACCGCATAGCCAGGAGCCGTCGGAGACTGGAAGGTTCGGACTGCACAGCCAGGAGCCGCACAAGTTCGGGCTGCATAGCCAAAAACCGCAGCCGGAAGCGCCACAGCTGCAAGTCAGACAGCTGGAACCTCTGCAACCAGAAGTCCAAGACCCGCAGCCAGAAGTCCAAGGCCCACAGCCTGCTTCATCGGAGACGGAGCCGATGCGGATAAGGAATATGGCAAAAAGCACGCTGGACGAGAAAGCGGAGAAGATGATACAAAAGCAGCATGAATTTGAAATGTGGCGGATGCAGGAAACAGAGCGTCTGGAATCCAAAAAACAGAATCTTCGCAGGCAGACACGCCAGATCGAGCAGGAACGTATCCAGCTGAATATTGAAAAAGCGCATTTTTCCCGCCAGCAGGAATTTCAGGAAACAAAAAAGAAGCATGAAGAACACCTGCTGGAAATGAAGCGGCAGATTTTAGAGGGAGAGTTGTACAAGCTTGCGGAAGAAAAGAAGCAGTTTGAACAGAAAAAGAGCTTTTACGACCAGGTGGAGGCTTACCAGAAGGAAGATATCCGCAAAAAGCCAGCTTCGATACAAGGAACGATGTTTTTTGCCGGGGTGAACAGTTTAAGCTCTCTGAAAAAGCGTTATAAGGATCTGTTAAAGATCTATCATCCGGACAACAAATGCGGGGATACCGATGCAATTCAGGAAATTAACCGCGAATACCAGCGCCTGCTGTCGAAGCTTCAGGGATAAGCGGCAGTATCAGATGCAGGAAGGGCAAACGATATGAAATGGGACAAATATACGATCGCGACGACGACATCTGCCGAGGATGTGATCAGCGCGATGCTGTCAGAACTTGGAATAGAAGGTGTTGAAATAGAAAATAACGTACCGCTGACTGATGAGGAGGCGGGCGGTATGTTTATTGATTTTCCGTTGGAGCTGCCGCCAGACGACGGCGCCAGCAGAGTGAGCTTTTATCTGGATGCGGATACCGAGCAGGAGGAGCTGTTGGAGCAGGTGCGCGCAGCGCTGGAAGCAGAAAAACAGTATCTTGATATCGGTTCTTGTGAGATCACAAAAGCGCAGACCGAGGACGCGGATTGGATGAACAACTGGAAGCAGTTTTTTACATCCTTTACGATCGGGGATATCTTGATCAAGCCGACTTGGGAAGCATATGAACAAAAGGACAAGGACAAGATCCTGATCGAGATCGACCCAGGTATCTCCTTCGGCACAGGCAAGCACGAGACAACCCAGCTGTGTATCCGCCAGCTGCAGGAGTACCTCTCAAAAAGCTTAGACGATACGCAAGCGCAGGGGATGTGTGCGCCTCGTGTCCTGGACGTAGGCTGCGGAAGCGGGATTTTATCGATTGCTGCGCTCAAGCTCGGCGCAGCGTACGTAACAGGCATCGATATCGATGAAAACTGCATGGTCTCCGCACGGGAAAATATGCAGGTCAACCGGCTGGACGAAGCACATTGGCATTTTTATGCCGGCAACCTGATCACTGATCAAGCGATACAGCAGCGAGAAGGCAATGCCAGCTATGACATCGTTGTTGCAAATATTTTGGCAGACGTGATCATCCCAATGGCGCCGCATCTGTTTCCATGCTTAAAACCAGCTGGCATACTGATCACTTCCGGCATTATCGATTTCAAAGAACAGGAAGTAAAGCAAGCCTTGCAAAACGCCGGATTTGAGATCAAACAGATCAATCATCAGGGAGAATGGGTAAACATCACAGCCCAAAAACCAGCCCAGTAAATAAGGAGCATCCATGCATCAGTTTTTTGTTAAAGACGCCCAGGTCGGAAAAGATTTCATTACGATAACAGGCCCAGACCTTAACCATATGAAAAACGTCCTGCGCATGAAGCCTGGCGAGCTGGTGCGCATCAGCAGCGAAAGCGGCCATGACTACCGGTGCAGCATCCTGGAGCTTACAGATACGTTTGTTCAGCTGGACATTTTGGACTCCGAGGTCGCCAGCACAGAGCTGCCGTCCCGGATATTTTTGTTCCAGGCGCTGCCCAAAGGCGACCGTATGGAATACATTATACAAAAATGCGTAGAACTTGGCGTGCACGAGGTAATTCCGGTTTCTATGAAATATTGTGTAGTCAAGCTGGATAAAAACAAAGCGCAGGCAAAGCAGAAGCGCTGGCAGGCAATCGCAGAAAGCGCAGCGAAACAGTCAAAGCGCAGCCGCATCCCGCAGGTACATACGCTGATGGGCTTTCAGGAAGCAGCAGCGTATGCGCGGGAATGTGGGTGCCGCCTTGTTCCATATGAAAATGAGCGGGGGATGCAGGCGACCATGGATGCGCTGCAGACGGTACGGGCTGGACAAGATATCAGCGTTATGATCGGGCCGGAGGGAGGCTTTGCGCCGGAGGAAATTGCGCTGCTTCGAGAGGATATGCAGATCCTCTCGCTCGGAAAGCGGATCTTGCGGACAGATACGGCGGCGGTCACAACGCTGTCGATGCTGATGCTGCATTTGGAAATGATGGAGGAGACTGCAGATGGAAGCATATTTGGATAATTCAGCGACGACCAGGTGCTCTGCGCGCGTACAGCGGCTTGTTTTGCAGACTATGGACTGCGCGTATGGAAATCCGTCCTCTTTGCACAAAAAAGGGCTGGAAGCTGAGCACTATGTCAAAGAAGCGGCACAGAAAATTGCAAAAACATTAAAAGTATCCGAAAAGGAAATCTATTTTACTTCCGGCGGCACCGAATCCAACAATCTTGCGCTGATCGGAGCTGCTATGGCGAACCGCCGCAGCGGGAACCGTCTGGTCACGACACAGATTGAGCACCCGTCCGTGCTGCGTGCGATGGAGTATCTGCAGGAGCAGGGATTTGAGGTGGTCTACGTTCCGGTAGACGCAGACGGCATCTTATGCATCGACGCTCTGCGGGAAGCGGTGGATGACCAGACGATCCTCGTATCGGTGATGCAGGTCAATAATGAGATTGGCGCCATACAGCCGATCGCACAGGCAGCGGCGATCGTGCATGAGAAACGTCCGAACGCGCTGTTTCATGTAGATGCTGTGCAGTCGTACGGAAAAATGCTCATACGTCCAAAAAGGGACGGCATTGACCTGTTATCAGTCAGCGGGCATAAAATACACGGCCCGAAGGGCATTGGGTTTTTATATAAGAAAGAAAACGTCAAGCTAAAACCTTTATTGTACGGCGGCGGCCAGCAGGCGGGGCTTCGATCCGGCACCCTCCCGGTACCAGGTATTGCGGGGATCGGGGAAGCGGCTGCGGAAGCGTATGAGTGTCTGGATGCCAACGTGCTCCATCTCCAAGTCCTGAAAAGGCGGCTGCTTGTGCGGACCGAGCAGATCGAAGGGGTGGAGGTCAACGGTGGGACGGGAGCGGACAGTGCCCCGCATATTGTGAACCTGTCATTTGCAGGCATCCGCAGCGAGGTGCTGCTTCATGCACTGGAAGAAGCCGGTATCTATGTATCTGCTGGCTCTGCCTGCTCTTCCAGCCATCCTGCGCCGTCACAAACGCTGCAGAAGCTTGGACTGCCGCAGGAGCGCATTACTTCTGCGCTGCGCTTTAGCTTTTGTGCGGACACGCAGCCGCAGGAGATCGATTATGCGGCGCAAAAGCTGGCGGAGCTTGTACCAAAGCTGCGCAGATACACAAGACACTAAGACCTTGCAGCGGCGTTTTGCCGCGCAGCGGACAGGATTACAGAAAGGAAAGAGAAGAGTATCCATGTACCAGGCATTTTTGATTAAATATGGTGAGATTGGCGTGAAGGGGAAAAACCGTCACATTTTTGAAGATACGCTGGTCAGCCAGACAGCTAACGCGCTAAGATCCGTTGACGGCGAGTTTACGGTCCGGAAGGAAAACGGCAGGATCTATGCGGAGGCGCAGACGGCGTTTGATTTTGACGAAGTGGCGGATGCGCTGTCGTGTGTATTTGGGATCGTTGGCTTTTGCCCGGTCGTTCTGCTGGAGGACGAGGGCTTTGAACAGCTGGCGCAGACGGTTGTAGATCATGTCAGGCAGGAATTTCCGAAGCGGGACTTTACGTTGAAGGTCATTACAAGGCGCGCCAGAAAAAACTATCCGATGGAATCCATGGAAGTGAGCGCGGCGCTTGGCGAACGTTTATTAGAGGCGTTTCCAGAGCTTCGGGTGGACGTACACCATCCACAAGTTACGCTGTATGTGGAAATCCGCAACAAGATCAACCTTTATTCCCGTATTCTTCCAGGGCCTGGCGGGATGCCGGTCGGAACGGCAGGACGTGCGATGCTGCTGCTGTCTGGCGGGATCGACAGCCCGGTAGCCGGGTATATGATCGCAAAGCGCGGCGTAAAGCTTGACGCGGTTTATTTTCATGCGCCGCCTTATACGAGTGAGCGTGCCAAGGAAAAGGTGATAGATCTTGCACGGACGGTCGCGAAATACGCCGGGCCGATACGGCTGCATATTATTAATTTTACTGAGATCCAGCTCTATATCTATGATAAATGCCCGCACGACCAGCTGACGATCATTATGCGCAGATATATGATGAAGCTGGCGGAGTATTTTGCGGGGCAGGAAGAAGCTCTTGGGCTGATCACCGGGGAGAGCATCGGACAGGTTGCAAGCCAGACGATGCAGTCGCTTGCGGTTACGAACGAGGTATGTACAATGCCGGTTTACCGTCCGCTGATCGGATTTGATAAGCAGGATATTGTAGATATCGCGTTAAAGATTGGCACATACGAGACTTCGATCCTGCCATTTGAGGACTGCTGTACGATCTTCGTCGCAAAGCATCCGGTGACAAAGCCGAATTTAAAATCTATTTTGAAATCGGAATCGCATCTGACAGAAAAGATCGATGCACTGATGCAGGAAGCCATAGATACGGCGGAAATGGTAAGGGTAGAAGCATAATATCATGCAGGAACCGGCCTCCCGGATCTGCCGTCCGGGAGGCTGCGGCTGAGAGCATATCCGGTACTCTCATAGCGCTGCGGCCCACGGGCTACTCAGCCAGATAAGGCTTGATCACCTCTAAGATTGCTTCCAGCTCTTCCTCTGCGTGGATTGCCAGGTCGATCGGCTTGGACAGATCCAGGCTGAAAATACCCATAATTGATTTTGCATCAATCACATATCTTCCGGAAATCAGGTCAAAATCGTAATCAAACTGTGTGATCGCGTTTACGAATGATTTTACCTTATCGATAGAATTTAAGGAAATCTGTACGGTTTTCATTATGTAACCTCCTTTGGTCATAGTATTCAGATGATACTTCATCAGATTTTATAGTAACGGTTTTAACCTCAAAAGTCAATATATGTGAAAAGAAAAGAGAATAAAAAAATGAAAAAAGCGGCACTTCACAACCTTGGCTGCAAGGTGAACGCCTATGAAACACAGGCAATGCAGCAGCTGCTCGAACAGGCGGGCTATACGATCGTACCGTTTCAGGATCAGGCGGACGTATATGTGGTCAATACCTGTTCGGTCACGAATATCGCAGACCGTAAATCCAGGCAAATGCTGCACCGTGCGCGGCGCTTAAATCCGCAGGCGGTGATCGTAGCGGCAGGCTGTTATGTACAGACCGCAGGGCCGGATGACATCGAGGAAGGAATTGCGGATATTATTTTAGGCAATAATAAAAAGGAGCATTTGATCCCGATGCTGGAGCAGTACCAAAGGACAAGCGCGCCTGTTAACGACTGGGAGGATATGAACGGCGGGAGCAAGCAATACGAGTCGCTGCGCATAAAATGCACGTCAGAGCATACGCGTGCGTTTTTAAAGATCCAGGATGGGTGCAACCAGTTTTGCAGCTACTGCATTATTCCGTACGCCAGGGGCAGAGTACGCAGCAGAAAGCCGCAGGAGGCGCTGCAGGAAGTACGGCGTCTTGCAGAAAATGGCTGTAAGGAGGTTGTACTGACAGGCATTCATTTAAGCTCGTATGGAACAGATTTTTCGGATATTTCCGAAAGCTTTGCCGGAGAAGCCCTGCTGCAGCTGATTCGGCAGATTCACGAAATACCAGGCATCAGCCGGATTCGTCTTGGCTCGTTAGAGCCTGGCATTATATCCGAGCCGTTTGTAAAGGAGCTGGCAGGTATGGAAAAGCTGTGCCCTCATTTTCACCTGTCGCTTCAGAGTGGCTGCGACACCGTGCTGCGGCGTATGAACCGTAAATACAGTACAAGAGAGTATGCAGACAGATGCGGCATTTTGCGCAGCTTTTTTGATCATCCGGCGATTACGACGGATGTGATCGTGGGATTTCCGGGGGAAACGCAGGAAGAGTTCCAAGAAACGGAGCGTTTTTTAGAGCAGCTTGCGCTGTATGAAATGCATATTTTTAAATATTCCATACGTCAGGGAACAAAAGCGGCGGCTATGGAAGGACAGATTGCGGAGACAGTCAAGGCCAGACGCAGTGCCAGACTGCTTGCGCTTGGCGAAAAAATGTCGGTGCAGTACCGGGAAAGCTTGGTAGGAGAGATAAAAAGCGTGCTTTTGGAAGAAGCCTTATTCCATGACAACAAGCGATATGAGGTCGGATATACGACAGAATATGTGAAAATTGCCGTGGAATCGCAGCAAGACCGTGCGAATCGCTTAGTCAGGGGCAGGATTGCCGGACATTTGACACAGGATATTTATCTTATGGTTGAATTTTAGCGCCGAGTATATTAAAATAAAAAAGAGTAGTGCTTTGGATGAAGCAGACGAAAGAAGCGTGACGGTCCAGCCCGCCTGAACAGTTACGCAAAGAAGCAGGAATGAGGTCGTGAAGTATGCAGGATAAAAGTAACACACAATTTTTCAGGGTGGAAAAGGAACCGGAAATTCAGGTAAAGGACATTCTGGAGCACGTATATCGGTCGTTGAGTGAAAAAGGCTACAATCCCCTGAACCAGATCGTAGGGTATATTATGTCCGGAGATCCGACATATATTACCAGCCACAACAATGCGCGGAGCATGGTCATGAAGGTGGAGCGCGACGAGCTGGTAGAGGAGATCCTAAAAGAATATATCCGGGTAAACTTTCAGTAAAAAGTAGGACAAGGATGGTAACCAGTTTAGGCAGGTCTTTGCACCCTGCTGCAAAGACCGTAAGAACCTGATTCAGGAGTGCGAAAATCCCATCGCGAAGCGATTTTTAATGGATTTTTGCAGCAATCGTTCAGCTTGTCTGAACGGTTGCCAAGGATGGGAGGGTATTATGCGGATTATGGGACTGGACTTTGGCTCCAAGACGGTAGGCGTGGCAATAAGCGATCCGCTGCTTGTAACAGCACAGGGCGTAGAGACGGTATTTCGCAAGTCTCCGGGAAAGCTTCGCCAGACACTTGCGCGGATTGAGGAGCTGATAGCGCAGTACGAGGTGGAAAAAATAGTGCTCGGCTATCCGAAAAATATGAACAATACAGAAGGGGAGCGCTGCGAGAAAACGAAGGAATTTAGCCGGATGTTAATGGAGCGGACCGGGCTTGCGGTTGTTTTGTGGGACGAGCGTCTGACAACAGCTGCGGCTGGCCAGGTGCTTATGGAAAGCGGCGTCCGGCGTGAGCATCGCAAGGAATATGTGGATAAGATTGCCGCCGTACTGATCCTGCAGGGATATCTGGATGCACAGAAAGGTACGGCAGCGGATTAGGACAACAGAAAGGAAAGAAATAGCATGGACGATTTATTAAGAGAAGTAGAGGAAATGACCGCAGGAGAACCCAAATACGAAAAAATTTCATTTTATGATGAAGAGCAGGACGGATTTGCGGAATTTTTTGTAATGGAGCGGACAAAATTAAACGGCGCAGAGTATCTTTTAGCGACACAGGAATTAAACCAGGATTCGGACGGCTATATTTTTAAGGTGGTCGCGGAGCATACGGAAGAGGACGCAGAGATAACGATGGAGCTGGAGCTGGTAGAGGACGATACGGAGCTGGAAGCAGTCGGCAAGGTGTTTGCGGAGCTTTTGAGCGACGATCTGAATATTGAAATATAAAAAAGGAGAACAACAGGTGGCGGATTCTAAATTAAAAATCATTCCATTGGGCGGATTAGAACAGATTGGAATGAACATTACTGCCTTTGAATATCAAGACAGTATCATTGTTGTGGATTGCGGATTGTCATTCCCTGAGGACGATATGCTCGGAATCGATCTTGTAATCCCTGACATCACGTATTTAAAAGAAAATATTGAAAAGGTAAAAGGGTTTTTCATTACGCATGGGCATGAAGATCACATTGGTGCGATCCCGTATGTACTCAAAGAGATTAACGTGCCGATTTATGCAACCAAGCTGACCGTGGGAATTATAGAGCATAAGCTGCGTGAGCACGATCTGATGCGCGTTGTAAAGCGCAAGATCGTAAAATACGGACAGCATATCAATCTTGGCTGCTTCCGCGTGGAATTTATCAAAACAAACCACAGTATCCAAGACGCGGCTGCGCTTGCAATCTATTCGCCGGCGGGCGTTGTCATCCACACAGGCGACTTTAAGGTGGATTATACGCCGGTATTTGGCGATGCGATCGACTTGCAGCGATTAGGAGAGATTGGGAAAAAAGGAGTGCTGGCGTTAATGTGCGATAGCACGAACGCGGAGCGCGCTGGATTTACGATGTCGGAAAAGACAGTCGGAAAGGTGCTGGATTCGATTTTCGCAGACCATAAAAACAAGCGGATCATCGTATCTACCTTTGCTTCCAATGTGGATCGTGTGCAGCAGATCATGAACTGCGCGTATAATTACGGCAGAAAAGTTGTGATCGAAGGACGCAGCATGGTCAATATCATCAGTACGGCGACGGAGCTTGGCTATATCAGCATTCCGGAGCATACGTTAATAGATATCGAGCAGCTTAAAGATTATCCGGACGAGCTTACCGTGCTGATCACGACCGGAAGCCAGGGCGAGTCTATGGCAGCGCTTTCCAGAATGGCAAGCGGGATGCACCGGAAGGTGACGATCAAGCCGAATGATCTGATCGTGTTAAGCTCCAGCCCGATCCCAGGGAACGAAAAGGCGGTTACGAAGATCATCAACGAGCTTTCGATGAAGGGCGCGGACGTGATCTTTCAGGATGTCCATGTATCCGGTCATGCGTGCGCGGAGGATATCAAGCTTATTTACTCGCTTGTGCATCCGAAATACGCAATTCCGGTACATGGGGAGTACAAGCATCTAAAAGCGCAGGCAAAGCTTGCGGAGGAGCTTGGCGTGTCCAGGGACAATATTTTTATCCTTTCCACCGGGGATGTGCTGGAGCTGGATGAGAACAGCGCGAAGGTGGCTGGACGGGTTCATGTCGGCGACGTTATGGTGGACGGACTGGGTGTCGGCGACGTCGGCAATATCGTGTTAAGGGACCGCCAGCATCTTGCGGAAGAAGGGATTATTATCGTTGTCCTGACGCTGGATTCCGCATCGGGCATGGTTTTGGCCGGCCCGGATATTGTTTCGAGAGGCTTTGTCTATGTCAGAGGCTCGGAAAGCCTGATGGAAGAGGCGAGGCACGTATTGAACGGCACGATGGACAGCTGCATGGACAGGCATATTACGGACTGGGGCAGGATCAAAACAGAGATCAAGGATTCGCTTGGTGATTTTGTCTGGAAGGAGATGAAGCGCCGTCCGATGATCATTCCTATCATTATGGAAGTATAACTGCGAAGGAGTAAACCAGGTTATGAGTCAGGTAAATGAAGCATTAGAAGGGCTGATCCAGGCAATCTGGGAAGGCGAGGAATACCAGCGCTACCAGAAAATACGGGCAAAAGTGCATGAAATCCCGGAGCTGGAGCAGAGGATCAACGCCTTTCGTAAGAAAAATTACGAGGTACAAAACCGCACGGATGAGTGCAAGCTGTACGACCAGGTAGACGGGCTGGAGCGAGAGGGGATTGAATTTCGCAAGGATCCGCTTGTGAACGAATACCTGAGTGCGGAGCTTGGGATCTGCAGGCTGTTCCAGCGGATCAACTGGGAGCTTGTCCGAAATATTGATTTTGATCTGGGATTTGCAATCGATCATTAAACCCGGATAAGAAAGGGATGCCGGATCATGAGTGCAAGTAAAATTGTAATGAGGCTTGTAAGCATCAGCCTTACCGCTTTAGTTTTTCTGATGGTTGTGTATGGCCTGTACAAGCTCGGAGTCCGTTCGTACAGCTATGGATACCGTATTTTTGCGGAGCCGCCTGTGACGTCGGGAGACGGCAGGGACAGGCTGGTGCAGATCAAAAGCTCCATGAGTGATACGGATATCGGGACTTTGTTAGAAGAAAAAGGGCTGATCCGTGACAAATGGCTGTTTGTCATACAGCTAAAGCTGTCCGGATACAGCGGCAGGCTGACGCCGGGCCGCTATACGCTGAATACATCTATGACTGTAGATGAGATGATGCAGATCATGAGCCAGGAGGACAGCGAGGGTAACACGCAATGATTGTTGATGAAAGATTTGTAACCTATGTTAATTCACTGGACAGTGGTAATACAACGCTTTTGGACGAAATAGAGGCAGAAGCGCTGCGGACGGACGTTCCGGTTATCCGCAAGGAAACGCAGGCGTGTTTAAAGCTGTTTTTGTCTATGAAAAAGCCGCGCCGTATTCTGGAGGTCGGCACGGCTGTTGGATTTTCCGCAATATTCATGAAAACCTATGGTCCGTCCTCATGCAGGATCACGACGATCGAAAACTATGAAAAAAGGATCCCTCTGGCTCGTGCGAATTTTTGCCGTGCGGGCATGGAGGAGGATATTGAGCTGATAGAGGGAGACGCCGCCAAAGTGCTTCCACAGCTGGAGGGGCCGTATGATATGATCTTTATGGACGCGGCGAAGGGGCAGTATATCCATTTTCTGCCTCATGTGCTGCGGCTGCTGGAAGAGGACGGCGTACTGATTTCGGACAATATCCTGCAGGATGGCGATATCATTGAGTCCAAATATGCGGTGATCAGGCGCAACCGTACGATACACAGGCGGATGCGCAGCTACTTATATGAGCTGACCCATCATGAGCAGCTGGTAACAGCCGTTTTTCCGGTAGGCGACGGCATTACGGTCAGCAGTAAAAAAAGAGAACTACCAAACGGAGCATGACAGGAGGCAACAGATGAGACGTCCGGAGCTGCTTATTCCGGCAGGCAGTCTTGAGGTGCTGAAAATAGCGGTAATTTACGGCGCTGATGCGGTATATATCGGCGGAGAAGCATTCGGACTGCGTGCTAAAGCAAAAAATTTTACACTGGAGGAAATGGCGCAGGGGATCGCGTTTGCGCACGCGCATCAGGTAAAGGTCTATGTGACGGCGAATATTTTCGCGCATAATGAGGATCTTGCGGGTGTGCGGGAATATTTTACGCAGCTTGCAGGGATAAAGCCCGACGCGCTCATTATTTCCGATCCGGGTGTTTTTGCGATCGCAAAGCAGGTATGTCCGCAGATAGAAGTGCATATCAGTACACAGGCGAACAATACAAATTATGAGTCGCTGCTGTTTTGGCACAGTCTGGGTGCAAAGCGGGTCGTTTGCGCCAGAGAATTATCGTTAAAGGAGATTGCCGAGATCCGCGCGCACATTCCAGATGAGCTGGAGATCGAGGCATTTGTCCATGGGGCAATGTGCATTTCTTACTCTGGCAGATGTCTTTTGAGCAATTATTTTACCGGGCGGGACGCCAACCAGGGAGCCTGCACGCATCCGTGCCGCTGGCAGTATGCGGTTGTGGAGGAAAAAAGGCCGGGGGAATATCTGCCGGTATTTGAAAATGAACGCGGTACTTATATTTTCAACTCTAGGGATCTGTGTATGATTGAGCATATTCCAGGGCTGGTGCAGGCAGGCATTGATAGCTTTAAGATTGAAGGCCGCATGAAAACCGCACTGTATATCGCGACCGTGGCAAGGACGTACCGCAAGGCGATCGACGATTATTTCCAGTCGGAGTCATTGTATGAAAAGAACCTGCCGTGGTACCGTGCCCAGATCTCCAGCGGGACGTTCCGGCAGTTTACGACAGGCTTTTACTACGGGAAGCCCTCGGAGGAAGCGCAGGTCTATGACAGCAGCGATTATGTCAAAAGCTATACCTACCTTGGTATAGTAGAAGGACTGGACGCGGCGGACGCTTCCCGCATTGAGCAAAGAAATAAATTCAGCGTCGGCGAACAGATCGAGGTCATGAAGCCGGATGGACGCAATTTGTCCGTTACCGTTCGTTCGATCACGGACGCAGACGGCAGCGCGATGCAATCCGCACCGCACCCAAAACAAGAGCTGTATGTACAGCTGGAGGATATCCAGGGGCAGACGGTTGTTACAGAGCCTTACGATATTCTGCGCAGAAAAGAGGAGGACTGAAAATGGGAAAGGATAAATATGTAGCATATGTGGGCACTTATACACATGAAAATAGCCTGGGCATCCATATCTATGATGTGGATGTGGAAAACGGAACGATCTTAGAGCGCAAAATGGTTCCGATCAGTAATTCTTCAGATGTGATCATTTCGCATAATGGAAAGATCTTATATTCCATCGCGGATGAAGGTGTAGAAGCGTTCCACATTTTACCGGACGGAGATTTGAAAAAGATCAACAAAGAATGGATCGGCGGTATGCGCGGCTGTTATCTGGAGCTTGACCGCAGCGACCAGTATTTGTTTGTCGCAGGCTACCATGACGCGAGAGTATCCATGATGCGCTTAAATAAAGACGGCTCGATTGCAGGAATCGCAGACGGCGTGTTCCATAAAGGAATGGGACGCTGTATCGCGGAGCGTAATTCCAGACCGCACGTACACTGTGTAAAAGTAACACCAGACCAGAAGTTTTTATGCGCCGTAGACGGCGGTCTGGACCATGTGAAAATTTACCGCTTGGATTATGAAGGCGGTCAGCTTATCCATCATGATATTTTAAGATGTCCGCTGGATTCCGCGCCGCGTGCGATGCGTTTTAGCAAGGACGGTAAATTTGCGTATGTATTGTGTGAGCTTTCGAATGTTGTGAACGTATACCAGTATTACGTTTCTGAGGCAGGCAATCCGGAATTTGATAAGATCCAGACAATCTCTACCGGAGATCCGTCCGAGGATGAAATATGCAGCGCAACGACAATGGAATTTTCACCGGATGGCAACTATTTATTCTGTACCGATGCAGGCATCAATTCTGTACTTGTATTTGAGGTAGATAAGGAGAGCGGAAAGCTGTCGCTGGTATGCAACAACCGTATCGGCGGGGAGTTTCCAAAGGCAATCGCCGTATTTCCAGATGGAAAGCATTTTATGTGCCTAAACCATGATGATAATACGATCGGCATCTTTGCAATGGATTATGAGGGAAAATATTTTCTGATGCATGGAAAGCCAGTTGAGGTGGAAACGCCGAACTGTGTTTATATTCACAAGCTAGGCTAACGGTCTGAGCTGTTTCAGCGGATGCAAGGGAGAGATAGTATGGCAGAAAAATATCGTTTGGTAACAAGAAGTGATTTTGACGGCCTGGTATGCGCGATGATCTTAAAAGAGATGGATTTAATTGATGATATCAAGTTTGTGCATCCAAAGGATATGCAGGATGGGCTGATCCCGGTTACAAACCGTGATATTACGACAAACCTTCCTTATGTCGAAGGAGTCCATCTGGCGTTTGACCACCATTCCAGCGAGGTATCGGAGGGTGAGGAAAAGCCGGCGTATATTATCGAAGGACAGGCGCCGTCTGCTGCCCGCGTTGTGTATGAATATTATGGCGGAAAGGAAAAGCTTCCGCGTATTTCCGAGGAGATCATGGCGGCTGTCGATCGGTCCGATACGGCACAGTACGATATGGATGATATTTTAAATCCGAAGGGCTGGGCGCTGATGAGCTTTTTAATGGATGCTAGGACAGGTTTGGGACGGTTTCATCAATTCCGTATTTCGAATTATGATTTGATGATGCAGCTGATTGATTACTGCCTGGAGCACCCGGTAGAGGAGGTATTGGAGCTTCCGGACGTCAAGGAGCGGGTTGACTTGTATTTCAGGCAGCAGCAGGATTTTAAAGCGCAGCTGCAGCGTGTTACAAAAATGGTCGGTGACGTAGCGGTTATTTATTTGAAAAATGAGGAGATCATTTACACAGGCAACCGCTTTTTAATTTACGCGCTGTTTCCGCAGGCGAAAATATCCGTTCATGTGATGTGGGGCTTTAAAAAGCAGAATACGGCTGTTACGATTGGAAAATCGATCGTAAACCGTTCATCGCAGCTGGATATCGGAGAGGTCTGCCATTTTTACGGAGGCGGCGGACACCGCAATGCCGGAACGTGCCAGCTGCCGAATGACGAGGTAGATGGCATTTTGCCAGAGATCTTGGATCTGCTGAATGAAAAGATGACGTTAAAGGATCTGAATAAGAGAAAAGGGCCGAAGCATTGAGCAAAGCAGCCTGCGGGCTTGAGCTGGATATACGGCCGGATCTACATAAATAAGGCGCAAAGCCTGTGCAAAAGAGCATAGGCATTGTGCTTTTTTTGTAACAGTTCAGGCATTCCGCACAAAAAAGTGTTTATTTTTGCTGAATTATCTGCTAAAATATAAAACACAAGAAGAAAAGGCAAGGCGTTTATTGCTGGTAACAGTCATGTGAAAATATTGCAAAAGGAGAAAATTTTGAAATGAAGGACATGAATGAGTTGCTCAATACGGCGGATATGCTGATCTACACGAATGAGAACTGTACGGGATGCAATAAGTGTGTGAGAGTCTGTCCGACACTGGTTTCGAACATTGCACAGGAAGGGAAAATATGGGTCAATCGTGAGAGCTGCGTGGCGTGTGGCGCGTGTCTGGATGCCTGCGGTCACGACGCAAGGTCTTTTCATGATGATACCGAACAGTTTTTTTCAGATCTAAAAAGCGCAAGGAAAATATCTGTAATTGTCGCGCCGGCCTTCCTGGCAAATTATCCAAAGGAGTACAAGCGGGTGCTTGGTTATTTGAAATCACAGGGTGTGAATCATATTTACAGCGTATCGTTTGGTGCGGATATTACAACCTGGGGTTATTTAAAATACATAACAGAACATCATTTTATTGGAGGCATCAGCCAGCCGTGTCCAGTTGTCGTGGATTATGTGGAGAAATATCTTCCGCAGCTGATTCCGCGTATGATGCCGGTGCAAAGTCCAATGATGTGTATGGCCATCTATCTGAAAAAATATCTGAAGCTGACGGACGATCTAGCGTTCCTTAGTCCCTGCGTTGCAAAAAAGGCAGAGATGAACGATAAAAACAACCATGGCTATGTCAAATACAACGTTACATTTTTAAAGCTAATGCAGCATATCGGGAGGGATTATGCTTCCAGTCCAGAATATACGGACGAGCTGGAGTATGGGCTTGGCTCCTTGTATCCAATGCCGGGCGGGCTGCGGGAAAACGTAGAGCATTTTCTGGGAAAGAGTCAAGTTGTGCGGCAAGTAGAAGGAGAGCTGGAAGCATACCGCTATTTGGAGGAGTATTTAAAGCGGGTGAATAGTAAAGCGGAGCTTCCGCTTATGGTCGATGTACTCAACTGCTCCAAAGGGTGTATCTATGGTACGGCGACAGATCCGGCGAAAAATACGGATGATGTGCTGCTGACCTTAAGTAAGCTGCGCGCGATGGACAAGCAGGAGATACATGGCAAAGGTCCTCTGCGTAAGAAAAATATAAGTCCTTGGACGCAGCAGAGTACGCCAAAGCAGCGTCTTGAGAACCTAATGGAAGCATTTAAGGAGCTGGATCTGTCTGATTTCCTTCGTAGTTATGATACAACAAAGGAGATCAAGGTGCAGAAGCCTTCGGCAAATGAGCTTAAGGAGATCTATCATAGTATGCTCAAGGATACGCCGTTAAAGCAGGGGATCAACTGCGGCGCCTGTGGCTATGGTACGTGCCAGGATATGGCTTACGCCATTTATAACAAGGTAAACGCAAAAGAGAATTGCATCCATTATATCAAGGAGCTGGCGGAGAATGAGAGCTTAAAGCTGGAAAAGGTCAACGAGCAGCAGCGGCAGGAGCATGAGCGCAGGCTCCGGATGATCGACGCGATCAAAGGACAGTTTGCAACGCTTTCCAGCGCGGTGTTTGAGCTGAATGAGGCGAATGAGGCTTCCGCGAACGAAGCGACCGATCTGGCGGGTAAGCTGCATGATATTTCTGATTTTTGCTATCAGCTGGAGGATTCGCTGGCAAGCATTTTGAATTTTATTGATATTTATAAAAATACAAGCGAAAATATTGTCAATATCGCAAATAAGACCAATCTGCTTTCTTTAAACGCTTCGATCGAGGCAGCGCGCGCAGGCGAGCAGGGCCGGGGCTTCGCGGTAGTTGCAGAAGAAATCCGCAAGCTGTCGTCGTCGATAAAGACGTTGATCGTGAAGGACAACCAACAAGCTGAAGAAACGATTCCGATGGTGGATGAAAGCGTTAATTCTATTAAAGAGCTGATTGAAAATATCAACCATATGAGTGACCGCATCGCTACGATCGCGGCAAATTCAGAGGAGATTGCGGCGCAGACGACGAGTGTACAGGTTATGGCGGATGATCTAAAGGATGAGGTTCAGAAAATATAATACAACAAAGCAGGCTGGAGGGATATTCTGGCCTGTTTTTTTTAATTTTTTGCTTGACAAGTTCCCCTTAATCGTGTATTATCATTCATATGAACAAATGATCATATGAAAATATAATAAAAGGAGGAACTGCTAGTTGAAGGAAGAGCTGGAATGCTGTGAAACGACAGAGATACACGAAGATCTGCTGGAAATGGTGAGCAGGAATATGCCTCCAGAGGAGGAGCTGTATGACTTGGCGGAGCTGTTTAAGGTGTTTGGGGATTCTACGAGGATCCGCATCCTTTTCGTACTGTTCGAGGCGGAGGTTTGCGTCTGCGATCTGGCACAGGCTTTGCATATGACGCAGTCGGCCATCTCGCATCAGCTTCGGATCTTGAAAAATTCCAGGCTTGTGAAAAGCAGGCGGGAAGGGAAATCGGTGTTTTATTCCCTGGCGGACGCACACGTCCGGACAATGATCGACCAAGGGCGGGAGCATATAGAAGAGTAAAAGTGTTAACAAAAAAGAAAGGAAAAAAGTTTATGAAAAAGAAATTTAAATTACAGGATCTGGATTGTGCAAACTGCGCTGCAAAAATGGAGGATGCGATTAAAAAGCTTCCGGGTGTCAAGGATGCGTCCGTTAGCTTTCTGATGCAGAAAATGACGATCGACGCAGAGGATGAAGGCTTTGATGATATTATGAAAAAGGTCGCAGAAGTTTGCGCAAAGGTAGAGCCGGATTGTAAGATCTTAATGTAACAAAGGAGCAGGTAATGACGAAAAAACAAAAAACGATGCGTCTGCGTATTACCCTTGCGTTTGCCTTGCTTGCGGCGCTGCTGGTGTGCGAGCATACGGGGCTTTTGGAGCCGTATGCGCCGCTCGTGCGGCTTGCCGCCTTTCTTGTGCCGTATCTGGTCATTGGTTATGACATTATCTGGAAGGCGTTTCGCAATATTAGCCGCGGGCAGGTGTTTGACGAGAATTTTCTGATGATGCTGGCGACGTTTGGAGCGCTTGCTGTGCAGGAATACGAGGAAGCTGTTGCTGTGATGCTCTTTTATCAGGTGGGCGAGCTGTTTCAAAGCTATGCGGTCGGTAAGTCGCGCCAGTCGATCGCGGATATGATGGACATCTGTCCGGAATATGCCAATATCGAACAGGAAGGCAGCTTATTGCAGGTGGATCCGGATGATGTGGAGATCGGCAGTATCATCGTCGTAAAACCAGGTGAACGGATCCCGCTGGACGGAGTGGTCATAGACGGGGAGTCGCTGATCGATACGGCGGCTCTGACCGGTGAATCTGTGCCGCGCCGGGCGTCGGCAGGAGATGAGATCTATAGCGGCTGCGTCAACGGCAGCGGTACATTAAGGGTGCGTGTGACGAAGGAATTTGACGATTCCACCGTGGCGCGGATTTTAGAGCTGGTAGAAAATGCTTCCAGCAAAAAAGCAAAGGTGGAAAATTTTATTACCCGTTTTGCGAAATATTATACGCCGGCTGTTACGATTGCGGCGGCTGCGCTTGCGGTCTTACCGCCGCTTCTGTTAGGAGGCGGCTGGGCGGAATGGGTACAAAGGGCGTGTATCTTCCTTGTCATTTCCTGCCCGTGCGCGCTGGTCATTTCGGTTCCGCTCGGATTTTTCGGCGGGATCGGCGCGGCGTCTAGGATCGGTGTGCTGGTCAAGGGGAGCAATTATCTGGAAGCGGTCGCTGAGATGACGACGATCGTCTTTGACAAAACCGGAACACTGACCAAGGGAGAATTTAAGGTGACCGAGATCCGTCCGTATGCACCTGCCGCAGATAAAGAGGCTGCAAGGCGGCGGCTTTTGGAGCTTGCGGCTCTTGGCGAAGGATATTCCAACCACCCGATCGCGTCATCTTTAAAAGAAGCGTATGGCAAAGCGGTAGATCTGGAACGGGTATCGGGTGCTGAGGAGCTTGCAGGGCATGGTGTCTCTGTACAGGTGGACGGCAAATATGTGCTGCTTGGAAATGAAAAGCTGATGAAGCTGCGTCAGGTCGCGTACGAGCCTTGCAGCAGCGCGGGAACGGTCATTTATATTGCGCAGGAGGGCAGCTTTCTTGGTTCCATCGTGATTTCCGATACGATCAAGGAGGGTGCGGCGCAGGCGCTTGCGGAAATGAAGCGGATCGGTGTGAAAAAAAGCGTGATGCTTACCGGGGACCGCAGGGAGGCCGCGGAATATACGGCCAGAGAGCTTGGTATCGATGAGATACACGCCCAGCTGCTTCCGGCGGATAAGGTAGCTTGTGTGGAAAAGCTGCTGGAAAAGCAGCCCCAGAAGGAGAGGCTGGCATTTGTCGGCGACGGCATTAACGACGCTCCGGTATTGACAAGGGCCGATCTTGGGATCGCGATGGGCAGCATGGGCTCGGACGCAGCGATCGAGGCGGCAGATCTTGTGCTGATGGATGATGATATCCGAAAAATTGCTTCAATCGTGCGCATTTCCCGAAAGACTGTGCGTATTGTAAAGCAAAACATCGTATTTGCACTTGGCGTAAAGGCGCTGGTACTTTTCTTAGGGGCCTTTGGCGCGGCGAATATGTGGGAAGCCGTATTTGCGGATGTCGGGGTATCGGTCATTGCGATCTTAAATTCGATGCGTACACTTAAGACAAAATAGTCAGGAAAAACAAAGCGACTGTAAAAACATCGAAACAAACTTGTCAGAGGTTTTTACGGTCGCTGAAAATTTAGTTATCCTGCGCGTCACTTTCCGACATGGAATAAACTTGGCGTTTTCTTGCCATCGCGTCATTTTCCAGATATTCGTCGTAAGTCGTTACTTTATCGATGATCGTACCGTCCGGCAGAAATTCGATGATCCGGTTTGCCGTCGTCTGTACGACCTGATGGTCGCGGCAGGCAAATAAGATCGTGCCTGGAAATTTGATCATGCCGTTATTGAGCGCCGTGATCGCTTCCATATCCAAGTGATCCGTCGGCTCGTCAAGGATCAGTACGTTGGAGCCTTCGATCATCATGCGTGAAAGCAGTACGCGTACTTTTTCCCCACCGGAAAGCACCTTCATTTTTTTCACGCCGTCCTCTCCGGCGAACAGCATCCGTCCTAAAAAGCCGCGCACATAAGTAGCGTCTTTGATCTCGGAAAACTGTGTCAGCCATTCGGTAATGGATAAGTCCGTAGCAAAAATTTCCGTATTGTCTTTCGGAAAATAAGACTGGCTGGTCGTAACGCCCCACTTGTAATTGCCCTCATCCGGCTCCATTTCCCCGGCTAGGATTTGGAACAGCGTGGATTTTGCCAGCTCGTTGCTGCCGACAAACGCGATCTTATCATCATGTCCCATGACAAAAGAAACATGGTCTAATACCTTTTCCCCGTCGATCGTTTTGGACAGGTTTTCTACCATCAGCACCTCGTTGCCGATCTCGCGGTTCGGGCGAAAATCAATGTATGGATATTTGCGGCTGGACGGTTTGATCTCGTCAAGCTGTATTTTTTCCAGCGCGCGTTTTCTGGAGGTTGCCTGTTTGGATTTGGAAGCGTTTGCGGAGAAACGGGAAATAAATTCCTGCAGCTCTTTGATCTTTTCTTCCTTTTTCTTGTTTGCTTCTTTCATCTGCTTGATCAACAGCTGGCTGGACTCATACCAGAAGTCATAGTTGCCGGCGTAAAGCTGGATCTTGCCGTAATCAATGTCCGCCGTATGTGTGCAGACCTTATTCAGGAAATAGCGGTCATGCGATACGACAATGACAGTATTTTCAAAATTGATCAGAAATTCCTCCAGCCAGGCGATCGCGTCCAGATCCAGGTGGTTTGTCGGCTCGTCTAACAGCAGGATATCCGGGCTTCCAAATAAAGCCTGCGCCAGCAGTACCTTGACCTTTAAAGCGCCCGGAAGGTTGTGCATCGTCTCGGTATGCTCTTCAGTGGCAATGCCAAGTCCGTTTAACAGCGTTGCGGCATCCGCCTCCGCGTTCCAGCCGTCCATTTCCGCAAATTCTGCTTCCAGCTCGCTTGCACGGATTCCGTCCTCATCGGTAAAATCCTCTTTTGCGTAGATCGCGTCTTTTTCCTTCATGATGTCATAGAGCCGCTGGTTGCCCATGATAACCGTATCCAAAACGGTAAATTCGTCATATTGGAAGTGATCCTGCTTTAAGAAAGAAAGCCGCTGGCCCGGTGTGATAACGACGGTTCCATTTGTCGGCTCCAGTTCGCCGGATAAGATTTTTAAAAAGGTCGATTTTCCGGCGCCGTTAGCCCCGATCAGGCCATAGCAGTTCCCTTCGGTAAATTTGATATTGACATCCTCAAACAAGGCTTTTTTGCCTACTCTTAATGTAACGTTATTCGCACTGATCATCGTTCAAATCCTCATTTTCTTAATTCTAAATTTTTACAGTTTCAGCCGCTTTTATTATTATACATAAAACACCCATAATTTCAAGAAAAATCGTAAAAAGATAGCGGCCTGTGTCATAACGAAAGGAGCGCCTGCATAAGATGTAATTGTATAGACAAGCCGCTTTTGTGCAGTATGCCATGATATTATCCAAAAAAAGTAAATTGCACCCCGATTTATACAACTAACAACCTTTACAATCGACAAATTAAATGATAAAATTGTTACATAAAGTCGTTTGTCGTAATAGTCAGACAAGTTGTTTTGTCAGAGCTGTTACGGTTCTGCGGCAAATAAAGAAGGAGGAATCAAAATAATGCCTAGAGCAAAAAAATCTATGGACGGTAATACAGCTGCTGCTCACGTAGCGTATGCGTATACTGAAGTCGCAGCTATTTACCCAATCACCCCATCCAGCCCAATGGCGGACACAGTTGACCAGTGGTCTGCTGCAGGACAAGACAACATTTTCGGAAATCAGGTAAAAGTAGTAGAAATGGAATCAGAAGCAGGTGCCGCAGGTGCGGTTCATGGTTCTTTGGCAGCAGGCGCGCTGACAACGACCTTTACAGCTTCCCAGGGTCTTTTACTTATGATTCCGAATATGTACAAGATTGCAGGTGAGCAGCTTCCATGCGTATTTGATGTTTCTGCACGTACGGTTTCCACACAGTCTCTTAATATTTTTGGTGATCACAGCGACGTATATGCGTGTCGTCAGACAGGCTTTGCTATGCTGTGTGAGACAAACCCGCAGGAAGTTATGGACTTAAGCCCGGTTGCGCATCTGGCAACGATTGAAGGCAAAGTTCCGTTCTTAAACTTCTTCGACGGCTTCCGTACATCTCATGAGATCCAAAAGATCGAAACATGGGATTACGCAGATTTGAAAGAAATGTGCAATATGGACGCGGTTAAGGCATTCCGTGACCATGCGCTCAATCCAGAGCATCCGGCTATGCGCGGCTCTCATGAAAACGGAGACGTATTCTTCCAGCATCGTGAGGCCTGCAACAAGGTTTATGATGAACTGCCGGCAGTTGTGTCAAAATATATGGCGAAAGTCAATGAAAAGCTTGGCACAAACTATGACCTGTTCAATTACTATGGAGCTGAAGATGCAGACCGCGTGATCGTTGCAATGGGCTCTATCAATGACGTTGCAGAAGAAGTGATTGATTATCTGGTAGCAAAGGGTGAAAAGGTCGGCCTTGTAAAGGTACGTTTATATCGTCCGTGGGTTCCGGAAGCATTTACAAAAGTACTTCCGAAGACAGTGAAGAAAGTAGCTGTATTAGACAGGACAAAAGAGCCAGGTTCCTTAGGCGATCCGTTATACTTAGATGTTGCTGCTACACTGCGTGAAGCAGGACTGGATACGATCGTATTAACAGGCGGACGCTACGGCTTAGGCTCCAAAGACACACCACCTTCCTCTGTATTCGCTGTATACAAGGAATTAGAAAAAGACGCTCCGAAGCCTCGCTTCACGATCGGTATCGTAGACGATGTGACCAACTTAAGCTTACCAGAAGTAAAACCGGCTCCGATTACTGCGGCAGAAGGTACCGTAGAGTGCAAATTCTGGGGTCTTGGCGGCGATGGTACAGTAGGTGCGAACAAGAACTCTACAAAGATCATCGGCGATCATACGGATAAATTTATCCAGGCATATTTCCAGTATGACTCTAAGAAAACAGGCGGTGTTACGATTTCCCACCTACGCTTTGGCGACAAGCCGATCCGCAGCCCATATTACATCAACCAGGCAGATTTTGTGGCTTGCCACAACCCGGCTTATGTAAACAAGGGATTTAAGATGGTGCAGGATGTGAAACCAGGCGGCGTATTTATGATCAACTGCCAGTGGTCTGACGAAGAATTAGAGCATCACTTAAATGCAGAAGCAAAGAAATACATTGCAGACAACAACATTCAGTTATATACGATCAATGCGATCGATAAAGCGATTGAGATCGGTATGGGTAAGCGTACCAATACAATCCTTCAGTCCGCGTTCTTCAAACTGGCAAACGTTATGCCAATCGACGATGCGGTAGACTTTATGAAACAGGCTGCAAAGAAATCTTACGGCAAGAAGGGCAACGATATTGTAGAAATGAACTACAAGGCAATCGACGCCGGCGTAGATGCAGTACATAAAGTAGAAATCCCTGCTTCCTGGTCAAATCCAGCAGCAGATCCGGCTCCAGCAGAATTAAAGGGACGTCCGGAAACAATTAAGATGGTAAAAGAGCTGATGGAGCCGATTTCCATTATGGACGGCGACAGCCTTCCGGTATCCGCATTTATGGGCAATCCAGACGGACAGTTCGAGCATGGCGCATCTGCGTATGAAAAACGCGGTACGGCGGTAACAGTTCCGGAATGGGATGCTGAGAAATGTATTCAGTGTAACCAGTGTGCGTTCGTATGTTCTCATGCAACGATCCGTCCGTTTATGCTGAGTGAGGAAGAAGTAAAAGCAGCTCCGGATAACATCAAGCTTGCAGATATGAAGCCGAAGGCAGGCGAATTTAAGTATACCATGAGCGTATCTCCGTTAGACTGTATGGGATGCGGCGAATGTATCACAGTTTGTCCAGTAGGCGCGATCAAGATGGTTCCGCAGGAATCACAGGCAGCAGAGCAGCCAGTATTTGATTATCTTGTAGCAAACGTAGGCAAAAAACCTGGTATGCCGGCTGACAATACTGTAAAAGGCTCCCAGTTCAACCAGCCATTACTTGAGTTCTCAGGCTCTTGTGCAGGCTGTGCGGAAACCTCTTATGCAAGACTGATCACACAGCTGTTCGGCGAGCATATGTATATTTCCAACGCGACAGGCTGTTCTTCTATCTGGGGCGGCCCTGCAGCAACATCGCCATATACAGTACACAAGGATTCCAAGAAGGGTCCGGCATGGGCGAACTCCTTATTCGAGGACAATGCTGAGCATGGCTTCGGTATGCAAATCGGCCAGAAGGTACTCCGTGAACAGGCGATCGAAAGCGCAAAGAAATGTGCAGAATCCGATAAAGCAGATGCAGCATTAAAGGACGCATTTGCGAAATTCATGGATACAAAAGAAGATACAAAAGCAAATACACCTGCAGCAGAAGCTTTAGTAGCTGAGCTGGAAAAAGCAGCGGCAGCAGGATGTCCAGACGCAGCAGCAGCGATCGACAAGAAGGATTACCTTGCGAAGAAGTCCGTATGGATCTTCGGTGGTGACGGCTGGGCATACGATATCGGCTTCGGCGGATTGGATCACGTACTTGCAGCTGGTGAAAACGTAAACGTTATGGTATTCGATACAGAAATGTACTCCAATACTGGCGGTCAGGCTTCCAAAGCCTCCAACATCGGCGAGGTTTGCCAGTTTGCAGCAGCAGGTAAGGACGTAAGCAAGAAGAGCCTTGCGGACATCGCTATGAGCTACGGCTATGTATATGTAGCACAGATCGCGCTTGGCGCAAATATGGCTCATGCAGTAAAAGTTATCGCAGAAGCAGAAGCTTACAACGGCCCATCACTGATCATCGGCTACGCTCCATGTGAGCTGCACGGTGTAAAGGGCGGCATGAACCATTGCCAGGATGAAATGAAGAAAGCAGTTGCAGCTGGATACTGGAACCTGTTCTCTTACAACCCGGCATTAAAGGCAGAAGGCAAGAATCCGTTTACACTGTCATCCAAGCCAGGCGATGGCACTTACCAGGATTTCTTAAACAACGAGACACGTTACAGCCGTCTTGCAAGATCCTTCCCAGAGCGTGCAGAAAAACTGTTCAAAGAATCAGAAGAAGCTGCAAAGGCTCGTTATACACACTTAGAAAGATTGGTTGAGCTTTATAAATAAGAAAACCAAAGAATAGAAGGACTGGTTGGGACTTTTGGTCTGAAAACCAGATGAAAAAAACGCCGCATAGTTTATGCGGCGTTTTTTGTAGATTTCAAATGACGGTTGATAATAGTTCGCCGAGCAGATATAATAAAAGAGAGGTGATCATGATTTCAAAAGAAAATGAAGTACAAAGGAGTTTCACAAGATGAGGATTATTACACAAGCGGTCAAGGCGATCGATTATGAGGAAGGAAAGATTTTTTCTAAAAGCATCTTGCCAGAATTTGGGGAGTATATCCAACAGTTGATCGTACATATCCAGACAAACAAATCGGTAAGGGAATATAAGACACGATCAGCAGAAACAGAAGTTATACAAGCAATTTTAAATATCATAGATCATCAGACTGAAGAAGGGATGATAGAAGAGGATATTAACAAGATAGCCAGTCGGCTTCTGCAGAAGGAAAGCGAAGTGCAACTACGGATTGGCAGTATGGGCGCCAGGGTACAAAAGGGCAGCCTGATCCTGTCATTAGTTGAAAAAGAGGGCAGTACGCTGTTTTTGATGGCAAAGGTAGAGCATACGGATTTTTTTGAAGATACCGATTATAGTGTGAAATCTGGTTTTTCCAAAGAGGAGGAAAAAATTTGGAAAACATGTTTGTTTGAAGTGGACGATAGAAATGCTCTGCAGTTTTTGGTAAAGGTATATTCAAATACATCGGCAAAATACTGGTGGCGTGATTTTTTGGAATTGGAGGAGCTGCAGAGTGATGAGGTAAATACAAGTAAGGCATTTCAGGCTGTAGAAACGACGCTGAGCAGGAATTTGAAAAAAACAGCGCCATATGATTATACAGTGATCCGCAATGCCATATATGCATATTTTAATACTGCAGAGCAATTTGATTTTAGTGAAATGGTTGAGCGGACATTAGAGAATTACAAGCCAAACGATATGACGGTCGAAAAAAAGGAAAATTTGCTGCGTCTATTTTATGAGCTGCCGGAAAAAAAGAAATTTGACTCTCGCTTTCATCCGGCTCTAGCAATTATAAAACCCAAAATGCGAAAGACATATGATGTGTACAATAATATACAGGTCAAGGTCTTGGGTGAGGTGGAAGGTATCCATGATATCATTCAGTCCTATCAGGCGGAAGACGGGAATAGATATTTAAGGATCAGAGTGAATAACGATATGGTCTTTCAGGCATTTGCGTGCAGAGGGCAGGATTAGGAGGAGAATGTTTTGCTTGAACGGATAGAAAACAGGATCAAAAATTTAACGCAAAAAGAGAGAAGGAAGGTATTTGAAGCTTCTTTTGAGCTTCAGGCGGATCAGCCGATTTTATACCAAGAGTGGATGGACATCATACAGGAAATACCGCAGAGAGATAAAATAAAGATATTTCTAGAAGCGGAAGCAGAAGAAAGCTATACGATGATAAAAGAAAGCAGAGAAGCAGAATATGAAGCATTTATACAGGGTATTCCAGAGGACGGGGAAATTTCTGCAAAGCTGGAAATACAAAAGTCAGTAGAAAACCATAGTTTTTCTATTTATGATTTTCAAAAATTCGCAGGGGATTTTCAAAGCATGGATCTGGCGGATGCTTTGAAGGCATTTACGCTGCTTATGAAAGAAGCGGGATCTTATCTTAGGTTTGAAATGTTTGATAACAGTGATCTTTTTTTCACAAAGACAATGTTTTTCCTGCCTTCTGGACGGGCTATGCCTCAGATCAGCTTTGATAGGAGACAGCGGCTGGATGAATGTAGAGAAGCTTCTTATTTTTATAATCAGGAAACTTATGAGCTTATTCCAGATGATTTTAAGATAGAAATAGGATATGAAGGCAATCCGATGGAAAATCTGTTCTCGAAACTGGAGACGCTTCTATCGCTATGCTATCTTGCTTCAAATTCTATGCTGCAGAACGGAAAGATAAAATTTCAGATCATAGGTCAGCGTTCTGTTGAATATACATACCAGTTTCATGAAATATGTGAAAATTCTATTTTTTATAAAATTTATGATTGGATGCATTCTGGAGGAAACCTGATTGATAAAACAATGATTGCAAGAAATATGATATGCTTACATTGCAAATATGAGCTGCCATTCGATTTGGACGAGGGAGCGCTGGCTTCTATTCGTTCTAATTATAATTTATACCTGAAAGATAATGTAACCCAATATCTTGAACTCAAGAATAAAGTGGCTGAGTTTATCAGCGATATTGTATCAAGGACAGGCGAATATGCAACGGAACTGCTGGAACGGTTTAAAACGAATTTAGTCGCAGTTTTTGGGTTCTTGTTTACGGTGATTATGGCGGATGTCGTATCCGACCAGCCGTTGGATAATATTTTCACACGGGACATTACAGTTATTTTGGAATTGGTCATCGCAGGATCGGCCGTCTATCTTTTTATATGTTATAAACAGTCTAAATACCATATGCAGAAAGTATATGAAAGCTATAAAACCTTAAAAAAATCATATCAGGGTATCTTAGAACCAGAAGTGATCAATGAATGTTTTCAAAACGATGAGATATTGTTGGAAATGCAGGAGAACATCCGTAAATCGGAGAGATTTTATTTTACGTTGTGGATCTTGTTTTTGATCATTTTATTGGTGGTCATTGAAAATATTAGCGCTGCCCCTGTTATATGGCCTGTAGCGGAAGGCTTTTTTAGCGGATGGTTTTCTTGACAAAATTTCCATATTCTATTTTAATTTGTAAGCAAGTGTGCTAAAATAGGAAAACGTAGTTATAAAAAGGGAGTGTGTGTTTGCTATGGATCCAAAATATGCTGGTACTATCTATTGGCTGCTGGATTCCAGATTTGACTTTCTGCTGCCGTTATTTTCGCAGGAATTTGGAATTGATCTGCAGCATATTGTATTTGTCCATTCCCATCATTGGAAGGAAAGAAGAAGGCTGCATAAAATATTTGTAACGAAGCCAGAGAAAGATGTTGTAAGATTGTTAGAACCAGATGATATCAATCGTATTTTCAGCAGGAATCTGGATCTGGGGTCTGAGACGATGCTGATTTCTTTTACTGGAGCGGGACTACCAGAAGGGGCTCATTTGACGACGCTGACGGCAGCAGGCCAGGTTGCTGACCGGTGGAATGATAAATGGGAGCAGTTTGTTTTCTTTCAGAAAATGAATCTTCTGACGCCGATTACTTACCAGTTTCATAATTTTAGTGAGATGCAAAAGCAGCTGCCGCTGCTGACTGGCCGGCATGGAAGGCTGGTAATTAAAAAGCCATGCCTTTCGGGTGGTTATATGATGCGAGTAGTTTCATCAAAAGCGGATCTGGAAAGATATCAGCAAAGCATACAAAACGGCAGCCAAAATGAGGTGTTTCTTGTTAGTGAATATATACCAAATCAGCAGTCATTTGCCAGTGCGGCAGTCGTTTTAAAAAATGGCGAAGTATTTGACCTGGATATGGTAACCGAGCAGGTAATTTATCAGGAAACGGCATATGAAGGGCTGATTTTTCCTGCATTTCTGGATGACAGGAATGTGAGAAAAATCCGTGAAATTACGATGAAGGTTGGAAAAGAGCTGGGAAATAGCGGTTATTATGGATTTTTCAATATTGATTTTATATTCGGTAACGATGGGCGTATGTATATTGCTGAAATAAATGCAAGGCTGGGGTTTGGAACGATACTGGCGGCGTGTCTGTATGGAAATGGTTTTTGGAAGATGATGCAGGGAATATGCGTTTCTGATATTCGAAAGCCTGTCGGACGACTGATCCTTGGAAAGATCAAAGGCCAGGAAGGCAGGACTTATTTTGGATTGCATTCTGTTTCGCAAATATGGGAATGGTTTGACAGGGGGCATGGTTTTTTTCGGACTTTTTTTTGCGGGACGGACGAGCCGGAAAAGCTTGCGTATGGAAGCTTTATTGGAGTCTTTGGAGAGCATCTGTCTTTGGAAGATACAAGGGAAGACGTATTAAAACGCTTTTGGAAGAAATGCTTAGAATACTATGACGGAATGGAGAATTGCTGAATAATGGGGATTAAGAAGTTATTGTTTATGTATGTTGAAAAAACACGGGGGTTTCGAAAGCAAAATTTCAATTTTTCAACAATGGAACATTTTCATGTTGACAGCAGTGGGGGCGGCTTTGATCTGGTTTTGGATAAAGCAGATGACAGGAAGGGATTACCGTGTGGATTTTGGCAGCCCAATATTTCGGAGATTAGTTTGCTGATCGGAGAAAACGGTTCAGGAAAAACAACGATTATGCAGATTTTATGTCAATGGATCGATCAACTATCACGAGGCCGATATCCGCAGGAAGAAGGGGTACTTGTATTTCAGGATGATGACAGGTATGGATGCGCAGGTTTTTCAAGTGGTTATAAAAAAGAGGTTTTTTGCGATCATCCAATGATGAAGGTATATTCCAAAAGTGATCTGGAAATATTTTTTAGTGATGTGAAATTGGTATATTTTTCTAATACAATGACAGACTTAAATGTGGAAAACTCAGAAATCTTAACAAACTATTCATTGCCGCAGAGATTAAAAGAAGTATGGAAGGAAGGCGGGTTCATCAATGAGGATATTATAGCTGGGTATAAGATGCGCGAATTGAAAAAGAGGTATGATGGAAAAAAGAAATATTCTAAGCAGACGCAGAATGTACTGGATCGGAAATCGCCGCTTACCTATATACAGTTGGAAGTGAATCACTTGACATTTGATGAACTGGATCATATATTACCCAAAAAGTATCAATTAATTGGAAAAGTGATTTCTGATTTGTGGAGTTGTTATTTTCCATCTTTTGAAAAATTAGAAAATAAGGCGGGTGATACGAATAAAAGGAGTCAAAACGGGGATAAGGAACAAATTGAAAAATTTGTGGTGGAGTTATTGCAGGCCGCTTTTATAGGGATCATTATGAAACTGGTCAAATGTGAGGAGCAGTATACAGTTACAGAAGAACCAGGAATTGCCGCAAGTATTTTAGAACAGCTGGCAGTAACGGATTATTGCATGGCAGAAAATTCGGTTGCAGTCGGAGGGGAGTGGATCAGAGCGTTTATAAAAGATTTGTTATATCAATGCCGCGAAGGCTATTCGGCTGACAAATACAAACCCATATTCGGTAAAATCTGGGCAGAAGATTTTGAAAAGGATATCGATGCATTTTTAGTGACCGTCTTATCTTATTTGGAGCAAGGGGTATTTTGGAACGAAAAAATGGAACTTTTGATCGATGATGAAAAAAAGAGTATCCGCCAGATCAGAGTAGATGAACAAAATGGAAATGAATTTGAAAAGTTTATGGAAATATACGGGAAAATATTTGTTTTTATGGAAAGTATCTGTCTGGAATGGAATGCAAGCAGCGGCGAAAGTAATTGGGCTAACTTGTATGCATTATTGCCGGAATTATCAGAAGAAAGAAATTACATTTGGTTTTTGCTGGATGAACCAGACAATACGTTTCATTTAGAGTGGAAAAGACAGCTGATGAAAGAATTTATAGATATTTGTGGGAAGCAGGATAAAGTGATCCAGGCATGGATATCGACGCATTCTCCAATTATGCTTTCGGATGTACCAGGGATATCCGTAATATATTTAAAGTCGGAAGTAGATAAACAAAACAAGCTTTTGGAAAAAAAGGTCTGCACAGAGTCGTTTACAGAAACTTTTGCTCAAAATATCTATGTTTTGTTTAATCACGCTTTTTTTATGGAGAAAGGCGTAATTGGCGCATTTGCAAACAGTAAGATCGTAGGTGTGCTGCGCACTTTGGAACAAATAGAATGTAATCTGAAAGCTCATCCGAATATCGGAAAGGAAGAAGAGGAAAAGATTAGAAATTGTGAAGAAACGATTGGACTTGTGTCAGAACCTATGTTTAAAAAATATATGCAGCAATGTCTGCTAAAATGTAAAAAAATGGCGGGATTGGAATAAAAAATGATTCGGATACGGATAGGAAGTCAAGCAGATTATACGCAGCTGCGTGAAATGTATTTAGAGAAAATTAAAAAATACGTTGCGTTTGATGAAGCTGATTTATTAGATGATTCTGATATTCAAGAAGGAAAGTCTGAGAATACAGCAAAGGAATTAGAACGAGATTATACAGAGTTATATCATTATTTGTATGATTCAGGGAAAGTAGACAGGAAAAAACTGCAGTCATTGCTGGCAGGCCCGGAAACGATGCCAGGCAGTTTTAAGCAGAATGACGGTGCAGAAGGCACTATGCGGGAGTTTTTTGAAAATATCCCGCTGCAGCCATTCGCGAGTATGAGAAAAAATAAAAATCAAGAAGAGGATCCGTCTTATAAAGCAAGGGAATGCTGTGAAAAAATTATTAATTATAAAAAATTTATCGACGGCCAGGAAGAGGCTTATGCCCTTTTGCGGAAATTGGATGTCCGGGTATGTCCTTACTGTAATCGTATTTATACAGTTACGCTGCCTTCAAAGGAAGAACTTGCAGACGAAGAAAATTTTAGAACTACGCGGGCAACATTTGATCATTTTTATCCGAAAACACGGTATCCTTATCTGGCATTAAACCTATTTAATCTGGTTCCGAGCTGCGGGATCTGTAATTCGAATAAGTCAGATTTCTTGCAGGAAATCGTTTATCCTTACGATGAATCGTTTGAGAAAAATGTGGTATTTCGCTTGGTGCCGAATCTGTCCGATAAAGCAGAGAACTACATAGAAAATGCTTTAGGTTTTCTGCATGGAGAGCATGATGGTTTTTGTATTAAATTTATGGGAGACAACGGAATATCTTTGATAAAGGATGAAAAGCTTGAAGACCGGCTGACAGGCATTGAAAATGAGAAATACCGGTCACGGATCGTAAATTCAATCCAGCAGTTTAAGCTGGAGGAGCTTTATCAGGAGCATAAGGCGGAAATTCTGGATATTCTAAAAAACAGGCATTATTTTAATGAGCAGTATGTGTTGTATGCACTGTGCCCGCTGATACAGGAAAAAATGAAGGGGGCGGGAAGCATGAGTCGAGATGAGATCAGGGATATTGCAATGGATATGTTATTTTTCAGCAGGCTGAAAGAACAAGATTGGGAAAAAAGGCCGCTGGCAAAACTGGTATCGGATCTTTTGGATTAAAGAGCTGGTATCGATCATAAACTATGACAATGGAGAACAGACATGGGAAGAAAAAACATGGAAAGAACAGAGATGCTGGAGGTTTTATCAGAAATCATTGGCGGCGAGCTGGAAGAATGGGAAATTGGCGGAGTGGATGTCAGCATTGATGATCCGATTGATGACGAAAAAAGCTTTCATTATCAATATTGGCTTTTAGAAAACGGAAATATCCTGATTCAAGAAAAAGAAACGCAAAGAGAAAAAGCAAAAACTTTTAGGGAGGTTTTATGGAGAAATTGTGGACTAAAGAACGTTTGTAAGAAATATGAAAGCCAGTATAAAAGATGGAAGGATGAAAATAATAGCGGGGTTTTTTATATTGAAGTACAAATTCATGATGATAAAGTTGGGAAATGGAAGCATTCTTATGAAATTATGAAAACATTGTTGAACAATCCATATGAGGAGCGGTTGCATGGATTATATTTGCTGCTTGGAGAAGCTGGAATAGGAAAAACATCGTTTTGTCATGGAATGAGGAATCTTGCGGTGTCAGAAATCGAAAACGTTTTTAAAAAAGAACAGGCTGCATTTCCATTTTTCTTTGATCTGAATGAGTTTTGCGGAGGGGATTTTGATAAATTTATAGAAACAGAGCTGATTGAAAAATATCGTGTCGCATTAAGATATCCTGTTTTTAAAAAATTGTGCCAGGAAGGGATATTCATGGTTGTATTAGATGCCTGGGATCAAATGAGAGGCATGGGGAAAATGCAGCGGATGAAACAGGATATTCAGAAGATTGGCGCTTTGTGGAAAAAACGTGGCAGGGTTTTGATCACATGCAGGCAGTCTTTCTACCAGCAGCAGCTGAAAAAAAACGAAATTTCAGAAGAAATAGCCGGAATATATAAATTAAAGGGGTTTGATCAAACTGTTGCATTGGAATATATTCAGGAATACCGGAAACCGAACGAGGAGGAAAAGAGCGCGATAGAAGCGCTGATTAAAAAAAGCTGGCAGTATAATGCTGATTTATTCCAGAAACCGCTCAATGTCAGATTACTGGCAAAGCATTATTATAATATTACAATGCGTATAGATCTCACAAAGAAGAAAACAGATACTTATGCATTGCTTGGGATTGCTTATGAGGCTTGGAAGGAAAAGAAAAAGATTGAAGATGAATTATTTGTTAAAAATTTTGTTTTTCTTGCATTAAATGCGAAGTTCAATCGCAATGATCTGTTTGAGCAGTTCCGAAAGGAGTTCACAGAGGATAAATGGAATGCAGTAATAGAACAGTTAAAGTTTCTAGATTTTATTTATTATAATGAGCAGAAACGGGAAATGGAATTTAAGTTAGCAGTTTTTCAGGAATTTTTATGGTCATATTTTGTTTTAGAAGAATTAGAACAGGATCCGAAAAAGCTGGTTCAGCGAAAACATTTGCTTAAAAATTACCTTTTGAGCAAAGAGGTAAGAGAATGGGTATGCAAAAAATTGGTTCAGAAAGATAATGGAACAGACTGTTTACAAAGTCAGCTGGATTATGTAAAATATAGAAGGACGAAGGAGGCGGGATATATTGGATCAAATGCGTTAACCTTATTATGTGATCTAAGTATGGAACCAAGGTATCAAAATCAGTTTGAAACAATCAAATCCAGCTTGAGACGGATGCCGCTAAAGGGTGTGGATTTTAGAAGCAAAAATTTATCCGGAACGGATTTTTTCGGATCGGAATTGGATGGGGCGGATTTTTCTTATGCGATTTTAACCAATGTAAATTTTGCAGGGGCGGATTTGACCAATACGACATGGCGGGAGCACACACAGATGAATAAGTGTGTGTTTATCATGTACGAAGATGCTTTGTGCGTTACAGCCGGGACAGTTACTGGAGGGCTGCTTATCTATAGTGTTGAGGATGGCAGGCAGGAAATTATCAGCTTGCGGGAAGATAGGATCCAGGATCTGACATATAATAACGGAAGTATCTATACGATATCTTCGGACGGCATGGCCAGTTATATCAATGGCAAGGGTATCATAGAGCATGATGAAATTACACATAGAGAATTGCGTTCTATTGCCAGTGCGGGTTCAAAAATTAAAGATGTTTTTTATATTAGCTCGGATGATGGAAGTATTTATAGATATAATTGGAAGTCTCACACAATGCACGAGATAGTATATGAATATTCACTTGGACAAGAGATGGGAGAGATTTCAGAGATTCGTTATTATCCATATTACAATAACGAATATATTGCATTTACCATAAGCGGAGAACATCGGTTAGTTCTGCTGAAGATAGCAGGTCTGCACAAAGGTCTTGTCACTACGGTATGCAGCGCTGGCAGTTATAAATTTGGGGCAATAGGCTTTGCAGAAGAAATGTTGATCTATTCTATAATTGGGAAAGGGGTTTTTGCAATATCTGTACATGAAGTGCTGACGGATATTGCAGATGGCGAGGAGCCAATAGAGGTTACAGAAAAGGAGATGCTGAACCAGGAGCAGATGTTATTAGGACTTTCTGATGCGGATACCTTCTTTTTTAGCTATGCAGATAAGATAAAAAAATTATTTGTTGTGGGAAAAGGCGCAGGTGAGAAAATAGATAAGTTTTATTCAGTAGATCTAAAATCGAAGAAACATATAGCGATAGATTTAGACAGGGAATATAATAGGCAGTTCTATGATATTGTACCAGATCAGTTGGAGGGATTTTGTATGTCCAAAGATGGAAAATATGCTGCATTTTCGGGCGGTTTTCTGGCTGTTTTGCAGGATATGGGTTCTTATTTCGGTCCGATAGGAGAACCTGTGGAGGCAAAGCTGTCTTGTGAAGGCGTAAATATTACAGGATGTACAGGGATTGACAGAAGCTGTAAAGAATTTTTATTAGCGCGCGGTGCATATGAATATAAGTAGATAAGCGAGGTGATCAGATGAGTGAAGAGAAATTTCGATATTGGAAAGAATTAGTCGGCATGGAAGATGGTGATAGATTCCCGCATTTGAATTTAAAGCCGGAGAATATTCAGTCAGCAAGCATCTCCCCAACACAAGTGCAGCGTATACAAAATGAAGTTATGACGAATAAGTTCGTTGACGTACAAGTGCAGCCTGGATGGGGTGCAACGACATTGTATTATTATATGGTTCATACGTTTGAATTCTTGCCGTTAAAACTTTTGATTTTATTTGATTTTGAAAAAGATGGATTTCAGGGAGGGGATTTTTCAGAACAAACCTTTATCTTCCAGGTTAAATGGAAGATGGCATACGGAATCGTAAATATTATGCTGCAGCAGCCGCTTCAGGAATATTTGATGTATGAGGTTTTTGCATTTGAAGATACAGGAGAGATACCGTGGAGGGTGCATTTGCGTATGATGCGGCGAAAGCTGCAGCAGTGCGAAAACGATGTGGAGTTTTTTTATCAGAATTTTCCTTTTTTTAGTGAAAATGACATTGCCAGCTGCCTTGATTATTTTTTACGGTCATTTCAGATCCAGACGATTTTTATGTATCTATTTCCGCGTAAAACAGATGAAGATAACATATTAGATTTTATTGGAACAATAAAAAACATTTTTGATGGAAAAGATATTGCTCCTGCAGCGCTTCGGGAGGTCTATTTTATTACGAATCAGATGTTTTTAAAAATAAAGCATGCTTATGAGCGGCCGTATAAGGATGTGATGTATCCGAGGTATTCCTCTGCGGAAATTTTTGGTATGCTTGTCAATACGTACAAGCTTCAGGATGTTACAAACGCTACGATCAGCGATTTGTTTGATCCAAAATTTATTTCGAAGGTATATGATAAAAAAGACACGTTAGAAGGTATTATGCGAAAGGTAGAAAACGAAATTATCGATTTTTTAAGCAATGTACAAGAGGTTCCGTATAAATTAAGGTTAATCGATCTGGAAGCAAATAAGCAAGAAGATGAGGAAAATTAAGTTCAAAAGATTTTGAAAGCGGGAAGCCATTGATAACAAAAACGGATGTTATAGAGTTAGAAAGGAAGAAAAATGATAACGAATAAGGATTTAAAACTGTGTAATGAGCAGATTTTTTCATATTCTGCGGCCTATCAAGTGCCATTTTACGGGCGGGAAAAAGCAATCAGACAGATGCAGGAGCACATAGAAAATTTAAAGCAAGGAGAGGTTATCATCGTTTCGAAGCCGCTTGGAACAGGAAAGACTTTTTTAGTCAATCATTTGATCAACCAAAGAAAACTGGATGTGCCGGTGGGGGCTTCATTTTTGACCGTCCGGGGGATTGCAGAGCGGCCGGAAGTATTGGATGAGTTTCCGGCAGATATTTTGATCGTTGATGAAGCGGATATTAAGACGCCGATAAAAAAGCTTATAAAAGGGCTGGAGTGTCTGGCGGATCATTTAGAGAGAAAAAACCGCAGGGCAATCCTTCTGGGTGATTTTTCACTGAATAATGACAATATCAGCGGCTGTTTAAAGAATAAGGTTTTATTGACGGAATTTGAAGAGATCGACCGCGCGTTTCTAAAAGGGGTATTGGAACAACGTTTTAACCATTTCCTGTCGCTGGATGATTTTCAGATTGAAGAAGTGATGGAGCCGGAATTGCTGGATTATATGACTCCGGAATGGATGAGGCCAGTGAATAATTTCCGAGGGATGTTTTCTTTGATGCAGCAGATTGTGGCAGATGAAAAATATGTCCGCTATAATTCTGAGCGTGCATTTTTGAAGGTGGGTATGTTCCACGATTTCCTTTGCAAAGATGACAATCAGGATTTAGACGATAATCAGAACCGGTTTTTAGATCTGTTAAGGGAACGCTTGAAACAAGAATTTCCAAAAGGAAATGGAATTACACGAGGCTTTACAACAGAGTTCTTATATGAAATTGCGAATACTGGAGGGATAAGTATCAAAAAACAAGAGTTTATTGAAGATATTTTAGAACCATTTGCAGCCGCAAACTTGCTTGTGTCTGTTGGGATACCAAGGTATGGGGATGGAAGCAGCGTATTTGTACGCCGTCCGGAGCCATATCTGCCGTCTTTGACGCTGCTTTTGTCCGTATCGTGAAAATGAGGCCAGGAAGGGATTTGGATGGAAGCAGGAAATAAAATTGTATTTTATGCTACATGCCTGAATGGAAAAGACAGGACGGAGGTAGAGCTGCAGTATCGCCTGATCTTGCAGATGATCATTTCTTATCAGCGTACGCAGGAGATTGACGAAGAAGATTTTTTGTTAATGGCGGAAGAAATTGCTGGCAATCGGCCGCTTTCTATGAATTATACAAAAAAACTGGTGAAGCAGACGGAAATATTCCGGTACAACGGTGAATATTGGGAATTTAATGACGAGCTGTATTTTGGAGGGGATAAAGTTTCTTTTGAGCAGTTGGCAGAGGTGTTTCTTGGAAAACAAGATTCGGCAGAGGAAGGTGTCAAAGCAGACGACAAAAAAACAGCAATTATAAGAGGCGTCCAGTGGTGTGTGAATATGGTCCAGCTGGCTCGAAAATCAGATATGAAGGGATTGCCGGCATTTTTAAGATGCGGGGAAGAAGATAGCTTGATCGGGAAGAATGTTGCAGGTACAGCGACTTCGGATGCATTGTCGCTCATATGTTATGGGGAAGATTTTATCAAAGAATGTGGGATTGAACCGGATATCCTGATCAACAGCGTTGAATTTCTCGTCAGGAAAATCTTAGGGTGCCAATGTAAGCTGCAAGGCTGGGACGAAGGCGGCTTCTTTCCACTGGAGGATCAGCCCGAAGCAGAGCATCCGACCGTGGATGCAACCTGCCTGGCCATTGTAGCGCTGTCCAAATTTTATTCAAACCGGAAGGTATTGGAAGAAAACCTAGATATAAATATTACAGTAGAAAGCTGCAGCATTGAGGATGCGGTACTTTCAGGAGTGAGATTTTTGATCCGAATGCAGCAGCCAGGAGGAAGCTATGGAATTTACAGATATGAGGATGAGGAAGTTGGGTGTATAAACGGAACACTTCCAAATGACAACTGTACCCGCATGGCGATGTATGCAATGGGTATCAGCAGGGGGAGCGGCATACTGGCTAAGGAGGAACATGAGAAGCTATATCAGAAGTGCCGAGAATATATTAACGAAGCATACAACTATTTAAAAGCACATACAGCGGAATATCAGGGACATTTTATATGGGCGCCTTATTTTGGAGCTTCCGCCGCAAATTATCCAGAAGCGGATCTGATCATTAGTACGGCAAGAGTGTGCAGATCATTGTATACTGTATGGGAGCAGTTTGAAGAGAAACGTGAAGAGATAAAAAAATACCATATAGATTTTTTTGAGTATTGGAAGCAGCACAATGTTAAAGGGGAAATTGGTAAATATGCGTTTAAAACACCTGGAAAAAACGGATATTCGTCTGGTATGTACGCATGGTACAGTTATCCGGAGATGATTGCGGCATTTACAGTTTTACAGGGCTATAACCGCTTTGGGATCGCACTGAGCAAAGCGGATTGGGGGGTTTTGGAAGAAGTTGTTCAGAATGTGCTGGATATGCAGCATACGCATGGACATTGGAATTCTCCGTCTGATATCAAAAAACCATTTTGTGCAGCTACTTTAGCTGCCATCGAATTATTAAGAGAGTATCGGACAGCAAAGGAAATATAAAGATGAATATGGGATATACAGAATTGAAGATCAGATTGATGCAGCTAGGGGCTGTCTTTACATCCAGGGCCAGAAGTAAAATGTGCCAGGGTAGCTGTGGGCAGATTTACTTTTCAGATTATCCAACAACAAGCGGGGTAGTCTTAAAGATCGATCACAAAATGTATGTTAATGTGCCAGTGAAGATGGAAGGTACTCCATTTCGTATTGATGATGAAGAGGGGCGTTTGGTAATGAAAGTGAGAGATATTTGCCTGCCCTTGCAGATTGAGATTATGAAAGAACCAGAGTATGCTTTAACAGGAAAACGTTTGGATGATAAAATTCCGGTCAGGGAGCTTGTTATGACACATGCAGACAGGCTGCGTATATCACCAATTTTTGGCTGTAGCCATCATTGTCGCTTTTGTACATGCTGTTTAGCGGGATATAGAGAAATACCGCTGCATAACCTTGATCGGGCAGTACAGATAGCATTAAAGGATCCGAATAATACGCCTAGGCATGTTCTGATCAGTGGTGGTACACCTCGGATGGGGCAGAGCAATTATGCGTATATGAATGAGGTTTACCGTTTCTTTCCGAATAAATATAAGGAGCTGAAATTTGACGTAATGCTTTCTCCAAGAGGCAAGGATGCGGTGATGAAGCCGACAGAAAGCGAATACGAAGAATTTTTGCTTTTTTTAAAAGAAGAATGTAAAGTAGCAACGATGTCTGTGAACCTGGAGTTATACAATGAAGAAAAGCGTAAAAATTACATTTATGGTAAGTGGAAGATTGGAAAAGACAGATATTTTAAATTTATAAAGAAAGCGGTTCGAATTTTTGGTGGGAAAAATATCCGATCTTCTTTAGTTGTGGGCCTGGAATCGGAGAAAGATACGCTGGAAGGTGTGAGAGCATTGGCTGACTGCGGCTGTGTGCCTGTTTTGAGTGCGTTTGTTCCGGCAGCTGAAACAGGAAATATGAAAAAACCAGAACCAAAGTTTTTGCTGGATGTTGTTCATAAAGCATCAAAGATTGCTGAGCAAAAGGAGATGAAGTTAGGGCCTGTTTTATACCGGGCTTGTACACACAACAGTCTTACCGAAGAGGAGGGAAGTATATCGATTCCAGATGAAATTTATCGAGAGATATTAAGATATAAGGAATAGGATCTGTATGTAGTGGTGTTAAGACGGTCAAGCGTGATTATTATTTTTATTTACATGATATCGTTTTTAAAAAGATGGGATGAATTAGCCCATCTTTTTTGCTGTTATAAATAAATGCAGAACCCAAATGCAAGTGATCTCACTGCTTGCGCACCTGCGAAGGCGTCGCGTGAAAATGCTCAGAAAACACCCTGCGGAACAGCTTGTAATTCGTAAAACCATGCCGTTCCAAAATATTTTGCAGCGTGTCCTGCGTAGAGATCAAATCCTGATAAATATGGGACAGCCGTACTTCGCTTTGGTATTCCAGAAAGGTAAGCCCCATATGCTTTTTAAAAAAGCGGCAGAAATACCCCGGATCCAAATGAGCAATCCCGGAAATTTCAGAAATGGAGATCGGGCGGCTGTAATTTTGATTGATGTAGTTTAGAACGTGGCTCAGGCGGTTCAAATATTTGGATTTGCGGTTTAAGCTTGTCTGAAAAATTTTTACGCTGAAATTGTGGTAGAGCTGGAACAATAGCTCAAAAAGCAGGCTGTTAAACCGCAGGATATAGCCTTCGGGATGATCATGATAAGGAAGGCATTGCTGGTTCGAGTGGGGATATGACAATGAAAACTATGAGAAAATAGGCATTGTGTTTGATACGACAAAATTTTCCGATGAGTACTGTAAGTATGGAGAATTTACTGGAACTATGGTGGGCATCACCTGCGCGGATCGGGTGAAGCATCAGCATTACGCGGATTTTGATTTTTTTGAGTATCTTGCAGATGAGACACAGATCGAGCTCTAAGTATTGAAGCATTCCTGGAACAGTGCTATAATAAAGCCTGTAGCCAACCAATAGAGAGAACGAAAAGTGAGGTGTCTTGGAATGCTGGTTTTAAATGCGAACCAGGAGCAGAAGCATATGTTCAATGAGCTGATACAGGCAATCGGCGCGCAGGTCGTGTGGAACGGCCGCTTCATCATTATGGGCGATCGGATGATACTGGAAGGCTTTGTGCGCTCTCTGTTTTTACATTTTGATATCCAAAAGGCAGAGGTGACGCTGACCGACCTGCCGATGGAGGATGAGACGGAATTTGAAATGGCCGATCATCCGGGGCTGGAGGATTTGATCACGATGGCAGTTTATGCTTTCGAAGCATGGGATATCTTTCCAGGCCTTAAGGTGGAGCAGGATGTGTCGCAGCTGGAGCAGATGTTTGGGGAAGTACTGGGCAGATATGCACTGGATGTGGTATTTTCCGGTGAGCAGCTTGAATTTTATGAATCAGGGATGCGGGTTACTTATGAGGATGTTGTGGAAAAGGCTATTGCTTCTGCAAAAGGTATGGGCGCGCAGGCACCAAGGCAAGTGCTTAAAATGCCGGAGTGGATTTATGGCAGCGGGAATGCTGGTAAGGTCAACGGAATAGGAGTTGACGCAGGCAGCGGCGCCAAGGCAGCGGCGCAGCGGATACAAAAGTATCGTGCGAGGATCGGTGTACTGGATCGTTTGTCGGATCTGCAGAAAAAAACGCTGTTAAGAGATATCCGTTTTGATAAGCTCTTAAGTGACAATGAGAAGGAAGAGCTGTATGATCCGATTCAGGATCATGAATACAAGGAACGGATGCGCAGAGTAGATGAAGAGCTTGCGGATGGCGTGAACAGAACTTATGCGCACATATGCAGGATGATAGAGAAGGCGGAAAAGGAGGAGCTTTTTGAAAAAACGAAAATCGCCCTTTTGGAACGGCTCTGCGCGTTGCGTCAGGAGTACGGTATTGCCGAGGTACGGCTGATCATGGAGCAGGCGCCTGCTCATGTAGAGCGTGCAGAATATCAGCAGCTCATGGAAAATCTGGCTCCGTATGAGGAGATCGACCTGGCAGAATATAAAGAACCGCTGCGTAAGATGCGGGAAACGCTGGAGATCAAGGAGATCAGCAATATGCTGATGAATTCGGCGAAAAAGAGCCGTGCAGACTATGTGCTGCTGCTGCGTCAAATGGAGGAAAAGGATTTTGCAAGGGAAAACGCAGCGCCTTATGTCGATCGGATCTTGGAATGGATAGGTGAATTTGATAAAGCAAGATTAAATAAATTGCTCTCTCGTGTTGGAATGATGGATTTTGAAACGGCGGCTTCCCTGTATGCGATGATCTTAAAAGAAAGCTTTTTACCGGGACTGCGGACAGGGGCGCTTACCGTTGTTTCCAGACGGCTTGCGCAGATTGGCCTGGGTGAATGCGGAATACTTGCGGACAGCCTGCGGGAACGTATGTCCGGCGTGATCCGTGAAAATCCAAGACACCATTTTTATCCGGCGCGTAAGCTGCTGCAAAATACAGCGGTGCCGGAAGATACGAGGCTCATCGACAGTGCGGTTGCTACCTATGCGGAGAAAAAAGGTATCTTTGAGTATCCCGTTTTTATGGCGGATACGTCAAAGGATGAAAACGGCAGAGACGGTATGCTGCTGACGCCAGAGCATCTGTTTTACAGTACGCGGTTGAGCGGATACCGGATACCGGTTACAGCAATCCGGTCGATCCATGTATCTTCGGGATTGTTAAATCATAAATCACTGATTGCAGAAGAAGAAAGCGGCGTGCGGCATAAGCTACCGTTCGCTGTTTCTCCAGAAGAGCTGCAGGATTGGGCGCAGATATTGGGCCAGTTTGTGCGCGAGCTGAAGGCAGCGCCGGTTTGCGCAAAGCTGTCTTATGATGCGTTGGAGCAGCAGGGGACGGTAAGCTGTACCCGCTGCGGATGCGTCTTTTCGTCTGCGGAGATTTGTCCGGAATGCGGTCTGCATATAAAATAAATGAAGATAAAATATTTGGCGGATTGATAGAATTTTTCTAATTTGCATATAATTTTTAAGAGAGGGCAATTTTAAATGAATATAAAAAGAATGAAAAAAGTTGAAGCTTCGGTCCTGCAGCTGGATGGCGTTCATTCGATCGGGATAATCGGGGATCCAGGATGCGAAGGGCTTGGTACCTATAATATGAAGGTATATGCAGGCGCGCTGGAGGAAACGGCAGATGATGACATTACCTTGATAGCAGGCGATCTGGTTCCGGCAGGAACGAAGCATTTTTACAAGGTGATTGCGGAAATTACAGAGGCGTTGGCGGGCAATGATGTATATGCGCTCAGAGGAAATCATGATACGGGAGCGTATACCGAATACTTCGGTCTGAAAAATTACGCGCTGCTTTTGGAGAAGTTTGCGGTAATTGTACTGGATAATGCGGTGCGCTCGTTTGAGGAGGAAGGGCTAGCGCTATTAGAAAAAGTACTTGCGATGGAGCAGGTGCGCCAGGCTGTTTTGGTGTTTCACATTCCGGTTCCGAATCATTTTATTTTAAACTGTGTGTCTGAGGAGGAATTTGCCCGTCTGAAGGCGGCGTATACGCCGTGGAAGGATAAGGTGAAATACCTGGTCTGTGGTCATGTGCATTCACGGTTTGTAGATGAGGTGGATGGGATCCCGCTGATCTGCACCGGCGGGGGCGGCGCTATGATCGAAGATGTTTCAAAGGAAATCCGCTCTAGTGACGTGGAACACCATGTAGTGCATTTTTATGAGGAAAACGGGGTATTAAGCTACCGGATCGCTGATCTGTCCGAGGATGGGTATGCCAGGGAACGCGGGGATGGGATCCTTAGGCAGCGTTTGCAGGAAACCGTGCAAGGCGAACTGATGGCGCATTTGAAATATTTGATGTTCGCTGACCGTGCAAGGCGCAGGGGTATGGAGCGGATTGCCAATCTGTTTCGGGCACTTGCGGCTTCGGAATATTGCCATGCGCGTAATTTTTATGCGGTACTGGAGCGTCCGGCGGCATTTCGCGAAGCAGTAGAAGGCTATGTGCCAGGAGAGCGGTTTGAGCATGAAAAGCTGTACCCGATGCTTGCCGCATATGCAAGAGAGCATCATTATCCATTGGCGCAGCAGGCATACGAAAGCGCGTCCGCAGCGGAAAAGGAGCACGCAGCGCTGCTGGAGCAGGCGTCGGATATGGAGGCATTTGCCAAGGAGGTTATTTACGTATGTCCGGTCTGCGGTTATGTGATGGCGGGCACCTCGGCGCCGGAACGCTGTCCGGTCTGCGGCGGGCCGAACCATCAGTATGAGAGATACGACAGCAACACATCTAGATAGTAAAAAGTATAAAACAATGTTGAAAAAAGCAGTTTATCTTCAAATATGGAGGTAGACTGTTTTTTTTATTGTCAAATAATCAAGATAAATTTTACAACTATATACATAGGATAATGAAATGGGCCATAATAAAATCGTAACATATTGTAATTTTTGTGAAAATCACAGAGTTATTAACAATATTCGACAAATTTCGATGAATCTGTTTCTTTATGATAGGGAGACAGGAGAAATCTGCCTTTTTCCGAAATTCTGTAGTTTTCACAAAGATACTGACGATTTTTAGGAGGTTAAGACAAATGGCTCAATTAAATGTAGCAATCGCAGATGATAATGAAAAAATGGTACAGCTTTTAGGAGAAATTGTAAAAAGTGACAAAGAGCTGAACGTTGTCGGTGTAGCAAAGGACGGCGTGGAAGCTTGCGAGATAATCCGAACCAAGGAGCCGGATATTGTCCTTTTGGACATCGTGATGCCAAAGTTAGATGGACTTGGTGTGCTGACGAAGATCAATAACGATCGTTCCATCAAGAAGCATCCGGCATTTATCGTTATCAGTGCGATCGGACAGGAGAAAATTACAGAAGATGCATTTAGTCTCGGCGCGGATTACTACATAATGAAACCGTTTGACAATGAAATGGTGATCAATCAGATCAAACTAATCCGTGACCGCAGCATAAAAAGAGCAAATGAACCGCGGAAGGTGAATGCGTATGAAAAGTACCAGGAGCCAGAGCGTGATCTGGAGGCAGATGTTACAAATATCATTCATGAAATCGGCGTTCCAGCACATATCAAGGGATATCAGTATTTGCGGGAAGCAATCATGATGTCGGTAAACGACATTGAAATGCTCAATTCGATCACAAAAATATTGTATCCGACAATCGCAAAACAGTTCCAGACAACGCCGAGCAGAGTCGAACGCGCGATCCGTCACGCGATTGAGGTCGCATGGTCAAGAGGCAAAATGGATACGATTGACGAGCTGTTCGGCTATACGATCAACAATGGCAAAGGAAAACCGACAAATTCCGAATTTATTGCGTTGATTGCGGATAAAATCAGGTTGGAATATCGTTCGAAATAGAGTATAATGTCTGTAAAGGAAAATACGGATACAGACATTAACTATCTTTCGGAGGAATTTTCATGAAAAAAGTATTATTTGTAACATCAGAGGCAGTACCTTTTATCAAAACGGGAGGACTTGCAGATGTAGCGGGTTCGCTGCCGCAGTATTTTGACAGGTCAAAATATGATGTACGTATTATTCTGCCGAAATATGTCTGCATGGATGAGGAGTTAAAGACGCAGCTGCGTTTCCATTCCCGTTTTTATGTCAGACTCAGCTGGAGAAGCCAGTATGTAGGCGTGCTTGAAACAAAAGTGGAGGGAATCACTTATTATTTTATTGACAACGAATACTATTTTGCGGGGGCAAAGCCATACAACAATATTTATGAGGATGTAGAAAAATTTGCTTATTTTTCCAAAGCAGTTTTGGAGGCGCTTCCTGTGATCGGTTTTCGGCCGGACATTTTGCACTGTCATGACTGGCAGACGGGGCTGATCCCGGTCTATCTGAAAAATGAATATCAAAAGGATGCGTTTTACCAGGGGATCCATACGATCTTTACGATCCATAACCTGCAGTTCCAGGGGCGCTGGATGATACAAGCGGTCAAGGACATTACCGGACTCCCGGAGCAGCTGTTCACATCAGATAAGCTGGAGGCTTATGGAGAAGCCAATTACTTAAAGGGCGGCGTTGTCTATGCAGACGTGATCACGACGGTGAGCAAAACGTATGCTTATGAGATTACGACACCGGGTGGCGGTGAAGGGCTGGATGGACTGATGCGGGCGCGCCACAGAAATCTGTATGGAATAACGAACGGGCTGGATTACGAGGTGTTTCGGCCACAGACGGATACCTGTATCTGGCATACGTTCGGGCTGGAGGATATGGTACAGGGCAAGCGTGCGAATAAGCGAATGCTCCAACAGCTGCTTGGATTTGAGGAGGATGAAGGGGCAATGCTGCTCGGTATTGTTTCCCGGATGACGGATCAAAAAGGTATGGCGCTGGTGGAAGCTGTTTTGGATGAGCTTTTGGCTGATGCGCGCATTCAGATTGCAGTATTGGGAACAGGACAGACAAATTTTGAAAATGCCTTCCGCCACTATGCATGGAAATATGAAGAGAAGCTGTCCGCGAATATTTTTTATTCAGAGGAACTGGCGCATAGGATTTATGCTTCCTGTGATGCGTTTTTGATGCCGTCGCTGTTTGAGCCGTGCGGGCTTAGCCAGCTGATCAGTATGCGCTATGGAACGGTGCCGATCGTTCGGGAAACCGGAGGACTAAAGGACACGGTTGAAGCATATAACCGTTATGAGCAGACGGGAACCGGATTCAGCTTTTGCAATTTTCAGGCGAGGGAAATGCTCTCTGCCTTGTATTACGCAATGGATATTTATTACAACCATAGGGACGACTGGAATGCCATTGCCAAAAGGGGAATGTGTCAGGATTTTTCCTGGAACCATTCAGCCAGGGAGTATGAAAAAATCTATGATATGTTAAAGCCAGATGAAGCGGAAGCATAAACAGGCCATATGCGGCGCATTGGATAGGCATGGGAGGTCAGGTGCAGATACTTAGCGCCTGCTGCGTCCTGGAATAGTAATACACGCTGCTGCTTAAGATTTCATCTGCAGCGAGTTCTGTCCGGTTGATACTGTCAACCATTTCCGCAAGCTCTTTTTGACAGATGCGGCTTTCTGCAGGCAGAAGAATGACCTCATGGATACTGCTTGGCAGGAGATAAAGGTCAGCGTCCAGCTTTTCGGAAATGGCTTCCAGAAGGCCGGGATAGAGCATACACCCTGCACCGTAGAGTTTTTGCGTATTGGTCAGTACATACATCGGGCAGAAGGCCGCGGCTTTGACAGCGTCGCGTTCGGCAGGCGCTGCGTCATGGAGCAGGCCGGAAAGTACGGAGGACAGATTACGGAAATCATAGGGGAGCAGGACAGGCGCAGTACGGCACGCCTGATCATATAATTGCCGGACAGTAATGCCCCACAGCTTTAAATGGTTCGAATGGATCAGAATGGTGGCGCTGCTGTTTGGTGAAATCGTTAGCAGGCAATAAAATACGATAGCAAGATCCAGATAACGGATATAAGGGACTGTTTTTAACAGTTCCTTATTTTTTTCATAATGGATCAGACGATAAGAGATCCGGTCTTGCAGGATCGTATAGTCGGTAAAAAAATCTGTGGAAATCTGCTGCTTTGGTTTGTTTTGCTCATAGGTGAGCAGGATGTCGCGGCAGATTGCGTCAATATCCGGAAAAAAATCTTTGTTTTCATAATAATGATTTAAGAAAATCGTTGGCGAGAGATTGCTCCGCGGACAGGAGATCACCAGTCCGTCAAGCAGGACGCCGTTGTTTTTATGGATCGTCTGTAGATGAACGGATGTGTCCGCTCCGAGCAGCTGCTGAAGCTGCTGTAAGATCATAGCCTTAAATTGTGTATAATCCATGTAGTTCCTCCATTCAGTAGAAAATATAGAAATAGTACAGCCTGGGATCGTATCCGTATGGCGTAAGAAATGATTAGGTATCGGTAATGCAGGATAGAAAAATGATAGAGATGTTACGAACAGATGTTTCGAAATGCTGTTGCGTGGATTTACTTTATCATGTCTGATTACAAAATGCAAGTAGTTTTTTTGAATTATGTGTCAAAAGAAAAAATACAAAACGGAAAAATATATGTGCAAATTTAACAAATGGAAATCAAAAATAAGACGACCAATAATTAAAATGGACGATATTGCACAAAAAATTACTTGACAATGATTGTGTAAATTGTTACTATATAGGTAAGCAAGAGAAAATTAGAAAGACTGAGGGGTGCCATAACCAAATTTTATAAATAGATCGCAAATGCACCAGTGTGTTTGCATAAGCGGATAGATTTATAAAACTTGGTTTTTTATTTTGTTCTCGTGTGTTTTGTGGTGGGTGAACGGGACAGTGGTATGGAAGCTGCTCAGAATGGAGGAATTATTATGGGGTTATTTGATTTTATGAAGGGGAAGAAAGCAGCTTCGCTTGGTGCTCCGGTAAGGGGAGAATGTATACCGATCAGCGAAGTGGCTGATCCGACCTTTGCTGAGGAAATCCTTGGGAAGGGCATGGCGATAAAGCCTGCGGACGGCACAATAACCGCTCCCGCAGATGGCACGGTAAGTACGGTATTTCCGACAGGCCACGCGGTAGGAATGACGGCTGCGGACGGCGCAGAGATCCTGATCCATGTGGGGCTGGACACCGTTCAGCTAAAGGGGCAGCATTTCCAGGCTGTGGCAAAAGCGGAGCAAAAGGTAAAAAAAGGCGATGTCCTTCTTAAGGCAGATCTGGAAGAGATTGAAAAGGCAGGCTACGATACGGTCATTCCTGTGATTATCTGCAACAGCGATGCGTTTTCAGATATCCGGTGTAAGACGGAGGGTATGGCGGATGCCGGAGAAGAAGTGATCACCTACGAAAAATAAGAGGGTACGATCTCATTTCGAATGGGGCTGCGTTAGACGTGGTTTTGTTTGTATAGAAGAGCCAAAAGAGCGGTACTGCGAAACAGTAGGTGCTACTTAGGCTGTCTATAAAGAAAATGCGGCTGTTTTGCGACTGGGGCAAGACGTCGATGAATAAGGGGGTAAGTTTTTATGATGAAATATTTTCAGCGGTTAGGTAAATCCTTGATGCTGCCAGTGGCTTGTTTGCCAGTATGCGGTATTTTGATGGGTATCGGCTATATTTTAGCGCCTGCGGCGATGGCGGGCGAGGTTGCCGGCTACACAGTTGGCGGTGTGTCTTATACGATCGGATTTTTCCTGATCAAAGCAGGCGATGCTTTGATCAGTAATATGGCGTGGCTATTTGCGATAGGCGTTGCAATCGGAATGTCGGATGATGGCGAGGGTACCTCAGGTCTTGCGGGACTGGTATCATTTTTAATGATCACGACACTGTTAAGCAGCGGCGTTGTAGCAGGGCTGACAGGAGCAGAAGCGGATCCGGCTTTTGCCAAGATCCAAAATCAGTTTGTTGGTATTGTAGCCGGATTGATCGGCGCTACTTGCTATAATAAGTTTAAAGCAACAAGGCTTCCAGATGCATTGTCGTTTTTCAGCGGCAAGCGTGCGGTTGCGATTGTAACGGCTGCTGCGTCGATCGTGGCAGCGGCAATCTTGTTTGTAATTTGGCCGGTTGTATATGGATTTTTAGTTGCACTTGGCAAGACCTTCTTAGGCTGGGGCGCTGTGGGAGCAGGTGTTTATACGTTCTTTAACCGGCTGTTGATTCCATTTGGACTGCATCACGCGTTAAATTCTGTATTCTGGTTTGACGTTGCGGATATCAACGACCTTGGAAATTTCTGGGGAAATACAGGCGTATTTGGGGAAACAGGTATGTATATGACAGGGTTCTTCCCATTTATGATGTTTGGCCTTCCAGCAGCTTGTCTGGCTATGTACCATACAGCAAAGAAGGGCAAAAAGAAAGAAGTATACGGACTGCTTGCATCAGCAGCTTTCTGTTCCTTCTTTACAGGTGTTACAGAGCCGATTGAATTTTCGTTTATGTTCCTGGCTCCTGGATTGTACGTAGTTCATGCACTGTTGGCAGGTATTACAGCAGGTATTACAATTTCGTTCCCAATCCGTGCCGGATTCTCCTTCTCTGGAGGAGCTATTGATATGGTTTTAAGCTCTTTTACACCGCTGGCGCAGAATCCGTGGTTCCTGATCCCGGTTGGAATTGTAGTGGGTATCCTTTACTATTTTGTGTTCCGTCTGGTTATTTCGGCATTCAAGTTAAAAACGCCGGGCAGAGAGGACGATGATGTGGAAGCAGAGAAGAGAGTGGTACTTTCCAATGATAATTTCACAGAGGTTGCCAGAATTGTCCTGGAAGGGCTTGGCGGCAAAGCGAATGTGAAGTCTTTGGATAACTGTATTACAAGACTTCGTCTGGAAATTAACGATTATACGAAGGTAGATGAAAAGAAGATCAAGTCCGCGGGCGTGGCAGGCGTTATGAGGCCGAGCAAGACATCTGTACAGGTAATTATTGGTACGAAAGTACAGTTTGTGGCGGATGAAATGAAGAAGATGCTATAAGCTTTTTAAGCTTTGCGATAGCAGCATGGAAAACCCAGTATGCCGGAGATCCTTTGGACCCCGGCATTTTTCCTTTTGCTGCCCGTTGTTGCTTTTTTTATCAGGTTATGGTAAACTTCCTCTTGCACAAATACAGACAAATTTATGCAGAGCAAGGGAGATTCCCAGGAATGAAAAAATTATTGATCACATCAGAACAGCTGACAGATCCGGTCAGCCGAAAAACAGCAGCTTATAGAGTCTGTACCTTTTATGAGGGCAGCCGGATGATAGAAGCCGAGCTGCGCCGTGCGGATGCGGAAACAATCTTAAACAATATTTATATCGCAAGGGTAAAAAACGTTGCGGCTAACTTAAATGCGGCATTTGTAGAGATTGCAAAAGGAACGGTCTGCTACCTTCCGTTGGAAGCGCTCAGGCAGCCGATATTTACAAAAAAGCTTTCCAAGCAGCCGATTGCAGCTGGGGAAGAGCTGGTTGTGCAGGTGACAAAAGAGGCGGTCAAAACGAAGGATGCGGTTGTCACGGCCAATCTGAGCTTTTCCGGGGAATATCTGGTGCTGACAAGCGCGAATTTACGGTCAGGTATCTCTTCGAAAATATCCAGGCAGGATCGTAGCCGCTTACAAGAGCTGGCGCAAAAGCTGCGAAAGAACCATGGCGGTACAGAAACGGACTTTGGCCTGATCCTGCGCACAAATGCGGCGTATGCGGAGGAATCTGCGATTTGTGCAGAATTTTTGCAGCTGCAGGCAGAATATGAAGCGCTGCGTAGGTACTCCGCTTCCAGAACGGCCTATACCTGCCTGCGCAGGGAACAGCCATTTTATTTAAAAATGCTGATGGACGCGGATAAATCGGACTTGGAAGAGGTGGTTACGGATGAGAAAGCGGTTTTTGAAGAGCTAAAGGCTGCGGTATCAGGAAGCCTAAGCATCCGGCTTTATCAGGACAGACTGCTCTCGCTTGCAAGTCTTTACAATATCGCAGGACAGGTCAGCGCGGCGTTAAAACAGAAGGTGTGGCTGAAATCCGGCGCGAATCTGGTCATCGAGCCGACTGAGGCGTTGACAGTGATCGATGTAAACAGTGGAAAAAATACAGAAAAAAAAGACAAGCAGCGCAACCATTATAAAATCAATCTGGAGGCCGCAGAGGAAATCGCGTTTCAGCTGCGCCTGCGCAATCTGTCTGGGATCATTCTGGTGGATTTTATTGATATGCAGAGCGTGGATGATAAGGAAGGGCTGATGGCGCAGCTGCGGGCGTATCTGCGGCTGGATCCGGTTCCAGCTCAGGTGGTGGATATGACAAGGCTTGGCTTGGTTGAGATCACGCGCCAAAAAAAGAAAAAGCCGCTGGCAGAGCAGATCTGAGAAAACAGCCGGATGAAGCGGCCTCATCCGGCGTTTAAAAGGTACAGAACCGCGCCCGCCTTTACGAAACTAGTTCTCCAATATACTTCTTATCCATGATCACAAGCACCGTATCCCCCTTTTGAAACGGCTGGTCTGGGTTCATATTTGTCGTCAGCTCTCCATCACGCCGCAGAGCGACAACGTTTAGCTTGTGCTTTTGGCGCAGCGAAAGCTCTTTTAAGCTTTTCCCGATCCAAGCATCCTTGACAGAGATTTCTACCATGCGTACTCTCTTAGACAATTCAAAAAAATCAATAAAGTTGCCATTGGTAATGTTGCGTGCGACCCGGATGCCTCCGTCGCGTTCCGGCGTTACGATCTTATCCGCACCGATGCGCTCTAAAATGGAGGTCATTGTAGCATTGCGTGATTTTGCCAGTATAAACGGCACACCAGCTTCCTTGGCGGCCATAATTGCCATAATGCTTGCCTCCAGGCAGCTTGTGATCGTTACGATCACGCCGTCCATATTAGAAAGGCCGAGTGTATCAAAGGCGTGCAGCTCGGTAGCGTCAACCTGTACCGCCATGGTAACGTGCGGCGCGATATCGCTTACCAGATCCTCATCCTTGTCGATCGCCATGACATCTGCGCCGCCGTCCATCAGCTCTTCTGCTACGCTGCGTCCAAATTCTCCCAGGCCGAAAATGGCATAGGATTTTTTACTTTCCTGTTTTTTCATATCATACTCCTGTTCTTTTTTTGGTTATCCGACTGCTACGTGTTCTTCAGGCAGTCTGGCGGCAATCTGGCGGTCACGTATCGTAAATACGAGAACCATGGATATCGGGCCGATACGCCCTAAAAACATACAGATGCACAAAATGATTTTTCCGGCAGCTCCGATCATTGAGGTATAATCCCTGGATATGCCGACCGTGCCAAGGGCACTGTACACTTCAAAAATCTGGTCGGACGCGGCGCCCGGTTCAAAGATCATCAGGATAATAATCGCCGCAACGCTTGCAAAAAAGCTGATAAGGACGACAGACAGCGCTTTTCTCGCGGTTTTTGCGCTGATCCTGCGCCGGAAGCAGATAATATCTTCGCGTCCGCGTATGGTAGCGATCACGGCCAGAAAGATGATCGCCAGCGTCGTCGTCTTGACCCCGCCCGCTGTGCCGACAGGGGAGCCTCCGGTAAACATCAAAAATAAAGTTACGATGACGGACGGCGTAGTCAGCCCTTTTTGAGGGATCGTCACAAAGCCCGCCGTGCGTGTCGTTACGGACTGGAAGCAGGCCGCGAGCGCCTTTTGCGCCGGGTGAAAGTTTCCGATCGTTGCGGGATTGTGATATTCAAACACAAAGTAGAGCACAGCGCCAATAATGAGCAAACTTGCAGTCATCACGAATACGATCTTGGAATGCAGGCTGAGCAGCGCCCAAATACTGCGGCGGGTTTCTTTGCGCAGCTTTTTTTTGGAAGCTTCCAGAAAGTCAAACCATACGATAAATCCAAGCCCGCTTACAATAATGAGCGACATTGTGACAACATTGATCCAGATATCGTGGACATATGGGATCAGGCTGTCTGGTCCAAGCAGATCGATACCGGCATTGCAAAAGGCGGAGACTGCGTGGAATACAGCATACCAGACGCCCTTTCGGCCAAATTCGGATACAAATACAGGCAGATAAAGCGCTGCACCGATGCCCTCTACAAGAAAGGTTCCAAGAATGACCTTTCGAAGAAACCGTACAAGTCCCTGCATCGTCTCCAGATTGAACGCATCGCCTAAAAGCATCCGGCTGCTTAACGATAGCTTTTTACCAAGCAGCATCGTAAAAACTGTCGTGATCGCGATTACGCCAAGTCCGCCGATCTGGATGAGCAGCAGGATCACGATATGCCCAAACAGGCTCCAGTGGGACGCTGTTGTGACAGTGACAAGCCCGGTTACGCAGACGCAGCTTGTCGCGGTAAACATTGCGTCCAGAAAGGGAGTTGCCGTACCGTCCGCAGACGCAAACGGGGCAGCCAAAAGCAGCGAACCGATCATGATGACGAAAAGAAAGCTTAGTGTGATGATCTGTGTGGTAGTCAGATGCTTTCGTAACATTTCCATTTCAGCCTCCGTGTAGTGTTTTCTATGATTTCCAAGTATAGCAAATAATCCGGGAATATGCAAGGCGCTGCATTTTTTAGTAGCGTCCGGTCTTATTTTATGATAGAATAACAGAAAAAATGAAAAAGAAGACATATACATATTGAAGGAGACAATACCATGATCTGGGCAAAAGAAGAAACAATGTCACGGGCTGAAATACAAGCGCTCCAGCTGGACAGGCTTAAGGAGACAGTGATGCGCGTATATGAAACCGTACCGGCCTATCGCCGGAAAATGGATGCGGCAGGCGTAAAGCCGCAGGATATCCGCGAACTTTCGGATCTGAAGCATCTGCCGTTTATTACCAAACAGGATATGCGGGACAACTATCCGTTTGGGCTGTTTGCGGTTCCAAAGGAAGAGCTTGTGCGTATCCATGCTTCCAGCGGCACGACGGGAAAGCCGACGGTTGTTGGATATACGAGAAGGGACCTGGACGTCTGGACGGAGACGGTGGCCAGGATTGCCGCTATGGGCGGCGCCACGCAAAAGGATGTGGCACAGATCTGCTTTGGATACGGGATGTTCACTGGGGCGCTGGGGCTTCATTACGGGCTGGAAAAAATAGGGGCCGCGATGGTGCCGTCCTCTACCGGGAATACGGAAAAGCAGATTATGTTTATGAAGGATTTTGGCACGTCGCTGCTTGTGGCGACGCCTTCTTATGCGCTGCGTATTGGTGAGGTCGCGCTGCAGATGGGCATCGACCCGAAAAAAGACCTTGGCGTAAGGATTGGCTTGCTGGGCAGCGAGCTGTTAACGGAGGCTATGCGCACGGAAATGCATAAGCTTTGGGGCGATGATATGCTTGTCACATCCAATTACGGCATGAGCGAGCTGAATGGGCCAGGTGTGTCTGGCGAATGCGAGCATTTATGTGGGATGCACATCAACGAGGATTTCTTTATACCGGAGGTCATTGACCCTAAGACCGGGGACGTATTGCCGCCAGGCGAAAAAGGCGAGCTGGTCATTACTTGTATTTATAAGGAAGCGCTGCCGCTTATCCGCTACCGCACCAAGGATGTTACAAGACTTATTTATGAGCCGTGTCCATGCGGACGTACGACGGTGCGTATGGAAAATCTGGACGGGCGCACGGATGATATGCTCAAGATCCGCGGCGTGAATGTATTTCCGAGCCAGATCGAAGAAGTGCTGCTTGGCATTGACGAGATCGGGCCGCATTATGAGATCATCGTTACAAGGTCAAACCATACAGATAAGCTTGAAATCCGCGTAGAGCTGGCGGAGCCAGTGGATGAGTTTCGGAAGCTGCAGGCGTTGGAGCAGAAAATCAGGCACAGGCTGCGGATTGTTTTGGGTCTGGATGCGAAAATACGTCTGGAATCCCCGAATACGCTGCAGCGGTTTGAAGGGAAGGCGCAAAGAGTACGGGATATGAGAAAATGAGATAGAGATAAATGCAGACAGATAAGGATCATAAAAGAAAGGAAGTATGAAATCGTGGAAAAAAAGATTATGCTTGGAAACGAGGCGATCGCGCGCGGCGCGTACGAAGCGGGAGTAAAGGTGTCCGCTGCTTATCCGGGTACGCCGAGTACAGAGATCAGTGAATATATCGCCTTATATGATGAGATTTACGCGGAATGGTCGCCAAATGAAAAGGTAGCAACAGAGGTGGCGATCGGCGCTTCGATCAGCGGTGTGCGTGCGATGGCTTCGATGAAGCACGTAGGTGTGAATGTGGCGAGCGATCCGCTTTATACGGTTTCCTACAGCGGGGTAAACGGCGGGCTTGTATTGGTTGCAGCGGATGATCCGGGGCTTTACAGCTCTCAGAACGAGCAGGATACGCGTTGTGTGGCGCGGGCTGCAATGGTTCCGGTGCTGGAGCCGTCGGACAGCCAAGAGGCGAAGGATTTTGTAAAAATTGCCTATGAGCTGAGCGAGAAATATGATACGCCTGTGATCGTGCGCACGACGACGCGTTTGGCGCATTCTCAGGGAACAGTAACGCTGGAGGAAAGAAAAACACCGGATGATAAGGCATATGAAAGAAATCCTGCAAAATTTGTTATGATGCCTGCAAATGCAATCGGGCGTCATCTGTATGTGGAACAAAGGATGAAAGCGCTGGCAGAGGACGGCTGCGAGCTTGCGATCAACCAAGCGGAGTACCGCGACCACAAGATCGGCTTTATCACAAGCGGCATTCCGTACCAGTATGTGCGGGAAGCTTGTCCGGATGCTTCTATATTAAAACTTGGCATGGTGCATCCGCTTCCGAAAAAACTGATCGAGGAATTTGCGTCTAAGGTGGATACACTTTACATATTTGAAGAACTGGAGCCAGTTATCGAAGAGCAGGTTCGATCGTGGGGGATTGCGGCAGTCGGGAAAGAGCTGTTTACCGTACAGGGCGAATATTCCGCGAATATGATTCGGGAAAAAGTGTTAAATGAAGCGATCACGAAAAAAGAGCCGGCGAAGGTTCCAGCCAGGCCGCCGATCTTATGTCCGGGCTGTCCGCACAGAAGCGTCTTTTCGGTATTAAGCCGTCTGGGTATCCATGCGGCGGGCGATATCGGCTGCTATACGCTGGGCGCGGTGCCGCCGTTAAGCGTGATCGATACGACGATCTGCATGGGCGCGAGCATTTCCACGCTGCATGGGATGGAAAAGGCAAAAGGAAAGGATTATATTAAAAACTGGGTGGCGGTTATCGGTGATTCTACGTTTTTGCATACAGGCGTCAATTCCTTGATGAACATGGTCTACAATCAGGGCACCGGAACGGTAATGATCCTAGACAATTCCACGACTGGAATGACCGGGCATCAGGATCATGCGGCCACCGGAAAAACGTTAAAAGGCGAGACGGTTCCTGCGATCAGCATTTATCATTTGTGCCAGTCGATGGGCATTGCTCATGTGACAGAGGTGGATGCGTTTGACACAAAGGAGCTGGAGCGGATCGTAAAGGAAGAAACGGCAAGAGACGCGGTGTCGGTAATTATCGCGAAAGCGCCGTGCGTGCTGCTTAAGGGCAATGTATTTCCGGAAAAATGCAGGCCGGCTGACGACAAATGTAAAAAATGCGGGATGTGCTTAAAGCCGGGCTGTCCAGCGCTGACGAAAAATACGGATGGAACGATCGCGATCGATGATACGATGTGCAATGGCTGTGGGTTATGTGAGCAGCTGTGTAAGTTCGGCGCGATCGAGCGAGTAAAAGCATAGTAAGGGAAACAAGGCTAATAAGAATAGAAAGCGAATAAAAGCGGATCGATAGGTTCAGAAAAACCGGGAGGAAACTATGACGAAAAACATTATGATCGTGGGCGTCGGCGGACAAGGTACGCTGCTGACCAGCCGCATTTTGGGAGGCATTACGTTGAATGCCGGATATGACGTTAAATTATCGGAAGTTCACGGCATGGCGCAGCGAGGAGGCAGCGTTGTTACGTTTGTGCGATATGGGGAAAAGGTAGCGGAGCCGATTGTTGAGCAGGGACAGGCAGACGTGCTGATCGCTTTTGAAAAGCTGGAGGCGCTGCGGTACGCGCATTTTTTGAAAAAGGACGGGGTTTTGGTAGTTAACGACCAGCGGATCGAGCCAATCACTGTCGTTACAGGCGCCGCGCAGTATCCGGAGCAGATCATAGAAGAGCTGGAGAAAGCGTATACCGTTTATAAGATAAACGCGATGGAAGAGGCGAAAAAGCTTGGAAATGCGAAAGTATTTAATATCATTGTGCTTGGGATGGCGGCAAAGCATATGGAATTTTCCAAAGAAGCTTGGCTTGACGTCATTGAAAAAACGGTTCCGCCAAAAACGGTGGCGGTCAACCAGCAGGCTTTTTTGGCAGGCTACGGATCTTGACCGGTATCAGCAGCGGGGTGTATAAAATAGCGAAAGGGAGGGCATTATGTTTATTAAACAGTTGTCAGTTTTTATCGAAAATAAAGAAGGCCGCCTCGGAGAAGTGCTGGATGTGCTCAAGCAGGAGCACATCAGCGTTATTTCCTTAAGCCTTGCAGATACGAGTGAATATGGGCTGCTGCGGATGATCACAAATGATCCGCAGGCAGGGCAGGAGGCTTTAAAGGAAAAAGGATTTGCGGCGATGCTTTCGGATGTGCTTGCGGTCAAGCTTTCCCATCATGTAGGAAGCCTGCAGGAGATTTTAAGCCATGTGTGCGAAGCGGGACTGAATGTAGAATATATGTACGCGCTGTCCAATAAGGAGGACGACGCTTCTATAATATGTAAGATCTCTAACGGGGACGAGGCGGCAAGGCTGTTAAAGAGCAAAGATGTGGAGCTATACAGTCAGGAGGACATTACGCGTATTTTCCGGTAAAAACGAAGCGAAATTAGAAGGACAGAGGTGTTTATTAATGGTAGTCGATTTCCATACACATATTTTTCCGGAAAAAATAGCGGCAAGGACGATCGCAAAGCTGGAGGAAAAAGCGTCGGTAAAGGCGTATTCCGACGGAAGGGAGGAAAGCCTGCTGCAGTCCATGCGGCAGGCAGGCGTGGATGTTTCCATCGTCCTTCCGGTCGTTACAGCGCCGGAGCAGTTTCATACGGTCAACCGGTTTGCAGCGGCGCTGAACGAAAAATACCAGGGGAAGCGGACGCGCCTGCTATCTTTTGGCGGCATCCATCCGGATACGCCGGACTATCAAGGACAGCTGCGTGAGATCCGATCACTCGGTCTGCAGGGGATCAAACTGCACCCGGATTATCAGGATACGTATTTTGACGATATCCGGTATCTGCGTATTTTAGACTACGCGTCGCAGCTGGATCTGACGGTGGTTGTCCATGCCGGGATCGATATTGGATATCCGGATCATGTGCGGTGCACAATAAAAAGCATCCAAAAGGTGTTGGATGAGGTGGCGCCGAAAAAGCTGGTGCTTGCGCATTACGGAGGCTTTAAGCTTTGGGAGGAGGTAGCTGAATGCATTGCCGGCAGGGACGTTTATCTGGATACGGCGTATACATCGGACTTTATTTCAGATGAGGTTTTTTTGCGGATCTTGAAAAAGCATGGGTCAGATAAGATCCTGTTTGCGACAGACAGTCCGTGGAGCGGGCAGCCGCAGTCGCTTGCGCATATCCGCAGGCTTGTGACAGATAGGGAGGATCTTGCACAAATATTGTGGAAAAACGCGGGGAGCCTGATCGAGCTTGGACAAGCGGAGCAGCCGGTAAAAGCTGCGGCGGTTCAGGCAAGCTGAGATAAAGTTTGGTTTGAGGAGGATGAAAGTGGTTGTTAAAGTAATTTTTTTAGTTTTATTTTTTGCCGTGATGATCGGAGTGGGTATTTATTCCAGAAAGCATGCGTCAAATGTGAATGATTTTGTACTTGGCGGCAGGAGCGTTGGGCCGTGGCTGACGGCGTTTGCATATGGGACGTCTTATTTTTCTGCGGTTGTGTTTGTCGGATATGCGGGGCAGTTTGGCTATAAGTACGGGCTTGCTTCGACATGGATCGGGATCGGAAACGCATTGATCGGCTCGCTGCTTGCATGGGTGATTTTAGGGAGACGTACCCGTATTATGAGCAACCATCTGTCGGCGGCTACGATGCCGGATTTTTTTGGAAAACGTTATGGCTCAAGCGCGCTGCGGATCGCAGCGTCGGTCATTTCGTTTGTATTTTTAATCCCATATACGGCTTCGGTGTATAATGGACTTTCCAGGCTGTTTGGCATGGCGTTTGCTATTCCGTATGAGGTGTGCGTCATTGCGATGGCAGCACTGACGTGCGTCTATGTTATGCTGGGCGGATATATGGCAACGGCAATCAATGATTTTATCCAGGGCCTTGTCATGCTGGGCGGGATCGTAGCTGTCATTGCGGCAGTTTTAAATGGTCAGGGAGGTTTTTTAACCGCGGTCAGGAGTCTTTCCGAATTTGAAAGCGATGTGGCTGTAACGGTGGGGCAAAAGGGCGCGTTTACGTCCTTTTTCGGGCCGGATCCTGGTAACCTTTTTGGTGTTATCATTCTGACGTCGCTTGGAACATGGGGACTGCCGCAGATGATACATAAGTTTTACGCGATCAAGGACGAAAGATCGATCCAGTCCGGAACGGTCATTTCTACTTTTTTTGCGATCGTTGTTTCTGGCGGCTGTTATTTTTTGGGCGGCTTTGGCAGGCTGTTTGATACGGTGGCGATCCATAAGGAGGACGGCAGCGTGATTTTTGATGCGATCATACCGACGATGCTGTCTACGCTGCCGGATCTGCTTGTGGGCGTTGTGATCGTCCTTGTGCTGTCGGCTTCGATGTCCACGCTGTCGTCGCTTGTGCTCACATCCAGTTCCACGCTGACGCTGGATTTTTTAAAGGATCATGTATTTAAGCAAATGAATGAGAAAAAGCAGCTGCTCTGTATGCGGGTGCTGCTGGTGTTTTTTATCGTATGCTCTGTCGTGCTGGCTTTGTTTCCGCCGAAATCGATTGCGCAGTTTATCGCGCAGCTGATGGGCATTTCCTGGGGTGCGCTGGCAGGGGCGTTTTTAGCGCCGTTTCTTTATGGGCTGTACTGGAAGGGCGTGACGCGCGCTGCGGTCTGGGCGAGCTTTGTATGCGGCATCGGGATCACGGTGTCTAATTTGTTTTTCGGCTATATCGCTTCGCCGATCAATGCGGGCGCTGTCGCGATGGTGGCGGGGCTTGTGCTTGTCCCGGTAGTCAGCGCGGTGTCGCCAGGGATGGACAGACAAGAGGTTGAGCGTATTTTTGCCTGTCTGGAGGAACAGGTTGTTGTAGATCAAAAGATTGCGCTGCCAAGACGGCAGGCAAAGAAATAGAAAAAAAGCTTCGCAGACTTCCAAGCTTGGAAGATGCGGGGCTTTTTTCAGCTTTGCGGAAAATACCTATTGCAGAATTTCACTGTGTCTTTTATAATAATTGCAGACAGCGAATGAGAACCGTTCGCAAAGGTCAAAGCAGAGTCTGCCCCATTTGGTACATTGCTGCAAAGACCATTAGGTGCAAAACAAGTAAAAGGTAGGGTGGCAGAATGGATATTAAGGACATATGCAATGCCGGCGGGGATATTCTGGATGCGGTCGCGGACGCGGTCAACCGGAATGACTACAAGGGGCTGAGCGAGAATGTGACGAATACGGTCAATCGTGTTGTACGTCAGGTGCGGGATGACGTTTCCAAGGGTACATACGGAAATCCGACGCACCAGTACGCGAAAACTACTTATACGAGGAAGGGACAAGCAGAGTATGAACACGCCCGGCGGGCGGAGTATGGCAAATACGAAGGGATCTACAAAAAAAATCCTTTCCGGGCAGTCAGACAGGGCCAGAATGGGGCGCCGCAGGCGTCTGGCGGCGGGCAGCTGCTTCCAGCAGCGGTAACAAAGCATCCGTCCGGCAGGATTTTAGGCCCGCTGCAGCTGGCATGGGGGATTTTGGCTACGAGCGGCTTTGGGATCGCGGCGTTGACGCTGTTTCTTGTAGCGTTTGTCGAAAGCGAGGTAGTGGCAGGGGTGTTCGCGTCGTTTTTCAGTCTGCTGACGCTGCTTGGCGTGACGGATATCGTGCGCGGCAGCCGTAAGATCAGTCTGGTGAACCGCTTTTATCATTACGCGCGGCTGATTGGCGAACGGGGCTATATCGCGATCGAAGAGCTGGCGCTGCAGACCGGGCGGCGTAAGGACGAGGTTATCAAGGATCTGCGTAAAATGATGAAAAAGCATATGTTCCCGCAGGGCCGTCTGGATAACAGCCAGACGACGTTTATGCTGACGCAGGACGTATACCAGCAGTATTTGCAGACCGAGCAGGAGCAGCGGGCCAGAGAGCAGGAAGCAGAGCGGGCAAGGCTTGAAGCGCAGCGGCGTAAAATTCAGGCGCAGGCCGAAGCGGAGCGCGCGGCAGGAGCGGATGCACAGACAAGGAAAATTTTGGAGGACGGCAATGCCTATATCCGGATGGTGCACGATTGCAGCGAGAAGATCCGGGGAGAAAAGATGCGTGATAAGCTTTCCAGGCTGGAGTCTATTATGCGCCGGATCTTTGAGCAGGTGGAAAAGGCGCCGGAAAGCGCGGATGATCTGCATAAATTTATGGATTATTATCTTCCGACGACGACAAAGCTTTTGAACGCATATATTGATCTGGACAGGCAGGAGATCGCCGGAGAAAATATACGGACGACGAAAAGGGAGATTGAGGAAACGCTGGATACGATCAACAGCGCATTTGAAAGGCTGCTGGACGGCTTATTTGAGGATACGGCGTGGGATATTTCGTCGGATATTTCCGTGATGAAAACGATGCTGGCACAGGAGGGCCTGATGGGAGAAAAGGATTTTGAGTTGTAACTTGTGGTTGTCATACAGGAGGATAAGACATTGACAGATCAGTTTGAAGATTTTAAAGCAAAAGCGCCGACGCTTGTATTTGACGCGTCGCCGCAGGAGCCGGAGGAGGAAAAGGCGAAGGAACCAGAAAAAAAGGAGCTGTTAAACGATTCCATGCTGACGCAGGAGGAGCGTCTGCAGGTGGACGCGTTTGCCGAGCAGATTGACCTGCGTAATTCCAGTGCGGTGCTGCATTATGGCGTCGGGACGCAGAAAAAGCTGGCGGATTTTTCCGAGCGGGCGCTGAACAATGTGCGTACAAAGGATATGGGAGAGGTCGGCGCTATGATCGCCGGGCTCGTGACACAGCTAAAGAGCTTTGACGCGGGAGAGGAATCCAAGGGGCTGTTTGGCTTTTGGAAAAAGGGCGAAAATAAAATGTCCATGATGAAGGCCAAATATAATAAAGTAGAGACAAATGTCAATGAGATCGTAAAGGTGCTGGAAAATCACCAGATCCAGTTAATGAAGGACATCGACGTACTGGACCGTATGTATGAGATGAACCTGACGTATTTTAAGGAGCTTACGATGTATATCCTTGCCGGAAAAAAGAAGCTTGCCGCGGTGCGTACCGGGGAGCTGCCAAAGCTGCAGAAAAAAGCGCAGGTAAGCGGCCTGGCGGAGGATGCGCAGGCGGCCAGGGATTTAGCCGATTTGTGCGAGCGTTTTGATAAAAAGCTGTATGACTTGGAGCTGACGCGTACGGTATCGATGCAGACGGCGCCGCAGATCCGCATGGTGCAAAATGCGGATACGCTGATGGCGGAAAAGATCCAGTCTACGATCGTCAATACGATCCCGCTCTGGAAGAGCCAGATGGTGATCGCGATCGGCGTGGAGCATTCTGCGCAGGCAGCGCGGGCGCAGCGGGAAGTGACGGACATGACGAACGAACTGTTAAAGAAAAACGCTGATGCGTTAAAATTGGCGACGATTGAAAGCGCAAAGGAGTCTGAACGCGGCATCGTGGATCTGGAAACGCTCAAGCATACGAATGAAACGCTGATCACAACGCTGGACGAGGTGATGAAAATCCAAAGTGAGGGCAGGGAAAAGCGCCGGGCGGCGGAAGCGGAGCTAGCGGATATGGAAAACCAATTAAAGCGCAAGATGCTGGAGCTTTCGCGATGAAGGCGGCATTTTTTGACATCGACGGTACAGTTTTAGACAGCCAAAATTTTATCCCGGAAAGTACGGTGGAGGGGATCCGCAAGCTCCAGGAAAAGGGGAATTACGCATTTTTATGCACGGGAAGGAGCCGGGCGTTTGTCCGTCATCCGGCGCTTTTAGATATCGGCTTTGACGGGATTGTCAGCGGCTGTGGGACGATGGTTGAGTATCAGGGCAGGGTGTTGTATTATAAAAGGCTGGATGACGCGCTTGTAAGGAATACGGTCGCCTTTTTAAAGGAAAGCCACGCACCGGTCATTATGGAGGGACGCTATAAGCTGTATGCGGATCCAGAGGATTTTGAAGGAGATCCTTATCTGCAAAAGCTTCGGAAGGAAATTGGTGAGGATCTGATCCCGATCACAGGCAGGGAAGCGGACTGGGAGGTTAGCAAGTTTTCCTGTATGACAGTCGGGGTGGATATGGAGCGGTTCAGCCGGCGGCTTTGCGCGGATTATGAGCTTTTGATCCATGATATTCCGGTGGCGGAGCTTGTGCCGAGGGGATGTTCCAAAGGTACGGGTATTTTAAAGGTATGTGAACAGCTAAACATTCCGGTGGAGCAGACGTACGCGTTTGGCGACAGCGCGAATGACCTGCCGATGTTTTTAACAGCAGGACATAGCATTGCCATGGGCAACGCGACGGAGGTTGCAAAAAAGCGGGCGTCTTATGTAACGGATGCGTTGCATGAGGACGGAATTTATCATGCGTTGGAGCATTTTGGACTAATATAAGGAGCGGATATGAAAATAATTATTGTAGGCTGCGGCAATGTAGGCGCTGCGCTTGCAGAGCAGCTTAGCTCAGAGGGGCATGACATTACGGTCATTGATACGAGGGAAAAGCTTGTGGAGAGCGTTTCCGTATCTTGTGACGCGCTGGGGATCGTCGGAAACGGCGCCAGCTTCCAGGTGCAGTCAGAGGCAGGTGTGGGAGAGGCGGATCTGATCGTGGCGGTAACAGGCTCGGACGAGCTGAATCTGTTGTGCTGTCTGATTGCCAGAAAATCCGGTGGATGCAATACGATCGCGCGTGTCAGCAATCCGGTATACAGTGAGGAGATTGCTTATATAAAGGAAGAGCTGGGGCTGTCGATGATCATCAACCCGCAGCTGGCGGCGGCGCGAGAGATGGCGCGTACGCTGAAATTTCCGTTTGCGCAGAAGGTGGATACGTTCGCAAAAAGCAGGGTGGAGCTGGTCGTGTATCGTATTGAAGAAGAGAGCCCGTTGTGTGGGATGAAGCTCAAGGAGCTGCCAGGCAAGCTGCGCTGCGATGTGCTCATTCCAGTTGTGGAGCGCGGGGAAGAGGTCATTATTCCGGATGGCGATTTTCAGATGCAGGCGCGGGATGATATTACAATCGTAAGCACGCAGCTGAAGATGATGGAGTTTTTTAAAAAGCTCGGTAAGCCAATGTCGTCGGCCAGAGACGCTATGATCATCGGCGGCGGCAGGACATCTATTTATTTGGCAAAGCAGCTGCTTCAAATGGGGCTTAAGGTGAAGATCATTGAGCGTGACAGCGCACGATGTGAATTTTTAAACGAAATGCTGCCAAAGGCGATGATCATCTGCGGGGATGCTACGGATAAGGATGTTTTGCTGGAAGAAGGGCTTGTGGAAACAGAGACGTTTGTCGCAAATACGAATTTTGACGAGGAAAACATTATGCTGACGATGTTTGCCAAAAGCTTGTCGAAAAAAGCGAAGCTGATCACGAGAGTGCATCGGGTGTCTTATGACGATATTATTGCGAAGCTGGATCTGGGCAGTATTATTTATCCGAAATATATTACAGCTGTTAATATTATCCAGTATGTCCGCGCAATGAAAAATTCGCTTGGCAGCAACAAGATCGAGACGATGTACCGGTTAAACGACAACCGGGTGGAGGCGCTGGAGTTTTTGATCAGCGAGCAGTCTCCGATCGTCGGCGTTCCGCTTGCGGAGCTGAACCTTAAGAAAAATATGATCATCGGCTGTATCACGCATAAGGGGAAAACGGCGATTGCGAAGGGCCAGTCGGTCATCCGGGTCGGAGATACGGTTATTTTGATCACAACGCAGACCGGGCTGCATGATATCCGGGACGCGGTAAAGCAGGGGACGGTGCGGGCATGAACGTATGTGTGATCCAATATATTCTTGGTACGGTGTTGTGCGTCGAAGGGGTATTTTTGCTTGCACCTTCTGCCGTAGCGTTGTTTTACGCGGAGCAGGCGGGCGTTTATTATGTCGCAGCGGCGGCGGCCTGCTTTTTGACAGGGCTGCTGCTGCGCTTGAGGCGTTTAAAAAGCCGGGTATTTTATTCCAGAGAAGGCTTTTTGGCGGTAACTTTTAGCTGGATCGTTTTAAGTATGGCGGGGGCTATGCCGATGTATCTGACCGGAGAATACGCGTCTTATATTGACGCGCTGTTTGATACGATTTCCGGTTTTACGACAACAGGTGCAAGTGTGCTGTCGTCTGTTGAGGAATTGTCGCGCGCAACCGCGTTCTGGCGCTGCTTTACGCACTGGAGCGGCGGCATGGGCGTGCTTGTGTTTATTATGGCGGTGCTGCCGCTTTCGGGCAGCTCTAATATGCATTTAATGCGTGCGGAAAGTCCGGGGCCTTCAGTCGGAAAGCTTGTACCGAAGGTACGCCAGACTGCGTTGATCTTGTATAAGATCTATCTGGCGATTACGCTGCTGCAGGTGGTGCTTTTGATGGCGGCGGGAATGACGCTGTATGAGGCGCTGACGCTGTCGTTTTCCACGGTCGGAACGGGCGGCTTTGCGCTGTTAAATTCCAGTATTGCTTCGTATAACTGGGCAGTGCAGGTGATCATTATTGTATTTATGCTTTTGTGCGCATTGAATTTTAATACGTATTACCTGCTGCTGATCCGCAGGCCCAAAGAGGCGCTTTGGCAAAATTCCGAGGCTCATTGCTTTCTTATCATTGTATTCGCGTCTGCGGCAGTCATTGCGGTCAATATCCGGGACGGCTTTCACAGTATCGGGGAAGCCTTTCATACGGCGCTGTTCCAGGTGGCTACGATTGTCAGCAGTACAGGCTTTGCGACGGCGGATTTTGACCTTTGGCCGGAATTATCCAAAACGATCCTCGTGCTTTTGATGTTTATGGGCGCCTGCGCCGGGAGTACCGGGGGCGGCTTTAAGGTATCCAGAATGATGATCGTCGCACGCGCGGCCAAAAACGAGCTGCTCAGCATGATACATCCAAGAAGCATCCAGCAGGTACAGATGAACGGCCGCAGAGTGCCGGAAAATGTTGTAAAGACGGCACTGTGCTATATGACGGTGTATGTATTTATTGTGCTTGGTTCCGTGCTGCTTGTCAGCATTGATAATTTCGACATGACGACGAATTTTACAGCTGTGCTTGCCACGATGAACAATATTGGGCCAGGGCTTGGGGCAGTCGGGCCGACTGGGAATTTCGGCGGATTCAGCGTATTTTCCAAGCTGGTGCTTATGTGTGATATGCTGGTTGGGCGTCTGGAGCTGTTTCCGGTGCTTGCGCTGTTTGCACCGGGCGTCTGGAGGCTTCCGGCAAGGCGGAGCAGAAAAGAGCTGCAGCGGATGGATGAAGTGTAGCAGCCTGACCCTGCACCTGAAAAGGGGGTGCAGGGCAGGCTTTATTTATATGATTTGGTAAATGTAAAAAAAGAAACGGGTAAGCCGCTTGAGCAATAGCTGTACGGTAAGAAACTCGTTTCTTTCATGCTGTTATTGTAAAACGGTTTTTATGAAATGTCAGCATTTATTTTATTCCGGAGGCAAAGATCATGAATGAAAAAATCCTGATTGTAGATGATGAGGCCGCGATTGCGGATCTGATTGAAGTTTATTTGAAAAATGAGGGCTATGAGGTGTTCAAATTTTATAACGCGCAGGATGCGTTGGAATGCCTGGAGCAGACGCAGGTGAGCCTTGCGGTGCTGGATGTGATGCTGCCGGATATGGACGGTTTTGCGCTTTGCCAGAAGATCCGGCAAAGCCATTTGTTTCCGATCATTATGCTGACTGCAAAGGTGGAGGATGTGGATAAGATCATGGGGCTGACGCTGGGGGCGGATGATTATATGACAAAGCCGTTCCAGCCGTTGGAGCTGACGGCGAGGGTCAAGTCACAGCTGCGCAGGTATACGCGCTATAATGTGCGGGAAGGACGCGAGGAGACAGAACATGATTTTCGGGGATTGTATATTTCCAAAAGCAGCCATAAGTGTACCTTAAATGGAAAAGAGCTTGTGCTGACGCCGCTGGAGTTTAATATTTTGTGGTGTCTGTGCGAGCATAGGGGGAATGTTGTATCATCGGAGGAGCTGTTTGAGATTGTCTGGGGCGAGCAATATCTGGATAATAACAATACCGTTATGACGCATATTGCAAGGATTCGGGAGAAAATGGAGGAGCCTGCCAGAAAGCCTAGGTATATCAAAACAGTGTGGGGAGTGGGGTATACGATTGAGTAGAAAGATGGAAAAGCGAAAGGATTCTTTGAAAAGCGAGATCATTCTGCAGTATCTTCTGGCTGTTGTTATTGCGGCGGTTTTTGTGGCGGGAGCTGGGCTGGTTGCTTGGAAGATCTGCATGAGCCGGATCTGGTACGGCACAGAATTTTTGTATCCGGTCCTGACGTGGCTTGAGGATCATATTTTTTCGGCGTTTTTTTGTGTCTGGCTGCTTTGCAGCGTGCTGCTGGCGTTTGTTTATCTGGCGCGTGTGTTCCAGTATCTGGATACGGTCGTGCTTGCGTCAGGAAGGCTGGCGCAGCTTTTGGACGAACCGATAAAGCTGCCTATGGCATTGCGCAATGTGGAGGACCAGCTGAATCTCGTGCGGGAGCAGGCGCTGCGTAACGCACTGTTGGCCAAGGAGGCTGAGCAGCGAAAAAATGACCTGATCGTTTATCTTGCGCACGATCTGAAAACGCCGCTGACGAGCGTGATCGGATATTTGACGCTGCTGCGGGACGAACCGGACATTTCAAAGGAGATGCGCGAGAGATATACCGGGATCGCACTGGAAAAGGCGGAGCGGCTGGAGGATCTGACGAACGAATTTTTTGATATTACGAGATTTAACCTGACAGCGCTGACATTGGAGACTGAATCGGTCAATTTCAGCCGTATGCTGGAGCAGCTTGCGAGTGAATTTGAGCCTGTGCTGGCGCAAAAGGAGCTGCGCTGGCAGCTTTGCATACCGCGGGACGTCAGTCTCGTCTGCGATGCGGATAAGATGCAGCGAGTACTTGACAACCTGATACGCAACGCTGTCAATTACAGCTACCGGGAAACGGAAATTTTACTGCATATGACGTGTTTGGAGCATACGGTACGCATCCGCGTGCAAAATCAGGGTCGTACGATACCACCAGAAAAGCTGTCGCATATTTTTGAACAGTTTTTCCGCGTAGACGCTTCTCGTACATCGGTAACTGGCGGGGCGGGGCTTGGTCTTGCGATCGCAAAGGAGATTGTAGAGCTTCATGGAGGAAGCATCCAAGCGGAGAGCGAGAAGGAGACGATTGCGTTTACGGTGGAACTGCCGCTGCAGATCTAGTGGACGGTGCACCAGCATACACTAGATTAATATTGTACTTGAATAAATACATTGACTTTTTGGCTACAAGTAGCTAAAATAGAGAAAATTGGGAGTCCTTCACCAAATGGTGAAGGACTTTTGTAACAGTCCAGACAGGAGGGAAATACATGAAGATCCGAAGAGCGCAGGAAACTGATATGGAGGGGATGAACAGGCTGCTGATACAGGTATTGCACGTACATCATAAGGGACGTCCAGATCTGTTTCAGGGCGGAAACAGAAAGAAATATACAGATGAACAGCTGCGGGATATTATACAGAATGAGAAAACACCAGTTCTGGTCGCTGTAGATGAACAAGGGCAAGTGCTCGGATATGCGTTTTGTGTGTTTATGCAGCACGTAAATGACAATATCCTGACCGATATCCGAACGCTTTATATTGACGATCTGTGTGTGGACGAGTCTCTGCGCGGGCAGGGTGTCGGAAAGCAGCTGTATGAGGCGGTACTGGCATTTGCCAGAGAAAGCGGGTGCTATAACGTCACGCTCAACGTATGGGCCTGCAATGAGGCTGCGATGCGTTTTTATGAAAAATGTGGGCTAAAGCCGCAGAAGGTCGGCATGGAGACTATTTTATAAGATGCTTTTAGTAAGATGCTTGCAGTAAGAAGATTTGCAAAAAAGCGGCAGGGATCTGCCGCAGGCGGGCAGCGTAGACGCGTGTACTGGCTTGCCCAGCGAGCCAGCCGGAAATTACATAACAGGGCTTTTCAGCGGGCTGCTACCTTATTTCCGGCTGTGCGGCAGGCTGGTCTATTTTTTCAAGCCAGCCCGTTTGCGAAGCGTTGGGTCTAAAATGCGCTTACGGATACGCAGGCTTTCCGGTGTAACCTCCAAAAGCTCGTCCGTATCGATAAAATCAAGCGCCTGCTCCAGACTCAGGATCCTTGGAGGAGTGAGCGTGAGCGCTTCATCCGCGCTGGAGGAGCGGGTATTGGTCAGATGCTTTTTCTTGCATACATTTAGCTCGATATCCTCTGGCTTTGCGCACTGTCCAACGACCATGCCGGAATAGACCTTTTCTCCGGCGCCGATAAACAGCTGTCCGCGTTCCTGCGCGCTGAACAGGCCATATGCGACCGAAACACCTGTTTCAAACGCAATGAGCGAGCCTTGCTTGCGGTATTGGATATCGCCGCGGTAAGCGTCGTAGCCGTCGAAGATCGTGTTGATAATGCCGTTACCCTTTGTATCGGTTAAGAAGTCGCCGCGGTAGCCGATCAGGCCGCGGGATGGGATACGAAACTCAATGCGGGTGTAGCCGCCCGCGATGGAATGCATATTTACCATTTCGCCTTTGCGCTGGCACAGTTTGTCGATAACGGCTCCGGTAAATTCATCCGGAACGTCTACATAAGCAATCTCCATCGGTTCTGTCCGCTTGCCGTTTTCGTCTGCCTTGTAGAGTACCTCAGCCTTGCTGACCGCAAACTCGTAGCCTTCACGGCGCATATTTTCGATCAGGACAGATAAATGCAGCTCGCCGCGTCCGGATACTTTAAATACATCCGTATCCTCTGTCTCTTCCACGCGCAAACTGATATCGGTGTTCAGCTCGCGGAACAGGCGGTCGCGCAGATGGCGGGAGGTAATGTATTTGCCTTCCTGCCCGGCGAGAGGGCTGTCATTGACGACAAAGTTCATGGCGATCGTAGGCTCCGATATTTTCTGGAATGGGATAGCCATTGGGCCTTCCGGTGCGCAGATGGTATCGCCGATATGGATATCCGCGATGCCGGAAACAGCGACGATCGAGCCGATCTCCGCTTGCTTGACCTCGACCTTATTTAAGCCGTCAAATTCGTACAACTTGCTGATCTTGACTTTTTTGTGCTTGTCAGGGTCATGATGGTTGACGACAACCGCTTCCTGGTTGATCCTTAAGCAGCCGTTATCCACCTTGCCGATGCCGATACGGCCAACGTATTCGTTGTAATCAATGGTGCTGATCAATACCTGAGTATTTGCGTCCGGGTCGCCTTGCGGAGCCGGGATATAGTCGATGATCGTTTCGAACAGGGCGGTCATGTCCTTGTGGTCGTCATTTAAATCGGACACCGCGTACCCGTCCTTGGCGGAGGCATAAATAAATGGGCAGTCCAGCTGTTCGTCGGATGCGTCGAGATCCATAAACAGCTCCAGCACCTCGTCGATGACTTCATCCGGGCGTGCTTCCGGGCGGTCGATCTTATTGATGCATACAATGACCGGCAAGTCCAGCTCCAGTGCCTTCATCAGTACAAATTTGGTCTGCGGCATAGCGCCTTCAAAGGCGTCGACGACAAGTACGACCCCGTTTACCATTTTTAATACGCGCTCGACCTCGCCACCGAAATCCGCGTGTCCGGGCGTGTCGATGATATTGATTTTTACGTCTTTATAAAAAACAGCAGTATTTTTGGACAGAATGGTAATGCCGCGTTCGCGTTCCAGATCGTTTGAATCCATGACGCGCTCTTGTACCTGCTGGTTGGCACGGAACACGCCGCTTTGCTTTAACAGCTCGTCTACCAGCGTGGTCTTGCCGTGGTCGACGTGAGCGATGATCGCGATATTGCGGACATTATCTCTTGTAATTTTCATATTGAAAAACCTTCTTTCTATCTATTCGGAAAATAAGCGTTGCTGCCACCTCGCCCATTTTATCACATTTTGTGGCAGTTGCAAGAATTTTTGCCGGGATGTGTTTATTTTTAGGCGATATGTCAAAAAATATGAAAGGAAGAAAGGGAAATATGGAAATGTTTTTCGAATTTTTGGAACCATAGAGTTGTCGACATGATGTGCGGTGTTTTTTAATGGCGGCATGATAAATTCTGTCTTGTCAAAAAGAAGACGCCGTGTGGTTCTATTCGCCGCGGCGGAGGAATACAATGGTAACAGTTAAGATCAGTCCGGCATGCAGGGCTGATATAGTACCACCTGGCAGTAAAGATACATAAACAAAACCAGCTGTCACGTTTGAAAAGAGGAAGGAGAAATAAATTCATGGCAGATAAAATATTTGAAAACAATCAGGTAACGATAGCAGGCAGGATCGTATCCGATTTTACATTCAGCCACGAGGTGTATGGGGAAGGCTTTTACATGGTTGACGTATCTGTAAACAGGCTGAGTAATTTTGTGGATTATATTCCGGTCATGGTTTCGGAGCGGCTGCTTGATACGACGCAAAGCTACATAGGACAGTATATCTATGTGACCGGTCAGTTCCGTTCGTATAACCGGCATGAGGAAAAAAAGAACCGCCTTGTATTGTCTGTGTTCGCAAGGGAACTGGAGTTTATGGAGCAGGAGGAAGAGGATGTAAAGAGTAATCAGATCTTCCTGGATGGCTATATCTGCAAGGAGCCGATTTACCGCAAAACTCCGCTCGGACGCGAGATTGCAGACCTTTTGATCGCGGTGAACCGTTCTTACGGCAAGTCCGATTATATCCCATGCATCTGCTGGGGCAGAAACGCACGTTTTGCGTCAGGCTTTGCCGTAGGCGCCCATGTGCAGATCTGGGGCAGGATCCAGAGCCGCGAATATGTAAAGAAGCTGAATGAGCTGGAGACAGAAAAACGGGTCGCATATGAAGTATCCGTTAGCAAAATTGAATACCTGGATGATAAAAATTATTAAATATAAATAAAATCTGGTCAAAAAATTGCATTTTAGTTTGCATTTTATATAGAGGTGTGGTATCTTAAAGGAATCTGAAGCAGTTGTAGGGAGCATAAGGACGTTCCAATCAAAAGGAGGATGTTATGGATTCAGGCAGGGTTCAGATTTATTATGGAGATGGCCGCGGAAAATCAACCGCCGCACTGGGATATGCACTGCAGACCGCCATTGCGGGCAAAAATGTATTTGTGATCCACTTTTTAAAAGGGAAAATGGCGACGGAATCCGCGTTTATGCAGCGGTTGGAGCCGGAGATCAAGGTATTTCATTTTGAAAAATCAGAAGAACGGTACGAGGAGCTGTCCGAACAGGAAAAATCAGAGGAGAACCGAAATATAAAAAACGGCTTGAATTTCGCCAGAAAGGTTCTGTTAAATGATGAATGCAGCCTGTTGGTGCTGGATGAACTGTTAGGCGTGATCGATAACGGCGTGATAACGAAAGAGGATGTAGAAGCATTGCTTCAGGCAAAAGCAGAAGAGACGCAGATTATCGTGACGGGACGCAGGCTTGTGGATTATATGAGAGAACTGGCCGATGAAATTTATCAGATACAGACGGAAAAGTGATTATGTGTAACAGTTCAGGCAAGCTGACCTGTTACCTGCAAAAATCCATTGAAAATCGCTTCGCGATGAGATTTTTGCACTCCTGAATCATGTTCTTACGGTCTTTGCAGCAGGGTGCAAAGACTTGACGGAACTGTTACGATTATGCAGACAGATGAAAAAAATCAGACTGCAGCTGGTTGACATACGGCGAAAACCGTGTTATAGTCAATTCTAGTAAGCAAAATAAAAGTACGGCAAAATTGAATAAAGTGGATAGAGGTTGCGCCATCCATCAGTAGTATATCCAATGCGGCAGGCGCAGGTGCGGATATGCGAAAGGGGATTGTGCCGAAAGGGCCGGAGTCCTGTACTTTGCCCCTTGGGTATGGAATGAATAATTCCATGACTGTCATCTGGAAAAAATAAGATGGGGCGCTATCAGTATCGTATCAAAATAGATTACTATTAAATTGCTATCAGATTGTTATTGATGCAAAGCATGACGGAAAGCCGGCTCATCTGAGTCGGCTTTTATTAGCGCAAATTAAGCAGGAGGAATGAACATGGCGGTATTTAAAGGTGCGGGTGTTGCGATCGTAACACCTATGAAGGAAAATCTGGACGTAAATTATGATAAGCTGGAAGAGTTGATCGACGACCAGGTGAAAGGCGGCACAGACGCGATCATTATTACCGGAACGACCGGAGAAGCGTCCACAATGACAGAAGAGGAGCATTTGGATGTTATCCGTGCCTGCGTGCAGTTTACAAAGCACAGAATCCCTGTCATTGCAGGTACAGGCTCAAACTGTACGAAAACAGCTGTTTATCTTTCACAGGAGGCGGAAAAAGCGGGCGCTGACGGATTGCTTGTCGTAACCCCGTATTATAATAAAGCGACCCAGAAGGGCTTGATCTCGCATTATACGCAGATCGCGCAGGCTGTAAAGACGCCAGTCATTATGTACAACGTACCAGGCAGGACCGGGTGCAACCTGCTGCCGGAAACAGCGGCGTATCTTTTTCACAATGTGGAAAATATCGTAGGTATCAAAGAAGCGACCGGAAACATTACCCAGGCGTCAAAGACGATGGATCTGACTGATGGAAAGATCGATATGTATTCCGGCGAGGATGCGGTCATTCTGCCGCTTTTGGCGATCGGAGCGCTCGGCGTCATCTCTGTATGGTCGAATGTGGCGCCAAAGGATGTACATGACTTATGCCAGAGCTTTTTTGACGGCGATCTGGAGACTTCCCGCCGGCTGCAGCGCAAGGGATTAGCTTTGATCGACGCCCTGTTTTCAGAGGTAAGTCCGATCCCGGTAAAAAAAGCGATGGATCTGATGGGAATGGAAGTCGGCCCGCTGCGCGCGCCGCTGTGTGAAATGAGCGAGGAAGGCGCAAAGAAGCTGGCGGAGGTCATGCGCGCATACGGCCTTTTATCCTGACGAAACGGCTGCATAAAAGAAACAAAAATGGGCAGCCTATACGAAAGACAGATATCGTGCCAAGCAGCAGCGAAAGCGTACGATAGCGTGCGGTACATAAGATGGAGGAAACGATTATGGTAAAAGCAATCCTGCATGGATGCAATGGAAAAATGGGGCAGGTGATTACCGGGATCTGCGCCGAGGATGATACGATTGAAATAGTAGCAGGCATTGATGTATATGACGGAATCAACAATCCGTATCCGGTTTATCAAAATATTGCGGACTGCAGCGTTTCAGCAGATGTAGTGATCGACTTTTCGAATGCGGGCGCAGTCGATGCGCTGCTGGATTACAGCATGGAAAAAAAGATCCCAGTTGTGCTCTGCACAACCGGCTTGTCCGAAGCACAGCTGGAAAAGGTACAAAGGACGGCAGAGCAAACGGCGGTATTAAAATCGGCGAATATGTCGCTTGGCATCAATACGCTGATGGACCTTCTGAAAAAAGCGGTTCATGTGCTCGCCCCAGCGGGCTTTGACATCGAAATCGTGGAAAAGCACCATAACCAAAAGCTGGACGCACCAAGCGGCACGGCACTTGCGCTTGCGGATTGTATGAATGAGGAGCTGGAGCAGCCGTATACTTATCAATACGACCGTACCAAGGAGCGCAGAAAGCGCGCGAAAAAGGAGATTGGCATTGCTGCCGTACGCGGCGGCAATATTGTTGGAGAGCACGAAGTTATATTTGCAGGTACGGATGAGGTCATTACGCTCAAGCATACCGCGTATTCAAAAGCGGTATTTGCCAAGGGCGCTGTGGAAGCGGCAAAGTTTCTCGCTGGAAAAGGAGCGGGGATGTATGATATGGCAGATGTGATCGCTCATGCCTGAGTAGGTGGGAGCTGCTTGGTTGGTTAAAACAAGCTCACACGACCAAGCAGCAGATCTATCAGGTTACAGTGGAAAATTCCGCTGTCATCATAGAAGTTATGCGGAATATCCATACGGACTATGATTTTTTTGAAAAAGTCTTTTGTCAGTATCAAAGATGCACGTTCAGAGGATTCTTTTTTGTCAGTATCCATCTGGAAAGCGGATTGGATATAGATTTTTTTATCTATGTCATTTACAACGAAGTCAATTTCTTTTTGTACATTAGCTCCGCCTGTACGGTCAGTCACTACACCGACATCGACAGAATATCCACGAAGCAGAAGTTCGTTATAGATGATGTTTTCCATAATGTGTCCAGGATCATATTGACGATAATTTAATCTGGCATTACGAAGGCCAATATCTGTGTAATAGTATTTGTTAGGATACTTGAAGTAGGTTTTTCCTTTCACGTCATAGCGTTTCGCCATAGAAACCAGAAACGAATCTATAATGTGCTGTACATAGTTTGAAACCAGTGTAGAATTGACATTTTCGTTCTTTAAACTGGTTAATGCATTAGCGATATTTGTAGGATTGGTCAAAGAACTGATCTGAGAAGCAAGGAAATCTAATATATCATTCAGAATATCCTCACGCTCGATTCCGCTGTGCTCTACGATATCCTTTACATATAATTCGCTGTATAGAGAGGTCAAATAATCTTTTTTGTCTTTTTCATCGGTTAATGCCAACAGGCGTGGCATACCGCCGTAAAGCATATAGCTATCCAAAGCTTTTCGCTCATCTCCACCCATGTAGGAATAAAATTCTTCAAAAGACAACGGATATATACGAATCTGAGTAGCACGGCCGCGAAACTCTGTAGCAATATCTTTTGACAGGCCCTTCGAGTTACTGCCGGTCACATATACATCTAAATTCTTATATGCTTTGAGTTCATTCAGCATATCATAGATAGAAACTTCAATCCCACCGTTTTCCTGATCGATCATTTTTGTGGTAAGCTGCACCTCGTCAATGAAGAGATAAAACTTCTCATCTTTCTTTTCTGCAATAAGAGCCTCAACATATTCACAAAGCGTGATTGGATTTCTGAACTTATAGTAACGTCGCTGGTCCAATTCGATTTTTATGATGTGGTCGTCCTGAACTCCTTGTGAGAGTAGATCTTGATAGAACAGATCAAACAGCAGTACAGACTTTCCGCAGCGGCGAATACCAGTGATTACCTTGACCTCGCCGTTCCACATATTGCGCATCATGCGTTTCAAATAATAATCTCGTTTAATCATAAAAGTTACCTCGTACTTACGACAAATACGTCGCTACTTTCTTGTATAGTATACCACGAATTTTTCAAATTATCAATGGCGCTGCAGGAAGTTTATAATAATGTTACGACATTTGGTAACAGTTCAGTCAGGTCTTTGCACTTTGCTGCAAAGACCGTAAGAACATGATTCAGGAGTGCAAAAATCCCATCGCGAAGCGATTTTCAATGGATTTTTGCAGGTAACAGGTCAGCTTGTCTGAACTGTTACGACATTTGCGGTAATAGTTCAGGCTGCGTCGTAAGTATCATGTGATTTCCATACTGGCAATCGTTCACAAAGCCGGAAGCAATTACCACATACATCTATCAGCTGCCCTCGCATGAAAAGACCTGGTTTGGGGATTTTAAGGAATAAGAAGAGTATGTAATGAAATTTGCGGAGGCGGAAATGGAGCAGACAGCGGTTTTTGGTTATGTACGAGTTTCCAGTACGGACCAGAATGAGGACAGACAGCTGATGGCGATGCGTGAAAAGGGCGTGCAGCCGTCGGGTATCTATATCGACAAGCAGTCGGGGAAGGATTTTGATAGGGAGCAGTACAAGCGGATGGTACGGATGCTGAAAAAAGGGGATTTGCTTTATATTCTCAGTATTGACCGTCTTGGACGCAATTATGAGGAGATCCAGGATCAATGGCGGATCCTGACTAAGGAAATCGGGGCGGATATTTGTGTGATCGATATGCCGCTTTTGGATACCCGTAATGGAAGAGATCTGATGGGGACTTTTATCGCGGATTTGGTGCTGCAGATCTTGTCTTTTGTCGCGGAATCGGAGCGGGTGAATATTAAAAAACGTCAGGAGCAGGGCATTGCAGCGGCTAAGGCGAAGGGTGTGCGGTTCGGCAGGCCAAGGACAAGGGTGCCAACCGATTTTCCGGGAATCGTTGGGGAATGGGAGGAAAAGCGTATTCCGATCGAGGAAGCGATAAGGCGCAGCGGATTGAGCCAAGCGACGTTTTACCGTAGGCTGCGGGAGTACCGGGGATTGTAAAAAGCAGGCCCCAGGTCCGGGAGCCTGCTGGGCAGCCGGACCTGGGGCTGGTTGGGTGTAAAAGATTATAACAGCTGTATTCCGTGTGCCGCGCATTCCGCAGCCATATCGTCTTTCCAGATAGAGCACTGTACCTCGCCGATATGCGCTTTGCGCAGGAAAAACATACAAATGCGTGACTGTCCGATTCCGCCGCCGATCGTATAAGGCAGCTTTTGCTCCAAGATCGCTTTTTGAAACGGAAGGTTGGCACGCTGCGGGCATCCGGCCTTGGCAAGCTGGGCGGAAAGTGCGTTTTCGTCTACGCGGATGCCCATGGAGGACAGCTCCAGTGCGATGTCAAGTACCGGATAGTAGACTAAAATATCCGCGTTCAGCGACCAGTCGTCGTAGTCCGGCGCACGGCCGTCGTGCTTTTCGCCGGAAGCGAGCTGATCGCCGATCTGCATCAGGCAGACCGCGCCCTTTTTCTTTGTGATCAGGTATTCGCGTTCTTTGGGCGTTTTGTCTGGGTAGAGATCTTCAAGCTCCTGCGTTGTTAAAAAATAAATGTCATGCGGCAGCATTTCGTGAATGTAGTCGTATTGGACGGCCATATATTTTTCCGTCTTACGCAGCGCTTTGTATACCATTTTGACGGTGCTTTGCAAATATTCCAGTGTACGGTCTGATCTTGTAATGATCTTTTCCCAGTCCCACTGATCTACAAATATGGAGTGGATATTATCCGTCTCTTCGTCACGGCGGATGGCGTTCATATCTGTATACAGACCTTCGCCGGATGAAAAGCCGTATTTATGCAGCGCAAAGCGTTTCCACTTGGCAAGCGAATGCACGACCTCCGCGTTTTGTCCGTCCATTTCCTTGATATCAAAGGCGACTGGGCGTTCCACGCCGTTTAGGTTGTCATTTAAACCGGATTCCGGCGTAACAAACAGCGGCGCGGAGACGCGGGAAAGGTTCAGCGTCAGTGATAGCAGGTTTTGGAAAAAGTCTTTGACGGTTTTGATAGCGATCTGGGTATCATGCAGATTGAGCGCCGATACATAGCCGTCTGGAATGATCAGATGTTCCATAATGAATGTCCTCGTTCTTTCTAAAAGTATTGTGTAGCGAATAAGCGGTCAGCAGATAAAATTCCGAATATACGGATACAGCTTATCGCTGTGTATAATATAACTTCCATGGTCCTCGCCGGGAACAATGCAAAGCTGTGCGTCCGCGAGCTTTCTTGCGATCAGCTTTGTATGCGACGGCTTGATGATATCGTGCTCTGCGGCAAGGACGAGTACCGGGATCTGGATCTGTGCCAGTGCTGACGGAGGAATATCCGGTTCCTCCAGCATCATACGTTCTAGCGGGTTCCCAGTTTTTTTGTAATGCTGTTTGATCTTATGCAGAAACGTGTGCTTCATGCCATGCGGATGCAGGTTGGCGCCGCTGATGATCAGACGGTCCAAAAGGCCTGGCCAATTTAGGGCGAGCAGCAGTCCGGTAATGCCGCCGTCGCTAAAGCCGTACAGTATCGGAGCTTTGATTTCCAAAGAGGTGATAAACTGAGCGATATCCTCCGCCATACCCAGATAGCTGTATTCTTCCGTCGGATTGCTGGCGCCGTGTCCGCGGCTGTCAATGGCGTAAACGGTATGCGTCCGTTCCAGGAGCGGGATGAGAGTGTCAAAGATCGTGTGATCCTCCCCGTTTCCATGCAGCAGCAGCAGGGGCCGGCCTTCGCCTGTTTTTTCATAAAATAGTATTTGCCGGTTGATATGAATATACATCGCAGCATCCTTTCTGACTCTAAGGAGCTGTTACAAAGGTATTCGTGACGGCTCCTGACATCGTTTTATAAAAATCCGCTTCCATTCAGCATAACTTTATCACAACGTCTCAGCGATTTCAATCCGGAATTTGTTTAAAATCCAGATAAAAGTAAAATATTTCTTGAGTAACTGGCACAGGTTATGTTATGATAAATGCGGAAATATTTTCAGAAATGGTAGTCCGTTGGGAGAAAGTAACAGCTTGTGCGCGATGCGGGCTGTTATGAGAAAATAAAGACAGGTAAAAGGTATAGGGAGTGAAAACAGTACGTATGGAGAGGAATGTCATTTTAATTGCGGATGACCAGGAAATTAACCGCGAGATTTTAAAGGTTATTTTTGAGGAGCAGTATGAGATTATAGAGGCAGAAGACGGAGTGCAGGCGATCGAGCTGCTTGAGGCGCACCAGGAGGAAATGGTACTTGTTTTTCTGGACCTTTTGATGCCGGGAAAATCCGGCTTGGACGTTCTTGCTTATATGACGGATAAGGGCTATATGGACGTGATTCCAGTTATTATGATCACGGGGGAGGCTACGACGGATACCGATGTGAAGGCTTATGAATACGGTGTTTCCGATATTATCTACAAGCCATTTGCGCCAAAGGTCGTTATGCGCAGGACGATGAATCTGATCGAGCTGTTCCAGCACAGGATCGACATTGAACATAAATTGGAGAAGCGGACAAAACAGCTGCGTGAGAGCAAGGAGAAGCTGGAACGCACCAATGAGTTTTTGGTAAATGCGTTAAGCTCTGTTGTGGAATTTCGCAGTTTGGAGTCAGGCGAGCATATCCACCGAGTGAAATACCTGACTAAAATTATGTTAAAATATATACGCAATTATTATCCGCGGTACCAGCTGACGAATGAGCAGATGGGACTGATCGTCAATGCGTCTGCATTGCATGACCTTGGGAAGGTTGCGATCCCGGACAGCATTTTGTTAAAGCCAGGCAGGCTGACGGCGGAGGAGTTCGCGGAGATGAAAAAGCATACGGTATACGGCTGCGATCTGTTAGAGCAGTTTAAGCTGGAGGAATCCGAGTTTTACCAGTATTGCTATGATATTTGCCGTTACCACCATGAGCGTCATGATGGCAAGGGATATCCAGATCGTTTGGCAGGGGATGAGATTCCGATCTGGGCACAGGTCGTATCGATCGTCGACGTCTTTGACGCGCTTGTAAATAAACGCGTTTACAAGGAGCCTTATGCGGTGGACGAGGCGATACGCATGATCAACGAGGGTGAGTGCGGGACATTTTCCCCGGTTATGCTGGATTGCTTCCGCCTGGCTAGATATGAACTGTTGAAAGCGACAGAGGAAAATTTTTCGTTTGCGGACGGCGAGATGGAAGAAGATTTGGAAAAATATTTGTGAGAGCGCCGTTTGGAAGAGGAAAAGAAGGGAACGCTCTGGAGCAGATGAGCTAAATGAACAGGAAGGATTGTCGGGTAGGCTGGTACGTTGTGCGCGTTAAGCAATAAGAGTGGAGCCGCAAGGCCTTCGCCCCGGAATACAAGATTCGTATTCCGGGGCTTTTTTATACAGATCCGAATCACGGATCGTAAGATGTCAGCCCAGGCTGCATGGCTTGTGCCTGAAACGCAGGAAATTTGAAGCGTTCCAGTGCAGGCAAGTGAATGTGGTGCGTAAAAGGAAGCAGGAAAACGGCCGGGAACAGGAATGGCCGAAAGAAAGGAGGATGGGATCTATGGAGGATATGATTACAGATGAAACGATTGCATATGCCGCTGAACTCGCAAAGCTGGAGCTTTCAGAAGAGGAGCGGAAGGCAGCCAGACAGGATATGGAGCGTATGCTTGCTTATATCGGCAAATTAAACGAGCTGGATACCGAACAGATCGAACCAGCGGTGCATTTGTTTCAGACAGAAAATGTATTCCGTGAGGATATAGTGACGAATACGGACGGCTGCGCAGACCTTTTAGCGAATGCACCACAGCAAAAAGGGCGCAGTCTGGTTGTGCCGAAAACGATTTCTTAAAGGAGGAGCGTTATGAGTTTTATGAGCCTGACCGCACTGGAGCTTGGAAAAAAGCTGTGTGCAAGAGAATTGTCTGTGCAGGAGGCCGTGGAGGACGCGCTTTTCCAGATACGGAGCAAGGAGCCGGATATCCACAGCTTTCTTACCGTGGACGAGGAAGGCGCGCGCAGACAGGCGCGGGAAATACAAAAACAGATCGATGCGGGAGCTTGCAAAAGTCCGCTGGCTGGTGTTCCAGTGGCGGTAAAGGATAACTTGTGTATTCAGGGGCTTCCTACGACCTGCGGGTCGAAAATGCTGGCAGATTTTCTGCCGCCGTATACGGCGACGGCGGTAGAACGGCTGCGGCAGGCGGGAGCGGTGATCGTTGGCAAGACAAATATGGACGAGTTTGCGATGGGCTCTACAACAGAAACTTCTTTTTATGGGCCGACAAAAAATCCATGGAATCCGGAGTATGTGCCGGGAGGGTCCTCCGGCGGCTCGTGTGCGGCAGTTGCGGCCGAGGAATGTACGTATGCGCTCGGTTCCGATACGGGCGGCTCGATCCGCCAGCCGAGCGCGTTTTGCGGCGTGACAGGCATAAAGCCGACATATGGCACCGTCTCCCGCTATGGTCTGGTGGCGTATGGCTCGTCGTTAGACCAGATCGGCCCGGTTGCAAAGGATGTGTCCGACTGTGCGGCTGTACTGGAGGTGATCGCTGCACAGGATCCAAAGGACGCTACTTCGTTAAAAAGAACCGATACCGATTTTACGGCAGCGCTGATCGATGATGTTCGAGGAATGAAGATCGGCATTCCGCGTGATTATTTTGGCGAAGGGCTGGATGAGGATATCAAAAAGGCGATTTTACAGGCAGCGGACGTATTGCAGGAAAAGGGCGCGGCAGTTGAGCAATTTGACCTAAGTCTTGTGGAATACGCGGTTCCGGCATATTATGTCATTGCCTGTGCACAGGCAAGCGCAAATCTGGAGCGGTTTGACGGCGTAAAATACGGATTTCGAACAGATCAGTACGAGGGGCTTCACGATATGTACAAAAAGACCCGCTCGCAGGGCTTCGGGGCAGAAGTCAAAAGGCGGGTGATGCTCGGTTCCTTTGTGCTGAGTTCGGGTTATTATGATGCCTATTATTTAAAAGCGCTGCGCACAAAGGCTCTGATCAAACAGGCGTTTGACAAGGCGTTTGCTTCTTATGACGTGATCTTAGGCCCGGCGGCTCCTGCGACAGCGCCGCTGCTTGGCAGGAGCCTGCAGGACCCGCTGCAGATGTATCTTAGCGATATTTATACGGTGTCAGTCAATCTGGCAGGGCTTCCCGCTATTTGCGTTCCGGTCGGGACGGACGCTGGGGGGCTTCCGATCGGGATGCAGCTGATCGGCGATTGTTTTCAGGAAAAAAAGATCATTCGTGCGGCCTACGCGTATGAGCGGACAAGAGATTATGTAAGATGCCCGTATGCAAAGCAGAGAGGAGCGGCAGTATCATGAAACAATATGAAACCGTGATTGGTCTGGAGGTCCATGTAGAGCTTGCAACCAAAACAAAGATATTTTGCGGCTGCCCGACTGCATTTGGGGCAAGCCCGAATACGCATACGTGCCCGGTCTGCACAGGCCTGCCGGGAACGCTTCCGGTGCTCAACCGACAAGTTGTGGAATATGCCGCAGCCGTAGGTATTGCCACCGGATGTGAGATTACCAGAGAATGCAGGTTTGACCGCAAAAACTATTTTTATCCAGACAATCCGCAGAACTATCAGATCTCCCAGCTGTATCTGCCAATCTGCCGCAGCGGCAGGATCCGCATTGAAACGCCGTCCGGCGCAAAAGATATAGGCATTCATGAGATCCATATGGAGGAGGATGCCGGAAAGCTCGTGCATGACGAATGGGAGGATGTTTCTTACGTTGACTACAACCGTGCAGGCGTGCCCTTGATCGAGATTGTGTCTGAGCCGGATATGCGAAACGCCGAGGAAGTGATTGCCTATCTGGAAAAGCTGCGTATGATCATTCAGTATCTAGGCGCATCCGACTGTAAGCTTCAGGAAGGCTCGATGCGTGCGGATGTCAACCTGTCGGTCCGTCCGGCTGGTACGGAGCAATTCGGGACACGTACGGAGATGAAAAACCTAAATTCCTTTAAAGCAGTCACAAGGGCGATCGCAAATGAAAGAAGCCGCCAGATCGGGATTTTGGAATCCGGCGGCACGGTCGTTCAGGAAACAAGGCGCTGGGACGATGCAGGGGAGTGCTCTTACGCGATGCGCTCGAAGGAGGATGCGCAGGATTACCGTTATTTTCCAGAACCAGATTTGCTACCGGTCCGTATCAGCGAGGAATGGCTGGAGGAAATCCGCGCCAGACAGCCAGAGCTTCGCGACGCACGGTACGAACGCTATCAAAAGCAGTACGGACTGCCGGATTACGATGCAGGGATCATTACCAGCTCAAAAAGGATGGCGGATTTATTTGAGGCAGCGGCAAGCTTGTGCGGCAAGCCGAAAAAGGTGTCGAATTGGCTCATGGGTGAGACGATGCGTCTGCTCAGAGAAAACGGGCAGGAGCCAGATGAGCTTTCGATCCTGCCGGAGCATTTGGCAAAGCTGGTCAGTATCGCAGATTCCGGAACAGTCAGCAATACCGTCGCAAAGGAAGTTTTTGAAGAGATGTTCCGAAACGGCATAGATCCAGAGGTTTATATAGAAGAAAAAGGTCTGAAAAACGTGCAGGATGAAAGAAAGCTGCGCGAGGTGCTGGCAAAGGTCATAGAGGAAAATCCGAAGTCTGTGTCGGATTATAGAAACGGGAAACAAAAAGCGATCGGGTTTTTGGTCGGGCAGGCAATGAAGGCGATGCAGGGAAAGGCAGATCCGGGGATGGTGAACCGGATACTCAAAGAATGGATGCGTTAGAAATAACATAGGCTTTGCACATTCTACATTGACACGCCATAAAATTTCTCCTATACTAAAAGAAATAACGATAGACTTCGACAAGAATTGAAAAAGGAGAATGAGCATGAAAAAATATGGATTTGGCGTAGACATTGGCGGCACAACGATTAAAATGAGCCTGTTTGAGATGACAGGCCATATGCTGGATAAATGGGAGATTCCGACGAATACACAAAACCACGGCAGCTCGATTCTGGACGACGTTGCAGCGGTGATTGAAGGAAGGCTTGTGCAGGAAGGCATTTCCAAGGATGATGTGGAGGGCATCGGCATCGGCGTACCAGGCCCGGTTGTGCAGGATTCGGTTGTAACAGGCTGTGTGAACCTTGGCTGGGAGCGCGTAGATGTGGCAAAGGAGCTGGGAGAAAAGACAGGGCTTTTGGTGCGTGTCGGCAATGATGCGAATGTAGCAGCGCTTGGAGAAATGTGGCAGGGCGGTGGCAAGGGATATAAAAATGTGATTATGGTTACGCTTGGAACCGGAGTCGGCGGCGGCATTATTATGGACGGCCATATTATTAACGGATCGAATGGAGCCGGCGGTGAGATCGGGCATATTTTTGTAGATGAGAATGAGACGGAGACTTGCGGCTGCGGTAAGCGGGGCTGTCTGGAGCAGTATGCATCCGCAACCGGGATTGTACGTCTGGCAAAGCGGGCGCTGGCAGCAGACGAAAGAGAAAGCTCTCTGCGCGGGATGGAAAAGATATCGGCCAAGACGGTTGTCGATGCTGCGAAGGCGGGAGATACGATCGCGCTTGAAGTAGTCGAAAAAATGGGCAAACTTCTTGGAACAGCGCTTGCAAACGCAGCCAGCATCGTTGATCCGGAGGTATTCGTGATCGGCGGCGGCGTGTCCAAGGCAGGTACGATCATTACAGAGGTTATCCGTAAATATTACATAGAGCGGGCGTTTACCTCATGCCGCAATGCGGATTTTGCGCTGGCCGAGCTTGGCAATGACGCCGGGGTATATGGCTGTGTATACCTGCTGCTCAGCAATAGCTAAGACAATGAAGCTGATCATTCAGATTCCATGCTATAATGAAGCTGGAACACTGACTACGGCGCTGGATGCGCTGCCGAAGCAGATTGACGGGATCGATACGATCGAATATCTGATTATCAACGACGGCAGCCAGGATGAGACGGCAAGCATCGCGCAGGACTGGGGCGTGCATTATATCGTAAATTTCCGGTCTAACCGCGGTCTTGCTAAAGGCTTTCTGGCAGGACTGGACGCGTGTCTGCGTAATGGGGCGGACATTATTGTAAATACGGACGCAGACAACCAATACGAGGGAGCGGATATCGAAAAGCTTGTCCGCCCGATCCTAGAGGGAAGATCGGATATCGTGATCGGCGCGCGTCCGATCGATGAGATAGCGGATTTTTCGCCTGTGAAAAAAAAGCTGCAGCATTTTGGAAGCTACATCGTGCGTAAGGCGAGCCAGACGCAGATCCCAGACGCTCCGAGCGGCTTTCGCGCCTACAGCAGACAAGCCGCCATGCGCTTGAATGTGACGGATGACTATACCTATACGCTGGAGACGATCGTACAGGCAGGCCGTACGAGGATGGCGATGGAATCCGTTCCAGTGCGTACAAACAAAGAGCTGCGTCCGTCCCGACTTATGAAAAGCACAGCTGGATATATTAAACGGTCTGTCCTGACGCTTGGTCATGTTTCGATGATGTATAAGCCGCTGCGTTTTTTTGTGACGCTCGGCAGTATGATCTTTCTTTGCGGTGCGGCAGTCGGCGCGCGGTTTTTGGTCTATTATTTTCATGGGGCCGGCAGCGGGCATATCCAGTCGTTGATATTGGCGGCAGTCCTGCTTCTGCTTGGATTTCAGACGGTTATTACAGGGCTTTTGGCGGATGTCATTGCGTCCAACCGGAAGGTGCTGGAGGATGTGCAGTACCATGTGCGCAGGATGGATTATGATGGAGTAAAGCTAAACGGCGGGGTACAGGAGGGCAGCAGTACGCAGTCAGACAGCCAAGTGCAGGCAAAGGCCCGCCAATAGACAAAAAGAGACAGGAAGGGTATGGATGTTGAAGGGACAGGCAGCAGATAAAAAAACCGTTGTAAAATTTGTGGGTAATGTAGTGAGTGCATTATCCATTCTTTTTATTTTGGCTGCGCTGTTTCGTACGGATTTCGCTTCGCTGCCGGTTACGGACTGGAGGATGTTTTTGCCTGTCTTTGCGGCAGGCACCGCAGCGAAGGCCGCAACTGTATTTGTATCCGCGCTCGCATGGTGCCTCTGGCTGGAATTTTTTGCAGGCAGACGGTGCAGCCGCCGTGAAGCGCTGCGTGTTTACGCAAAGGCGAATATTGGAAAATACCTGCCAGGAAATGTGATGCATTATGTAGAACGCAATTTATTTGCTGGAAGGCTGCAGCTGTCGCAAAAGCAGCTTGCGCTTGCTTCCGTCAGCGAGATGGTAAGCCTTGTGCTGGCTGCGTTTGGGGTAGGGCTGCTTTTTGGCTGTTTGGGGCTGCAGGACACATTTGGCGCTGCGCTGCGCCAGCTTCCGCTTGTACGGGAATATTTTGAAGCAGCGGACGGAAACGGGAGTCTGGGACGTCTGTTTGTGATCGTGGCTGCGGCGATCTTTGTGACGGTGGCGGGAGTTTTCGCCTTGGTATGGAATCGTAGGAGCAAGCAGGTGCGTATTGGAAAACGAGGAACGGTCAGCCGGTATACGGTGCGGGTTTTCGCAAAGACTTTTTTCCGATCTATGCTGCTCTATGCTTTTGTGCTGCTGGTGCTTGGGCTTTTGCTTGTATTATGTTACTGGTCTATGGGCGGCGCGCCTTCTGTACAGCAGGCGCTTTGGATGACGGCGTCGTATGTGGCTGCCTGGGTGATCGGCTTTGTTGTACCAGGCGCACCGGGCGGCATTGGTGTACGGGAGATGGCGCTGACACTTTTGGCGGCTCCGGTGATGGGCAGAGATCGTATTGTGGTTTTGAGTGTGCTGCACAGGCTTATGACGGTGGCAGGGGATCTTGCCGCGTATTTGCTGCGAGGGAAGCTGCTTGGGAGGGATAAGGCGGATGAAAGAGAATCAAAACGCTGAAAGGAGCCAGAAATCATGAAAAAAGAAGTCACCGTTGCTATTACAGCCGCAAGTTACAGCGGAAACAAAGGAGCAGCCGCTATGCTGCAAAGCTCCATCAGTCAGCTAAAGGAAGCGTACGGTTCCCGTCTGCATATTTATTTAATGAGTGTTTACCCAGACGAGGATCGCTGTCAGTGTCCGCATGATGCTGTTACGGTTGTACCGGCACAGCCTCAGCGTGTACTGCTTCTGGCATTCCCCTGTGCAGTCGCATACCGCTTGTTCAGCCGGTGTCCATGTGTAAAGCAGCTGCTTTTGCATGAGCCGATGCTGCGGGCCTATAGCAATACCGACCTTGTGATTGACGAAGCTGGCATTTCCTTTTCAGACAGCCGGGGATTTTTGTTAAATACGTATGCCTTTGCCTGCGCAGCTGTTCCGATGCTGCTTGGCGTCCCGGTCGTTAAATATTCCCAGGCGCTCGGCCCGTTCCATCATGCGTACAACCGCTTTCTGGCCGGGCTGGTTCTGCCTGGGATGCGGCTGGTTGTGGCGCGCGGGCGGGATACGTATGCGCATTTAAAGGCTATCGGCATCCGCAGCGTCAGGTTTTACGCAGACGGAGCCTTTACCATGCCGCCTGCGCCGGACGTGGAACGGCGTGTGGGAAAGATGTGCGCAAAAGTCAGGATTTCGCATACAGTAGCGCTTTCGGTAAGCTCTGTGGTAGAACGCAGATGTAAAAAAGCAGGGATTGATTATATCGCAGTTATGGCGGACTTTATTGGTTATCTGACTGGGCGCGGCTATCAGGTGTATTTGTTTGCCAACGCGGCGCGCATACATTCCAGGCATCCGCGCAATAACGATCTGATGGCAGGCGACGCAGTTGCAGCAGCATACGCCAGGCTGCAGATGAAAAAGCGTGCGCTGTGCAAAGCACAAGGACTAAGCCGTCCGGCAAGGCTGTACGAAGCATATGGACTGATCTGGGAGCGCCGGGAAATGGAAGCAGAGGAGATACGGGAGATGATCGGAAGCTGCGAGCTTTTGGTCGCGTCGCGCTTTCATGCGATGGTATTTGCTTTGTCCAGGCAGGTTCCAGTCATGCTGGTTGGATGGAGCCATAAGTACGCAGAGGTCATGGAGCAGTTCGGGCTGGGGGAATATGCGGCGGATTATTCCAGCCTCAGTCCGCAGGGGCTCCGGGAGAACTTTGAGCATTTCGAAAAGCACCAAGAGGAGATCCGCCGTAAGATCCGGGAGCATCTGCCGGCAGTACAGAAAAGCTCTAGGAATAATATCCGTCATATCGTAAAAATATTAGATCAGATTAAAACCAAAAAAACAGAAAAAAGAAGATATCTGCATCATACGATCGATCTGGGGAATCCTGTAAGGTATATGGGAAAGACGCTCCAGTGCCGGATGGGATATGCAGCGGATGCCGAGATACGCCGCTTTGCAGCCTCCGGCGGGATGGTAACGGCATTGCTCTGCAATCTTTTAAAAAATCATGAGATTGACGGTGCATGGGTTGTAAAGACCGCTTTTGCGGAAACCGGAGAGCTGACGTATCAGACGTATGTTGCTGTTACAGAAGAACAGATCCGCGACGCGGCTTCCAGCGTTTATTTAAGCTTTCCGATGCTGGCGCATTTGGATGAGCTGCGGGAATTTGACGGCAGGCTTGCCGTTGTGCTGACGCCTTGCATGATGCGGGCGTTTTGTGGGGTACTGGAAAAAGAGGAAAGTCTGAGGGAAAAGGTCGTCTTAAAAATCGGGCTTTTTTGCAGCGGTGCGCATAAAAAAGAAGCAACGGAGCTTGCACTGGATCAGCTGCACATTACGCGTGCGAAGGCGGAGCGTCTGTATTATCGCAGAGGACATTGGCGCGGTATCGCAAGCCTGTATTATACGGACGGTACAAAAACCGACTTTTCCTATACAAGATCGATCTGTGCTTATAAGAACGCGTATTTTTTTATTGAAAAGCGCTGCCTTTCCTGTCAGGACCAATTTGCGGAGCTTGCCGATATCAGCTTTGGAGACGTCTGGCTAAAAGAGATGAAAAAGCATAAAATAAAATATACCGGATGCGTCATTCGGAGCAAAAAAGCGCTTCGAATGCTGCAGCAGGCACAGCGGCAGGGGGATATCTGTTCAGTTCCGCTGTCTGCAGAGAAGGTGCTCATTAGCCAAAAGCGCGCCTTAACCTTTAAATACCGGGACAAGCGGTGGAATCACAGGCTGGCAGGCGCGCTTGCAGCTGCAAACCGGAAGCTTTCGGTAGAGCATCCGCAGCTGCTCCGTAAAATCCCGCTTCCGGTTATTTATTATTATATGTGTGCGATACGGGTGTTATTGAGCTGGTAAAAGGAGGTGCTTGCTTTGGCACGGACAGCCGCGGTTGGGTTGGACAACTTTGAAAAAATAATAGAAGGTAATTACTTTTACGTAGATAAGACAGATTTTATCCGGGAATGGTGGGAGAATGGGGATAAAGTGACGTTGATTACCCGTCCGAGACGCTTTGGGAAAACGCTTACGCTGAGTATGACAGAACAATTTTTTTCTGTAAATTATGCTGGCCGAGGGGAGCTGTTTCGCGGGCTGAGCATCTGGAAGGAAGAAAAGCTCAGAGGGCTGCAGGGAAGCTACCCAGTATTAAATCTGAGCTTTGCCGGAATAAAAAGCAGCTGCTTTGCAACTGCTAGGGAAATGATCTGCCAGGAAATTGTACGTGTGTATATGCAGAATCGTTTTTTGCTGGATCATGATACATTGGCTTTGCAGGAGAAAGAATACTTCAACAGCATTTCAGATACGATGAGCGATGCAGCTGCTTCAGCCGCTTTAAACAGAATGTCTGGATATTTAGCCCGTTATTATGGTAAAAATGTAATTATCTTGTTGGATGAATATGATACGCCGATGCAGGAAGCGTATTTGGCGGGGTATTGGGAAGAAATGCTTCTGTTTACAAGGAGCCTGTTTCATTCGTCGTTTAAGACAAATCCGTATCTGGAGCGGGCGATACTGACCGGGATCACAAGAGTAAGCAAGGAATCTATATTTTCGGACTTAAATAATTTAAAGGTGATCACGGTTACATCCCCCAAATATGCATTCGCGTTCGGATTTACAGAAGAAGAGGTTTTTCTGGCTCTGGAGGAGTATGGGCTGTCGCATAAAAAAGCAGAAGTGCAGCAATGGTATGATGGATTTCAATTTGGCAGCTGTGGGCATATTTATAATCCATGGTCTGTCCTGAACCTGCTGGCAGAGAAAAAGATTGCTCCTTATTGGGCGCATACGAGTTCGAATCGTTTGATCGAAAAATTGATCCGGGAAAACGGAGCAGAGATAAAAATAATAATGGAGGACTTGTTAAACGGAGGTACTCGGAATGTTACGATAGAGGAAGAGGTCGCCTACAGCCAGCTGGATCATGATGCGGATGCTGTCTGGAGTCTTTTTCTTGCAGGCGGGTATCTGAAAATAGATCGCATACAAATAAATAGAAGAGGGAAGGAAGAGTATACGCTGTCTCTCACAAATCGAGAGTCCCGCGCGGCATTTGATGAGATCGTTACAGGATGGTTTTCTAATGGAGAGCTGAAATATGATACATTTACAGATGCGCTCCTTTCTGATAATAAAAAGTATATGAATGAATATTTGAATGTGATCGCGCAGGAAACTTTCAGCAGCTTTGATACCGGAAGGAAGGTATCAAGGTTCAAGCAGCCGGAAAATTTTTATCATGGTTTTGTATTGGGGCTGATCGCGGATCTGAGGGAAATCTATACGATCACGTCAAATCGGGAAAGCGGGGACGGAAGATATGATGTCCTGATGGAACCCAAAAACGCGGTTCTGGATGATGGGATTATTTTAGAGTTTAAGGTGCAGGAAGCACCAGAAGCATCGTTGCAGGATACGGTACGCGCTGCATGGAAACAAATACTTGTGAAAAAGTACAGTGCCGTACTGGAAGCAAAGGGTATTTCAAAAGAAAGGATCCGTATCTATGGATTTGCTTTCCGTGGAAAAGAAGTGCTGATTGACGGCGGCCGGTATGATATGCTTCAGCAAAAGGAGGCAGCAGGAAATGAATGACAAAGTTTATGAATATGACGCGGTCATATGCGAGGCAGAAAGAAAAGGGGGCGCTTATGTAGCGTTTCCGTATGACGTACGGGAAGAATTTCATGCAGGGCGCGCGAAGGTACACGTAACATTTGACGGCGAGCCGTATGACGGAAGTGTCGTCAATATGGGCGTAAAAAACCCGGATGGATCGATCTGCTACATCATTGGAATCCGCAAGGATATCCGTAAGAAGATCGGGAAAATGCCTGGGGATACGGTGCATATGGTTGTGAGGCAATTACAAGCGACTTAAAAAGAATATGAAAAACGCTGTCTGGCAGGCCGGATTTCCGGCGCTGTCCAGACAGCGTTTTTTCAGCTACAGGCAAAGGGCGGTACTATTTGCTGAAACAATGCACGCATACCCCGTCCTTGATTACCATCCGAAGCTGTAAGTTCTGATCTAACAGTACAGCGTCGGCCTTTTTTCCGTATTCGATCGAGCCGCGTTCATGATAAACACCTAAACGCTTTGCAGGATTGACGCTGGCGCAGGCGACAGCTGTCTCAAGCGGAATATCCATCTGTGTAACTGCGGTGCGCATACATTCTAATAAGGTGGAAGCAGAGCCTGCGATGGCGCCGTCGGAAACAAGCGTTACCTTGCGGTCCTTTAAAACGACGTCCAGGCCGCCCAGCGTGTAGTTTCCGTCTGGCATTCCCGCGGCGCGCATACTGTCGCTGATAAAAATAATGCGGTCCTTGCCGAGCATCCGGAACGTGGAGCGCACCATGGACGGGTGGATATGGATCCCGTCGCAGATCAGCTCAGCAAAGACGTGCGGGCTGTCGGATACGGCTCCGATCACACCTGGCGCCCGGTGGGTGAAAGCAGGCATCGCGTTATACAAATGTACGGCATGGTCAGCGCCTGCGCCAAAAGCAGCCATTGCCGTATCGTAATCGGCATTTGTATGCGCCAGGGAAATGTGTACATCATCCTTTAGCTGTGCGATAAACTCTGCAAAGTTAGGATTTTTTTCCGGTGCGATACCGATAAATTTTACAAGACCGCCGGATATTTCCAGAAAATCACGTGCGGTTTTTACATCACAAGGGAGGATATGCTGTGGATCCTGCGCGCCCTTTTTCTCCGTGCTGATAAAAGGACCTTCCATATTAATGCCGATCAGATCGGCGCCCGGCGTATGCTGCGGATCTGCTTCACAATCCTTTTGATAGGAAGCGGCAGTTTTTAAAATGCTGCAGAGCTCTTCATAAGGCAGTGTCATAGTAGCAGGGCAGATGCCAGTGACGCCAGAGTAAAGCTCCTGGCGGGCGATGCCGGCTAAAGCCTCCGCACTGTTGTCGCAAAAATCGTAGCCCATACATCCGTGAAAGTGCAGGTCGATCAGTCCTGGGATCACGTAGCAATCATGCGCGTCGACAATCTCGCTTGCATCGTTTGTATTTTCGCAGAAAATACCGTCCTGGATATGGAGCTCGCTTTTTTGGAAATGCTGGTCTTTAGTATAGACGTTTCCGTTTTTAATGATCATAAAGAATCCTCCTTTTTACCTGTTTTTGCCCAGCCATCTGCCAATGCCTGCAGCGTATTATGGTGCAGGCTGTCCTTTGTCCGCTTGTCCAGATCCCCATAGCAGGAATATAAAATATCCAAGATCAGCAGGATCGGGAATTGGGGAGAGATTACGTGGCCTTGGTTCAGAAAGCGGAGCGATGGGATCTGCACAACCTCGGTACAGTATTCATAAAATTTATCGTCATATCCGGCGGTTATCAACACTGTTTTCGCACCACGTTTGTGAGATTCTCGCAGGAGATACAGTACTTCTTCCGTTTCACCGCTGATCGTAATGCCGAATACAAGGCTTTGCCTTCCCTGAAAGACCGCCCGCATTCGGATCAGGTCATGATCCTGGACAGAATCGATGTTAACGCCGATGCGCATAAATCGCATTTCCATCTCCGCCGCGGCGTGTCCGGAGCTTCCGCGTCCGCAGACGAGAACACGGTCCGCTGAGCTTAAAAATTGCGCAATACGAGAAATCTGCTCCTCGTCAACAAGCTGGTAGGTTTTGTTCAAAAGCTCCTGGTAAGTGTTCAAGATCATTCGCGTGTTTCCGGTTACGGAATCCTTTTCGGCCACAAAAGTCATTTCATACTGATACATAAATTCCCGGTAACCCCGGTAGCCGCATTTTTGTGCGAACCGGGACAGGGAAGCTTCCGAGACGTAAAGCCGGTCAGCGATCGCTCTGGAAGAAAAATCTACCATTTCTTCATTTTTAATAAAAAAATCCGCAATGTTTTTTTCTACGGCCGTAAATTTTCCGTAATTTCGTTCAATGACCGGCACGACTGATTTGATATAATATTCCATATTTTTTTCCGTTTAGTGATGACAGTTTTTAAAATGATAAAAAGCACCCAGCATTCCGGCGTCGTTTTTGTGTTTTGCAAAGGCGATCTGGATACGGGAAGCCATACCTTCGATCATATAGGAAACCGCCGCGCGCTGTATTCTGTCGTGCAGATAGTCCTCCTGCGCCATAATGCCTCCGCCAAGCACAACAACTTCGGGATTCAGGACATAGCACAGGTTGGCGATGCCAAATCCGAGTATATCTGCCATTTCGTCGATCGCTTGGATGCAGCAGTCGTCGCCCAGATTTGCTTCATGGAAGATCCGAAAACCATTCCAGTCTTTTTCCGGTTCCTGCTTGCGCGCAGCGACTTTTTGGCAAAGGCTGCGGGCGGAGCCAAGCGTTTGAAAATCGCTGTCCTTGACAGGAAGATAGCCGACTTCTAAGGCGCTGTAGTTTGCGCCGTGGAATACCTGGCCGCCGGTTACCATACACCCGCCGATACCAGTGCCGATCGTTAACATCAGCATCGGGTCGCAGTCTGCTCCAGAGCCGGAGAGGTATTCGGCAAGCCCGGCGCAGTTTACGTCGTTTTCCACTTCGCACGGTACCTCAAACAGCGTTTCCATCTCTTTTTTAAAGCAGATTCCGGTGTAGTTTGGGATCAGGGGGGCCGCATGGATAATGCGGCCTCCCTTCGTATCAACGACACCTGCCGTCGAAATGCAGATGCCTGCGATCGTATGTTCCTTGTGAAACTGGCGTGCAATATGAACAGCTTTTTCCAGTATGGATGGCCCGCCTTTATGCGCTTCTGTTGGTATTTCGCCGCGGTGGAGGATTTCTGCAGAATCTCCGATCAGGCCATATTTGATGGCGGTACCTCCAATATCAATGCTTACATATTTTTTCATTTAGGATACCCATATTTCTATTATTTTAGTGATCAATATTTGCTAGATCTGAATTTTAAAAATGGCTTTTTTGATTTTTTCCGGTTGATCAGCCGCTACGGCGGTCCGGTGCCCGTCATTTGGGAAGCAGATCAGGAAATCGCCGTCCCGCAGTATGACGGAGCTGTTTTTATCACCTTCCAAAGGCAGGAAATCGTCCTTTTCTTCATAATCTTTTTGCTGAAGGTTTGCGATAAAATTCAGGTCGATCTGCTCGCTCCCGCACAGCATCAGATGCAGGTCCAGATATTGGCGGTGCGCTTCCCAGAAACGGTTTTCCGCCGCAGTCGTCGTATATTCTACGATATTGACAAACAGACGCTTGCCGTCAATTTCATGACATCCGGCTGTAAATGCCGAAAGATCCTGCTGCTGCGCATAGGCAAAGCATTCCTGTACCGCTTTTTCTAAAAACGGATATTCGTCCAGACAGTGTATATTTCCAAAGATCATAAGAAACCTCCTTCCGTTGTACTTAATTGAAAATGGTTGTGTTTGCTGCAGGCTTTGAATGGTCGCCCTTGATATTCCGGGAAATAATGCTTGCTGGAATGCCGACGATCAAGGATACCGCGATGGAAATGATCGAGTATGACCAGATCGAAACAGATCCCGCCGGAGCAAAATATTTGATGCCGACCATGACTGCGGAAGCCGCTGCAAATGCGGTTGCCGCGCCAAAAGCATTGGCTGTTTTTGTAAACGCGCCGAGTACAAACGTACCGATCAGAATACCAAGTACGAGTCCCATAAATCCATTAAACCATTCGTAAGCGGATTTTATGCCGCCGTTTGCCAGCACGATCGAAACAACGATTGCAAAAATGCCGACGATGAGAGAGACATACTGTCCGATCTTTGTCTGTTTTTCCAGGCTTAGCTCTTTTTTGCTGACACGTGCCTGGATGTCCAGTGTCCAGCTTGCAGCTACAGAGTTTAGTCCGGTGGAGAGCGTGGACTGAGACGCCGCATAAATGGCTGCCAGCAGCAGTCCGGTTACGCCGACCGGAAGCTCGAAGGCGATGTAGGATGCAAAGATCTGATCCTGTGCCGCGGCAGGCGGAAGCTCGTTCTGCTGGTAGAACACATATAATCCGGTTCCGATCATATAAAATACGGTTGCAATGAAAATGGATAACGCGCCGTTTGTGAGCATCATTTTATTGAGCTTTTTCGTGTCTGTCGTCGTTGTAAAACGCTGTACGATATCCTGGCTGGATACATAGGAGCCCATTGTGTTAAATCCTGCGCCGACGATCAGAAGGAATACACTGTCCTTTAACAGGTTCGGGCTAAAGACCGGCTGGTCTGGTGCCAGGAATTTGCCATCGCTGCGGAATGCGTCAAACAGTGCGCCAAATCCGCCGTCTGTATGTGCGACTAAGAAAAAAAGCGCGATCGTAACACCTATCAAAAGGACGGAACCCTGGATAAAATCGGTCCAAAGTACAGATTTCAGGCCGCCTGTATAAGAATAGATAATCGCGATGATCCCCATGATGATGATCAGTATGTTGACATTGATCCCCATCAGATTTGAAAGTACCATACAAGGCAGATACATGATAATGGACATTCTTCCAATCTGGTAAATAATAAACATGACAGCGCCAAGCACCCGCAGCCCACGGCTGTTAAAGCGCAGCTCCAGATAGTGGTAGGCTGTGTCGATGTCAAGCTTGCTGTAGATCGGCAGGAAAAAGCGGATCGTAAACGGGATGGCAAGCAGCATTCCCAGCTGTGCGAACCACATGATCCATGTTCCGGCATATGAATTGCCTGCAAGCGACAAAAAAGAAATTGGGCTTAACAAGGTAGCAAAGATAGATACAGACGTTACCCACCAAGGCACAGTGCCGTCGCCCTTGAAATATTCTTTGCCCTTCATTTCCTTTTTTGCGAAATGAAGCCCGGCAAACAAAACGGCAGCTAAATATACGATTAAAATGATCAGATCGATCGTTGTAAAACCCTGCATACATTATCCTCCTTTAGTACTGCGGGAAGCCGCCCGGCCACGCCGGGAAGCTGCCCATTGTAAACTCATTTTTCAAAACCTAACGGTGTGCCGTTTCCAACACTTTTATTTCAGAAAAGCTTCCTTCGCATTCCGGATCATTTCAGCCGCCTGGTCTGCGATCGCTTTATCTTCCTCGGTCAGTGATGGCAGCGGTTTTCTGACGCCGCCAAGCTCCAGCCCTTCGTTGATCTTTAAGATGGCTTTGATCACGCCGTACATATTTCCATGAGCGGAGCACATCTTGTAGATAATTTCGTTTACGGCATACTGGATCTGTTTTGCTTCCTCCAGCTTTCCTGCCTTTACATATTCATCCATTTTTAAGAACAGCTCCGGCATTGCTCCATAAGTGCCGCCAATAGCGCCTTGCGCGCCGATGACTCTGCCGCTGATAAACTGCTCGTCCGGCCCGTTGAAGATAATATAAGAGTCTCCTGCTGCCTGCTTGAACATCTGGATATCTTGCACCGGCATCGAAGAATTTTTAACGCCAATGACTCTTGGATTTTCGCGCATTTTTGCAAACAGGCCCATGGTCAGAGACACACCTGCCAGCTGCGGGATATTGTAGATGATAAAATCGGTATCCGGCGCGGCAGAGCTGATATCGTTCCAATAGCTGGCGATGGCGTATTCCGGCAGATGAAAATAAATTGGAGGGATTGCCGCGATCGCGTCTACGCCGAGGCTCTGTGCGTGTTGTGCCAGCTCCATACTGTCTGCGGTATTGTTGCAGGCTACGTGAGCGATAACCGTCAGCTTGCCTTTTGCTGCGTCCATAACATTTTCCAAAATAACCTTTTTATCTTCGACGCTCTGATAAATGCACTCACCAGAAGAACCGTTGACGTAAACCCCCTTTACGCCTTTTTCTACAAAATAGTTTGTCAGTGCCCGTACCCCATCTGGGCTGATGTTGTCATCTTTGTCATAGCATGCGTAAAATGCTGGAATAATGCCCATATACTTTTCTAAATTTCTCATACTTTCTTCTCCTTTTTTTGTGTTTTATTGTTCCAATGCCTGTGCGAAGGAACGAGTGATCAGCTGCGGCCTTGTGATAATAGATCCGACGACAACACAGAAAGAGCCAAGCTCAATGACACGTCTTGCTTTTTGCGGCGTATCGATATTTCCTTCGGCAATGACTGGGTGCTTTGCCTTTGCGATGATCTCGCGCAGGATGGCAAAATCATCCGCTTCGATCTTTAAGCCTTCGCTTTGCGGCGTATAGCCGACCATCGTCGTTCCGATAAAGTCGAATCCAAGACTGTCCGCGTACAGCGCTTCTTCAACAGTAGAGCAGTCCGCCATCCAAAGCTGGTCTGGAAAGACTTCTTTTACGCTTTGAAAAAAATCTGCAAGCGTAACACCGCCCGGACGGACGCGCCCGGTTGCGTCTAGTGCGATGATTTCTGGGTGTACCTCCATCAGCTCCTCGACCTCCTGCATCGTCGGTGTGATATAGACGCCGCTGTCCGCATAATCACGCTTTACGATGCCGATCACTGGAAGATTTACCTGCGACTGGATCTCACGGATGTCCTCCTTTGTGTTGGCGCGGATGCCGCTTGCCCCGCCTTCCTTAGCTGCCAGTGCCATCCGGCCCATGATAAAAGAAGAATGGAGCGGTTCGTGTGGCAGCGCCTGACAGGATACGATAAGTTTTCCTTTCATCTGCATAACCTTTTGATTCATACAATCACCTCCTTGTTTTGGTTACAGTATAACGGTTGTGAAAGGAATTTCAAGCGATTTGGAAGGTTCTGAAAGTACTTGTAGGGATTTTTCAACACTTTTCGACATGGATGAATTTTGGACGCACTTTTTAGCAGTTTTGCACAAAGGTTTTGGATGTTCTTTCGGAGATTTTTATTGAAATTCCTTCGGAAATCTGTATACTAATAGGTAACCAGGGAAAAATTACTTGGATTTTGTGATTTCACAGCATATTTTATAGAAAAAGGAGAAAAAGTATGAATTTTTACAAAGCAAAAGACTATCAGGACATGAGCCGCAAGGCTGCAGCGATTGTTTCCGCACAGATCATTTTAAAGCCGGATTGTGTACTTGGGCTTGCGACCGGGTCATCCCCGGTAGGGTTGTATGAAAGACTGGTAGAGCAGTACCGCAGCGGAGATCTGGATTTTTCACAGATCACGTCGGTCAATCTGGACGAATACAAAGGACTCGGCCCGGATCATGAGCAAAGCTACCGTAAATTTATGGACAGCCATTTATTTGATCATGTGAATATCGATAAAGCACGTACGTTTGTACCAGACGGGCTGGAGGAGGACAGCGAGAAGGAGTGTGCTCGTTACGACAGCATTGTTGAAAAAACAGGCGGCGTGGACTTACAGCTGTTGGGGCTTGGCAACAACGGGCATATCGGCTTTAATGAGCCGGGAGACAGCTTTGCGTATGGGACGCACTGTGTAGAGCTTACCAAGAGCACGATCGAGGCAAACAAGCGCTTTTTTGCCAGCGAGGACGAGGTACCGAAGTTTGCATATACGATGGGCATAGGCAATATTATGCACGCACGCAAAATACTGCTTATTGTAAGCGGGAAAGCAAAGGCACAGGCGTTAAAGGACGCGCTGCAGGGCCCGGTTACGCCGCAGCTTCCAGCGTCGATCTTACAGCTGCATCAGAATGTATTTGTAGTAGCGGATGAAGAGGCGGCGCAGCTGCTTTAAACGGGAATCGCTTTTAGAGTAATAAAAACAGAAAAAGCTGTTGAGGGTAAACTTCGCGCCCTTGACAGCTTTTTCCAATATAGTATAATTTAAAGGACTTGCTGGGAGGTGATAAAATGGCTTTCACTAAAATTACCCAAGCTGAAGCTGATAGATTATTAAGAATGTTAAAACGTACATTAATATCAGAAATTAGCTTTCCAGAAAAAGGAGAAAGTGTAGAGTTTCAGGTTGCGGGAGATGGCAAACAAGATATTTTTGCAGTTAATATTTTTAGAGGTAAAATTAATCGCTTAAAGTATAACATAGGTGCTCGTGTTGTAAAAAACGGTGTATTGTTATTAGAATTACATATTAATCCGTCAAATGTTCACTCTAATCCTGATGGTAAAAAAATTACGGGAAGCCATTGGCACATATATAGTGAAGAATATGGGAGACTTTGGGCATTTCCAGCTGAAAATATTGATAGTGAAGAATTTGTTGAAAATACGATGATGTTTTTAATAAAATTCAATGTAATTGAATTTCCAGCTATCCATGTACAGATGGAGTTAATATAATAAAGGAGGTATGATCATGAATGTTCAAAAACTCATTGACGATTATACATCTTGGTTAAGAAGTGAAACTACTTTTGATAAAATTGGAGAATATTACGAGATTACCACACCATATCTTGATAATGCCAATGATTATTTGCAAATATATGTAAAACATGATGGTAATGATATTTTTTTTACAGACGATAGCGCTACGATACATGGTTTAAAAATGTATGGTTTTCAGTTAACGCCTAATCGCAAAATTTATCTTGAACGAATATTATATCAATATGGCGTAAGACTTAACGGAGATGAATTAGTTGCAAAAGCGCCTATCAATGGATTTGCGCAAAAAAAACATTTATTCATTCAAGCCATGTTAAGAATAGATGATATGTTCTCTATTTCTAAATCAAAAGTATCCTCTTTCTTTTTAGATGATATACAAGATTTTTTTGCGGAAAGAGAGATTTATTATTCTGATAATGTGCAGTTTACAGGGATTTCTGGTTTTGCTCATAATTATGATTTTTTGTTACAAAGAACTAAGACAAAGCCTGAAAGATTATGTCAAGCAGTTAATAATCCAAATAAATCCAGTATGGGAAATATACTTTTTGCATGGAACGATACAAAGCCTGCACGAAAAAATGAGAGTCAGCTTATTGTTATTCTGAATGACCAAAATAGTATAGCTAAAGGTGTTGAAGATGCATATTTGAATTATGAAGCAAGAGTCATTCGATGGAGCGAGCGAAACCAGGAAGATAACATCGCGTTACTTTCCGCATGATCATTGAAATAATTTTCGAAATCGAAATTTTTATGGAAAGAATAATGTAACGAAATCATTATCGTTAAGAATATTTTTTTGGTTTCATAAAAACATTTCAACATATAAAAAGGACGGGAAAAATTATTATTATATTCCTGTCCTTTTTTACCTCTTTCGAAAATGACAAAATTATCACTTGACAAATGATATTATATATCATATAGTATTAAATAACAAGTAATATCAAACACAAAATAATATAAAGATACGAGGAGTGATGGCATGGTATTTAATACAGGCGCTGCACTTTTAGACGCAATCGTACTGGCAGTCGTATCCAAAGAGGAAGAAGGTACCTATGGATATAAAATCACACAGGATGTGCGCAGGACGATCGAGGTGTCGGAATCGACGCTGTATCCGGTGCTGCGCCGTCTGCTAAAGGATGACTGCCTGCAGGTATACGATCGGGAATGCGGCGGCAGGAACCGCAGATACTACAAGCTGACATCGGCGGGCGAGGCGCAGCTTCGTCTGTACAGTGATGAGTGGAAGAGTTATTCAGAAAAAATCAGTGCGTTGTTTTCGGGAGAGGAGTTTGCATGAACAAAGAGTTATTTTTATTACAGCTGGAACGTCTGTTATATAATATCCCCAAAGAAGAACGGGAAGAAGCAATGGATTATTACCGAAGCTATTTCGAGGATGCCGGAGCGGAAAATGAAGCTCTTGTTTTAGAAGAGCTGGAATCGCCGCAAAGCATTGCGGACAGTATTATCGAGGCGCTCAACAGCACCGGGACTATGACAAGCGGTTTGAAAAATCCGCCGCAGGTACGGGGCAGTCAGGCAGGCGCGGGCCAGCGAAAAGGCTATAAGAGTATATTTTCAGGAAGCGATTTTCAAAAAAACGAGAGCCAGTCGTCAGCGTTTGGCCAAGATGCAGATAGAAACGGGCAGAATGCAAGATCTGCTTATGAAAACAGCTCCGATGGGGCATCCTATAGACGGTATGATCAATATGAGAAAAAAAGCGCGGGTCAGGCTTACGCTGCATCAGACAGGCGGAGCAAGCTGCTGCTGTTTCTTTTACTGGCAATATTTACCGCTCCGATCTGGGGCGCGGCGTTATCCGGGATGCTTGGTGTCGCGGGCGTGCTGATCGCGATTGTGGTTGTGCTCGGAGTTTGTTCTATCGGTGGTGTGATCGGCGGCATTGTATGTACAGTCGTTGCAGTAGCGAAGCTGTGCACGCTTTCACTGGTGAAGGGTTTATTTATGCTTGGTATCGGAATGCTTTTGATCGCAGCAAGCGGCGTGAGTATGGTATTGCTGCTGCTGTTTTGCGGCAGGTTTCTGCCATGGGCGCTGCGGCAGGTTTCCCAGCTTCTGCATAAGGCTTTGCATTGGGGAAGGAGTGCGGCATGAACAGATTAATGAAAGCAATTTTGTATATTACAGCAGGCTGTATCGGGATTGGCAGCGCGGCGCTTATTTTAAGCGTTGTCCTAAGCGGCGGGCAGTTTGTGGTGGATGAGAATGGAATCTTCGGACGGGCAAAGGATGTTGTGCATTCGGCAGCGGAGTTTGCGGTAGGCAGCAGGGAGATTGCGGTTGGTGAAGAGGCAGAGATACAAATGGTTGACGAGGACTGGAACGAGGAGTACGGCCTGTTGACCATCGAAGCGTCTGCGGTGCAGGAGCTTGCGATCGACCTTAAGTATGGCTATCTGATTATTGAGGAATCGGACGATGAGCGGATCTACGTATCGGCGTCAGGGGAGTATGAGGGTATCCAGGCAGTATGTGAGGATGGCAGGATCACGGTCATGGATAACCGTACCGGGCGAAAGAATCGTACGGATGCCAGCGTTTATCTGAAGCTGCCAGAGGATATGAGCCTTTCTGACGTAGATATCCGCATAAATGCTGGGACATTAGAAGCGATGGAGGGCTTTTACGCCGAAACGCTTAAAGTGGATACGGACGCCGGGCATATTGCGCTCAGCGGGATCACGACGGATACGCTTGCGGCGTCTGTCGGAGCAGGGGAGATCCAGATCGATGACAGTACATTTGGTAAAGCCAGTCTGGAATGCGGCGTCGGCGTGATGGATATTGAAGCTGACATTTCGTTCGATACAACGATAGATTGCGGAATGGGTGTAGTGAATCTGGAGCTGGACGAGGGAGCTGAAAGCGTAAATTACGAGCTTTCCTGCGGCGCGGGTGCCATTGAGATCGACGGCGAGTCATACAGCGGCTTGGCAAGGAAAAGAAGGATTGAAAACGGCGCTTCGGCGACCTTTACACTGAACTGCGGCATGGGGCAGATCTGCATCGAGTAGACGCCCGCAGCCAGATATATTAGCGAAAAACGGAGGAAAAAACAATGGAATCAAAAAGACTTGCAAAATCAAATCAGAATAGGGTTATCTGCGGAGTATGCGGCGGTATCGCACAGTATTTTAACATCGACCCAACGGTCATCCGTCTCGTGTGGGCGTTATTTTGCATAGCAGGCGGGAGCGGGATATTGGCGTATATCATTGCGGCGATCATTATGCCGTCCGAATATTAAAGCAGCTGCACCGGATACGGAATATTCTGTATCCGGTGCTTTTTGGTTATGGGCTTAAGCCTGTTACTTTTAGGCGGTAATTTCCTGATTGCGCTGCTTGCCTATATTGATAGGACGAACAAGCGAAAATAAATAAACCTACCTTGTACTTTGCCGAGTAAGGTAGGTTTATATAACATACTATGGATGTAAACCACTTTGTGGGCGGTTACTCCTTTTATATTTATTCTATAGCATATCCTAGGTTTGATTGCAAGAGACTTTTTTATCTGCCAAACGTCTATCATGATCCTTCCATCGTACATTTTAAAGTGTTTACCTTTATTCGTTTGCTTATTTCCTATCTGTATGATAGCTTATTGCTTCAAAAATTAATAGCCTATGAATTAAGAGGCAGCAAAAGCGGCAAAGAAATCTACTATAAAAAGATCGTGTATCTGAAAAAAACACTTGAAACTATGCTCCAATACGATTAAAATAAATAAACACGATGCAAACGACAAAGACAAGGTAAAGGAGAATGGTATATGACAGAGCGAAAGAGGATCCAGGATATGACCCGCAGAGAGTACTGCAGCTACGTGCAGCGCAATTACAACAACGATCCGAAGTGGGTGCGCACAAGGCTGATCTCCAGATGGGATCAGGAAAATGAAAAACGTAAGGGCGAGGGGGCAGGCCAGTGAGCAGGACAGCGCAGGTAAAACGAGATACGAAAGAAACGCAGATTACGGTAAATCTTAAGCTGGATGGGACAGGGGCCGCAAGCCTGAAAACGGGCATCGGTTTTTTTGACCATATGCTGGATGGATTTGCAAGGCATGGGCTTTTTGATCTGGAGGTAGTCTGCCAGGGGGATCTGGATGTGGACTGCCACCACAGCATTGAGGATACCGGGATCGTACTTGGGACGGCTATCCGTGAAGCTGTCGGAGATAAAAAGGGGATCAGGCGGTATGGGCACGTTATGCTGCCGATGGACGAGGCGCTTGTATTGTGTGCATTGGATCTGTCCGGCAGGCCGTATTTGGTATACGACGCGCAGTTTTCAGGCAGTCGGTGCGGCGATATGGATACACAGATGGCAAAGGAATTTTTTTATGCGGTCAGCTATGCGTCAGGCATGAACCTGCACCTGAAGGCGCTGTATGGAGAAAATGACCATCATATAATGGAAGCGATGTTCAAAGCATTTGCAAAAGCGCTGGATATGGCAGTCAGTCCGGATGAGCGGATTATAGATGTGCTGTCTACAAAAGGAGTATTATAAATACAGCGCTTTCTTTACATCAGGATGAATCTGTAAGAATGGATTCATCCTTTTTGAATATGGCAGGATTTGGATGTAATCCTGACAAGTATACAATATATTGTATCTGGATTTGTGTATTTTTATCAAAAATACATAGATATAGTATTTACCATTGACAATGAACTCACGTTTGGTTACAATATCATTCATAAGTAAATGATGGTAAGTTTGATTAGGGAATAAGGAGCGGAATAAGATGAAAATTATTAAACGAAGTGGTTCAGAGATGACATTTAACATCGATAAGATCAGCCAAGCGGTGAGCAGGGCGAACCTGAGCGTACCAGAGAGCGCACGGCTGAATGAGCTTCAGATCACCTTGATCTCAGACAATGTACGAAAGACCTGCGAGCGGATGGGACGTGCGCTGAATGTGGAGGAGATCCAGGATCTTGTGGAAAACGAGATCATGAACCAGCGTGCTTTTGACGTTGCTAGAAATTATATTACCTATCGTTATAAACGTGCCCTCGTGCGTAAGTCTAATTCTACCGATGAACAGATCCTTAGCCTGATTGAATGCAATAATGAGGAAGTAAAACAGGAGAATTCAAACAAAAACCCGACGGTCAACAGCGTGCAGAGAGACTATATGGCAGGCGAGGTGAGCAAGGATATCACCAAGCGGTTTTTACTGCCGGAGGATATCGTGGAGGCGCATGAAGAAGGGATGATCCACTTTCATGATGCGGATTATTTTGCCCAGCATATGCATAACTGCTGTCTGGTCAATCTGGAGGATATGCTGCAAAACGGAACGGTGATCAGCGAGACGATGATCGAGCCGCCGAAAAGTTTTGCGACCGCCTGCAATATCGCGACCCAGAGTATTGCGCAGATCGCGAGCGCACAGTACGGCGGACAGAGCATTTCCCTGTCCCATCTGGCGCCGTTTGTACAGGTCAGCCGGGAAAAATACCGCAGAAGGGTGCGGGAGGAGTTTTTGGCGCAGGATTTGGAGCTGGATGAGATCAAGATCAACGAGATCGCGGAAAAAAGAGTACGCGATGAGATCCAGCAGGGCGTACAGATGATCCAGTATCAGGTCATTTCGCTGATGACGACGAACGGGCAGGCGCCGTTTGTGACCGTGTTTATGTATTTAAACGAGGTAGAGGAGGGGCAGACAAGGGATGACCTTGCCCTTTGCATCGAAGAAATGCTGCACCAGCGGATCAAGGGTGTGATGAATGAACAGGGGATTTATATTACGCCTGCGTTTCCAAAGCTTATTTATGTGCTGGAGGAGGACAATGTCCATGAGGACAGCAAATATTATTATCTGACAAAGATCGCGGCTCAGTGTACAGCAAAACGTATGGTACCGGATTATATTTCGGAAAAGATGATGAAAAAGCTAAAGCAGGGCAACTGCTATACGTGTATGGGCTGTCGCTCCTTTTTGACGGTATATAAAGATGAGAATGACAAATTCAAATTTTACGGAAGGTTCAACCAAGGTGTTGTTACGTTGAACCTCGTAGATATCGCCTGCTCGTCCGGCGGTGATATGGAACAGTTTTGGAAGATTTTTGACGAGCGTCTTGTTATGTGCAAACGGGCGCTGATGTGCCGTCATAACCGTCTGAAAGGAACGCCGTCTGATGTGGCGCCGATCTTGTGGCAGCACGGCGCTCTGGCAAGGCTGAAAAAGGGCGAGACGATCGATTCTTTATTATATGGAGGATATTCCACAATCTCGCTCGGATACGCGGGCTTATATGAATGTACCCGGTATATGACGGGCAGATCACATACGGACGCAGAAGCAAAGCCGTTTGCCCTGTCGGTCATGCAGCATATGAATGACGCCTGCGCGAAGTGGAAGCAGGAGGAAAACATTGATTTTTCCGTATATGGGACGCCGCTTGAGTCCACAACCTATAAATTTGCCAGATGCCTGCAAAAACGGTTCGGTAAGATTCCGGGCGTAACGGATAAAAATTATATTACAAACAGCTACCATGTGCACGTTGCCGAGCAGATTGACGCGTTTACCAAGCTGAAATTTGAAGCGGAATTTCAAAAGCTTTCACCAGGCGGTGCGATCAGCTATGTAGAAGTACCGGATATGAAAACAAACCTGGAGGCGGTACTGTCTGTGATGCGTTATATTTATGATAATATTATGTATGCGGAGCTGAATACGAAGAGTGATTATTGTCAGGAATGCGGGTTTGACGGGGAGATCAATATTATCAACGACGGACATGACAAGCTGATTTGGGAATGTCCGCGCTGCGGCAACCACAACCAAAATAAGATGAATGTTGCTAGACGTACCTGCGGCTATATCGGTACCCAGTTTTGGAACCAGGGCCGCACGCAGGAGATCCGCGAACGGGTGCTGCACTTATAAAATATAAAAAAGAAAAGCCGATGCATCGGCTTTTCTTTTTTTATCGCAAAAATTATTTTTTCTTTTTTTGGGACGTGTGTTCATAGTCCACAGCCTGCTTGCCGTCATGGGAAAGCGCAGTCAGAGTGTGTCGTACGACATTGCCTTTTTTCATATAGCACCAGGAATAGCCGTCTACGGCTTCGCACATATAAATGCCGATAAACGCAGGCGCCTGATCCGGCTCCTCAAGCAGCTGCGTGCCGCGCAGCTGGTATTGCACACCGTTTTCCGCAAAAAAGGCATAAGCGGCGTGTAGATAATTCGCCGTATTCTCATCTGTGGTACGAAACGTTTCTTCTTTGATCTGATATTCAGCAGCCAGCTCCTTTGAAAGAATCTGCGTCCCTTGTATGGAAGTGAACACATAAAGGGCAGCGGAGCCTAAAATGCCAAGCAGGATAACGGTAAAGATCATAAGGCCGTTTTCCTTCCCTGCCAGAAATTTCCGGAAAAGCAGGAATACAACAAGTAAAAACGTAATGGCTGCGATGAATGTGATCCATGTATAAACGCTCATAAAGCAGAAACTCCTTTTGTCTAAAATAAAGGCGGGTCAGCCCTGAGAAACATTATAATATATTTTCTTCTGGTTGAAAAGGGAAAATTTAGGAAATATTGTTATTGACAAAAAGTTATCATATATGATAACTTTTATAGTGCCTAAGAAAAAAGAAGAAAAATGTCGAAACAAATGACAAGGAAAAACGAAATGGAAGAAGAAAAGCTAGAGCCAAGGCTTGAAGTGATCAGCCAGATCAAGCAGGTGCGCAAGGAGCAGCATATTACGCAGGAAGCGCTTGCGGAGCGCGCCGGAACGAAGAAATCCAATATTTCCAGGCTGGAGAGCGGCAAATACAACCCCAGCCTCGATTTCCTCATACGTGTGGCAGGCTGCCTGGGGAAGCGGATACATATTTGGATGGAATAGGAAGAAAAGAAAACATATGACGGGAGAGGGGAAATGGAATTTTCAGTATTAGACAAGCAGACGGTGCAATGCGTTATGACAGAGGAAGAAATTGCGGATTATGGGATGGATCGACGTGCGATCTACCAAAATGATGAACGGGCTGTAGACTTTTTTAAACAGATTATGCAGCGGGCGGAGCAGGAGACAGGATTTGTAAAGAGCGGAAAGCAGATCGCGGTTCATGCGGTGTTTTTATCGGATGAATCACTGGAAATTACATTTTCTGCAGGGGCAGAGCAGAGCAATGAGCAGGCGGAGCGGATTGCAAAGGAGATGGAGACGGCAGTATTTAAGACGGAAAACGTGATGCATCTGCTTGCGTTTTGCAGGAATGCGCCGAAAGGGCTTGCGGCGTCGGCTTATGTGTATGAAGGAGTGTATTTTCTGCTTGCGGATGTCCGGGAATATGGGGTGCGTGAGACGGCAATGCTTTTTTATGCGGCGGATGAGTTTATGGATGGGGTGTGTTATACGAAGAGTATTGCGGCGTTTATTCGGGAGCATGGGGAGTGTGTTGCGGATGGGGATGCGGTGGAGGTTTTAGGGGGGATTTTTTAGTATTCTGCTGCTTATGCTGTGGCAGCGGACGGTCGCGGCACCTAATTCGCCCTGGCTGGCGCCAGGAGCTAAAGGGTGCCGCTTGGCTTCGCCCCTGGGTGTTGGGCAGAATACTAAGAGCTTCTAATATTCTTTCACAAGGCGCAATAAGACAGGGCCGCTTCCCTCCGCCAGCTGGCTCTCGTAGGCGATAGGTACGTGGTGAGCGGGGATTTTTTGCAAGAAAAGGTCAGCTGTCTGAACTGTTACGTGATATGGTGTAATAAAAAAATTTTGAAAAACTAATTTACAGAACTTACCTGAAATGCTATAATGATACCATCTATTTAGGAACGCCCATCATGAGCCTAAGTACATCATATGTGTGCTTGGGCTTTTGTCTATTTAAATAAGAACGTTTGTTTGTGAGGGAGATATGGTTCAGCTATCAGGAGTCCGTAGGGACAGTATTACGCATCTTCCGATTTTGGAAGATTTTCGGAAAAATTTTTTTATTACTGTGGGGAGGCTGCGGTATCCGGTTATTGTGGGGATCAATATCAAGAACTTTAAATATTTTAATCAGATTTATGGATTTGAGAGTGGGAATCTGCTGCTTAGGCGGATGGCGGATCATTTTTGTTTTTTGAATCCCGACTGCCGTCTGGCGTCGCGTATTTTTGGGGATCATATCCTTGTGCTGATGGAGGCGTATGCGCCGGATGAGATTGGGATACAAGAGGAGCTTGAGATCATCTGCAGGGATTTTTGCAGGGAGGCGGATCAGGAATTTACGCAGACGCATATACATATTAGCTGCGGCGCTCATTTTGTGTGTAAGCACGACCGTCAGTTTGATGTGATCCTTGACCGGGTGCGTTACGCACAGAAGGAAAGCCGGGACGAATATAAAAGCAGCGTAGTATTTTATTCGAAGCAGCTGGAAGAGAAGATCTTATGCGAGGCCAGGGTGCTGCCGATGTTTGAGCAGGCATTAGAGGACGGGCGTATTTTACTGTATCTGCAGCCGAAGTTTTCGGTCGATGAGCAAAAGCTGATTGGCGCGGAAGCGCTGGCCAGGATTCGGGATCGGGAGGGTGATATACTTGCGCCGTCGTATTTTGTGCCGCTTTTGGAAAAATCCGGTATGGTTTCAGAGCTGGACAGGCGGATGGTGCATTTGATCGTGGATGCGATGCAGGATTGGATGAAGCAGGGGATTGGATTATTTACGGTATCCGTGAATCTGTCGCGCCTTGATTTTATGCAGGAAGGGTTTTTGGATGAGATCATTGCATATATCCAACAAGCGGGGGTGCCGGAGCGGTTTATTGAGTTTGAGCTGACAGAAACGGTATTTTGCGAAAATCTGGACAGGATCGTCTCACAGATCAAACGGCTGCGTGCGCTTGGTTTCCGTATCAGCATGGATGACTTTGGCTCTGGATTTAATTCGCTGGACGTGATCGGTCTTGTTCCGGCAGATGTGATTAAATTCGACCGTAGTTTTGTGCTGCATAGCTTAAGGTCAAAGACGGGGCAGGAGGTTATGCGCAGCCTGATGGAAATGTTTCAGCGGATCGATTTTGAAGTGCTTTGCGAAGGGATTGAGACAAGGGATGAAGAGCAGCTTGTTCGTGCCTGCGGCTGCAACCAGGTACAGGGCTATCTGCATGACCGTCCGCTGTCGGTACAGGCGTTTACAGAAAAATATCTGTATCCATAGCGTGGTTTGAACAGGTAAGATGCCTTTACTGCTGCGTTTTTCAGGGTGCGGCCTGCGCGGTAAATGCCTGTGGAAAAAACCGCGCAGACCGGTCTGCAATTATTCTCTTTGGCCTTCGATCTCTTCTTCAATACGCAGCAGACGGTTGTATTTTGCGACGCGTTCACTCCGGCATGGCGCTCCGGTCTTGATATATCCGGTATGCATTCCGACAGCGAGGTCAGCGATAAACGTATCTTCGGTTTCGCCTGATCGGTGGGACATGATCGTACGATAGCCATGCTCCTTGGCTGTGCGGATGGCAAGCATCGTTTCTGTCAGGCTTCCGATCTGGTTCGGCTTGATAAGGATGGCGTTTGCGCATCCGTTGTGGATACCGCGCATCAGGCGGGTTACATTTGTTACGAACAGGTCGTCGCCAACGAGCATCATCCGCTTTCCGAGACGCTCCGTGATCTTTTTCCAGCCATCCCAGTCCTCTTCATCTAACGGGTCCTCGATCGATACGATCGGATATTTATCCGCCAGCCGTTCGTAATAATCGATCATTTCGTCTGTCGAGCGCATGATCATCTGGCCGTCGGTGTCGGGCGTCAGACAGTTGCAGTCTGTTTCACAGATACAGCCGTCCTTCACCTGCTCGGTTACGACTGTTGTGCCTTCACAGTTGCACTCTGTTTCCTGCGTATTGCTCTGTTCGAGCATTTTTGTATTTTTGCGGATGAGGGATCTTGTCTCACCCGGAAAATAATACATAGCGGCATCCTCTTGGAACAGCTCGCTGGCGGCAGCGTCCATGGCAAAGGCGATGTCCTGTCCCGGTTCAAATCCTGCGCTTTTGACCGCCTTCATCAGGTAATCCAGCACCTCAAACGTGTCCTTTAGATCCGGCGCAAAGCCGCCCTCGTCGCCTACCCCGGTACTGTGGCCGTCCTTGTCCAGCAGGCTTTTTAATTCTTGGTAGATCTGCGCACACCACTGTAAGCCTTGGCGGATGCCCTTTGCACCGACCGGAAGGATCATAAATTCCTGAAAATCAATGCAGTTTTTGCTGTGTGCGCCGCCGTTTAGGATATTCATCATCGGTACGGGAATGGTTCCCTTGCCGCAGCCGCCCAGATACCGGTAGAGCGGCAGGTGCAGCGCGTCCGCGCATACTCTGGCGTTTGCCATAGATACGCCGAGTATTGCGTTCGCGCCAAGGGACGATTTATTTTGCGTGCCGTCCAGCTCGGTCATCAGCTCGTCGATGCGGTTTTGCATCAGAGCGTCTTTTCCGGTTAACAGCTGCGCGATCCTTCCGTTTACATTCGAAACGGCTCTTTGCACACCCTTTCCATGATAGGGTTTTTCACCGTCCCGAAGTTCCATTGCTTCGAACTGTCCGGTACTTGCACCAGAGGGTACGTCCGCCCTGGCGCGAAAGACTTCTCCGGTAGCTTCGTTTTCTACAGATACTTCTGCTTCTACTGTAGGATTTCCGCGGGAATCCAGGATCTCACGGGCATATACGTCTATAATTTCTAATCTTGCTGACATAACAGCCTCCTTTTTCAGTTTAAATTACAGTAGTTACTATTTCCCAAAAGCAGACGTGTCATACATTGGGGCATCAATTTTTGAATAATGTTAAAATATACAATAGTGTTAGCATAAAAACCAATAAAATTGTGTAGTTTCACTAAGCTTTCGGACTTGTTTCTTGACTTTGTTTCAGAAAAGTGTATAATAAAAATAATCGAAAGATTAAAAAATTTAAAAGGTGGGTTTTTTTATGATGGAGAAGGAGAAAAAAACAACAGCTGCCAAAAAGACGAAAGGGATGCGGAGCCTGACGGTGATGCTGATTTCCATTATGTTTATTTTGGTTACGATCCCAACAGTCGGGCTGGCTGCTTTGGGTATTCATTATTTGCGGCAGTCAATGACCGAGTCCGCGGAACTATATGACGAAGCGATGAAGGATGGCTACAAAATGGAGATCAAATCGCAGGTACAGGCCGCGATGCAGGTAGCGCAGAGCTGGTATGACCGTAGCCAGAGCGGAGAAATAACCGAAGAAGAGGCAAAGCTTATGGCTGCGGAGAATATACGCCATATGCGTTACCGGGATGACGCCTCTGGATATATCTGGATCGACGGCGAGGATCATCTGCTGGTCATGCATCCGATCCTGACGGAGCAGGAGGGCACGGACCGATACGACATGACCGACCAAAACGGTGTGAAGGTAACGCAGAATATCGTATCAACCGCAAAAGCAGGCGGCGGATACAACGAATTTTATTTTACAAAGGCTGACGGCAAGACCGTTGCGCCTAAAATTGCCTATTCGCAAATGTTTGAGCCTTGGGGGTGGGCAATCGCTACGGGAAATTATGTAGATGATATGAACGAAAAAATAGACAGTATGGATGAGCGTATTGAGAAAGAATTTTCAAATATGCTGATGCTTTACGATATCGCGGCTTTTGTAATGCTTGTGGCGGCTTTTATCATATCTTCGATTGGAGGCCTTCGTATTACGAAGGGCATCAAGCTGGTGGAGGCAAATCTGCGTCAGGCTGCAATAGGAGATCTGAGTTTTACGGTGAATGAGAGATTGTTAAGGCGGGGCGACGAGATCGGTGAAATGGCGCGTTCCCTTGAGAATGTCCGCCAGTCGCTTGCTAGTATGCTGGGCAGCGTTGTTCATACCGGAGAAGCCTTGAATGAAAGCAGCGAAAAGTTTAGCCAGAAGTTCGGGTATATTTCGCAGAGCATCCAGAATACGAACCAGGCGATCGACGACCTTGCACAGGGTGCTACGAGCCAGGCAAGCGAAACAGAAACAGTCAGCGAAAAGATCAAAGAGCTTGGCGGTGTCATCGAAGTAGAGCAGGATGGCGTACATAAGCTGGAAAAAACAGTATCCTCAATGACAAAGCACACGGCAGTCGCTTCCAAAAGCATTCAGGAGCTTGACCAGATCACAAGGATCACGATCGATGCGATCAGTATGGTATCTGAGCAGACGAATAAAAATAATGATTCTGCGGCAAATATCAATAAAGCGGTGGAAATTATCAAGGGGCTGGCGGCACAGACGAACCTGCTTTCGTTAAATGCGAGCATCGAGGCGGCAAGAGCCGGAGAAGCAGGCAAGGGCTTTGCGGTTGTCGCAGAGGAGATCCGCAACCTTTCGGAAGAATCTTCCGGCAATGCACAGGAGATTGAGGGTATTGTCAAAGAACTGATCGGAAATGTGGAGATTTCGGTCAGCAAGATGAACGAAGTTACCGATAATGTGCAGAAACAGCAGAAATGCCTGGATGAAACAAGGGATGCGTTCCATTACTTAAATAAGGAAGTAACTTTGGTAGAAGAGGTTACTTCGGATATCGGAAAACAGACAGAAATATTAAATTCCCTAAAAGAGATCGTTACAGATTCGATCAACAATCTGGCCAGCGTAGTAGAAGAAAACGCTGCATCCACCGAAGAAACAAGCGCCAGCATGACGCTGCTTTCTCAGACGATCGGCGAATGCGCGGAAGATACGCAGGATCTTGTTGAGCTGAGCCACCGGCAGAATGAGGAGGCAGGGAAGTTCCAGTTATGAGTCCATATGTGCAATATATGTACAGCTATCCGCATAAAACCGCATATCGTCCGCTGGAAGGCGTGTCGCTGCAGCAGTATATCCATCTGCTGCAGGGCAGCGGCCATGGCCTGTATGTGCATCTGCCGTTTTGTCAGGCGAAATGCGGTTACTGCAATCTATTTTCGGTGACCGGGCAGTCAGAAAGCGATATTGACCAGTATCTGGAGGCGGTAGAGCGTCAAAGCATCCAATATGAACAGCTGCTGGGCTCGGTGCAGACGGAATTTTCAGAGCTGACGATCGGCGGCGGTACGCCGCTGTATTTGTCCGAGCGTCAGTTGGAACAGCTGCTTACTGTGCTGAAAGCGCATTTTCAATATGCTCCGGAACGAGAATTTATTATAGAGACAGCGCCGAACCAGACGGATGAGAAAAAGCTGCAGATTTTAAAAGATGCAGGTGTCACAAGGGTAAGTATGGGAATCCAAAGCTTTCACGACGAGGAGCTGGCGGCGCTCGGACGGCAGCATCGTGCCGATCAGGCGCGCAAGGCGCTGCATCTTTTGAAAAATGCTGGATTTGCGTGCGTGAACGTAGATTTTATTTATGGGATCCCAGGGCAGACGCAGGAAAGCCTGCTTGCATCATTAAAGGAAGCGCTGGATTATGAGCCGGATGAGATCTTTTTGTATCCGCTTTATGTAAAGCATGGCGTCGGGATGGAACAGCAGGGCATCGTACCAGATGACGATGCGGCTTATGCGCAGTACGAATGCGCATCCGCTTTTTTAAAGCGTGCGGGTTTTTGTCAGGATTCTATGCGCAGGTTTGTGCGCAGGCGTCCGTTAGAAAAGCGTACCTTTCATGAATGCGGATTCGCTACGTCGCTTGCGTTAGGCTGCGGCGGAAGAAGCTATTTGGGGCGGCTGCACTTTTGCAGTCCGTATGCCATCACAAGAGCGGAGTGCTTAGAAAGGCTTTCGGACTATGAGCATACCGTGGATTTTACGGAGATTACCCATGGGATCCTGCTTTCGGACGAGGAGTGCAGGCGCCGGTATGTGATACGTCATTTGATGATACTGCCAGGGTTGTCTGTGGAAGGCTATCAAAAGGCGTTTCACTGCCGGGCGGAGGACGATTTTCCAATACTTGAGGAATGGATAGAAAAGGGATATGCGGCATTCAGCGGTGATGGGCGTTATCTGGCCTTGACTGAAATAGGGCTTGGGCTGTCGGATCTGCTTGGTCCGCAGCTGATTTCTTCACAGGTGCGTGCGGCAATGGAGGAATGGGAGGCGGAACGCAGGAATGCATATGATGTTATACCGGGGCAGTTTGAAAAGCTGTAATTACGACTGTTCTTATTGTCCTTTTTCCAAGCATAGCGCAGGAGAAGAGGAGCTTGCGCAGGACAGGGACCAGTGGCTTTCTTTTGTAAAGGATTACCGTACAAGGTCAGAGCGGCTTGGGATCCGTGCGCTAATGCTGACGCCTTATGGCGAAGCGCTGATCCATCCGTGGTACTGGGAGGGGCTGGCGCAGATAAGTGCGCTGCCTTGGACAGAGGCAGTCGGTGCGCAGACAAATCTAAGCTTTGCAGCTGCAAAGCAGCTGGAGTTTTTTGAAGCAAACGGGGGGATTTTGGAAAAGCTCAGGCTTTGGGCGACCTTTCATCCGCAGATGACGACGGTAACGGCATTTGCAGGAGTGTGCGGGCAGCTTGCGGCGAAAGGGATCCGTATGTGTGCCGGAGCGGTCGGTGTGCCGGAGCATATCGAGCTGTTTCGTCAGCTTAGAAAAGAGCTTCCGCAGGAAATTTATTTATGGGTGAACCGGATGGACGGCCTGGGGCGGCCGTATACGGAGCAGGAGGTACAGGCGTTTTCTGACATTGACCCATATTTTTACCGGGAGCTTGTCTGGCATCCGGCAAATGCGGCGGAGTGCGAGGGAAGATATTTTGTGGAAGCAGGAAAGGGTATGCGGCTTTGCAATCTTAGTATGGGAGTATCCTGTAAAAGGAAACGCTGCTCGTGCTATCTGGCGTATGGCGGCAGAAAGCAGCTGGTCAATGATCTGTTGTTTGGGCCGTGGCCGCTGTTTCGCATTCCAAGGCGGCCAAGGGCTGCATTTTTAGATATTGAAGGAACGCTGCTGCCGATGCAGGCGGAGCTTTTTCAGGCGCTGGAGGTACTGGCTGTCAGGGAGCGGACGCTTCTTTTTTTTGCCACAACACTTCCGTTTGCGGAAGCTGCAAGACGCTGCCGCGGCTTTTGGCATTTGTTTGCGGGAGGCGTATTTGCAGGCGGGGCGCATATGCTTGTCAAAGAGACGGCAAGTACCGAGCGCAGGGAATGCTTTCATCTGCTGCCGGAGGGCTGTGTTTTATATTTGGAACAGCTTTGCCGGATGTTTTTTTGCCGGATGCTAGCCTACCGCAACGGAGCAGGCGACTGCTATAAAATAACGCTGCTGCGTACGCGCCGACGTCCCTGGGACTGTTTTGAGGCAGAGAAGCTTATGAAGCGTCTGCCGCAGGAATATCAGCTGCGGTATATGATCGAAGGACATTGTATGCAGCTCGTTGCGGCAGGGGCAGACAAGGAGACAGGAGTCAAAAAAATCTGCGGCTGGCTGGGGCTTTTGCCGAAGGAGTGTTTTGCTGCAGGAGATTCCAGCGAGGATGCCGGAATGGTAAAATGGATCACAGCAAGCTTTACATGAAATATCCAAAAAGCATAAGAAAAATTAGTAGGAAATGCCAATTTACAAAACCTTTTTTGTTGTGTATGATATTTTCGAAAAATGAAATCGATCACAACAAAGGAGGTTTTTTCATGCAGCAGGTGAATGTCAAATTTCGGAGGATCATTTTTCTGGATATTGACGGAACACTTACGAAGCCTGGCAGCAACGATGTGCCAAAGTCAGCCGTATGGGCAATCCGCCAGGCCAGAAAGGAAGGGCATTATGTATTTTTGTGCACAGGCAGGAATTACGCAATGCTGCGGCCGGTACTCGAATACGGCTTTGACGGTATTATCGGAAGCTCCGGCGGATATGTGGAATGCCATAAAAATGTGATTTTTGACTGTCCGATGACCCCGGAGCAGAGCCGCAGCGTGCTTAGGGTATTAAAAGAAAACGGCATTTTCAGCACGATCGAATGTATGGACGCTTCTTACACCGATACCTCATTCCGGGACTTTTTGCGCAGTCATGCCGCAGAAGGGAAAAACAGCGAGCTTCTGCGCTGGAGAGAGCAGCTGGAGCGTTCGTTACATATCCGGCCGCTGGAGGAGTATCAGGGCGAGCCTATTTATAAGATCGTGTTTGCGGGTACATCGATGGAAGCTCTGGCACGGGCGCAGGAGTCGCTGGAGGACTTTGATTTTTGCATACAGGAGCGGGATGGAAGCGGCATGATCAATGGGGAAGTGGTAAATAAAGCGTTTGATAAAGGCAGGGCTGTCGAACGTGTCTGCCGTTATCTTGAACTGCCGCTTGACAGCGCCGTTGCGATCGGAGACAGCATGAACGACCTGGAAATGCTGCGGACAGCCGGGCTTGGCATCTGCATGAAAAACGGAAGCGAAAAGTTAAAAAGCGTTGCGGATGATATTTGTCCTGCTTTTCATGAAAACGGGATCCGTACCGCGTTTATTAAACACCGATTGATCTATACGGATAAGGTGAGAGAGGAGAAGCTTGCCTGAACTGTTACGCAAAATTGCGTGTCCGGAAAAAATTGTCTGTATTGTCAATTTACACATTGGATAACATATGATAAACTGACAACCGTGTAAAAATACCGCGGCAGCTTACAAGCGCTATGCGCCGCGATCACACAGGAGAAAGGAAGGGGACAAAGATGTCAGTAGATGCTGTAAAATGTGCGAAAGAGATTTATGAGATACTTGGAGAAAGAGGCAATTTGATCCAAGCAGGCTGCTGCGCGACCAGATTGCGTTTTGCGACAGCGGACAATGAGCAGGTGGATTTTCAAGGGCTGGAACAGGTGGATGGCGTAAAAGGGGTGTTCAGCACAAATGGACAGATCCACATACTGCTGGATGCCGGTATGGTGTCAAAGGTCTACGAGCAATTTTTAAAGATCAGCGGGATACCTGCCGCAGCGGAGGAGCGGGCAGACGCAAAGGAGCAGGAAAACGTAAACCTTCGTGATAAAATAATTAACTTTTTCTCTGGAAAAAATGACTGAAATATGGTATAATGTGAAAGGAGATTGTAGCAGTTTGCACATGGTTTGTTTGGCTGCTACATTGCATTTTTCAAGATACAAGGAGTGATGAGAATGAATATTGCAGAAATTGCGAAACTGGCAGGGGTATCCAGTGCAGCTGTTTCACGTTACTTCAATAACGGGCATATTTCAGATGAAAAAAAAGCGGCAATTCGAAAGGTCGTAGAGGAGACCGGATACCGTCCTTCAGTGCAGGCACAAACATTACGGACGAAAAAAACAAAAATGATCGGCGTGATCGTACCAAAGGTAGCGTCCGCGTCGATCGGGAGGATTGTAGAGGGAATTTTATCAATTTTGAATGACAGCGAATACCAGACACTATTAGCGGTTACGCAGAATGATCCGAAAAAGGAATCAGAATATCTGACTGCGTTTAACAATAAGCAGGTAGATGGAGTAATCCTTGCAGCTACGGTATTTACGACAGAACATAAACGGATTTTAAAAAGGATGATGGTGCCGGTTGTCATCGTAGGGCAGCGGTTATCCGGATATTACTGTGTCTTTCACGATGATTATCACGCAGCGTATGACCTGACAAGACTGCTGCTGGAAAAGGGCAGGAAGCGCCTGGGTTATATCGGGGCGCTGCGCCAGGATCAGGCGGTGGGCGCTGAGCGTTACCGGGGATTTTGCGACGCGGTCTGTGAAATGGGCTTTGACACCTTGACAGAAAATGAGGTTACGGCGGATTTTTCCATCGCGTCAGGCTATGAAAAGGCGAAGGAGCTGTTAACGCGCTGTAAAGATCTGGACGGGCTGGTCTGTGCGACAGATACGATGGCGGCCGGAGCGCGGCAATATCTGTGCGAGCAGGGTATCGAGGTGCCGCAGCAGATTGTTGTGGCCGGGCAGGGTGATTCGGACATGGCAAAGGTTACGGCGCCGCCGCTCATTACGGTGCATTATTCTTATGAGCGCAGCGGGGAGATCGCGGTCAAGATGCTGCTGGAAGTACTGGAAAAAGGGGAAGCTTCGATCAAAGAGGTGAAGCTTGGCTATTATATTGTAGAGGCTTCTTAATGAAAGACGCAGACAGCCAAACGTTGTGTCTGCAGGCTTGTTATAAGGGCTCTTGCTGTGTTGGACAGGACGCGGCAAGCGCCTTTTTTATGTGCCGGAAAATATTGCATACGTTCTTAAATTATGTTAAGATGTGACGGTATACGATTTTTTGCCTGTAACAGCTGATCAACCTGGACAGGGATAAAGCCTGGCTTGTCAGGACTGTTACAGCTGTTACAGTTAAGGATGGAGGAGATTATGGCAGCAGATCAGAGCAGAATCAGAAATTTTTGTATTGTGGCCCATATCGATCACGGAAAGTCTACCTTGGCGGACCGTATTATTGAAAAGACGGGACTTTTGACAGAGCGTGAGATGCAGGCTCAGGTATTGGACAATATGGATCTGGAACGGGAGCGTGGGATTACGATCAAGTCGCAGGCTGTCCGTATAATTTATAAAGCGAAGGACGGCATGGAATATATTTTTAATCTGATCGATACGCCGGGACACGTAGACTTTACGTACGAGGTGTCCAGAAGCCTTGCAGCGTGCGACGGGGCTGTGCTTGTCGTAGACGCCGCGCAGGGTATTGAGGCACAGACATTGGCAAACGTGTATCTGGCGCTGGATCATGACTTGGAGGTATTTCCGGTCATTAATAAGATTGACCTGCCGAGCGCAGACCCGGAGCGTGTCAAAGAAGAGATCGAGGATATTATTGGGCTGGACGCCTCAGACGCGCCGCTCATTTCCGCGAAAACGGGAGTCAATATTGAAAAGGTGCTGGAGGCGATCGTAGAGAAGATCCCGTCGCCGCAGGGAGATGCGTCCGCGCCGCTGCAGGCGTTGATCTTTGACTCGAAATACGATTCCTATAAAGGGGTCATCGTCTTTTGCCGTGTGCGGGAGGGGACAGTAAAGCCGGGGACGAAGATCCGCATGATGGCTACAGGAGCGCAGGCGGAGGTGGTAGAAGTCGGCTATTTCGGAGCAGGCCAGTTTATCCCAAGCGAGGAGCTGAGCGCCGGGATGGTCGGCTATCTGACCGCGAGCCTGAAAAACGTAAAGGATACCCGTGTCGGAGATACGATCACACAGGCAGACCGTCCGTGCGAGCAGCCGCTGCCGGGCTATAAAAAGGTCAATCCGATGGTATACTGCGGGCTGTATCCGGCGGATACGACAAAATACCCGGACCTGCGGGACGCGCTGGAAAAGCTGCAGTTAAACGACGCCGCGCTCCAGTTTGAAGCGGAGACGTCGATCGCGCTTGGATTTGGCTTCCGCTGCGGCTTTTTGGGGCTTTTGCATCTGGAAATCATCCAAGAGCGGTTGGAGCGGGAGTTTCATCTGGATCTCGTAACGACAGCGCCAGGCGTTGTTTACCGCGTTTATAAGACGGACGGGACGATGCTGGAGCTGACGAATCCGTCGAACCTGCCGGAGCCTGCGGAGATCGACTATATGGAGGAGCCGGTTGTGGACGCTGAGATCATGGTATCCAGCGAGTATATCGGGCCGATCATGGATCTGTGCCAGCAGCGCAGGGGGATCTATATCAGCATGGAATATCTGGAGGAGACAAGGGCAAGGCTGAAATATACGATCCCGCTAAATGAGATTATTTACGACTTTTTTGACGCTTTAAAGTCCCGCTCCAGAGGCTATGCGTCGTTTGATTACGAAATGAAGGGTTATCAAAGATCGGATCTGGTCAAGCTGGATATCCTGATCAATAAGGAAGAGGTTGACGCGCTTTCTTTTATTGTATTTTCAGGAACGGCTTACGAGCGCGGCCGCAGGATGTGCGAGCGTTTAAAAGAAGAGATTCCGCGGCATTTGTTTGAGATCCCGATCCAAGCGGCCGTTGGCAGCAGGGTCATTGCGAGGGAAACGGTACGCGCGATGCGCAAAGATGTGCTGGCAAAATGCTATGGCGGGGATATTACACGTAAGAAGAAGCTGCTGGAAAAGCAGAAGGAAGGAAAAAAACGGATGCGCCAGATCGGAAGCGTAGAGATTCCGCAGGAAGCGTTTATGAGTGTGCTAAAGCTGGATGAAGATTGAAAAAGATACGGAAAGAAGAAAGCTGCAGCTGTATGTCCATATTCCGTTTTGCGTGAAAAAGTGCCGTTACTGTGATTTTTTGTCAGCGCCCGCACCGGAGGACGTCCGACAGGCTTATACAGAACAGCTGAAAAAAGAGATCGCTGTTATGGGAAGTCTGTATCAGGACAGGTGTGTTACGAGTATCTTTGTCGGCGGCGGTACGCCGTCGATGCTGGATACCGGGCAGATGAGCGCGATCTTAAGTCAGCTGGCGGAAAGCTTTGTGATTGCACCGGACGCGGAGGTTACGGTGGAGTGCAATCCGGGTACGGTAGATGCGGACAAGCTGCGTGCGTATCAAAACGCAGGCGTCAGCCGTCTTAGCTTCGGCCTGCAGTCGGCGGATGATCACGAGCTGCAGCTGCTTGGCAGGATCCATACGTATGAGCAGTTTGTGAAAAATTATGAAACGGCAAGGCAGCTGGGAATCAAAAATATAAATGTAGATATTATTTCTGCACTTCCGGGGCAGACAGCGAGCAGTTATGAGAAAACGTTAGAAAAAGTAATTGCGCTGCAGCCAGAGCATATTTCTGCGTACAGCCTGATCATCGAAGAGGGAACACCGTTTTTTGAGCTGTATGGGCAGGCGGCGCAGCTGCGGGAAAAAGGAAAAGAGCAGCGCCTTCTTCCATCGGAGGAAGAGGAGCGGAAAATGTACACACTGACCGGAAAGCGGCTGCAGGACGCGGGCTATATGCATTATGAAATCTCGAATTACGCAAAGGACGGGTTTGCGTGCCGTCATAATACCGGCTACTGGCTGCGCAGGGATTACTTGGGCCTTGGGCTTGGGGCGGCGTCATTGGTAGAAAACGTGCGGTTTTCGAATGCAGAAAAGTTAAAGGAATATTTAACGATCGATTTTATGGCAAATATGGAAAAGGACAGCGCTTTTCCTACGCAGTCCGTACAGCTTTCCGCAGCCGCGGTATACCGGGAGGAATTAAGCGTTCCGGCGCAGATGGAGGAATTTATGTTTTTGGGACTCCGTATGATGTGCGGAGTGTCTTCAGCAGAATTTCAAAGGCAGTTTTTAAAAACGATCGAAGAAGTATATGGGAGTGTCTTAGACGAACAATTAAAGCAAGGTTTGATCGAGCGGACAAAGGATGGATACTGCCTGACGGCGTACGGGACGGATGTTAGCAACTACGTGATGTCCGCCTATTTATTTTGATGCAGGGATTATATTTTATTATAGAAATGGGAGGTGTCAGATAAAAATGGGGATTCAGGCAGCATTTATGCTTCCGCATCCGCCGTTGATCGTACCGGAGATTGGCAGGGGCGGAGAAAAAGAAATCCAAAAGACAATCGATGCGTATCATGCCTGCGCGAAAAAGCTTGGCAGCCTGCAGCCGGAAACGATCGTGCTGCTCTCGCCGCATCATGTGATGTACGCGGATTATTTCCATATCTCACCAGGAGCCGGAGCCGAAGGGGATTTCGGGCGGTTTGGGGCCGGGCAGGTAACGGTGAACGTCTCTTATGATACAAAGCTGGTCGCAGAGCTTTGCAGGCGTGCGGATGAAAAAACTGCCAGCTGGGACTGATGGGGAGCGTGACCGCCGTCTTGACCACGGTACGATGGTGCCGCTTTATTTTGTGAACCAGTATTGGCAAAATTATAAGCTGGTCCGGATCGGGCTGTCAGGGCTTTCGCTGTGCAGCCATTTCGCATTAGGCAGATGTATCCGGGAGTCAGTGGAAGCGCTGGGGGAACGGGCAGTCATCATTGCAAGCGGCGATCTGTCGCACCGATTAAAGGCGGACGGCCCGTACGGATACAAGAAGGAAGGGCCGGAATACGACAAACGGATCATGGATGTTATGGGAACCGGGGATTTTGCAAGGCTGCTTTCCTTTTCCGAGGATTTTTGCGAAAAGGCTGGAGAATGCGGGCATCGTTCGTTTACGATCTTGGCAGGAGCTTTGGAAGGGCTTGCGGTTACGCCGACGAGGATCTCTTATGAGGGGCCTTTTGGAGTCGGTTATGGCGTATGTGAATATATGGTAGATTGATCAAGCAACATTCATTTCAGAAAGGAGGATGCGTCAATGACACAGCAAACGAAGCAAGGGGATGCGTATGTACAGCCTGCGCGTCAAACGATCGATGAATATGTCCGCACGGGCAGGCAGATACAAGTGCCATCCGGACTTCCAGAGGAAATGTACGAGACACGCGCCGGGGTGTTTGTTTCGATCAAGATCAAGGACCGTACGTCGCAGGAGGGGAGCGCGCCGCTGAGACTGCGCGGCTGTATCGGGACGATTCAGGCGGTACAGCCTTCGATCGCGCAGGAGCTTATCCACAACGCGGTCAGCGCGGCCAGCAGGGACCCAAGAGCTGCTGCCAAACCTGGATGGCGTGGATACCGTACAAGAGCAGCTTGCGATCGCAAAGCAGAAGGCGGGCATTGGTGAGGATGAGCCAGTACAGCTGGAGCGGTTTGAAGTCGTGCGGCATATTTGAGCTGGGAGGTGAGATCTTGCGGGTAGTTTGTCAGACCTGTATGCATCATTGCAGCCTGCAAGACGGGCAGCTTGGCAGATGCGGGGCAAGGAAGCAGGAGGACGGCAGGATCGTGTGTGCGAATTATGGCTGGATCACGGCTATGGCGCTCGATCCGATCGAGAAAAAGCCGCTGCGGCGCAGATGGAAGAAGAGGTTCAGTGGATCGGCAGCGGTATTCCGCTTCATGTGACCCGCTTTTTTCCGCGTTACTATATGACAGACAGGGAAGCGACGGATGTGCAGACGGTATACCGTTTGGCGAATCTTGCAGGAAAATATGTAGAGGATGTGTTTGTCGGGAATTGCTGACAGATATTTATAGAAGGAAAAGGATAAAAGGAAAGTGGCGGGGTAGCGGCAAATGTCAAAATTAATTGGAAATAAGGCATTTTATAAAATGGTGCTTTTTATCGCGGTGCCGATCATGGTTCAAAACGGCATTACTAATTTTGTAAGCCTGCTGGATAATATTATGATCGGGCAGGTGGGGACAGAACAGATGTCAGGTGCCGCGATTGTAAACCAGCTTATTTTTGTGTACAATTTATGTATGTTCGGCGGAGTGTCGGGCGCCGGGATCTTTACGGCGCAGTACTTCGGGCAGGGCAATGAGGAGGGCGTGCGCCAGACAATGCGCTTTAAGTTCTGGATGGCTGCGGCTGTTACGGGACTTACGATCGCTATTTTTATGACGGGCGGGACGTTTTTGATCAGCGCTTATTTAAAAGGCGACGGCTCCAGTGCGGACGCGGCTGCTGCGCTCATGTACGGAAAGCAGTATTTAAATCTGATGCTGCTTGGGCTGCCGGCGTTTGCTGTCGTGCAGATCTATGCGAGCACGCTGCGCGAGTGTGGACAGACGATCCTGCCGATGAAGGCTGGCATTGCTGCTGTGTTTGTCAATTTGGTATTTAATTATCTGCTTATTTATGGGAAAATGGGACTGCCGCAGCTTGGCGTACGCGGTGCCGCGATTGCTACGGTGCTTTCGCGTTATGTGGAAATGCTGATCATTATGTATCGGGTGCACAAGGACGCGGATACATATCCGTTTATTCCGGGCTTATACCAGACGATGATGCTTCCAAAGGAGCTGGTTGTGAAGATCATCCTGAAAGGAAGCCCGCTCTTGTTCAATGAGACGCTCTGGGCAGCGGGGATGGCGATGCTGACACAGTGTTACTCCATCCGGGGGCTGAATGTGGTAGCGGGGCTGAATGTGGCAAATACGATCAACAATGTTTTTAATATCGTCTTTATCGCTATGGGCGATTCTGTGGCGATCATTGTTGGGCAGCTGCTTGGCGCAGGAAAAATGGAAGAGGCCAGGGATACGGATAATAAGCTGATCGCGTTTTCTGTATTCAGCTGTACGTGTATGGCTGCGCTGATGTTTTTACTGGCGCCGCTGTTTCCGGGATTGTACAAGATCAATGATGAGGCGAGGGAGCTGGCGAAGTATTTTATTATGGCGACGGCGGTGTTTATGCCGCAGAATGCGTTTTTGCACGCCGCGTATTTTACGCTCCGTTCCGGCGGGCAGACGGTCATTACGTTTTTGTTTGACAGTGTGTTTATCTGGTGCGTGAGTGTGGTCATCGCATTTACGCTGAGCCGTTTCACGGCGCTCCCGGTGCTTGGGGTGTATGTGATGGTGCAGCTTGGCGACCTGCTCAAATGCCTGATCGGATTTATCCTTGTGCGAAAGGGCATCTGGATGCAGAACATTGTAAAAAGCGAATAAGGGGAGAGTGGCATGGAGTTTGAGATATTGACAAATTTATTGCAGAGCCAGCAGTATGAAAAGATCAGCGTGATCGGCAGAGACGTATGGTCAGAAGGAAAGCTGCTGCATCTGATAGCCATGGTAAAGCTTGGCGAGGAAGCGCAGCTTTTTATATTGGAACAGGCGCAGGAAAACAAGGCCGAAAATGGAATAGCACAAATGCTGAAGGGGATTGGACAGACTCCCAGAGAGCTTTTTAAATCGTTTGTGATGCAGGATTATCGCAGTATCCAAAAGATCGAGGCAGACGGCCTCGTTTTGGAAGCAAACGGATCGCAAATGAGAGGCGCATTGCGCATGGAAGATTTGGACTGGGTGATCAGGGTAGTAAAGCTGATGGAAGCCGGCTGGCAGCTGCCGCAGGGCCACCCATTCTTGAAACTGAAGTGGGAGCAGCTGCTTCTGTTAAGCTGCAGCTTTACCTGTCCATCAGAGACGCTGCCGGATCTGAAAAATACTAAGATTTCGGTCAGCTTGGGGGCAAAGTCATGCAGCTCGCTTTTGGAGCAGCCAGTCAGCCTGACCGTTGGCAGCGCGCAGACGGAACTTTCGTTTACGATCCAAAAGGAGGACGGCAGCAGGCAGGAGGGGATCTGCTATATCAACAATGTCGTTTTGGAGGACGTTTGGGAAGGGCAGGAACAGAATCTAAAAGAGGCTGAGAAGCTGCTCTCGAAAGAAGAGCTCGCGCAGATGCGGGCAAACAGTATGGAAGCGCTGGAGCATAGCTGCCCGCGCGGTAAGTATTTCGTAGTTGTGGAATACGAGTGTACGCTTGCTGTTAATCTGCAGTTTTATATGCGGCGTTACCTGGACAGTATGCCAAATAGCCAGCAGGGAAGCGCGACCGTGACGTTGTTTGGTACGAAAGGCAAAGAAAAACAGCTTGGAGCGCACGGCCTGCCTCTTAAGGTGTGCCTGATCCAGGAGCCTGTGGATGCAGATGTCACACAGCTTGATGCAGAGCTGTTTGCAGCAACCTGGAGCTTGGAGGAAGTACAGGAAATGTGGTAGAAAACCATAAAATAATGTAAAAAATACTTGCATTGGGTCCAAGGTTGTGATAAGTTAGATTTGTTGTGGAAAATGCGATGGTCCTCTGGTACGATCTGGTATTAAGAACATCAAAATAAACAGGAGGTTACAAAAATGAATGCATCAGACATTATGAAAAAGATTGAAGCAGAACAGATGAAGGAAACTGTTTCAGAATTTCATGTAGGCGATACCGTAAAGGTATATGGTAAGATCGTGGAAGGAAACCGTGAAAGAATCCAGGTGTTTGAGGGGATCGTGTTAAAGAGACAGGGTTCCAGCAACCGAGAGACTTTTACAGTCAGAAAATTATCCAATGGCGTAGGCGTGGAAAAGACTTGGCCGTTACATTCCCCGAACGTGGAAAAAGTAGAGATTGTCCGCTACGGTAAAGTAAGACGGGCGAAATTAAACTACTTAAGAGGACGTGTCGGCAAGCGTGCGAAGGTTAAGGAGTTAGTAAAATAATTTTGCAGAAAGAGACAATTTTACATTGTCTCTTTTTTTGAAAAACAATATAAATAAAAGGAAGGAAAAATGGGAAGACGAGTCAAAGGACTTCAGTTTGGGCGGAAAAAGGAACGTAAGATCAATCTGTCCGTTTTTCAGGAAATGGTTATCTGGATAGTGGAGATTGCGATCACGATTGCGATCGCGATTGTCTTTACCTATTTTTTTGGCGTACGTTCGACCGTCGTGGGGCCTTCGATGTCGCCGCAGCTGGAGGACGGGGATGAAGTGCTGATCGACCGGTTTTTTTACAAATTTATATCGCCGAAGGCCGGGGATGTGATCGCGTTTCTTCCAAACGGCAACACAAATACGCATTATTATCTGAAGCGGGTCATTGGTGTGCCCGGCGATACCGTACAGATCCGGGGCGGCAGTATTTATGTTAACGGCGAAGAGTTTATAGAGGAGATCGAAACGTCCCGTATTGAGGATGCAGGTATTGCAGAAAATGAGATCACGCTTTCTGAGGACGAGTACTTTGTACTGGGCGACAACCGCGGCAACAGTGAGGACAGCCGCTTTGCCAATATCGGCAATATCAGGGAGTCTTACATTATCGGAAAAGCATGGTTTGTTCTGTCGCCGCGTGAAAAGCTGGGATTTATCAAATAGATGGACAAATGGAAGGGATAGGATATGCAGTATCAATGGTACCCCGGTCACATGACCAAAGCAAAACGGCAGATGCAGGAGGATATCAAGCTGGTAGATCTGGTGATCGAGCTTGTGGATGCGAGGATCCCGCTCAGCAGCCACAATCCGGATATCGATGTACTCGGACAAAACAAGTCCAGGCTCGTTTTGCTGAACAAGGCGGACCTTGCCGATGAAGCAAAAAACGAGGCATGGTGTGAATATTATAAAAAACAGGGCATTTACGCGGTACGTCTGGACGCGCGGAATCGCGCGGGCATGAAGCAGGTGCAGGACGTGATACAGGAAGCGTGTAAGGAAAAGCTGGAAAAAAATCGCAGGCGCGGGATTTTAAACCGTCCGGTACGCGCGATGGTAGCAGGCATTCCGAACGTGGGAAAATCGACGTTTATCAATTCCTTTGCAGGAAAAGCGTGTGCAAAAACAGGGAATAAGCCAGGCGTTACAAAAGGAAAGCAATGGATCCGTCTGAATAAAAACGTAGAGCTTTTGGATACGCCGGGAATTTTATGGCCGAAATTTGAGGACCAGCGAATTGGCCTGCATTTGGCTTATATCGGCTCTATCAAGGATGAGCTTTTGGACCGGGATGAGGTCGCGGTGTCGCTCATTGGGGAGCTTACACAGACATATCCTGGGCTTTTGGCAAAAAGGTATAACCTTACAGAGGAGGCGGAGCCGGTAAAGGTGTTAGAGAAGCTGGCAGAAAGCCGCGGCTGCCTGAAAAAGGGCGGGGAACTGGACTGTGGGAAGGCGGCGGTCTTACTGTCGGATGATTTCCGCAGCGGAAAGCTGGGCAGGATCACGATCGAGCTGCCGCCGGTGTAACAGTCCCTCTTGCGGACAGGCTCAGGCTTTGATAAATAGTGACGGAGTTGATGTTATATGAAAGACAGGACGATGCGGGCCATATGGAAGGAAATCTTTAGCCTGTGCTTTTATTTGGCGATCGTAATGGGCTGTACGTACGTGCTTGTTCATTATGCGCTGCAGCGTACGCAGGTTGAGGGGCAGTCTATGCAGGCGACCCTTTTTGACGGGGACCAGGTGTTGGTGGACAAGCTGACGTACCGTTTCAAGGAACCGCAGCGTTTTGATGTGATCGCGTTTCCGTACCGTTATGAGCAGGATACGTATTACGTCAAGCGCATTATCGGACTTCCGGGTGAAAAAGTGCGTATCGATAGGAATGGGACAATTTTTATCAATGACGAGGCATTAAAGGAGGATTACGGAGCAGAGCCGATACGCCAGCCGGGATATGCGGTTACGCCGCGGATACTTGCCGAGGACGAATATTTTGTACTTGGTGATAACCGCAACGACAGCGTGGACAGCAGATTTTCCGCGGTCGGGCTGGTCCGGCGGCCGGAGATCATCGGAAAAGTATTTTTACGGATCTATCCGTTTTCCTCTGCAGGGTGGATTCAATAAGGAGAACAGATATGGCACAAAAGACAATCGCACAAATACGCAAGGAATACCAGGCAGCTCAGATAAAGACGCTGCCTGCTTTTGTCTGCGCATATGAAACGGATGCTAGGGACGGTGTGCAAAAGCTCGTAGCGCAGGCGCGTAAAAAAATAGAGCGGATACGCCAGGAAAAGCAGCGTCTTTATGAGATGGGCGCATATGAGCGCGAATATTTATCATACGGCGTGGTGTGCGGGGTGGATGAAGCGGGCAGAGGCCCTTTGGCTGGCCCTGTGGTGGCCGGGGCGGTGATCCTTCCCGCGGACTGTGAGATTTTATATTTGAATGATTCCAAGCAGCTTTCCGCAAAGCTCCGCGAGGAGCTGTTTGATGTCATTATGGAGCAGGCGCAGGCGGCAGGAATCGGGATCGTATCTGCGCAGCGTATTGATGAGATCAATATTTTACAGGCGACGTATGAGGCGATGCGGGAAGCTGTTAATAATCTGGGCATATTACCCGATATATTGTTAAACGATGCTGTTACGATTCCAGACGTTAAGGCCAGACAGGTGCCCATTGTCAAGGGGGATGCAAAAAGCGTCTCGATCGCGGCGGCTAGTATTTTGGCAAAGGTGACAAGGGATCATATGATGGAGCAGTATGCGGACATTTATCCGGGCTATGGCTTTGCTTCGCATAAGGGATATGGGACAAAGGAACATATCCAGGCGCTTAAGCAGCTTGGCCCTTGCGAGATACATAGAAGAAGCTTTATTACATCGTTTGTTTCACACGAACAGCTATCAAGATCCAGTCATAGGTGAGGAGGAAGGATATGCAGATTGCGGATTATTTAGGACAGTATGCAAATTCGCTGGCGAATGCGCCGGTGCAGGCGTCATCGCCAAAGGCAGGGACGCAGGCGGTGCAAAGCCTGGTGTCAGAGCTGACCGAAATGCAGGCTGGGTCAGTGTTTGAGGGAAGTATTAATTCGATCGACGGCTCTAAGGTATTGCTGGGGCTTAGCAACGGACAGACGATCGCCGCGCGGCTTGAGGGCAGTATGGATCTGATGCTGGGGCAGTCTGTATTTTTCCAAGTAAAATCCAATGATGGGAATACGATCGCAATTAAACCTTATATGGGAGGTCAGGCGTTTAATCCGACGATCCAAAAGGCGCTGGATGCGGCGGGCATGGAAATGACAAAGGATACGATGGATATGGTCAACCGCATGATGCAGGAAGGGCTGCCGATCGACCGTCAGTCGCTAGCATCCATGCGCCATACGCTGATACAGAATCCGTACGTGTCGCTGGATACGGCGGTAACGATGATGAAGCTTGGCATTCCGGTCAATGACCAGATGATCGCGCAGTTTGAGAATTACCAGAATGACCGCCATTCCATGCTGGGTGAAATGAACCGGGTGATGGATGGGCTTACAGAGGTCTATGCCAAGGCGCCCGGCGGGGCGTCGGATCTGCTGCAGCTGAACCAGCAGGTGTTAGCGATCTTAAATGGAGACGCCAGGGCGGCGGGCGGCGCCCGGCTGTTTTTGGATCCGGCGCTGATCAAGCAGGCGGACGGACAGGAAATGCCGCTTGTCCCGGCGGATGGCCAGACGGCGCCTGCGCAGACAGAGTCCGCGGCGGTTACGCAGGAGGCAGCGGCGCAGACAGGACCCGCTTTGGATACAAAAGCGGGTCCCGCGCAGATAAAAGCAGCGGCAAACGCTCAGACGATTGGGATGGAAGAGATCCAGCCGGACAGTCAGGCGGCGCAGCAGGCAGACAACAAGCCGCGCCCGTTGTCAGAGCTTTTGAGCGCCCGCCAGTCCGCCCAGCTGGAAGCACAGTTAAAAGAACTGTTTCCAAAAGCGGATGGGTTAAAGCTGGATACAAGGCTGACAGCAGGGGAATTTTTGGATACGCTGGCAAAGGAGCTGTCACAGCAGCCGACGATGGACAAAGCTGCGCTCGGCAAGCTGTTTTCCGGCAGGGAATATCAGGCATTGCTGCGAGATGTGATGAAGGATCAGTGGACGGTGCATCCACAGGAGCTAAAGACAGAGCATAAGGTCGAAGAGCTGTATCAAAGGCTGGACCGTCAGATGGGCCAGCTGGAGCAGCTGGCAAGGCAGACTGGTATGAATACGGGCCAGCTGTCGCAGGCGGCGTCGCAGGTACGTGACAATATTGAGTTTATGAATCAGATTAACCAGGCGTACACGTATGTACAGATCCCGCTGAAAATGGCAAACCAAAATGCGCACAGTGATCTTTATGTATATACGAACAAGCGCAATCTCAAAAAGAAGGAAGGCGAATTGTCTGCATTTTTACATCTGGAGCTGGAAAACTTGGGAACGACGGATGTTTCGATCAAGATGCTGGATAACAATGTCAGCACAAAGTTTTATCTGGAGAACGACGCAGCTTACGACCTGATCGAAGCGCATTTGCCGCAGCTGGAGGAGCGGCTGCAAAAGCTTGGCTATAACTGCCGGGTTACGTTAGAAAGCCGTAAGGAGAAGGTTGATTTTGTAAGGGACTTCCTTCAGAAGAGCCAGCCTGCTACAGCGGCTTCAAAAGGAATGGTGCACAGGTATTCTTTTGATGTGCGGGCATGATCGATAAAGAAAGGGATAAAGGAGGAAGGCATTGGCACAGAAAAAAGGGGAAAGACCAAAAACCGCTGTTGCACTCGCGTATGAGCCTGGTGAACACGCGCCGAAAATACTTGCGACCGGAAAAGGCGCGCTGGCGGAAAAGATCATCGACGCCGCAAAAGAGGCGGACGTCCCGACCTACCAGGATGATAAGCTGGCGGATACGCTGTCCCGTCTGGAGATCGGGGATATGATACCGCCGGAGCTGTATCAGGTTGTAGCGGAGATACTGGTATTTGTAAATGATATGGATAAACTACGCCAAAAGCTGGGAGATTATAAAAAATGAGCAACCATCGGGCGGTCGGTACGGATTATGAGAAAAAGGCGGCGCAGTATCTTGAAACGCTTGGCTACCAGATCGTGGAGCTAAATTTTCGCTGCAGGCAAGGAGAGATCGATCTGATCGCAAAAGAGGACGGGTATCTGGTATTTGTAGAAGTAAAATACCGCAGCAGCCGACAGAGCGGAGAGCCGCAGGAGGCGGTGGATCTGCGCAAGCAGCGCAAGATCAGCAGGACAGCCGCATATTATTGCATGAAGCGGGGCATTTCCGCACAGCAGGCGTGCAGGTTTGACGTTGCGGCCTGCAGGCAGGGGGAATGGCTTGTGATCAAAAATGCGTTTGATTATGTGGGCTGGTGATATTCGGATCTAAGATAAGGCGGCATAGGAGGGTATATGGACTTACAGGATTTTAAATGGAAAGATAACAAACAGGTATTTTATATCAGCGACAGCACTCCGCAGGGCGGGGTCCCTTTGTTAAAATTCCATTTGTTTGACCGGCTTGCAGACGTCACACACGCGGTTACGACGCGTGCGGGCGGCGTCAGCGAGGGAATGTTTTCCACGCTGAACTTAAGCTATACAAGAGGAGATGATGAAATTGCCGTAGATGAGAATTTTCATCGTACGGCAATTTCGCTGTCTGCGAAGGTCGCAGATTTTGTTTTGACAGATCAGACGCATACGGACCATGTGCGTGTCGTGACGCGTGAGGATTGCGGAAAAGGGATTTTAAGAAAACGGGATTATCAGGATGTCGACGGGCTGATCACAGATGAGCCGGGGGTTGTGCTGGCGGCGTTTTTTGCGGACTGTGTGCCGCTTTTGTTTGCGGATCCGGTGCATGGGGCGGTGGGCGTCAGCCATTCGGGCTGGCGCGGGACCGTAGCGCGTATGGGGCTTGCAACGGTGCGCGCGATGCAGGAGGCGTTTGGCAGCAGGCCGGAAGAGCTTTATTGCGCGGTCGGCCCTTCGATCTGCCAGTCGTGCTATGAGGTGAGCGAGGATGTGGCGCAGCAGTTTCTGGCGGAATTTCCGTCAGAAAAAGAACGTCTGTGCGCACCTGGAGCTGCTGGGAAATACCAGCTGGATCTGTGGAAGGCAAACGAGCTCGTATTAAAAGAAGCAGGGATCTTGGAAGATCATCTGGCAGTTACGAATCTATGTACGTGCTGCAATCCGACGCTATTATTTTCCCATCGCGCGAGCAAGGGAAAGCGAGGGAATTTCGGCGCTTTTATAAAAAGAGAGGAGCGGAAATAAAAAATAGGCATAGTTCCCGTCCAATGACATAAAGTATAGAAAGTGAATTTTTGGCAGGAAGGACAGGGAGGATGGAGCAGTACAATTTATATAAAGATATCCAGGCAAGAACAAACGGAGAGATCTACCTGGGCGTAGTCGGTGCGGTGCGTACCGGGAAATCCACATTTATCAAGCGCTTTATGGAACAGATGGTCATTCCGAATATCGAGGATGAGAATGTCCGGGCGCGGACAAGGGATGAGCTGCCGCAGTCGGCGCAGGGCAAGACGATCATGACGACCGAGCCGAAGTTTATCCCAAAGGATGCGGCGGAGATCCGGCTGACCGACGATATCCGGGTCAAGATGCGCCTGATCGACTGTGTAGGCTATATGGTTGAGGGGGCAAGCGGGCATTTGGAAAACGGTGTGGAGCGAATGGTAAAAACGCCTTGGTCAGAGCAGGAGATCCCGTTTTCGCAGGCGGCTGAAACCGGGACGCGCAAGGTGATCAAGGACCATGCGACGATCGGGATCGTCGTGACGACGGACGGTACTGTGACAGAGATTCCGGCGGCAAATTACCAAAAACCGACGCAGGAGACGGTAAACGAGCTGAAAAAGAGCGGAAAGCCTTACTTGATGCTGTTAAATTCGGCAAAGCCTTATAGCGACGAGGCGCGGCAGACAGCGCAGCAGATGGAGGCACAGTACGGGGTTACGGTTATGCCCGTCAACTGTGAGCAGCTGCGCAAGGAGGATGTGAACCAGATCTTAGAACAGATCTTGTATGAATTTCCAGTTGTACGGATGAACTTTTATTTGCCGAAGTGGGTAGATCTGCTCGGACAGGAACGTCCGGTGAAAAAGAACGTCATTGAAAATGCAAAGAAAATACTGCAGGAGGTCACATTTGTCAAGGATGTGCGCAATTATGAATTTAAGCCGGACGGCGAATATTTAGAAAAGATCAAGCTGGAGCAGATGAATCTGTCGGATGGTACGGCGGAGATCCGTATGGAGGTCGCTCAGAAGTATTATTATGAGAATATTTCGGAGCTGACCGGCGTGCAGGTGCATGGTGAGTACGAGCTGATACGCCTGATACGGGAAATGGCTGCGAAAAAGCAGGAATACGATAAGGTGGCGGATGCAATGCAGTCCGTGCGCATGAAGGGCTATGGCGTGGTGTCGCCGCAGCTTTCGGATATCGCACTGGATGAGCCGGAGGTTATTAAGCATGGCAGCCAGTATGGAGTAAAGATCAAAGCTTCTTCCCCGTCCATTCATATGATACGCGCCAATATCGAGACAGAGATCGCGCCGATCGTCGGCAGCGAGGAGCAGGCGCAGGGATTAAAGGAGTACATAAAGGAGGGGCAAAATTCCACCGAGGGCGTATGGAATACCAATATTTTCGGCAAGACGATCGGCGAGCTGATGGAGGACGGTATCAGCCATAAGATTTCTATGATGGACGATGAAAGCCAGATGAAGCTGCAGGATACGATGCAGAAAATTGTCAATGATTCCAACGGAGGAATGGTCTGTATTATTATTTAAGGCCAAAGAGCAGTTTTGTGATTACAGGATGGCAGAAATGCTGTCCTGTGTTCTGTTTTTTTCTTTTTTTTGTCAATCATCTCCAGCAGCTTTTGCTTTTGCTGGCTCTCTGGCAAAGATAAAGCGATTTCTTCGATATCCTCAAAATCTTCAATAAAATCCAGCAGCATTCCATCGTATTGTTTATCGCTCATTCCCATGTGCATCCCTTCTTTCTTTATGATTTATGTGATATCCTATGCAGGCCTTTATTTTGTATTATAGCAACAAAACAGGTAGATGTACAGAATAAAATAGCAGCTTTTACAGTATAGACATACGTTTAACCAAAAGCTGTTATGAAAAGCAGCTGTAGGATCCGCCAGTCCTGTCCGATATATAAAGCAGGATAAGGAGGCAGCTGCGGCATGACAGGATGGGAGCTATGGAATCGGGGAATTGGATATTTGAATGTGTGCGCCGTTTATTATGGATTACAGCTCGTTCGGTGTATGCTGTTATCGGTACTTGTATTTGCGCTGATCCTTTTGCTGCGCAAAACGGCGCTGAAAAGGAACGTGTTTTTAAAAGGGGCGTTATGGAGCCTTTTGATCCCGGTATTGTTTGCGGGCAGAATGCGTTTTTTTTATGAGACGCGGACAGGCGTTTTCCTGTTTTCCTGGTGCTCGCATATTTGTATGGAGCACGTCTGGTTTTGCTGGCTGTATTTGGGCGGTGTGCTTGTTCTGGGCATACGGATGGTCAGAAAAAGAAGGAGGCTTCGCAGTATGCTTGCCGGCTTGGAAAAAACAGAGGCGGGCGGTGTGACCGTTTATGCTGCCGGGATGCCAGTATCGCCGTTTGCAGCCGGCTTACTGCGGCCAAGGATTATCCTGCCAAGGATCATCCTCCACAGCTATGACAGCAGCGAATTGCGGATGATCGTGCTGCATGAGCAGATGCATATCCGGCTGGGACATTTATGGTTTTACCTGATCTGGGATGTACTGGGCGTATTGCTCTGGATGAATCCGCTGTTTGCGGCTTCCTTTGGCGCGCGGTGCTTTCGGGAGGATCTGGAGGAAATCTGCGACCTTGCGACGATCCAGCAAAGCGAGGGGAGCGCATATGCTTATGGGAGGCTTTTGATCAAGAGTATGAAGCTTTTGCAGATGCAGGGTAATGGGAGCTTTGCATCGGCCGCATTTGCACAGGAGAAGGAATATGTGCAGATCAGCCGGAGGCTGACAAGGATCGCTCGCTACCAGCCATATAAAAGGGCTGCGGCCGCCGGTATTTTTGCGGGCGCTGCGCTGTGCGTGATCGCGCAGATCGCTTGGATTCAGAGCAATTCTTATGACAGGTACAATGAGGATGACAGCATATGGGTCTATACGTGGGAGCAGGACGGCGACACGCAGATGTTGGCTTCGGACGACAGCCTGCGCCGAATGATATCCTATGACGACCACTATGTGTATGTCAAAAAACAGGCGTTTGAACAGCTGCTATGCGCAAAAAAAGCCAGAGGGGACGTCTATATTGTGTTCGGAGGCTTTTACAAGCTGCCCGGTCTGGCAGGATTTGGCTATTCCTGCTGTTATGAGACAGAAGCGGCGGGAGATGTGGCCAGGATCCCGTATGACAGGCAGGAGGATGATTGGGTACTGGATATCGTAAAGCGGCTATAAAGGACAGGAGAAAAGAAAAATGAAGATTAGATTTTTACATCACAGCAGCTTTCTTGTGGAGCTGGAGCATACGATTTTATTGTTTGATCATTTTGCAGGGGATCGTTTGAACGGTTTTACATTTACCGGAACGATCCCGCCGCTGGATCGTGCAAAGGAGCTTTACGTATTTGCCAGCCACAAGCACCAAGATCATTTTGATATGGACGATCTCAAGCTGGCGGAAGCATATCCGAGCGTGCGGTTCATTTTTTCCAAGGATTGCAAAATGAGCCGGAATTTTTTGAAAAAGCATGGATTTTCAGAGCATATCACAGAGCGGATCACCTATGCTGCACCGGAGAAAAAGTATGAGATAGGAACGATCAAGATCCGCACGCTGACTTCGACAGATGCCGGTGTGGCATTTTGTGTAGAGGCGGAGGAAAAGAGCTTTTATCATGCCGGAGACTTAAACTGGTGGTATTGGGAAGGTGTTGGTGATCTGATCAATGGGCGGATGGAACGTAGCTTTAAGCGGGAAATGCGCAAGCTGGCAAACGAGCATTTTCACGCGGCGTTTGTACCGCTTGATCCGCGTCAGGAAAAAGATGCATTCAAGGGGTTTGGTTATTTTATGCAGAATGTAGATGCTGACCATGTATTCCCGATGCATATGTGGCAGGATTATTCGATGATCGAAGCATACAAAAAGCGGACGGATCATGATTATTTTCTAAAGAGGATCGTTACGATCACAAAGGAAAATGAAGAATTTGAGTTTTGATTATTAGGAAGCTTTGCTATTTTTGATCAGAAAAAGTGTGCGGCAGCGCAGAGCTGGAAGGATATCCAAGCGTACGCTGTGCACACTTTTTGACGTGCTGGCTTATTCTTCTTCGGCTTGTACCGTGACCGTATTTGGGTTACCGCTTGCGGCCTGTTCGATCACAGCCGCAGCAAGCCGGACAAAGTTATTTCCGGAGTGGGTTGCGCCGCTGACGGTATCCAGACCGTCTGTGCCTTGCGCTTCCATAAGCTGCGCGACGTATTTTCTTGTATAATCATTCGGATAGGTACTTTCGACGGCAGCCATATTCCGCATATAGGCGTTATCCCATGCTTTGATATAGCCGCTTGGGTCTTTGGCGTTAAATTCCGCATAGACGATCTTGTCGTCTTTTACCATAATACAAAGGTATTCCTTCCAGCCGTGCGAGTACTCAGACATCTGCGCCGTATAAAAGCCGTCCTTTAAATGAGACGAGCTGCAGCCAGACAGAAGCCAGGTACACAAAAGAACAGGAAATATAAGTGTTATTTTATATTTTTGGATAATCTTTTGATACATAAGTCCTCCTGAGATTTTACTTGTTCTTTTTTTATTCTTTTTTTAATTTTACCTGTGAAACATACTGGTGCAGGCTTTCGGATTGCTTGAGAGAGCTTGCAGCCATATTGTTTGTATCCTGTGCCAGACGGAGATTCTCGTCTGCAATGCTGCGGATAGAATCCAGTTGGTCGGATACGCAGGACATAGCTGTCGTCTGCTTTTTCGCCGTAGCGGCAAGCTGGATGGAAATTTCCCGGTACTGCTCTGCGACGGCTTCTATTTCATGGAAGGCCGCGGCTGTTTCGTTGGCTGATTCCACACCTTTTTGGATCATTTGCGCCGACTGTTCAATGATCGTATCGGTCTGCTTTAACGCTTCGGACGTTTTCGCGGACAGCTGTCCGATCTCCGCGGCGACGACTGCAAAGCCGTGTCCGGCCTCGCCGGCTCTGGCTGCCTCTATGGAAGCGTTTAGCGAAAGCAGGTTTGTCTGGAACGAGATATCGTTGATCAGCTTGCTGATCTTGGATATTTCTTCTACAGAGTTGCTGATATCGCTCATAAGCGTCAAAAGACTCTGCATGGAGCTGCCGCCCGCAGCGGTTTTTTCTCCTGCATTCTTGGAGCAGGATTCCATTTGAAGTACCTGTTCTTTATTTTTTTCGATAGCGTCTGTAATCGAGCTGGCGCTGTCCTCTAGCTGTTGTAAAAATTCTGCCTGCTTTAACGAAGCTTCCTGAAGCTGTCTTGCATAATCGGATACTTCCATGGAATTTTCGTTGACCTCCTGTGACGATTCATTCATGCGCAGCATCGTGCGGTTTAAAGAAATCGCAATGTAATTTAACGAATCCCGGATGGAAGTAAAATCTCCGTGAAAGTTATCAGGGATTTCTACGGTATAATCACCGCCTGCCAGTGCGCCCAGGCAAATGCGGATGTCTTGTATGTATGCGTTCAGACTGGATATCGTTTTGGTCAGCGCGTCGGTCAAGATAGCGGTTTCATCGTTGGATCTTGACGGGATTACTTCCTTGGTCAGGTTACCGTCTGCAAGCTCCTGCAGGCGTGTGGTAGCCGACGATAAGGAAGCGGATATTTTTTTGGAGACGATCGTGATCCAGACGATGCCAATCAGCAGGGAAAAGACTGCCAGCAGAACCGTCAGCAAAATAGAGGAAATAACCGTATCCATAAACTCAATTTGCGGGGCATGGATCAGCAGCGCCCAGTTGGTGCCTGGGATCGGCGCATATCCGACGTAGCTTTTTCTGCCGTCAAACGAAATGATATCCGCACCCGTCTGATAGGCAAGCGCCTTATCAAAGGCTTCTTTGGCATTGCCGTCTGCGCTGTCATATATATTTTTTTTCTCGGCAACGATTTCTTTATTTCGGTCGCCGATGATCTGGCCTTCTTCATTTAAGATGCAGGCGCTCCCGGTGCTCCCTACGATCAGCATACTTAAAACATCATTTAATAGATCGTATTTATAGCTTCCGACTAAGTATCCGGACGGCTCATCGTTCACCTGATAAGGGATCGCGACACACAGCTGCAGAATATCATCAGATGCGTAGGGATCGCTGATCACGGTGCTTCCGGTTTTTGTTAAATAAGAATAATACTTTTGGTCTGTAATGGAAGCAGGGGCGGTGTCGTCGCCGTACTGCTTGCTGCCATCCAGATCATAGGCAGCCAGCCAGACAAATTCGATCTGGAGCTTTGCGTTGTCCAGGCTCTCTTTTTTTTGTGCATCGGTCGATGCAGCGTCTTGAAAAACCGCTTGCGTGGAAAGCTGGTACATTCTTTCTGTCAAAAGATGCAGGTTCGAGCTGATGCTTTGGGAAGCGATTCTTGCGGTCGTCTGCATATTGTCCAGAAGCGTTGTGTTCGTGGAACGAATATTGCCGATAGACATGATCAGGGAGATCATGACAGCCTGAAAGATTGCCACGGACATGACGTAAAAAATGATTTTTTGTTTGATGTTATGAAACTTCTTCATTTCAGGACACTCCTTTGTTTTAGACTGTAAAGAATATTGTATCATAATACCAGCTAAATTTGCATCCTTTATTTTAAAATTTTGTATTTCTTCATCTATTCATGACATTTTCTGTTAAGTTCTGCTGAATTTGCCGATATACTATATGAGACTATGATTCAGTGAAGGATCCCACTGACAAACAGGAGGTAATAGCATGAGAATTACGACACATATGCTGAACGAAACAGCGAAGCGGACAGGAATACCGATTAATCAGACCAGTATTTTAAGCTACATCAACGACGAGTCCTCGTCAGGCGGCGATACGCTTTTGGATGCTTTAAATAAAAATAAAGATAAAAAAGTATCCTCCGCAATGATTGCTAATTATAAGAAAACGGAAAAAGCGGCGCAGAGCTTAAAAGAGCATACGGATAAGCTGGCGGCTACGGGCGATGAGTCTTTTTGGGAAAAGATCAAGGAAAGCGGCGGCAGCGACGAAGCCTATGCAGCGGTAGAGACCTATGTAGAGCGCTACAATTCCACACTTTCCAGCCTGAAAAAGTCTACGAATGTTCTGGACCAGTATTACGCAGATATGCTTAAGGAAGCCGCGTCAGACAACCGTGAGCAGCTGGAAAAGATCGGTATTACGATCGGAAATGACGGAAAGCTGTCTATTGATAAAGAAAAGCTGAACGCTTCTTCAGTAGAAGATATTCAAAATGTGTTTACCGGCGAAGACGGCCTTGCGTCGAAAACGTCGTTTCTTGCGGATCGGATCGCGAATAATGCGAAGGCAGGTATGGAAAGCACGTCGAATCAGTACAATGGGCAGGGCAGCGTATATTCACAATATGCGAGCCAGTTTGACTTTTGGAGTTAGCCAGCTTCTTTTTGCATGAGTGGGATCAAAGGTTTGGGTATACGGCGGGCGTAAGCGTCTGCTTTATATAAAAAGGAATTTCATAACATTTCAAGGAGGAAAAAATTATGACCGCGATAACACAGACAGAAATAGGCGCGGCCGCAGGTTATCCCGCGGCTGCAGGCTATGACAGGACCACGCAGGGTACGAAAACGCAGAAAGAAAGCCAAGCTTCGGATGTAAAAAAAGCCAAGGTTACAAACGGCAGGACGATCGGTGAGCCGCAGCTTTCCGAAAAAGCGCAGAAATATTATGACCAGCTGCGTAAAAAGTATTCCAATATGGATTTTATCCTTGTCAGCAAGGATATGAAGGAGCAGGCAAAGGCCAATGCTGGAAGCTTTGCAAATCCGAACAAAATGGTCGTGCTCATTGATGAGGAAAAAATTGAGCGTATGGCTGAGGATGAGGAATACCGCAAGCAATACGAGGGGATCATCAGCGCTTCCGCGCAGAAGCTTCCGCAGATTGCGCAGAGCCTCGGATCCAATGCCTCAAGTGTAAAAGGCTACGGTATGCAGGTAAACAGCAATGGCACCACATCCTTTTTTGCTGTGATCGACAAATCATTGGCGGCCCAAAAAGACCGGATCGAGCGAAATGCCGAAAAGAAGGCAGAAGCAAAGAAAAAGGATAAAAAAGCGCAGGAGAAGGAGCGTGCAGAGGATAAGCGCGCGCAGAAGGCCGAGGATCAGAAAAAGGCGCAGATGAAGGAGGATAAAAATACGGTGACCGTAGAAGCCTCCTCGATCGAAGAGCTGATAAGAAAGATCAACGATACGGTCTTTGCGCAGCGCAGCGATACGGTACGTACCGACGAAGAGCGTAAGCTGGGCCAGAACTTTGATTTTGCGATCTAGTTTTAAATTAGCTTAGAACTAACTTAGAATTAGAACTAACTTAGAATAAGAAAGGGTGTGAGCATATGAGCAGCATTAATTTTTTTACAGGAGTCAACCCAGCCTTTTCGAATGTGCAAAAAGCAGATGTGTTCGGCAGGAAACAGCGCAGCTTCGATTCAGGTCCGGCTTCTATTTTAAACGGAACATTTGACCCGATTGCCCAGAAGCGCCAAACAGCCCAGAAACGGGCCTATAAGATTGTCAGCGATGCATATGCAGGGGATAAAAAGATTGACGATGACGTGCAAAATCGCAGAGGCCTTATTGAGCACTATGAGCGTATGTACGGGGAGGCCAACCAGAGGCTTAAGGAAATCGAGGAAGGCAAGGAAGCGCTCCGTCAGGAATACAATATAGATCCGGACAGCCAGGAGCAAAAGGATCTGGAAATACTGGAAAAGTATCAAAATGTACCAGATTGGGCAAAGGCCGACGAGAAGACAATGGAGCTTTGGATGACGCCAGAGGAGCTGGATCGTGCAAAAGAGCTGCATGAGCAGGGCTACGGCGAGGGCTACACAGAGTATCAGCAGCGCGTACTGGAGCTTGATAAAGGGGTTGCGCCGCAGAAGGAAAAGCTCAAGGACGCGTTAAAAGGGCTGATCGAGGAAAATGGCGCGATCCGCGGGATTGCTTTGGAACGGCTGAAATATCATCATATGGTAGACGCCCAGCTAGAGGCGGATGATATTATGGAAAAAGCCAGTGATGAGATCAAGGGAATACTCATGGATGAGGCAGTCGACCATGTCGATGAAAAATTCGAAGAAGAGATCGAAGAGTCAGAGGAAAAGAAGGAAGAGCAAAAAGAGGAAGAAGAAAAACTCGAAGAGATCAAGGAACGCAGAGAAGAGCTGGAAGCGCTCATGGATCCGGAAAAAGCGCAGGAAGAGCACAGGCATTCCGACGACGGCCCGGATACGATCCTGGGAGACGGTATGACAGAGGCCATGCTTAAGATGGACAGCGTGAAAGAAGACGTCAAGCAGCAGGTTGCAGATATGGTAACGAAGATGAAGCTGGTGGCAGAGGACGTAAAAGGAATTAAGGTGGATGAGCTGCTGTAGGAAGAGAATGCGGCCTGGATTTTAAGGACTGTAAAAATAAGGAGGGTGGCAGAAGCCATGCTCCTTATTTTTAGGTAATTTTTAAGAAAAGAAAATTTTTCATAATGACATTTTAAACAAACAATGCTATACTGTATCCGTGGCAAAGCGTCAGGAATAATTGACAGAAAATTCATTAAATAAACAGAAAAATTTGAAAAATATTTAAAAAAGACAGAAAAATACAGGAAATGCCTTTTAAAAAAACAACAATATTACGCAAAAAAATCGTATTCATTGGGAATCAAATGTGTTACAATGATTTGGATAATAATGACCAGGGGGCTGGGAAAATTGAATGAATGATAAAAATGAAGGGCTAAACGACCGCCTCGCACGTAAAAAACGGGTACAGCGAATGAAAACAGGGCTGGTCTGGTTTTTGATCACATGGCTGCTGGCACAGACGCTTATTTCTCTTACCTTGATCGCAAAGGTACATTCTCTTCAAGAGCAGATTGATATTATCACTGAAAATACCATCCGCAGCCAGCAGGTGGAGCAGAAGGAAAACCAGTCGCAAAAATCCGGCGGTGCATATGGAGCTGTTACGGGGAAGGACAGCAAGGATCGTGGGAATGCGGCGTCTGCCAGCGCGGGAGTGGCAGGCGTACGGCTTGCAGCGAGGGACACAGATGACAAGGCGCAGTTAGAATCTGTTGCGCACGGTGTACAAAAAGCTGAAAAGAATAAAGAAGCACAAGAGGAGCGTAGGGTTTATCTTACCTTTGATGACGGGCCGAGTAAAAATACAAAAAAGATCCTGCGTGTTTTGGATAAATATCATATTAAGGCAACGTTCTTTCTTACCGGCAGGGAGGACGAACAATCGCTGGAGCTGTATCGGGAGATCGCGCAGCGGGGACATTCGATCGGTATGCATTCCTATACGCATAAGTATGAGGAAATTTACGATTCGGTAGAGGCATTTGAGAAGGATCTTACACGTATCAGGAACCTGATCCAGGAGGCCGCGGGAGTGGAATGCAGTCTGTACCGATTTCCAGGAGGCAGCTCGAATCAGGTCAGCAAGCTGGAAATGCAGGAATTTATCAAGGTGCTCAAGGAAAAAGAGATTACCTATTTTGACTGGAATGTAGAATGCGGAGATGCAACCTATCATGATTATACGGTAAAAGAGCTTGTTGACAACGTGATGCAGGACGTTGTAAAGTATCGTACGTCTGTTGTACTGATGCATGACGCGGAAAATAAGACGAATACCGTAAAGGCATTATCAGTGATTATAGAAAAGCTTCTTGCTATGGATGCGCAGATCCTGCCGATTGATGAAAATACCAGGCTTGTGCAGCATATTTCGGCGGAAAGTGTGGAAGATTGACTACATATGGATAAATGGAGGTAAGAAATGAGTTTTTTTAAGGATTTCAAGGATGATCTGTCTCTGGCGGTAAATGAGCTGCTGCCAGGGGAAGATTTTGAACTGGAAGAAGAGCTGGAAGAATCTCCGGAGATGATGGTAAATACTCTGGAGGGAGACTTGGACATTGAATCTGAGCTGTCCAAGCTGGACGGCCTGTTGGAGCGTGTGGACAAAAAAGAGCCAGCAAAGCAGGTGCAGATCCAGCCGGAAGAGCCAGTGCTGGAAAAGCCAGCTCCTGCGCCAAAGCCAAAGGAAGCACCAAAGCCGCAGGCAGCGCCGAAGCAGGCGGCGGAACCGGCTGTAAAGCCGCAGCCAGCAGCGCCGAAGCAGCCAGCAAAGCCGCAGGCAGCGCAAAAACAAACGCCAGAGCAGCCAGCAAAGCCGCAGGCAGCGACGAAGCAGGAGCCAAAGCCGGAGAATGTTACGGCAGCAAAAAAGGAGGAATCCATTCAGGCAGCGCTTCGAAGCTTTGATACGATCTTAGAGCCGCCGAAGGAAGAGGATGATCTGCCTTTCGATTTTGACGCGCTCTTAAAGGAAGCGGAGGAAAAGCCGCAGCGCACGCAGCCGCGCCCTGTCCAGAATACCCAGCCAAAGGCTCAGGCAGCCGCGGAACCAAAGGCGCAAAACACGATCCGCAGTTTTGAAAATAAGAAACCAAGCACAACTATGAAGGAGGAACTACCAATGAACGAGGAATTGACAAAGGATACAGCAGTAACGATGGATGATGATCTGTCTACCGATGCTTTGGAGGTTACTGACGAGGTATCCATTATTACAACAGGAACAACGATCAAAGGAAATCTTTCCACTACAGGCTCTTTCAGCATCAGCGGCCGCGTGGAAGGCAATGTACAGTGCAACGGTAAGCTTGAAGTAACTGGAACGATCAAAGGCAACAGCACTTCTTCCGAAGTATTTTCTGATGCAGCGAAGATTGAAGGCGAGATCATGAGCACAGGTACGGTGAAGATCGGCCTTGGATCTGTTGTTGTAGGCAATATTGCCGCAACGTCCGCAGTCATTGCAGGCGCAGTCAAAGGTGATATTGACGTGCAGGGGCCGGTTGTTGTGGATACTTCCGCGGTTATCGTTGGCAATATCAAGTCCAGATCCGTACAGATCAACAATGGTGCAGTCATTGAGGGCTTCTGTTCTCAGTGCTACGCAGACATCGATGTAGAAAGCCTGTTTGGAGAAAAGAAAGGCAAATAAAATATGAAAAGAGTTCTGTTGAAATTAAGCGGGGAAGCTTTAGCCGGAGAGAAAAAGACCGGATTTGACGAGGCGACCGTATGCAGAGTCGCAAAGCAGGTGAAACGGCTGACAGATGACGGTATCCAGGTTGGGATTGTTATTGGCGGCGGCAATTTTTGGCGCGGCCGTACGAGCGATTCGATCGACCGCACGAAGGCAGACCAGATCGGAATGCTGGCGACGGTTATGAATTGCATTTATGTATCGGAAATTTTCCGTTCCGAGGGGATGCGGACAAGCGTGCTGACGCCGTTTGAATGCGGATCCTTTACAAAGCTGTTTTCTAAGGATCGTGCCAATAAATATTTTGCGCACGATATGGTTGTGTTTTTTGCCGGGGGAACCGGGCATCCGTATTTTTCTACAGATACGGCGGCTGTCCTTCGGGCAGTTGAAATTGAGGCGGACGGAATGCTCCTGGCAAAAGCCGTGGACGGTGTCTACGACAGCGACCCGAAGGTGAATCCGGACGCGGTGCGTTATGATACGCTTTCTATCCAAGAGGTGGTTGAGAAGAAGCTGGCGGTCGTAGACCTGACAGCGTCGATCCTGTGTATGGAGCATAAGCTGCCGATGTATGTATTCAGCCTGAATGAACCGGACAGCATTATCAAAGCGATCAGCGGCGATTTCAACGGAACGGTCATTACCGTATAAAGTACAGGGAGGAATTATGGACGACAGGTTAGTTCAGTATGATGATAAAATGAACAAAACAATGCGCAATCTGCAGGATGAATTTGGCGGCATCCGCGCTGGGCGGGCAAATCCGCACGTTCTGGATAAGCTGCGTGTGGATTATTACGGCACGCCGACACCGATCCAGCAGGTTGCCAATGTAAATGTGCCGGAGCCTAGAATGATCCAGATCCAGCCATGGGAGCCTTCCATGGTAAAAGAGATTGAGAGAACGATCCTGACCTCCGATCTGGGCATTAATCCGACAAACGACGGCAAATCGATCCGTCTCGTATTTCCAGAGCTGACGGAGGAACGGCGTAAAGAGCTCGCTAAGGATGTTAAGAAAAAAGGGGAAGCTGCAAAGGTCGCTGTCCGAAATATCCGGCGTGATGCAAACGATTCGTTTAAAAAGCTTGGAAAGAAAGAGGATATTTCCGAGGACGAGATTAAGGAGCTGGAAGAAAAGGTTCAGAAAATGACGGATAAATTTATTGCTGATATTGACAAGGCGGTTGAGGAAAAGACGAAGGAAATCATGACTGTTTAGCGATAATCGGGGAACATAGCCGCGGCGATGTTCCCTTCTTTTTATGAGAAGCACAGAATCGCTTTTTATCTGGAAGGAAAAGAACATGAACATACCACAGCATATTGCAATTATATTGGATGGAAACGGAAGATGGGCAAAAAGCAAGGGAATGCCGCGTAATTACGGGCATAAGGCCGGTGCGAAAAATGTGGAGAAGATCTGTGATATCGCGGGTCATATGGGCATAAAATATCTTACGGTCTATGCGTTTTCCACGGAAAACTGGGGCCGGCCGCAGCCTGAGGTAGACGAGCTGATGCGGCTGCTCGGCAGCTATATGAAAACCTGTTTGAAAACTGCGAAAAAGAATAATATGCGCGTGCGCGTGCTGGGTGATATTTCCCGTCTGACGCCGCGGCTGCAGGAACAGATTTTAGAGCTGGAGAGGGAATCCGCGGTCTATGACGGCTTTAATTTTCAGATTGCGCTAAATTATGGCAGCCGGGATGAGATACTGCGCGCGATGAAAAAAATGTACAAAGACGTCCGGGACGGACGGCTTGCGGAGGAGGACGTTTCGGAGGAAGTATTTTCACGGTATCTGGATACAGCGGACATTCCCGATCCGGATTTGCTGATTCGTACGAGCGGGGAGCAGCGGCTGTCGAATTACCTGCTCTGGCAGCTTGCCTACAGCGAGTTTTATTTTACGGATGTGCCGTGGCCAGAGTTTGACGAAACGGAGTTAAAGAAGGCAGTAGAAGCGTTCCAGCATAGGGAGCGCAGATACGGAGGGTTAGAGGGTTATGTTTAAAACAAGGCTGATAAGCGGTATCGTGCTTGTAGCGGCGGCGCTCGTTTTGATCATTACCGGAGGAGAGGTGCTGCTGTTTGCATTGGGCATTCTGTCATTGATCGGGATGTGGGAGCTTTACCGCGTATTTCAACTGGAAAAAACGCCTGCGGCTGTGGTCGGCTATGCGGCAGCGGTTGTCTTTGATGCGGATCTGTATTGGCGCTGGATACCGGATACGATGCTGTTCGTCATTGGATTTTTGATCGTTTTGCTGGCGGTGTATGTGCTGGCGTATCCGAAATACCACGCGTCGCAGATCTTAGCTGTATTTTTCGGGGTATTTTATGTGGCGGTCATGCTTTCTTGTGTCTGGCAGACGCGGATGCTGCAGCAGGGGGCGTATATCGTATGGCTGATCTTTTTGTGTTCCTGGGGATGTGATACGTGTGCGTACTGTGTGGGCGTTAAGTTTGGCAGACACAAGATGTCCCCGGTGCTGTCGCCGAAAAAATCGGTGGAGGGCGCCGTAGGCGGGCTGGCAGGTACGTTTTTGTTAACAGCGCTTTATGCGGCGCTGTTTCGGGAGCAGATGGGTATTTCGAACGGGCAGCTGCTTTTATTGGCGTCGATCAGTACGGTAGGCGGTTTGATCTCTATGATCGGTGATCTGGCTGCGTCGGCGATTAAAAGAAATTACGAGATCAAGGATTATGGGACGCTGATACCGGGACACGGCGGGATTTTGGACCGCTTTGACAGCGTGATCTTTACGGCGCCTGTGATCTATTATCTGGCGAAATATATGCTGTAGGAAAAGGGTGAAATTATGAAAAATATAGCGATTCTTGGATCTACTGGCTCGATCGGGACACAGACGCTTGCGATAGCCAGGGAACAGAAGGATATCCGGGTCTGGGCGCTTGCCGCCGGGAAAAATATCAAGCTGCTGGAAAGCCAGATACGGGAATTTGAGCCAAAGCTTGCGGCAGTATGGGAAGAGGAGGACGCAAAGCAGCTTCGGCTTGCGGTAAGCGACCTGCCGGTCAAGGTAGTAAGCGGTATGGACGGCCTGATCGAAGCAGCCGTTATTCCAGAATCCGAAATGCTCGTTACGGCGATCGTCGGAATGCTTGGCCTGCGTCCGACGGTGGCGGCGATCCAAGCGAAAAAGCAGATCGCGCTTGCCAATAAAGAAACGCTTGTCACAGCAGGGCATTTGATCATGCCGCTGGCAGAGCAGTACGGGGTGTCGATACTTCCGGTAGACAGCGAACACAGCGCGATTTTTCAGGCACTAAATGGAGAAGGCGCAAACCGGATACACAAAATACTGCTGACTGCCTCCGGCGGGCCGTTTCGTGGAAAGACGCGCGCGCAGCTTGCGGATGTGACGCTGGAGGATGCGTTAAAGCATCCGAACTGGAGCATGGGAAAAAAGATTACGATTGATTCCGCGACAATGATTAACAAAGGTCTGGAGGTTATGGAGGCAAAATGGCTGTTTGGGACGGAGTTAGACCGTATCCAGGTCGTTGTGCAGCCGCAGTCGGTCATTCATTCGATGGTGGAATATGAGGACGGCAGTATCCTAGCACAGCTTGGAACGCCGGATATGCGTCTGCCGATCCAGTATGCGCTTTATTATCCGCAGCGCAGGCCTTTGTCTGGGAAAAGGCTGGATTTTTTTGCGCTTGGCTCTCTGACGTTTGAAAAGCCGGATATGGAGACGTTTGACGGGCTTCGCCTTGCGTATGAAGCGGCGCGGCGCGGCGGAAATATGCCGACGATCTTAAATGCGGCCAATGAGCGTGCGGTTGCGAAATTTTTAGAGAAAAAAATAAATTTTTTGGAAATTACACAGATTATTAACGAATGTATGCTACACTGTTCGTATACGGAGCATCCGGATCTGGATGCGGTATTGGATACAGAGCAGGCGGTTTATGAATGGATAGAAAGCAGGTGGTAAATTGAATATTATTTTAGCGTTGCTGATTTTCAGCGTGATTATCCTGTTTCACGAGCTGGGACATTTCCTGCTGGCAAAGCATCATGACGTTAGGGTGAATGAATTTTGCCTTGGTCTTGGGCCTACGCTGGTCGGTGTTACCAAAGGAGAGACGAAATATTCCCTCAAGCTTTTGCCGTTTGGCGGGGCGTGCATGATGGAGGGCGAGGACGAGGCAAGCGATGACGACCGTGGGTTTAACAATAAGACGGTGCTCCAGCGGGCTTCGATCGTAGCGGCAGGCCCGGTGTTTAATTTTATTATGGCTATCGCGTTTTCACTGATCCTCGTTGCGAGCGTTGGGTTTGACCGCCCGGTGCTGACGGATGTGATGGAAGGGTATCCAGCGGCGGAGGCGGGCCTTCAGGCTGGAGATGAGATTGTGAAGATGGGAAACAAGCCGATCCATCTGTACCGGGAGGTATCTATATATACGTATTTCCACGCGAACGAACCGGTGGAGATCACGTATCGGCGGGGTGATGAGAAGCATACGACGATGCTCGTGCCAAAATTTGATGAGGAAAGCGGCCGGTATTTGTTTGGCTTTTACGGTACGACGGCGCGTTCAAAGGGAACGCTGGCGGAAACGCTTAAGTACAGCGTGTATGAGGTTAAGTACTGGATCTGCTCGACGGTGGAAAGCTTAGGGCAGCTTGTTACGGGTCATGTGGGTATTAACGATATGTCTGGGCCTGTCGGCATTGTAAAAACGATTGGTGATACGTATACAGAAGTAAAATCCAGCGGCGTTTTTATGATCTTTTTGAATATGCTGAATATCTGTATTCTGTTGTCTGCCAACCTTGGCATTATGAACCTGCTGCCGATTCCGGCGCTGGACGGGGGCAGGCTGGTGTTTTTGATTGTGGAGGCAGTCCGGGGCAAACGGATGGACCCGAATAAAGAGGGTGCGGTAAACCTCGTATTTTTGATGCTTCTGATGGTGCTGATGGTTGTTATCATGTTTAATGATATTCGTAAAATTGTGATGTAATAATTTCTTTGTTTCCGATAAAGGTGGAGTGACGATGAAAAGTTCAACAAAAGCGGTAAAGATTGGGAATCGTGTGATCGGCGGCGGAAATCCAATCCTGATTCAATCAATGACCAATACACGTACGGAGGATGTGGCGGCAACGGTTTCACAGATTCAGCGCCTTGCTGCTGCGGGCTGTGAGATTGTCCGCTGTACAGTACCGACAATGGAAGCGGCGGACGCGCTGGCAGAGATCAAAAAGCAGGTGCAGCTTCCGGTCGTTGCGGATATCCATTTTGACTACCGGCTTGCGATCGCTTCGATCGAGCGCGGCGCGGATAAGATACGGATCAATCCGGGCAATATTGGCGCAAAGGAGCGCGTACAGGCGGTTGTGGATGCGGCAAAGGAGCGTGGGATCCCAATACGCGTCGGCGTAAACAGCGGTTCTTTGGAAAAGGAGCTGGTGGAAAAATACCACGGGGTCACAGCGCAGGGACTCGTAGAGAGTGCGCTTTTACAGGTGAAGCGCATTGAGGATATGGGCTATGACAACCTAGTCATCAGCATTAAGTCCTCAGATGTGCTGATGTGCGTCCGCGCGCATGAACTGATTGCCGGACAGACTGACCATCCGCTCCACGTGGGCATTACCGAGGCGGGAACGCTTTTAAGCGGAAATATCAAATCTGCGGTCGGGCTGGGGCTGATTCTCCACCAAGGGATCGGAGATACGATACGTGTTTCGCTGACCGGGGATCCGGTAGAGGAGATCCGCTCGGCAAAGCTTATTTTGCGGACACTTGGGCTGCGCAAGGGAGGGATTGAGGTCGTTTCCTGTCCGACGTGCGGCAGGACGAAGATCGATCTGATCGGGCTTGCGAACCAAGTGGAGGAGATGGTGGCGGATATCCCGCTGGATATCAAGGTAGCAGTCATGGGCTGTGTTGTAAATGGGCCGGGAGAGGCAAAGGAAGCGGATATCGGCATTGCCGGAGGCTGTGGCGAGGGGCTTTTGATCCGTCATGGTCAGATCGTTAAAAAGCTGCCGGAGCATGAGCTTTTGCCAGCGCTGCGTGAGGAGCTTTTGCATTGGAACGGCTGAAGATAGGGAGTGAAAGAGGATGGAGAAAGGCTTTTTTGAGGTGTTTCCTGTCTTAAAGGTAAACGGGGAAATGCAGCAGCTATTATCCAATGTGCAGGTGCAGCGGGTCGTGTCAAACCGGGCCCGCACACACCTTCGGGTGTATCTGCATGGGACGAGGCTGATCCAGAAGAAAAATATTTTCCAGTTGGAGCGGAACATGAAAAACCAGCTGTTTCCGCAGCAGGAGCTAACGGTGAAGATCATAGAGCGCTATCAGCTTTCCGCGCAGTATACGCCGGAAACGCTGATGGATATTTATAAAGACAGTATACTGGAAGAAATGAAAGTGTACAGTCTTTTAATTTATAATCTATTCCGCTGTGCGCGGCTGGAGTTTGACGCAGAGCACCATATGAGGCTGTACCTTGAAGATTCGATCGTGGCGCGGGAGCGTTCGGATGAGCTTTTGGAGATCTTGTATAAGATCGTACGCGACCGCTGCGGTATGGAGCTTACGATCGAGCCAGTGTTTGAGAAAAAGAAGGATAACAGCCATAAAAAAGACAGCGACCAGCAGCTTACAAATGAGATTCGGCGGATACTGAGCGGATTGCAGCGTGGGCAGCCGTTGGATGCTGCGGACGCTGCGGCTTTGGATGCGTCTGGGGGAGCTGGGGAGCCGGGCAGCTACGGCGGTTTTGGACAAGGGACGGATCAAGCGTCTGCGGGCAAGTCTTTGAAGGAGGATCGTGCGGGCTTGGCGTCTGCTGGCTCCGCGAAATCCGAACAGGCAGCGGGGAAGAAGGGGCAGCCTGCCAGAGGAAGCTTCCGCAGAGATTATCCGCTGCGGCGCTCGGACAATCCGGATGTCGTCTATGGCAGGGATTTTGAGGACGAGGCGGTTGCCATCGACCAGATCGAGGGTGAGATGGGCGAGATCGCGATCCGCGGCCAGGTGCTCTCGGTGGATACAAGAGAGCTTCGCAGCGGGGAAAAGAGCATTGTGATCGTTACGCTGACGGATTTTACGGATTCGATCGTGATTAAGATTTTTTCGAAAAATGACCAGTTGGGCGAGCTGCTTGGCGAGGTGAAAAAGGGCGCGTTTTTAAAGATCAAGGGCGTGACGGCGTTTGATCGGTTTGACAGCGAGCTGACGCTTAGTTCTATCGCGGGCATTAAGAAAATTCCGGATTTTGTCGTGCGCCGGATGGATACGAGTCCGAAAAAGCGGATTGAGCTGCACTGTCATACGAAAATGAGCGATATGGACGGTATATCGGACGTGGGGGATATTATCAACCAAGCGATCGCATGGGGACATAAGGCGCTTGCGATCACGGACCATGGGGCGATCCAGGCGTTTCCGATCGCGAACCACGCCATCCCAAAGGGGTCTGATTTTAAGATCATCTACGGCGTGGAAGCGTACCTGGTGGACGATCTAAAAAGCATTGTGCATGAGCCGAAGGGACAAAGCCTGCTTGATTCGTATGTAGTATTTGACTTGGAGACAACAGGGCTTAGCCCGAATGTGCACAAGATCATTGAAATCGGGGCTGTCAAGGTCGTCGGCGGAAAGCTTGTGGACCGTTTTTCTCAGTTTGTCGATCCAAAAGTACCGCTGCCGTTTGCGATCGAGGAGCTGACCGGGATCCGTGATGATATGCTGGTCGGCCAGCCGGAGATCGCGCAGGTTTTGCCAGAGTTTATGGAGTTTTGCAAAGGAAGCGTGATGGTGGCGCACAACGCGGAATTTGATATGGGCTTTATCCGCAAAAATTGTGCGGATTTTGATCTTGCGTGTGATTTTACCGTTGTGGATACGGTGGCGATGGCAAGATACCTGCTGCCGGGCTTAAATCGCTTTAAGCTGGATACGGTGGCTAAGGAGCTGCATATTTCGCTGAAAAACCATCACCGCGCGGTAGAGGATGCGGAGTGTACGGCTGAGATCTTTGCAAAATTTATCAGTATGCTGGGCGACCGGGGGATTGATGACTTGGATGCGCTGAATGCGCAGGGTAAGGCGACGCCGCAGCAGATCATGAAGATGCCGACGTACCATGCGATCATTTTGGCGACGAATGATTATGGGCGGGTCAATCTGTACCGTCTTGTGTCGATGTCACACCTGACGTATTTTAACAAGCGTCCGCGTATTCCAAAAAGCGAGCTGATGCGTTACCGCGAGGGGCTGCTGCTTGGTTCCGCCTGTGAAGCGGGAGAGCTGTATCAGGCATTGCTGCTTGGCAGGCCGCAGACAGAGGTCGCGCGCATCGTCAATTTTTATGACTATCTGGAAATACAGCCGAACGGCAACAATGCGTTTATGCTGCGCGAGGAAAAGTATCCGGTCAATTCCAAGGAGGATTTGTGGGACATCAACCGTAAGATCGTAGCCTTGGGTGAGGATTTTCACAAGCCGGTCGTGGCGACGTGCGATGTGCATTTTTTGAATCCGCAGGACGCGGAATACCGCAGGATCATTATGGCGGGACATGGTTTTAAGGATGCGGATGAGCAGGCGCCGCTGTTTTTACATACGACAGAGGAGATGCTGGAGGAATTTGCCTATCTGGGAAGCAGCAAGGCAGAGGAGGTCGTGATCACAAATCCAAACCGGATCTGCGATATGTGCGAAAGGATCTCTCCGGTGCGTCCGGATAAGGCGCCTCCGGTCATTGAAAATTCGGATCAAATGCTGCGGGATATTTGTTATAACAAAGCGCACGAGATGTACGGGGAGGAGCTGCCGGATATTGTTTATCAAAGGCTGGAGCGGGAGCTGAACTCTATTATTTCCAACGGATATGCGGTGATGTATATCATTGCGCAAAAGCTCGTATGGAAATCGGTGGAGGACGGCTATCTCGTAGGTTCCAGAGGTTCGGTCGGTTCGTCTTTTGTCGCTACGATGGCCGGGATCACGGAGGTCAATCCGCTTAGCCCGCATTATTACTGCGAAGGCTGCCATTTCAGCGATTTTGATTCGGAAAAGGTAAAGGCTTACAGCGGACGCTCTGGCTGCGATATGCCGGACCGTGTGTGCCCAGAGTGCGGCAAGCCGTTGGTTAAGGCTGGATTTGATATTCCATTTGAGACGTTTTTAGGATTTAAGGGCAATAAGGAGCCGGATATTGACCTGAATTTTTCTGGAGATTACCAGAGTAAGGCGCATAAATATACAGAGGTTATTTTTGGCGCGGGACAGACGTTCCGGGCGGGCACGATCGGCACGCTGGCGGATAAGACGGCGTTTGGCTATGTGAAGCGCTATTATGAAGAGCGGGGCGTCCATAAACGCTTCTGCGAGATCAACCGTATCGTACAAGGCTGCGTCGGCATCCGGCGGACGACGGGACAGCATCCGGGCGGCATTGTCGTACTGCCGATGGGCGAGGAGATTTATTCGTTTACGCCGATCCAGCATCCGGCGAACGATATGTCGACGGATATTATTACGACCCATTTTGAATACCATTCGATTGACCATAACCTGCTAAAGCTGGACATACTCGGACACGACGATCCGACCATGATCCGTATGCTGGAGGATTTGACCGGACTCCATGCGACTGACATTCCGCTCGATGATGCGGCGGTGATGTCAATCTTTAAAAGTACGGATGCATTGGGCATCACACCGGACGATATCGGCGGCTGTACGGTCGGGTCGCTGGGTATCCCGGAATTTGGGACGGAATTTGTAATTCAGATGTTGATTGATACAAAGCCGCAGTCGTTTTCCGACCTTGTACGGATTTCCGGCCTTTCGCACGGGACGGATGTATGGCTTGGAAACGCGCAGACATTGATCGAAGAAGGCAAGGCCACGATCTCTACAGCAATTTGTACGCGTGACGACATTATGATCTATCTGATCGGAATGGGGCTGGAAAGCGAGCTTTCGTTTACGATTATGGAGTCGGTGCGCAAGGGCAAGGGCTTAAAAGACGAATGGATCGCGGCAATGAAGGAGCATGACGTACCAGACTGGTATATCTGGTCCTGCCAAAAGATCAAATATATGTTCCCGAAGGCGCACGCGGCGGCGTATGTAATGATGGCGTGGCGGATCGCCTACTGCAAGGTATTTTATCCGCTTGCTTATTACGCGGCTTATTTTTCCATCCGCGCCACATCGTTTAACTATGAGCTGATGTGCCAAGGACGGGAGAAGCTGGAGCATTTTATGAGGGATTACGAAAGACGTAAAGATACGCTGACAAAAAAGGAGCAGGATACGGTTAAGGATATGAAGATCGTGCAGGAAATGTATGCGCGGGGCTTTGACTTTTGCCCGATTGACCTAAACCTTGTAAAAGCGCGCCACTTTCAGATTATTGACGGAAAGCTGATGCCAGCGCTCAGCGCGATCGATGGGATGGGCGAAAAGGCCGCAGACGGCGTGGTTGAAGCGGTTAAGGATGGGCCGTTTTTGTCTAAGGATGATTTTAGGCAGAGGTCTAAGGTTAGTAAGTCGGTTGCGGATCTGATGGGGGATTTGGGGATCTTAGGAGGGATTCCGGAGTCGAATCAGTTGTCGATCTTTGATTTTGCTTAATTTTCGATAGCACATGGCAAAAATCTACAAGGTACCTAGTGTACACTTTCGGTTTTTGCCATGTATTCTTGGAAAATATCAGACGTCTAATTATGAGTTATTTCACGGATGATGTACGAGCTCTTGCTGGATTTTCTTTCTATTTCCTCTCGCCGTTATACCTGCATTTTTATCAAATATATAGTTCTTACTGTGTTCTTTACCAATATTAGCTTCACGGCAATCGCGCATACATAAATTTAGCCATGGATTTTTCTTGGCCAGATTTCCAAGAATACGAGTTGTTTTCGCCGAGCTCATCGGTTTATCAGATACATATACGGAACCCTGCAACCATTTAAAACCATTTCTTAGCATATGCTTTTTTATAACTTCGTAGCTGTTCCGCCAATGCTTGCTTGGATAGTAGATCTTTAAGGCTTTCGTGTCAAGATCGAAAGCTATTTGTTTTCTCGTTTCCGTCATACTAATATACCGGCATCGCTAAGACTTTAAGGATATCGCAATTTTCTTTTGGATCATCATCATCAACCCAGTTCCAGGAGTCTACCTGATCAAGAAAATCATATTCATCTTCTAATTCCAGCATACCTACTTCCAGGCAGCCAAATTTATCCTCACCACCCTTAAATATAAATCTATATGGGTCGTTACTGGAGTTTTTTACACTCCCGGCTCGGTTAGAAAAAGCATTTTCGGCAACTGTGCGTAAGTTTGCCAGCATTTCACTTGGCACATTTTTTTTGATCTCTATAATAGAATGATACATATTTGAGTTACTCCTTTTATTTTAGGTAAGCTTTGTTTTGATTTTTCTCATATAAAAGTATATAAGATTTTTTTCATGAAAGCAAGGAAGAATGGAACTTTGTTGGTGTATTTATTCCAAACCAATACTTGAAATTTCCCCTAAAAAGTACTATGATAGATATGTAAAAAATGCCCAAAACAAACGTTTACACAAATTCCCATTTCGTCATATTGAATGAGAGGGCGGCATGAAATAAGAATAAAAGATACAGGGTGGACACAGTGAAAGACTTATTATTAATCCGAGATGAGATCGACAAGGTCGATAGCGAGATCACAGCGTTATATCTTAAACGTATGCAGCTTACTTCAGAAGTTGCAGAATACAAGATCCAAACTGGAAAAAAGGTATTTGACAAGGAGCGTGAGCGCGACAAGCTCCAAAGGCTCAGTGCGCTTGTACCGGGGAGCTTTTTAAAGCATGGCATCCGGGAATTGTTCGAGCATATTATGTCCATCAGCCGCAAAAGGCAGTACCAGCTTTTGACCGAGCATGGCATGGAAGAGCCGAACGAATTTGAACAGGTAGATAAGATCGATGCGCAGGGAAGCCGTATTGTTTTCCAAGGCGTAGAAGGCGCTTACGCCCATATCGCAATGAACGAATATTTCGGCGGCGGTATGGACGGCGCTGCATTAGACAGCTTCCATGTAGACAGCTGGCGGGAGGCGATGGAGGCGATCCAGAGCGGGGAAGCAGATTACGCGGTGCTTCCGATCGAAAACTCAACAGCGGGCGTAGTGGCGGAAAATTATGACCTGCTGATGGAGTACGATAATTATATTGTAGGTGAGCAGATCATTCCGATCCGGCACTGTCTGCTTGGGCAGCAGGACGCCGAGCTTAGCGATATTACAAGCGTTTACTCCCATCCGCAGGCGCTCGCGCAATGCGACCGCTATCTGCAGCAGCACGAGGAGTGGGACTGCGCGAGGGAAGGCAATACGGCGGTCGCGGCGTGCAAAGTAAAAAGATCAGGGAAAAAGCATAAGGCTGCGATTGCCAGTGAGCTGACCGCGCAGCTATATGGATTAAAGGTGCTGGAGGAAAATATTCAGGATAACAGCGAAAATTCGACCCGGTTTATTATCGTAACGAACAGAAAGATATTTTTAAAGGGCGCGCAGAAAATGAGCATCTGTTTGGAGATCAAGCACCAGAGCGGGTCGTTATACCATGCGCTGTCGCATATTATTTACAATGACCTGAACATGAACTTTATCCAGTCAAGGCCGTTAAAGGATCGGGAGGGCACGAACTGGCAGTATCGGTTTTTCATTGATTTTAAAGGAAATCTGAATGAAAGCGCGGTTGCGAATGCTTTGCGGGGACTGGCGGAGGAATGCGAGACTATGCGGGTGCTTGGGAATTATTAACTGTTTGGCCATTTACAAAAAGGAGAATGATATGGCGATTACAACTTTTGCAGCAATTTATATCGGCTCTTATGAGGTGAGCCTGAAAATTTTTGAATTATCCGGCAAAAAGAAGATCCGTGAGATTGACCATATCCGTACGCGCCTGGAGCTTGGACGGGATACGTTTCATTCCGGTGTGATCGGGTCTGATTTGGTGGAGGAGCTGTGCCTGATCCTTGCGGATTTTGCAAAGATCATGCAAGGCTACAAGGCAAAGGAGTACCGTGCGTTTGCCGGAAATGTTGTCGGCGAAGCGAAAAATATGATGTTTATCTTAGACCAGATCAAAACAATGACGGGGCTTGAGGTCGCAACCTTGAGCAATTCCGAGCGGCGGTTTTTAACTTATAAAGGCGTCGCTGCAAGGCCGGATTTTGATAAAATGACCAAGGACAGCGCAGCAGTGATTGATGTCGGCGGCGGAAGCCTGCAGATTACGCTGTTTGTCAGCGGCAGGGCTGTGACGACGCAGCATCTTGCAATCGGTACGATGCGTCTGATGGAAATGCTTTCGGATATTGAACACAACGTGCTGCATTTGGAAAACCAGCTGGAGGAGCTGGTGGATAAGGAGCTGGCGGTTTTTCTGGCGCAGTATATGCAGCCGGGTGAAAAGATCAAAAACGTGATCTTAATGGGTGATTATATCTCAGAGATCATGCGTAAAATCAGTAAAAACAACGAAGAAATGAATGTCGTAGAGGCGCACAGGTTTATCGATTTTTTAAAGAAGCTGGATAAAAAGAGCGTGGAAGAGATTTCGGAAATACTGAACCTGTCAAACGAAAAGGATATCCTAGTGCTGCCGTCTGTGATCCTTTACGCGAAGCTGACACAGGCGATGCACGCGCAGACGATTTGGTTTCCGGATGTGGATACGAGCGACGGGATTGCTTACGATTATGCACAGTCGCATAAGATCGTCCATTCAGCGCATGATTTTGAAGAGGATATTTTATCAGCGGCTAAAAATATGTCGATCCGGTATATGAGCTATAGCCAGCATATCGACGCGCTGACCGAGATGTCGTCGCTTTTATTTGACGCGATGAAAAAGGTACACGGCATGGGAAAGAGGGAACGGCTGCTGCTCAAGGTAGCGGCAATGCTGCATGACTGCGGCAAGTATATCAGCCTTGCGAACAGCGCGATCTGTGCGTATCAGATCATCCGTGCGACGGAGATCATCGGTCTGACGCATCTGGAGCGGGAGATGGTGGCCAGCGTTGTGCTGTATAATACGTCGCCGTTAGACCCATATGAGGAGCTGGCAGACCGGATGGACCAGCACAGCTACTTGATCGTTGCAAAGCTGGCGGCGATCTTACGCGTGGCAAACGCGATGGACCGCAGCCACAGGCAGAAATTTAAAAATGTAAAGGCGGTATTGAAAAATAAACAGCTTGTGATCACGATTGAAACGAACAGTGATATCGCGCTGGAAAAGGGGTTGTTAGCAGCTAAGGCTGAGGCGTTTGAGTCGATTTTCGGGTTAAAGCCGGTGATCAAGGAAAAGCGTGTATATGGATAAATAGAGGAGGATTTCATGGAAAAAACAACGGATTACACAAAACCGGAGTATTTTGAGAACCGGGAGATTAGCTGGATCAAATTTAACCGGCGGGTGTTAAATGAAGCGCGGGATAAGACGATTCCGTTGCTGGAGCGGCTGAAATTTGTCAGTATCACCTCTTCCAATCTGGATGAGTTTTTTATGGTCAGAGTTGCTTCGCTCAAGGATATGCTGCACGCTGGCGTGAAAAAGGCGGATATTGCGGGTATGGATGCGTTAAAGCAGCTGGAGCGTGTCAATGAAGATACAAGGGAGCTTGTCAACCTGCAGTATTCTACATACAACCGTTCGCTGCTGCCTTTGATGAATCAGGAGAATATTTATATTATTGACGCGTACGAGAAGCTGACGCAGGAGCAGGCGGCGTTTGTAGACGACTATTTTGAAAATGAAGTCTATCCGGTCTTAACGCCGATGGCGGTAGATTCCAGCAGGCCGTTTCCGCTGATACGCAACAGATCATTGAACATTGCGGCAGTTATTGAATATAAAGGCACTGGCGGGCTGTTAGATCATAAGTCCGCGGACGGACAAAACGAGGATACGGATGCTGAGGCAGACGGGCAGGAGCCGGACAGCGGGACGCATACAGCGACAAAGGAGGACGCCGGCAAGGAAAAATCCTCAAAAAAGAAGGATAAAAAAGCCAAAAAAGGAGCAAAGCCGGAATTTGCGACGGTTCAGGTGCCGAGCGGTATGGCAAGACTTGTTCCGGTGCCGTCTAAAAATCCGGAGGAAAAGGTGTTTATCCTGCTGGAGCAGGTGATTGAAAAAAATATCGACAAGCTGTTTTTGAATTATAAGGTGCTGTGCGCATATCCATATCGGATCATGCGTAACGCAGATTTTTCGATCGACGAGGACGAAGCGCCGGATCTGTTAAAAGAGATCCAAAAGCAGCTGAAAAAGCGTCAGTGGGGCGAGGTTATCCGTCTTGAGGTAGAGGATGGCATAGATAAAAAGCTGCTGGAATTTCTAAAAGACGAGCTGCATATTGAAAACAAGCAGGATATTTTTTATATCAGCGGGCCGATTGATTTTACCTTTTTAATGAAGATGTACGGGCTGCCAGGCTGCGATCATCTGCGTTACGAGCCGCATAAGCCGCAGCTCGTTCCGGAGGTCATGCCGGGAGAAAATATTTTTGAAGCGATCCAAAAGGGCGATATCCTGCTGCATCATCCGTACCAGACCTTCGGCCCTGTCATGGAATTGATCCGTCAGGCTGCGAACGACGAGCAAGTATTGGCGATCAAAATGACGCTTTACCGTGTCAGCGGTAATTCTCCGATCATTGCGTCGCTGGCGCAGGCTGCGGAAAACGGCAAGCAGGTTACGGTACTGGTAGAGTTAAAGGCGCGCTTTGATGAAGAGAATAATATTGTCTGGGCGAAAAAGCTGGAGCAGGCAGGCTGTCATGTTATTTACGGTATTGTCGGCTTAAAGACCCACAGTAAGATCGCGCTTGTCGTAAGGCGTGAGGACGAGGGAATCCGCCGCTATGTGCATCTGGGAACCGGGAACTACAACGATTCTACAGCGAAGCTGTATACCGACTGCGGAGTGCTGACCTGCTCGGAGGCCATTGGTGAGGATGCGACAGCTGTCTTTAATATGCTGTCCGGCTATTCAGAGCCGCTGAGCTGGAATTCGCTTGCGGTAGCGCCGATCTGGCTGCGCAAAAAATTCTTAAAGCTCGTGCACCGGGAGACGCGAAACGCCAGGGAAGGCAAGCAGGCGTATATCCGTGCAAAGATGAACTCGCTCTGCGACCAAGAGATGATCGAAGCGCTGTATGAAGCGTCGTCAGCAGGTGTTAAGATCCAGCTGTTGATCCGCGGCATTTGCTGTCTGCGTGCGGGCATTCCAAATGTGAGCGAAAATATCCAAGTGCATTCCATCGTCGGAAATTTCTTGGAGCACAGTCGTATCTTTGATTTCTGCAACGATGGTCATGCTGAGGTTTATATGGGAAGCGCGGACTGGATGCCGCGTAATCTGGACCGCAGGGTGGAAATCGTATTTCCGGTCTTAGATGAAGAGCTGAAAAAGAAGGTGCTGCACATTCTGGACGTGGAATTTGAGGATAATGTAAAGGCTCATGTACTGCAGCAAGATGGTACGTATGAAAAGATCGACAAGCGTGGTAAGGTGCTTGTCAATTCGCAGGAGATTTTCTGTAAAGAAGCGGAGTCGCTTGTGCCAAAGGAAGATAAGGCTTACCAAAAGCGCGTGTTTGTCCCGGCTGAGCCTGTAGGATAGCCGCGGCAGGGCCAAAGGGGAGGATGGAATGGAAAAAAAGATACTGTTTTCTGATTTGGACGGAACGCTGCTCAACGACCAAAAGGAAATTGAAAGCGGCACAAAAGAAGCGATTGATGAAATGTTAAAGCAAGGACATTTGTTTGCGATCTGCACCGGCCGTCCGCTTGCAAGCGCGCGGGCGGTGGCACAGCAGTTTGGACTGGAGCGGAAAGGCTGTTATATCGCCGCCTATAACGGCGGTGTGCTCTATGACCCTTCGCAGGATCATGTGATCTCCTATGCCTCAGTCCCGCTGGAAGCTGTGCGCCGGATGTTTTTGGAGACAGAGCGCGCAGGGCTTTATATGCATACGTATGACCGCAAGGATGATACGGTGCTGACGCTGCGCGCTACATCGGAGACAGATGCTTATACCGGGCATACAAGGCTGCCGCTTCGCACCGCGCTGGATATGCCGCAGCAGCTGACGCAGGCTCCGGCAAAAATGATCGTGGCAAGCTTAGACAGCCATGAGCGGCTGGTAAACTTCCAAAAGGAAAACGCGGCATGGACAGAGGGCGTATTAAACAGCTTTTTTTCGTGTGAGCAGTTTTTAGAATATTGTCCGGCAGGCATATCTAAGGGCGCTGCGGTCGAGGGGCTGTGCAAATATCTGGGGCTTTCCGTGGAAGCGTCTGTTTCGGCGGGAGACGAGCGCAATGATATCGCGATGCTAAAGGCCGCGGGCATCGGAGCCGCGCCGCGCAACGCGCACGCGGCAGCGAAGGAGGCTGCGGACTATCTATGCGAAAGAGATCATAACGAAGGGGCAGTTGGAGAGCTGATCCGGCGGTTTTTCCTGGAAGCGGGAGTTTAGGGCATGGAAAAACAGATTTACGAAATCATGCACAAGGATAAAAAGACTGCAGTTGTTGATAGTGCAGGGCATTGTACCATTTTTGAAGAAACGTTCCTGCCGTACAATCTATATCTGGAGGAAAACGAGGATATCGACACGCTGGTAAACAATATTACCAATTTTTATTACTGGTGTGCATCCAGAGTACTGACGCTGGACCGGAAATACGCAAAGGAAATCTTAAATAGTGCCGGCTTAGCGCAGGCTGTGACGGACAGGGAGCGGGCAAAAATTGCGCTGGCGTGCCGCTGTGCGTCCATTACAGATGTGTTTTGGGTAAAACAGGCAGGAGAGTGCGTTACATTTCGGGAAATCAATTTGTATGAAAACCATCTGGACCAGACATTTGTCGATATTGCGTTAAAGGGCAGGCAGTATACTGTGCAGAACGAATATCTTTCTAGGGATCTGTCAACCAACGGCTGCTTTCCTAAAGCATGGCAGCGTACAGAAAACGGCTTTTACCTGTTGAAAAACGGGGGAGAGGACGCGGTGGAGCGGGAGCTGCTCGCGAGCCGTATTTGCAGATGCTTTGCTGTATCGCAGGTTCTTTACGAGGAAGGCTTTTTTGACGGGGAAAAGGTGACGGTCAGTAAAAACATGACGTCTGTAGATATATCGATCGCCTCCATCGAAGCGTTTGGCATTTATGTGCAAAATCACGACGGCAATTTGCGGCAGGCGGTGTTAGAGCTGGACCGGTATCAGTATTATATGATGAACATCATCGATTACCTGACGGGAAATACGGACAGGCATTGGGGCAACTGGGGAGTGCTCGTTCAGGCTGCGGACAACCAGCCTTTGGCGCTTCATCCGCTGATGGATTTTAACCAGTCGTTCCATGCATATGATACGATAGAAGGAGCCAACTGCCAGACGGCTTTTGGCCAGCAGATGACGCAGAAAGAGGCGGCAGTTTGCGCGGTCCGGGAAATCGGGCTGAACCAGGTAAAGGAAGTGGGAAAAGAACTGTTTACCTGGCTGCCGCAGTATTATGAAATGTTTTGCGCCAGGCTGGAGCTTTTATTGCGGTATGACGATATCATAAGGGTGAGCGAGGTGTAGAAGCATGATCATAGAAGATTTGCTGGATAAAAGAAACATGACAAAATACCAGCTTGCAGTTGCGGCGGGGGTGTCATCTACTACCCTGAATGATATCTGCAGCGGCAAAACAAAGTTGGAAAAATGTTCTGAGGAAATAGTTTATAAAATAGCAAATGCGCTCGGTGTTTCTATGGAAATGCTGATGGAAAGTGGGATTCGGGAGACAAAGAGAGAACGTAGCTTCGAGTTCGGTCTGCCGGACTATTTGCAACATGATCTGGACGCATACAAGGAAGGATTAAGAATGAAATCTGACATTTTGGACTGCTTATGGGGAGAACTGTATGGCAGCATCAATATGGCGGAAATCAGTGAGGGCGTTATTACCCCAGAACACGCAGATTACCTGCGGCAGAAGTATCTTTGGAAAGGAACGTGTGTATGAATGGGAGTACAGATTTTACCAGCTGCAGGAGGGTATTTGGTAAGGCATATAATGGTGCGAATGGAAAAAAAATTGCTGTGGAATATGAAGGGCAGCAGTATATGCTGAAATTCCCACCTTCAGGCGAGGCAAAGCCTACGGAACTTTCTTATACCAACAGCTGTTTTTCGGAACATATTGCATGCAGCATCTTCCGTATGCTGGGCGTTACGGCACAAGAGACTATGCTTGGAACCTTTGACGTGGCAGGGAAGACAAAAATTGTCTGTGCCTGTCATGACTTTACCGCAGACGGAAAGCTGCTCTTTGACTTTTGTTCTATCAAGAATACGATCCTTGATTCAGACAGCAACGGAAGCGGGACGGAGCTCTGCGACATTCTGGAAACGATAGAAAAACAGCAGTTTGTAGAAGCGGGACGCCTGTTGGAGCACTTTTGGGAGGTGTTTGTCATTGATGCGCTGCTTGGTAATTTTGACCGGCATAATGGTAACTGGGGATTTTTGTACGACCCTATATTAAAGACCACTGGCATTGCCCCGGTTTATGATTGCGGAAGCTGCCTACTCCCACAAGCGGACGAAGGTATTATGCGAAGTGTACTGGAAAATGAGGATGCATTAAACAGGAGGGTGTTCCAGTTTCCGACTTCTGCTGTGAAACTGGACGGCAGGAAAATCAATTATTATGATTACCTGATGAAGGCGGAAAATGCAGATTGTAATGAGTCAGTGAAAAGAATTTATGGAAGACTGGATATGGAGGAAATCAATCATTTCATAGAGGGCACTCCATATATTAGTGACTTGCAGAAAGTATTTTATAAAAAGTACATAGGGGCGAGGGCTTCTCTGATCCTTGCTCCTGCCTATAAAATGATCTTATAAGAACATCTGGTCAGATAAAAGAGCTGCCGTCCTAAGCCAAGTTTAGGACGGCAGCTCTTAACTGTGTGGTTATTGATGCACATATTCCCTACGCTTTTCAAAGTGGTGGTAAGCGGTACCATTTTTTGTGTAGCCTGCCGTCGAATAGGAAATTTCTCTCTGGCCGGTTTCTGTACACGCTTCCTGTAAGATACTTTCAAAGCTGCGGGATTGTTTTTTTTCACGTTGCTGCTGCTCCCTGCGCTTGGAAGCAGTATCGTGAAGGCTTGTTACAAAAATCACGTTTTCGATCCGGAATAATTGATTAACATTTGCTGCTTTACTCCCCTCCCTGGTTGTAAATTCCAACAGTTACCTTCGACCGTACAAGCAATGCCTGCATCATGCGCATCGTGCAAGAGACGCCTGCAAAATCCTTTTCTTCAGTGCTCTTACAAATATTATCGGCAATTTTTGGAATTTCTTAACCGCTTGCACTGTTCTTGCTTCTATGCTATGATAAAATGCAGTTTCACTTGATAAAACGATAGAAAAAAGAAAGGAGCTTTTATCACTATGACAGATACACGCATGATTGATATGCACGTACATTCTTCCGCCTCCGACGGAACCTTCGCCCCGTCCGACCTGTTGGCGGAAGCAAAAAAGGCAGGATTGTGCGCGATGGCGTTAACCGACCACGATACGATGGATGGGATAGAAGAAGCGCAGCAAGCCGCGAACGAGCTTGGCATTGAGCTTGTGCCAGGTGTGGAGATTTCTACGGAATATAACGGCAGAGAAATCCATGTGCTCGGATACTATGTCTCGCAGGAATCTCCAAGGCTTAAGGCTATGCTGGAGGAGTTCCGTGATTTTCGCGCCACCCGCAATGTACGTATGGTCGAACGGCTGCGAGAGGAGGGCTTTTCGATCACAATGGAGCAGCTGCGTGAAAAATTCCCGGATAGTGTGCTGACAAGGGCGCATATGTCCCGGTTTTTATGTGATACCGGACAGCTTCCGGATACTAGGACGGCTTTTTCCAAGTATCTTGGGGAAAACTGCTGCTGTTATATTGACCGGCCGAAAATCTCTCCGGCAGACGCTGTAGAGTTGATCCGTGAAGCCGGGGGACTGGCGGTCTTAGCGCATCCGGTGCTCTGCAATCTGCCTGATGAGGAATTGCTGGAGATGATTGCCGAAATGAAGCAGGCTGGAATGTGTGGGCTGGAAGCGGTCTATTCTGAAAATACGGCGGATGACGAGGCGCATATGAAAAAGCTCGCGGAAGAATTTGATCTGTGTGTTACTGGAGGGTCGGACTTTCATGGAAAAAACAAACCGGATATCCAGCTTGGCAAAGGAAAAGGGAATTTGCATATCCCATATGCATATCTGCAGAGCTTAAAGGAGCTGCAAAGTAACAGTGAAGGTATCTGAACTGCTACGCTGCAAAAGCTTTAGTACCGCGAAGAAAACACAAGTCCTTGACAATCACGATCCGATTGACAAAGACTTGTTGTTTTATGTCAATATTAAATTATTAACAGGTAGCTCCGCCGACGACGGTTTTTTCCAAGATCTGTTTTTTGTCGATCTGGCTGTGCAGAAGCTTTTCCTGTACATAGTCAAAGCCGAGCCTTGCAATCGTGTCTGCAAACCGTTCGCCGGAGATCCCTTCATCGCGGAAGAATAAGATCGCACGCTCTACAACGTCGATCACTTCTTCCTCAGAAGTAAATACCCGGTCCAGCGCACGGCCTTCCGCTACTTTTTTGCCCCAGCGTCCGCCGATATATACTTTATAGCCTGCCGCAGCCTCGCTTACTGCACCAAACGGGCATTTGCCGATGCAGCGTCCGCAATGGTTGCAGTCTTTTGCATCGATCTGTATTTTGCCGTCTGTCAGGCCCGCAGCATGGATCGGGCAGTTGTTCAATACTTGGCAGACCTTACAGCCCTTGCATTTGGAAAGGTCGATTTCCGGCACTCTTTGGCCGATAATGCCAAGGTCATTTAGATCCGGCTTAACACAGTTGTTCGGACACCCGCCAACTGCTATTTTAAACTTGTGCGGCAGGGAGACGCCGTGATATCCTTTATAATAAAGGTCATGCAGCTTTTCTGAAAGTGCGAACGTGTCGATCAGGCCACATTGGCACGTTGTTCCTTTGCACGATACGATCGGGCGCACCTTGGAGCCTGTGCCTCCTGTTTCCAGCCCGGCTTCTTCCAAAAACGCAAACACTTCCTCCAGCTTGTCATATGGTACGCCCTGGATCTCCAGCGTCAGACGGGTTGTCATCGTTACTTCGCCGGAGCCGAACCGCTGCGCTGCTTCCGCGATTTTTTTCTGCTCTTCGAAACTCAGCTTGCCGTTGCGCGTAATCACACGCACATTAAACACATCGTCATAGCGTTTATCCTGCAGGCATCCAAGACCTTTGACACGCTTGATCTCTTCGGCAGAAAGCTTTGTTCCGTCCCGCGGTACTTTCACATCATTAAAGGATACGCCGCCCTCCAGTACCTTTGTATGGGTGTAGCCATAGGCTTTCAGACGGTTCTGCAAAAAGTATCCGCGTTTGCCTCTGGCGCAGACAAGCAGCAGCTTCGCATCCGGATCCAGACCCTCGATCGGGCCTTTTACTTCCGCCAGATTGATCCATCGCGCGTTCGGGATCGAAGGGGCAGGCTGCACGTCAAGTACGGTATAACCTTCTGCAGCTCCGGCAGCGTATTCCGCCGGGCTCATCGACGTAAACACATCATCCAGCTTGTTTTCCAATATGTAGCAGGCGGTCACAAACGGATGGATCGCGGTGGAAAACGGCGGGGCATAAGCAAGATCCAGCGTATCAAAATCATCCAGCTTCATCCCTTGCGAAAGACCCACAACGGCGATATCCGTCATCTTGTCTACGGCGCCGGCTCCGATCACCTGCAGGCCCAGCAGCTTTCTGGAAGCTGTTTCTGCGATCAGCTTGATCATAAAGGTAGAAGCGCCCGGATAATAATGTGCTTTATCGTCAGCAACACAGACGATCGATGTCGTCTGGTAGCCGGCAGCCTTTGCCTGTTCCTGCGTTAATCCGGTGCGCCCTGCGTTGAGCTTTGGAAGCAGCCGTACGACACCCGTACCAAAACATCCGCCATAACCGTCTCCCAGCCCATTCAGCGCCTTTGCCATAGCGCGCGCTGCAAGGTTTGCGGTAGAACCCATTGCTGACCACTGGGATTTCCCGGTCTGTGCGTTTAGGACCATCGCACAGTCGCCGACCGCATAAATATCCGGCAGGCTTGTCCGCATCTGTGCATCAACAAGTATCGTGCCTTTAAACATTTTCAGCTTGGAGTTTTCTAAAAATTCCGTCGCCGGACGTACGCCGATCGCCAGAATGACCAGATCCGCCGGCAGCGTCCCGTTGTCTGTGATTACTGTTTGCGCTTTTGCCTCGCCTGCGATGCCCTTTAACGAGGTAGCGGTCAGTACGCGCATTCCGGCAGCCTTTAACTGCTTTTTCGCGTAATCTGCCATTTCCTTGTCAAAGGCATTTGGCATGATCTGTGCAGCCGCGTCAATGACTGTAACTTCTAATCCCTGTGCCAGCAGATTTTCCGCTACCTCCAGGCCGATAAATCCAGCGCCGCATACGACCGCCTTGCGGCAGCTGTTTTCCTTAAGGTACGCACGCGCCGCCACAACATCATCCGGCGTACGTACACAAAAAACGCCAGGCAGGTCCACGCCGTCCACCGGAGGTACGAAAGGAGCCGCGCCGGTTGCTATAATAAGCTTATCATACGTTTCTGTAAATTCTTCACCAGATGCTTTTTTCAAACGAACCGTTTTTGCAGCGCTGTCCACCGCAGTCGCTTCGCAGCTTGGAAAAACATCCGCTCCGGTCAGTCCCGCATATTTTTGCGGGGTATTGACGATCAGGCTGTCCCGCGAAGGGATATCGCCGCCCAAATAGTAGGGAAGCCCGCAGCCCGCATACGAAATATCGCTTCCCTTCGTATAGATTTTTACATCCGCGTTCCGGTCTAGACGTTTTAATTTCGCAGCCGCTTTTGTTCCGGCAGCCACGCCGCCGAGAATGACATACTTCATAAAATTGTTCCCCTTTCATCTGTTTGTTTTACTGTTTCTTCTATTATAATACTTAATGATTTTAAAGGAAAGCAAAAATCAATGAAAAAAAGTATTGACTCTCCAAATAATGTATGCTATCCTATACACGTTGTAAAAACAAAGTAGAGTATCCACTCTCACCTTAGCATCCCTATATGACTAAGTGTTCATAACGACAATGTCGATTCAGATGCCTGGATCATGTCTTTGAAAGTGGATGTTCTGCCTATCCACTTTATTTTTTTTGGAGGTGTAAAACCATTAGTGATTTAATGATTAATGAACAGATCCGTGACAGGGAGGTTCGCTTAATTGGAGAGGACGGGCAGCAGCTTGGAATCATGTCCGCAAAAGAAGCGATGAAGCTTGCGCAGGAGGCAGAATTAGATTTGGTAAAGATTGCTCCGACCGCGAAGCCGCCGGTATGCAAAATTATTGATTACGGAAAATACCGTTATGAGCTGGCCCGTAAAGAGAAGGAAGCCAGGAAAAAGCAGAAGGTGGTAGAGCTTAAGGAGGTACGCCTTTCACCGAATATAGATGCAAATGATTTGAATACTAAAATTAATGCTGCCAGAAAATTTGTTACAAAAGGAAACAAGGTCAAGATCACACTTCGTTTCCGTGGACGTGAGATGGCCCATATGCAGGCCAGTAGGCATATTTTAGACGATATTGCGAAGGAGCTGGAAGAGGTAGCAGTAGTGGAAAAGGCGCCGAAGGTCGAGGGACGTGCGATCAGCATGGTGCTGGCAGAAAAGAAATAAAACGGAAGTACTTATTATAAGGAGGTAATAAATCATGCCAAAAATGAAAACAAAAAGAGCAGCCGCTAAACGCTTTAAAGTGACAGGCACAGGAAAATTAAAAAGAAATAAAGCCTACAAGAGACATATCCTGACGAAGAAGTCGCCGAAAACAAAGAGAAATCTCAGACAGGCGACAACAGTAGATGCATCAAATGTGAAGAACATGAAGCAGATTTTACCATATATTTAAATCGTGAAGGAGGAGATCAGACATGGCAAGAATAAAAGGCGGCTTAAACGCAAAAAAGAGACATAAAAAAGTATTAAAATTAGCAAAAGGCTACAGAGGCGCGCGCTCTAAGCAGTACCGTGTTGCAAAACAGTCTGTTATGCGTGCGTTAGCGACCGCTTATAAAGGACGTAAGGAAAGAAAACGGCAGTTCCGCAGCCTGTGGATCGCACGTATCAACGCAGCAGCAAGAATGAACGGCATTTCTTACAGCAAATTTATGCATGGCTTAAAGCTGGCGAATATTGACTTAAACCGTAAGGTTTTAGCAGATATGGCTGTCAATGACGCTGAAGGCTTTGCAAAATTAGCAGAGATTGCAAAAGAAAAAGCTGCTTAATGGACAAGCGTTTGTATTTGCTTTGTTACTGACCCTCGTAAACAGGATTGTTTGCGGGGGAATTTTGTATTTTAAGGAGATCTTATGCGGGAGTCGTTTCAAAAAAATAAAAAGGGTATTCTGCTGATGCTGATAGCGGCGCTGTTTGCCTGCGTAGGGCAGCTGATGTGGAAGCTTTCCGTAACAGGCGGGGGCCTGTATTTGCTGCTTGGATTTGGACTGTATGGTATGGGAGCGCTGCTTATGCTCGTTGCGTACCGCTACGGGAGCGTTTCAGTGCTGCAGCCGATGCTGAGCACAAATTATGTACTAAGTGCGGTTTTGGGATATTTCGTACTGCAGGAAAAGCTGTCGGTACTTAAGGTCATTGGGATTGTCATTATTACGTCCGGCGTAGTGCTGATCGGAGGAGGGGACGCGGAATGATTTATTTTTTCCTGATTTTATGCATGACGTTTATGGGAGCGGTAGCTTCTGTTTTTTTTAAGAGAGCGTCGGAAAGCGATGGGCTATGGAAGCTGCTATTGAATGTCAATCTGTATGTCGGCGGCTTTTTGTATGTAGCTGCGGCGGGGATTAATATTGTCGTGCTGCGGTACTTGGATTATTCGGTCGTGCTGCCGCTTTCTTCGGTTACTTATATTTGGACGATGGTGCTGTCGTACTGGATCCTGCGGGAGAGGATTACGAAAAGAAAGGTGCTTGGCGTGCTCTGCATTGTGGCTGGGGCGGTGTGCGTGGCGTTTTGAGTTTGCTTGTTCTAAAAAGTATGGATGCTGCATATATTAGTAAATAGGGTGTTGTTGTCGGCGGCTTGAAATCGCATTGCGTTCGGGAAGAAAAAGCCGTAAATGCTTCACGGAGGTTGCACTTTTATGCAAAATAGAGTATGATGCAGGTACCAGAACAGAAAAGTTTTCATACAGAGAGGATAAAAATGCAGATTAAAATAAAACGAACGGCCAAAATACTGGAGGCGGATCTTACATTGGACGGTGTGACAGTAATTGCAGGTTATAATGATATGGGAAAAAGTACGTTGCTGAAAGCGGCTTATATCGCATTCCGTACGTGCCGAGACCCGAAGCATAACGTGAATAATGAGCGAAGGAAGAGCCTTAAGAGTTATTTTGGAAGTCTGGAATCCTATTTCGACAGCGAAGGATATGATATGCTGCCAAGAGAATTGTTATCTGTCATTTCTGATAAAGTGATCTCGCAGCTGGAAGCTTTTCGTGACGAGAAAAAGGATTCTTTTTCACGGTTGAAAATGATATTTGTACAAAGTCTGGAAGAATGTATGCAGGAGCTTCCAAAAGAAGAAACACAGGATTTTTTTTCCGATATGTTTCTCCGGCCTGTATATGAACATATCAAAAAAATTGCGAACAGAGATATTGGAAAAGATTTAGGATTTATTACGGAAATGTATATCCGGAATTTGTTTAAAGGACAGATGAATAGCCTTTATGATTATCAGGACGCGGAGGTTTCTGTTGTATCCGAGTCAGAACATTATCAGATCCGGGTGAGGGAAAATAAGGTTGTGCGCATGGAATTTTCCGCTAATTCTGAGGCGGAGGTGTTTTATCTTCCTGCTTATCATCTTTTGGATATTACAGAATATCCGGTTTTACGGATCCAGAGTTATTCGCCGGAGTCTGATCTGCGAAAGGCTTTGATTTCTTCCGAAAAGGAACCGACGTTTGAAGAGTATCAGGAGACGGAGCAAAACGTACAGTTGGTGAAGGATATTTTAGCGGAGGTTCTGCATGGTACACTCGAAAAATCTCCGGCAGGGCGGATTCTTTTCAAGGATCGGGAGCTGGACAGTCATCTGGATATTGCAAATGTGGCGTCTGGGATGAAAAATTTTTTAATGATTCAGTCGCTTGTGGAGCGGGGAAAGTTAAAGAAAAATGGTATTTTAATGATAGACGAGCCGGAGACAAACCTGCACCCGCAATGGCAGTTAAAATTTGCCGAAGCGCTTGTGCTGCTGTACAAGTATATGGGCGTGCGCAGCATTGTCAGCTCCCACAGCCCTTATTTGATACGGGCGATAGAAGTTAAAATGGCGGATGAGAATCTCAAAGACAAAGGTCATTATTACTTAATGAAAGAAGCGGACAGCCATATGTACTGTGCAAAGGATGTGACCAGACAGACTGACGCTATTTATGAACTACTGTACCAGCCGTTAGAATATTTGTGACAGAGGATAACAAATGCAGTTGGATAAAACAAAAATCTGCAGTACGCTGTCGGAATGCTCAAAAGATGACGCCGGGCAATCCTTGATCGAGAGTGCGCAGATGGTTTATAATTTTGATGAGATTACAAAAGAAATCGCAGACGTATACCGTGGTGGTAAGCCGATGGCTTCTTGCGATGCGCTTTATCAAAAAGATGCAGAGCATATTTATTTAATTGAATTTAAAAATGCGAGAAAGAGCCGTATTGGAAAGAAGTTCTTTTTACAAAAGGCATACGACAGTGTTTGGACGCTTGCATTTGCCTTTTATCCAGAACTATCCTTGACGGAACTATGCCAGAGGCTTTTTTTGATTGTCGTTTATAATGAGGAAGGCGCGGAGCAAAAGGAGGAGGAGAGCGAGTATTTTCAGGCGATTAAAAAGAAAGTAGGCGGCTGGGCTGGCAATAGGGCGAGGATTTTATTTGGGCTAGAGATTTACAAAGATGTGTTGTATAAAGAAATATTGACGGTAGATAAGGACGAATTTATGGAAAAGAAATATTCGGAACTATTTGATTAACCTGCGGTTAAATGTTTATGTCTATTTTTACAACTGCGCCATAGCTCGGTGCATCCTGTCTGTTATGTTAAATGGGTTGCAGCTGTGTATGCCGTGCGTTGGGGCTGGCGCAGGAGCAGCTGGTAAAGGGACTGGGGCGTCCGCTCCTGCGTATGATTTTCCGTTATGGTTATGCGGTCAGTGCGGTTCCTGTTCTGACTTGTCTAAGCTGCAGCTGTGCTTTTGCTTATATTCACGCGGCGGCATCTGCTTTACTTTTTTAAACGCTTTGGAAAAGTAAAGGCTGCTTTCAAATCCGACAGAGTTGGCGATTGCCGTGATGGACAGGCTGGAATGCCGCAGCAGGTAGCAGGCTTGTTTAATACGGAACTGAGACAGATATTCCTTTGGGGAAATGTGCAGCACCGTTTCAAACGAGCGGAACAAATGGCTGCGGCTCAGACCCACGTAATCCGCAATGTCCTCAACCGTGATCGGATAGGAATAATGGGCGGTAATATATTCGATCGCTTTTTGCACATAAGTATGGTAATTATTCTGTACCGGCGTATGTCCGGCGCCTTTTAAAAATACCGCCAGTGCGGTATACAGCCGGCCTGTCATTTCGACCGCGCTTTCAAAATCGCTGCCGCGCACCTCATAAATATGAAGGAGCTGGTGAGTCAGCTCTTTGCCATAAGGTGTGTTTGTAATGACTGGGCAGGAGGCGGTAAAGTCGGTTGCCTTTAGTATGATTGGCGCGTCCGAGCCGTTAAAGCCGACCCATGCGTATTCCCATGGTTCGTGTTCGTCGGCGGTATAGGAGGCCTCCGTGTCAGGATAGATCAAAAAGGAGTCTCCGGCCTGCAGGTCAAATACCGTCTGGTTGATCTTTAGGCGGCCTTTTCCGGCGATAATGTGGTGGATCAGATAATGGTCGCGTATACCCGGTCCCCATTGGTACTGCGGATCGCATTTTTGGTATCCAACATTGTATACAGCCAGGGAAACGAGTTCTTTTTCGGTCGATTTGTAAGAGTTTTTATAGTTCGTATGCATAGCTGTTTCCTTTCCGGCAGTTTGTACGGCTTTCTGCACAGTTTTTAGAATGAAATGATTTATGGTAAGGATTATAATGTATTTTTGTGTTTTGTGCAACAAAATTACATATTTATTATACATTTTTTTCTGTACATTTCAGATAAACAAGGATAAACTAAAAGCACAAGGATGCAGAAAACGTTTCCCGCTCTGCTGCGAAAGCAGCTGCGGGGATCAGAAGAAGGGAGAGTAAAATTATGGCAATTTTAGTTACAGGCGGAGCAGGGTATATCGGCAGTCATACGTGCGTGGAGCTGTTAAATGCGGGCTACGAAGTCGTTGTGCTGGATAATCTGAGCAATGCGAGTGAAAAATCATTGGACCGGGTAAAACAGATCACAGGCAAGGAGGTTACCTTTTATAGAGGGGATATTTTAGACAGGGATATTTTAAACAAGCTGTTTGCGGAAAATAAAATCGAAAGCTGTATCCACTTTGCGGGGTTAAAAGCGGTTGGCGAATCCGTGCAGAAGCCTTGGGAGTACTATAACAACAATATTTCCGGAACGCTGACGCTTGTGGATGTCATGCGTCAAAACGGCTGCAAGAACATTATTTTTTCCTCATCGGCAACGGTATACGGCAATCCGCAGCAGATCCCGATCACAGAGGAATGCCCAAAGGGAGAGTGTACAAACCCGTACGGCTGGACAAAATCTATGCTGGAGCAGGTGCTTTCTGATATCCAAAAGGCAGATACAGAGTGGAACGTTATTTTACTGCGTTACTTTAATCCGATCGGCGCGCATAAGAGCGGCCTGATGGGAGAAAATCCAAACGGCATTCCAAACAACCTGATGCCTTATATCACACAGGTAGCTGTTGGCAAGTTAAAAGAGCTTGGCGTATTTGGCGATGATTACGACACGCCGGACGGCACAGGCGTCAGAGATTATATCCATGTCGTAGACCTTGCAGTCGGTCATGTCAAGGCTTTAAAAAAGATTGAGGAGCACGCGGGGCTTTGCATTTACAATCTGGGAACCGGACACGGGTACAGCGTGCTGGATATCGTAAAGAATTTTGAAAAGGCAAACGGCGTAAAGATACCGTATGTGATCAAGCCGCGCCGCGCAGGAGATATTGCTACCTGTTATTCCAATGCAGATAAGGCAGAAAAAGAGCTTGGCTGGAAAGCGGAAAACGGGATCTTGGAAATGTGCGAGGATTCTTGGAGATGGCAGAAAAATAATCCGAACGGATATGAAGAGGCTTAAAATGGCTGGATTTTAAGCGTCAGTACGTATCACGGCGGGGTGTAAAATGGGTGTAAAAAATTTTAAAAAAAATTGTAAAAAACACTTGCATTTTTTATCCAGTCGTGATACTATACTTATGGTCATGGTCCGTTGGTCAAGCGGTCAAGACGCCGCCCTCTCACGGCGGAAACACGGGTTCGATTCCCGTACGGACTGTTATCAAAAATCCGGGCTTTCCGGGGAAATGCTGGAGACATTGCATAAGCGATGGAATCCGGCATTTTTATTTGTTTAGCGTCTGGAAGTATGTCAGAATCGCTTTTTTGAACTGTTTCAAACAATTCAGAAAATTCAACAAAAAATATGATAAATCAGTTGAATTTTCAGACAGGAAATGTTATCATAATTCTAAATAGGGCAAAATGCCCGAAGCTTATGTCGATACAAAAGGAGGTGCAGTCAGGATATGAGTGTTCAACTGCTGGATAAGACGAGAAAGATCAACAAGCTTCTACATAATAATAATTCATCCAAGGTCGTGTTCAACGATATCTGCGGGGTTATGACGGACATCCTGCGATCCAATATCCTTGTGATAAGCAAAAAAGGCAAGATACTAGGAACAAGCCGCTGCAGCGGGATACCAGAAATTTCGGAGCTTATCGGGGATGAAGTCGGCAAGCATATCGACGGGATGTTAAATGAACGTCTGCTTGGCATTTTGTCTACGAAAGAAAATGTAAATCTGGAAACGCTTGGTTTTATACATAATATCCAAAAATACGCAGCAATCATTACGCCGATCGATATAGCGGGCGAGCGTCTGGGAACGTTGTTCGTGTACCGCAGCGAGGATCCGTACGATATTGACGATATCATATTATGTGAATACGGAACTACGGTTGTGGGGCTTGAAATGATGCGTTCTGTCAATGAGGAGAGCGAAGAGGAGACAAGAAAGCTACAGATTGTCCGCTCTGCGATCAGTACCTTATCCTTTTCCGAGCTGGAAGCGATCATCCATATTTTTGAAGAACTGAATGGAACCGAAGGGATTCTTGTTGCAAGCAAGGTAGCAGACCGCGTCGGTATTACGCGTTCTGTAATCGTGAACGCTCTGCGCAAGTTTGAAAGTGCAGGTGTCATTGAATCGCGTTCGTCGGGAATGAAAGGGACTTATATTAAAGTTGTAAACGATGTTGTCTTTTCCGAGCTGGATACGATCAAACGAAAAAATCAAAAGGGAATCTGTACACCGTAACGCGGCGGCTTCCTTTTTTTGCATATTGTTGCAATTTGTGGATGTATTTCGACAAAAAAATTATCATATCGAGAAAAAATACTCTTGTAAAAATCCTGCGATTAATTATAATGTATTATAGAGTAGAAATAGAGAGAAATAAATAAAGAATACATAGATTGAGGAGGGAATATTATGTTTCAGTCATCTGCGTTTGATTATATTAATGTACTAGATAAAGCGGCGGATGCGAGCTGGCTGAGAGAAAGCACGCTTGCTAACAATATCGCGAACGCGACTACGCCGGAATATAAAAGGCATGATGTGGATTTTCAGTCGCTGCTGGAGCGGGAGCTGATGGATTCCAAGTTTAACCGTAATCTGGACAAAAAGATACATAATGTGAATCTGGGCCGTCTGACCGCAACCTCACAGATTGATATGGCAGCGGAAGCTTATTCTTATCGTTTAGACGGCAATAATGTAGATATGCATACAGAAAATGTAGAGCTGGCATCCGAGCAGATCCGCTATTCTGCACTTACGGACAGCATTTCACAGGAATTTTCGCGTATGCGTATGGCGATCAGCAAGTAAGATAGACAGGTACAAAAGAAAATAGTTTGTTTATAAGAAGGGATGTAAGCTTATGGCATTATTTCAATCGTTTAATATCAGTGCGTCGGGTATGACGGCGCAGCAGTTCCGTGCGGATATTATCGCGGAGAATCTTGCGAATGTAAATACGACAAGGACCGAGACAGGCACTACCTATCGCCGTAAGGTCGTATCGTTCCAGGAAAAAGGAGTCAACCGGTTTGACCGCTATCTGACAGAAAGCAGAAAACGCGGCAGCCATATCGGCAACGGTGTAAAGGTAGTAGAGGTCATAGAGGATACGACAACCGATTTTATTATGGAATATGATCCATCCCATCCGGATGCGGATGAGAACGGTTATGTTTCCTATCCAAATGTGAATCTTGTGACGGAAATGACGAACTTGATCGACGCAAGCCGCGCGTATGAAGCGAATATTACGGCGTTTGGCGCCAGCAAAGCGATGGCTCAGGCAGGACTTCAAATAGGAAAGTAACAGTAACCGCAAAATGATAAAATTGGGAGAGGAAACATATGGATGTATCAGGTATATCGCAGGCTACGGCAGCTGAAACGGCGTTTTTGAACGCACAAAAGCAGTTTGAGATAGCAGCGCAGGAAAATACAGAAGATTTTGAGACGGTATTTCAGTCGGCCCTTGGTATGGTAGAGGAAACGAATGATTTACATAATAGCGCGGAATCAGCAATGATTCAATTTGCAATGGGGCAGTCGGAAAATACGCATGACCTTTTGGTCGCACAGTCAAAGGCAAATATTTCTCTGCAGTATACGGTGGCAGTTAAGGATAAGCTGCTGGAGGTTTACCGCGAGATCATGCAGATGCAGATATAATAAATAGACGATTCCGGGTGGCAGACGGCGTGCGCCAGGAAAAACAGAGGAAAGTCCGGCGGGTCCGGGCTGTTAGGAAGTTTGGAGGATCAGGAGATTTGAATACGGAGAGTGGAATAAAATGCCGGATAAAATAAGAGAACTATTAAATAACATCGTAGAATGGTGGAAAAAATTCACAAAAAAACAGCAGATGATTCTTGTGAGTTCAACACTGGTCGTGATCATTGCAATAGCGATCCTTTCGGTTGTACTGACACGTCCAAAGATGATGATTATTAAAATGTGTGAAAACGCAAAAGAAGCCTCACAAGTACAGACGCTTTTAAATGACGCAGAAATCTATAATGAAGTGTCGGAAAACGGGCTGACGTTTTCGATCAAGCAAAAAGATTCTGCGGCCGCAAATATTTTGCTTGGTTCTAACGCGATCAGCACAGAGGACTCAGCGCTGAAAGAGATCTTAAACGGCAGCCTGAGTACGACCGAGGGCGATAAAGCGAAGCTGTTGAAGGAGCAAGAGGAAAAGCGGCTCGCTAGAATACTGGAGTCACTGGAAAATGTAGAAAGCGCAAGCGTCGTCCTGGATATTCCGGAGAACGATGGTACGCTTATTTCCAGTACAAGAGAGTCCTTTGCAGAAGTATTCCTGACGCTGGATGGTGAAATGTCCGAGGAGCAGGCGCTTGGCTTGGCGCGTATGATCGCGACCGGACTTGGAAATAAGACGACAGATAACATTTCGATTATGGACAGCAATCTGAACCTGCTTTATTCGGGCGGTATGGGTGACCTGACGACGGCATCAGGCATGACGGCGTCCCAGCTTTCTTATCAGCAGAAGGTAGAAAATAAGGTAAAAGGCAATGTAAAAGATGTTCTGCTTGGCACTGGGCAGTATCAGAATGTAGAAGTTGGACTGAACCTGCCGCTGAATTTTGATAAAAAAACGACAAGCAGTAAAAAATATGGCGTAGCAGACGGCCGTGACAATGGTTATCTCCAGCGTGACCAGACCTATGACGAATCCACAGTTTCCGGAGGAGCAAATGTGCCGGGTACGGATGCGAACGGGGAAGACGGCAACTATATGATCACTGACGGGGATCAGACGCAGCAGAATATTTCGGATTCTTCCAGAGATTATGCGCTGGATGAGTATTTGGAAAGCACGGAAGCTGGTATCGGCAGTATTTTATATGACGAGGCATCCTTGGCTGTTACACTGAAAACCTACATAAAATATGATGAAGATACACTCCGGATCAATGGTGATCTGGAAGGTACGACGTTTGAGGAGTATTGCGCGCAGATCGAGAGCCAGGGCTCCCAGATGCAGGATGTGGACGAGCGTACGATCGATGCGATCGCAAAAGCAAGCGGTATCGACGCAGAGCGGATTTCCGTGGTTGCTTATCAGGAACCGCTGTTTATCCCATCTGAGGGAAGCGGAAGGACATTCTCAGATTATCTGGAGATCGTACTGGCGGTATTGATCTTTGCATTGCTGGGTTTTGTAGTATTTATGAGTACGAGAAAAGAAAAAGCGCCGGAGCTGGAGCCGGAATTATCCGTAGAGACTCTGCTGCAGACGACAAAGGAGAACGAGGAAGAAAGCCTGGAGGATATCGGCTTCAAGGAAAAGTCCGAAGCAAGAGTGCTGATCGAAAAATTCGTAGAAGAAAAACCAGAGGCCGTTGCGTCTTTGCTGCGTAACTGGCTCAATGAGGACTGGGAATAAGTAAAATTGAGGGAGAGACATGGCAGATAAGATGAGTGGTCTACAAAAAGCGGCAGTTCTTCTGATCGCGTTGGGACCGGAAAAATCAGCAAGTATATTCAGATATTTAAAAGAAGATGAGATAGAGGAGCTGACACTGGAGATCGCGAATACAAGAAGTATCGCACCGCAGCTAAAAGACGATATCATCAATGAATTTTATCAGGTGTGTCTGGCACAGCAATACATATCAGAAGGCGGCATTGGCTACGCGAAGGATCTGTTGGACAAGGCGTTGGGCGAGGAGCGCGCGCAGCAGGTTATTACAAAGCTGACAGCTTCGCTGCAGGTGCGTCCGTTCGAATTTGTGCGTAAGACAGATGCGAGTCAGGTATTGAACTTTATCCAGGATGAGCATCCGCAGACGATTGCCATGATCTTGTCCTATCTGTCTCCGAACCAGGCATCTATGATCATCGGTTCCCTGGATCCGGAAAAGCAGGCGGACGTTGCAAGGCGTATCGCAATGATGGACCGTACGTCTCCGGACGTGATCAAGGAAGTGGAAAGCGTGCTGGAACGCAAGCTCGCGTCCTTGGCAAACCAGGATTACACGATTGTCGGCGGTGTCGATGCGATCGTAAGCATTTTAAATACCGTAGACCGCAGTACAGAAAAACACATTATGGAAACACTCGAAGTCGAAGAACCGGAATTGGCAGACGAGATCCGCAAGAAGATGTTCGTATTCGAAGATATTCTCCTGTTGGACGACCGTGCGATCCAGCGTGTGCTGCGTGATGTGGAGAACAGCGACCTTGCGGTTGCGCTCAAGGGTGCGAACGAGGAAGTCAAGGGCGCGATCCTCAAAAACCTGTCCAAGCGTCTTGCTGCGATGATAGAGGAAGACATGGAATTTATGGGTCCGGTACGAATGAAGGATGTAGAAGAAGCACAGCAGAAGATTGTTGCTGTAATACGTAAGTTGGAGGATTCCGCTGAAATCGTTATTTCCAGAGGCGGAGGTGACGAGATCGTTGTCTAATTTATACAAAGCGCATATTAATGCAAGTAAGGGAGATACCTATACCCGCGTGATCGATTATAATGAGCTGCTGGAGCAAAAACTGACGGCGCTGGCGTATGAGCGTCAGGCACAGCTGCGCAGGGAGCAGGCGCAGGAAGGCGGGCAGCCGTCGGAGGGAGACGGTTTTTCGCAGGGACTGCCGGGTCTGGAGGTCCAGCCGGAAATGGAAATTGATTATGTGGAGCGGGCAAAGGAGCAGGCAGAGCAGATTGTCTCCAAGGCCACTTCGGATGCGGAAACGATTTTGAAAAAAGCAGTCCAAGAGGCGGAAAATTTAAAAGAACGAGCCAGAATGGAGGCTGAAGAGGCAGGATACGCGCGCGGCATGGAGCGTGTGCAGGCTGAGGAAGAGCAAATGCGCGCACAGCTTGCACAAATACGTGAATCGCAAGAACAGGCCTATGCCGAACGCTTACATACGATGGAGCCAGAACTGATGGACGCGGTCATCAAAGTGCTTGACGAGGTGCTTCACACAGACTTCGCAGACCATGAGGCGATCCTTCTGCATTTGGTCCGCAGGACGGTCCAGAACATTAAAAACAGCCGGGTATTCCGTATTTTTGTTAGTGCGGACGATTATGCACCGCTGTCTGAAAAAAAACAGGACATTATGGAAAAGATCGGCGGAGAGGTCGTGCTTGATATTGTAATGGATGAATCTATGCAGCCTGGTCAGTGCACGATCGATACGGATGAGGGCGTTTTTGAATGCGGCATGGATATCCAGCTTTCGAACCTGATCAGGGATCTGAAGGCGCTGGCCCGTGCAGACTGAGGAAGAAAGAGTGGACAGAGTAATAAAAAGGCAATATCAGAAATATATTTCTTTAATGGATAAAACATATTTTAACCGCTACGGAAAGGTAGCAAAGGTTGTCGGGCTGACGATCGAATCGCTTGGCCCGGATGCCAAGCTGAACGACTTGTGCCGGATTTTTTTGGACAGTGACCGGACGGTTTCTGTAATGGCGGAAGTCGTTGGATTCCGGGATAAGCATATCCTGCTGATGCCGTTTGAAAATGTGGAAGGCATCGGCGTTGGCTGTATGGTTGAAAACACCGGGCACCCGCTTTCGATCCTAGTTGATGACAATATTTTGGGCCATACGCTGGATGGGCTGGGAAGGCCGACTGACGTGGATCATCTGGAGCTTTCCAAAGAATATCCAGTAGAAGCGATGCCGCCGGATCCGATGTCGCGTGTGATCATCCGCGATGTATTGTCGCTTGGCGTAAAGGCGGTAGACGGTCTGATCACTGTTGGCAAAGGGCAGCGTATCGGGATCTTTGCAGGTTCCGGTGTCGGGAAGAGTACGCTGATGGGTATGTTCGCGCGAAATACGCGGGCAGATATCAACGTCATTGCCCTGATCGGAGAGCGTGGCCGTGAGGTGCGTGAATTTATTGAAAACGACCTTGGGGAAGAAGGAATGCGCCGTTCCGTCGTTGTTGTAGCGACTTCAGACAAGCCGGCGCTGATCCGGAACAAGGCGGCGAAAACGGCGACGGCGATTGCGGAATATTTCAGGGACCAAGGCAGGGATGTGCTGCTGATGATGGATTCCTTGACCCGTTTTTCCATGGCGCAGCGTGAGATTGGCCTTGCGTCCGGAGAGCCGCCGGTTACAAGAGGATATCCGCCGAGCATTTATTCTGAGATGCCGAAGCTTTTGGAGCGTGCCGGAAACTCGGATAAGGGTTCGATTACAGGCTTATATACGGTACTTGTGGATGGAGATGATTTTAACGAACCGATCACGGATACGGCACGAAGTATCCTCGACGGGCATATTGTATTATCAAGGAAGCTGGGGCAGAAAAACCATTATCCGGCGATCGATGTGCTGGCAAGCATTTCCCGATGCATGAGCGCGATTGCCTCAGACGAGCATAAAAGCGCTGCCGGAAAGCTGCGTAATGTCCTTGGTACCTATGATGAAGCGGAGGACTTGATCAATATTGGGGCATATAAGAGCGGCTCCAATGTGGCAATCGACTATGCGATCCAAAAGATCAATGCCGTTAATCAGTTTTTGATGCAGGGGACAATGGAAAAGTTTACATTTGAAGAGATCACAGAGCGTCTCGGAGCAATCTTTCAGGATTAAAAGGGGTTGTTGGGATGGCGAAATTTATATTTAAGCTGCAAAGCATTTTAGATATCAAGTGCAAGCTGGAGAGTCAGGCCAAAATAGCATATGGGCAGGCAAACGCGAAGCTGCGCAAGGAAGAGGCGGCGCTGCAGATGCTGATCACACAGCGTTCCATGTATGAGAGGCGCGCGGTAGAGCTTGTAAGCGGCGCGATCAGTATCCGGGATATAAAAGAAAATAAGCAGTCGATCGATATTATGAAGTCAAAGATCCGTGCGCAGATGATGGTTGTCCATGCGGCGGAAAAGCAGGTGGAAGCGGCAAGGCTTAAGCTTAATGAGGTTATGATGGAGCGAAAGACATTTGAAAAGCTGCGGGAGCGGGCGTTTGAAGAATTTAAACAGGAAGTGGCTTATGAAGAAAACCAGGCCGTCAATGAACTTGTCAGCTATACCTATCACGGGGAAAATGCATAATGCTTTTCATACCCGGAGGTTTTCAAATACATAAGGAGGTATTATCTTAAATGCCAGAAGAAGCAACGGCAGCTCAGGCAGATGCCAAAAAACAGGAAAAAGCAAGAAGAAAAGAAGAAAAGAAGAAAAAAAAGCAGGAGAAAAAAGCGGCAAGGCAGGATCAGGAAATGGCTGAAGAGCAGGAAACTGTCGGCGGCAAGCTGATCGTGGCGTTTGCTACGCTTGTGATCATCGCTATCTGGCTTGGGATTTTAGCGCTATTGGTCCGGTTGGACGTCGGCGGATTTGGTTCGACCGTATTACATCCGCTCTTGAAGGATGTGCCGTATGTAAATAAGATCTTGCCGGAGGTAAAGCCGGCGGAAATTGGCGAGGACGCAGATTATCCATACCAGACCGTAGACGAGGCGATTGCCCGGATCAAGGAGCTGGAAGGAGAGCTGGAGGCGGTCATGCAAAGCGACAAGGATGGCTCTGCGAAGATTGAGGATCTGCAGTCACAGGTGCGCAAGCTGAAAAAATACCGCGACAACGAAGCGGCATTTGAGACGCTGCGCCAGCAGTTTTACGAAGAAGTCGTATTCGGGGACAATGCGCCGGATATTTCTGAGTATCAGAAGTTTTACGAGGCGATCAATCCGGATAACGCAGAAGTATTATATAAAGAAGTGATCGAGCAGCAGGCATATGACAGCAAGGTAGACGATTATGTCAAGACCTATTCTACGATGAAGCCGAAAGAGGCTGCTGCGATTTTTGATACCATGACTGATAATCTTTCGCTTGTTCGAAGGATTTTGGAGAAAATGACATCCGCAAACCGGGCGAATATCCTGGCGGCAATGAACCAGGATACGGCGGCGAAGCTTACAGAAATGCTGGAGCCGTCCAAACGATGACCGGTATTTGGAAATACCGCAGGTATATCCCGTATCTGGAAAGCTTTTGCGTATTCTAGTGCGGTTTATATAAAAATAAATTCAATAAATTAAAAGAAGAAAGGAGGCAGGAGAATGCCGTCAATACAACTTATGACCGTTTCTAATACGGATACGGCGCCGACAACAGAAGCGTCTGGTGTAAAGGCGAAAAAAGCGGAAGGTCTGCAGAGCACATTTTCTAATTATATGCGCCAAAATTCTTCCAACACCGCGCAGACTGCAAAGGGCCAGACGGCTATTCCGCAGACGAAGCAGACGGGAAACGACAGCAATGTCAAACAGCAGTATGAGCAATACCAGAATAAGTCGGCTGCACAGGCAGACAAGGTGACATCCGCTTCGGACAGCAAGACTGTGGATGCGGATACCGTACAAGAAACGGTAGAAGAGGCAGTCGAAAACATCAAAGAGGTTATCAAGGAAAACCTTGGCGTTGATGAAGAACAGCTGGAAGCAGCGATGGAGCTTTTAGGGCTTACGCAGGCTGATCTGCTGGATCCACAGCAGTTGATCGCACTTGCAGTAGAGCTGACAGGAAGCAAGGACGCTGGAAGTATGCTCTTTCAAGAGAATTTCCAGCTTGTTATGCAGGAGACAGCTGTGATCACAGAGGATTTGCTGCAGCAGCTTGGAATGTCTATGGATGACCTGATGGATCAGATCCATATAATGATGGGCGAAGCTGAACAGCCGATCCAAACGATGCTGCCGCAGCAAGAGACTCCGGTGCAGGCAGAGGTCCTTACAGAGCAGGATGCGCAGGTAAAGACGCAGCAGGTTTCACAGGAAGCGGTACAGACGGTGCAGCCGCAGAGAGAAGCGCTGCAGACGCAGCAAGCTTCGCAGCAGCAGGAACACACACAGCAGACGCAGGAAGCAGCTCCGGTACAGGAGGAGCAGCAGGAGACAAAGCAGGTGCAAAATATCCAGACAGAGCAGGAGAGTGCGCAGACTGGTCAGGAAGCTTCTACTGGACAGAATCCGTCAGATATGCTGAAAGGAAATCAGGAAACACAGGAAAATCCGCGTTTTGATTTCCAGACAAATGTCCATACACAGGAACCGTCAGCGAATGTGCAGGCTACGCCGAATCCAGCGCAGCAAGCGCCATTGCCGCAAATGAATATGCAGGATGTGATCGACCAAATCGTACAGCATACACGTATTCATCTTTCAGAAGATGTGAAATCGATCGAAATGCAGCTGAATCCGGAAAATCTCGGAAAGGTTTATGTCCATGTATCTGAAAAGCAGGGGACAGTCACTGCACAGCTGACCGCACAGAATGAAAGCTTAAAAGAAGCGCTTGTGCAGCAGGCAGCGGTTTTAAAAGAAAGCTTAAATCAGCAGGGCATCAAGGTTGACGCTGTGGAAGTATCCGCAGGTACGCATGAATTTGAAAGCAGCTTAGAGCGTGACGCGCATAGTCAGGAGGAGCAGGCAAGACAGCAGGAGGAGCAGAGCGCACGACGTTCCAGACGGAGCATTAACTTAAATGACCTGAATGATCTGGACGGCTTGTCTGGTATGATGTCAGAGGAAGAGACGCTTGTTGCACAGATGATGCGTGATAACGGCAATAATGTCGACTATAAGGCATAGGAGCCGCCGCGCATACTTGTGAAAATCCCAAGGTTAAGAAAAGGGAAAGGAAGCAGGCGTGTGATTGGAAAAAAGCAGAAACGCAAGTATAATAAAAATAAATAGAGAAAGGAGAATAGATATGGCAATTATTCAGGAAGTCAAGGATGGGAAAGTTGTAAATGATACGTCAGAATCCACTTCCACTAATAAGAACGGCAAGAAAAAGAATGTGGACAACACAATGGGCCAGGAGCAGTTTTTACAGCTGTTAGTAGCGCAGATGCAGTATCAGGATCCGCTGGAGCCAACGAGCAATACCGAATGGGTTGCGCAGATGGCAACTTTTTCCATGGTAGAGTCGCTGAACAATATGCAGTCCGCGTTTACCCAGCAGTCCGCAAACTCATTGGTTGGCAAGTATGTATTTATTAACGACGGGGATAACGGATTTGTCAAGGGCAAGGTTGATTTTATCACGCAGCAAAACGGCAAGACGATGCTGTCGGTAAACGATCAGCTGTACGATATCGATAAATTGGATACGGTATCCGATGAGGAATACTACGAAGGCGCGATCCTTGCAAACGATCTACATAAGATGATCCAGCTTTTGCCAAGTGTGGATAATTTGACGGTTTCTGATGAGGGACTTGTTAAATCAGCAAGAGAAGCATACGATAAGTTGACGGATTCTCAGAAAAAGTTTGTTCAGAAGGAGCATCTGGATAAGCTGCGTGCATTGGAAGATAAGATGGCAGCGCTTAAGGCGACGCAGTTTACCGGTTCTGTGAATGAGCTTCCGTCCGTCGGACAGATTGAAGAAGCAGATGAAGAAACGCTGATGAAGTACAATGCGCAGTTCGCAGACACGTCAAAGCTTTATGAAGGGCTTAGCGAAGAGCAGCGCAAAAAAGTTTCTGAAAAGACGATCAATCAGTACAATTCGATCAAGGACGCGCTTGCCGCGGCATCGAAAAAGCTTGGTTTAAAGCCGGATGGCGGCGAAGGTACAGATGACGCCGAGTCGGAGGTAGCTGATATTCTTCAAAAGATCTTAGAAGAGCTGCAGGCACAGAAGAATAACGGCGAGCAGGAAGATAACAGCAATGAAAGCAATGGCAATGAGGACAACAGTATTGACGCCGGCACGAACTAACAGGCCGTAATCTTTGCAGGATAAGCATCGCAGGGAGGCTTTGTGTATCAGGCAAAAGGATGGAGTTGAAATATGAAAGGAATCGAAAAACAGTTCACTTCCATACAGCAGATGACGGATCAGTATCTGACGCAGAAAAATGATGCGGCGGCGGATGCGGGAGCACGCATTTCGTTTGAGGAAGTACTGAGAAAAACACAGCAGTCCCGGACGAATCCGGCGGCTGATACGAAGCCGTTAAAGTTTTCCAAGCACGCGTCCATGCGTTTAGAAAACCGCAACATCAGCCTTTCCAGAGAGCAGAACGAGCGTCTGGAATCGGGTGTCAGAAAAGCAGGCGAAAAAGGGATCCAAGATTCCCTTGTGATCGTTGATTCACTGGCATTTATCGTAAATGTACCGAACAATACGGTCGTGACTGCGTTAGATAAAAGTGAAGCAGACGAAAGTATCTTTACAAACATTGACGGCGCTGTGATCATATAGGCCGGACCTATCAAGGAGGCTGCGGTTTCTGACTGACTGAAGAAGCCGCACAGCGCCTCAAATAAGCAGTAAAATCAGGAGGTCATAACACTATGATGAGAGCATTATATTCGTCGGTATCAGGTCTTAAGACCCACCAGACGAAAATGGATGTAATTGGTAACAATATTGCAAACGTAAATACCGTGGGATTTAAATCCTCACGAACGACATTTAGTACGATGATGTACCAGAATCTTTCTTTTGCTTCTGGTGCAAATGCCCAGACAGGCAAGGGCGGCGTAAACGCCAAGCAGATTGGTCTTGGCACATCGTTCGCATCTACCGCGGTTGATATTGACACAGGCGGTGCATCCGAATCTACTGGAAAAGCTTTCGACTTAAAGCTGTCGGATAAAAACTCTACCAGCTTTTATATTGTAAATACCGGAACAGAAAATATCTTTACAAGAGCCGGTGCGTTTTATGTAGACGGCGCCGGAAACCTTTGTATGGAATCAACCGGCTATACGGTAATGGGCTGGCAGGTAGATGCAAACGGAAACATCCGTAAGGATACGGTATCTCCGCTGAAGATCATGTCTACTGACAACCAGACATCCAATCCGGAATATACGACGCGGGGCGTTTGTACTGGTATTTTAGATGATAACAGCCCGAATGTTAATTCAGATGAAGGTTACGCGATGAACCTGAATTTTTACGATAATTTGGGCTATGCATATACCGCGCGGTTTGCAGTACAGAAAACCGGGGATAAGGGTGAATATACTGTTAACCTGACAGATATTTTGGACAGCAATGGCAAATCGATCGTTTCCAGCTCAGGGACAAAATTGAGCGATCTGTTTGGAACGGCAAGCGGCCAGGGAAGTAATGTATTTATTACAGATAACTATACGATGGCAAGCGGGATGGCAGGCGCACTGAAAAGGCTGGCGTCTACACCGAATGTAACGACAGCAGGCGGGCCTGGAACATTGACTTATACGTATCCGGCGTCTGTGGTAAACCAGTATCTTTCTTATACGAAAAAGGATCCGGCGACAAATACAAGTACAAAATATGAGCTGCCAGAAGGTTATTCCGTACAGTATACGGTAGAAGTTCCGGATAATCCTGCGAATAACAAAATGGTCATTTTAGATAAAAGCGGGCAGCCGATCACAGATGCTACCAAGTACCCATTTGATGCTGGATGGCTGAACAATACAGATCAGATCACAAAGGTTGTCAATCTGCGTGATAAGCTGGAAGGATGGCTCGACGGGAATAAGCTGGATGATGTTACAGCGGATATTACGTCGGCTCCTGCGCAGGGAACAACCGTTTATAAGATCGGTACGGATTACCTGCAGCAGATTGTAGAGGAATTTCCGGATAAATTTCCGGCAGGCACGATTGCGGACAGTACTTTAAATATTACGGTAGAAGTCAGCGGTACTACGGCAAATCCAGTTTATAATATCAATACAAACGGAGCAGCGGCTCCATGGGATCAATTAGCTGGAAATACACCTGAGACTTTTACACAGGATCTTACCTTTGCGGATTTTCTGGATTATGGCTACTTGTCCGTAGACGTAGAGCAGATCAATGAGAAGGGCATCTTCACAGAAAAGCTTCCGCCTGACGTAGAGTTCCGTTATTATCAGGGCGACGGCCACTTTGAAATCGTAACGCCGTCCACAGACGGTTTTAAGATGCAGTTTTCTACTGCGGACGGCAGCCTGAATTATATCGGACAGCAGGGGAATATGACGCAGACGCTCAAGATGTCCAACTTTAAAATGACAGGCGACAACCCAAACCCGTTCAGCGATATTCAGATTGACTTTTCGACCTTAAAGAACCTTGCGAACGGAGAGTCGTCTACCGCTGCAATGGCGAGCGGCGGCGAAGGAGGAGTCGGTGAAGGCAAGATGGTCGGTACGCTGATCGGTCTTTCGGTAGAACAGAGCGGCAAGATTTACGGCTCCTACAGCAACGGCAATACCGCTTTGCTCGGACAGATCGCGGTAGCCAGATTCTCGAATGCATCGGGTCTTGAAAGCATAGGAAACAACTGCTATCGTTCGACGATGAACTCTGGTGATTTTGACGGCATCGGCGTCGAGATGGATTCGGACGGTTCTTCGATCGACAGTGGTACGCTGGAAATGTCCAACGTTGATCTGGCGTCGGAATTTACGCAGATGATCACAACACAGCGTGGTTATCAGGCAAACTCCAGAGTTATTTCCACTTCTGACGGTATTTTGGAGGAGCTGGTAAATCTTAAGAGATAACAGTATATTCCGGCAGCTTGGGTTCATGTAGCAGTTCAGATACCAGAAAGAGAGAAAAAGCAGGAATGGCAGGTAATAACGGCTGGTTCACAAAAGACCAGCCGCTGTATCCTGCGGAACAGTGCTTATGCAAAGGCAGAGCAATGCTGCGCAGGATACAGCGGCGTCCGATGCAACAATCACTGTCCGAGCAGCCTATACAAGGAGACCCCATATGATAGAAGTAACAAGACTTAATGATACAAAATTGTTGATCAACTGCGATCAGATCGAGTTCGTGGAAGAAACACCAGATACAGTGATTTCATTTTTGTCTGGAAAAAAAATTATTGTAAAAGAAAGTAGACAAGAGATACAAAATCTAGTAATATTATATAGAAGGAAAATATTAAATGATTGTCTAATATTCCGAAATCAGGCAGAAGAAAACAGGGCGTAGTTTGGTCTGGCTGAGTTTTTATGCTGAATAGGCATCAGGAGTGTTATACAAGAGAAAAATTTAATGGTAGGTGAAAAAAATTGGATATAGCAACTTTGTTAGGACTGGTAGTTGGTATTCTTATGATGGTCTTTGGTATGACATTCAATACGGACCTTGGAACATTCCAGTTCAATGTCATTACTGATTCATTTATTGATATCCCTTCAGTACTTATTACACTTGGCGGTTCCCTTTGCGGTGTTATCGGATGTAATAAGCTGCCGGATACGATCAATTCTCTAAAGGCGTTTGCATTGACGTTTAAGCAGCCGCAGGCGGACGCAGCGGAAGCGATTCGAAATATTATCAGTATGTCGAATATCGCGCGAAAGGAAGGGCTTCTTGCATTGGAAGAGGCTGCAAACAACGTAGAGGATGACTTTTTGAAAAAAGGTATCATGCTTGTTGTCGACGGTACAGATCCAGAGCTGGTACGCGGTATTTTGGAGACAGATCTGACTTGTATTGAGACAAGACATAAAACGGTGATCGCCTTTTATGAGAAGTGGGGTGCGTTGGGCCCTGCCTGGGGTATGATCGGTACGCTGATCGGTCTGATCAAAATGTTAAAGGACTTAAGTGATCCTTCTTCCATCGGACCGAACATGGCGGTTGCGTTGCTGACGACTTATTATGGCTCCGTTATCGCAAACTGGCTTTGTGATCCTACAGCGTCCAAGCTTAAGGTGAACAATGACATGGAAATGATGGTAAAGGAGATTACGGTGGAAGGCCTGCTGTCTATACAGGCAGGTGAAAACCCTCGTGTTATTGAAGAAAAACTGAAATCATTCCTGGCTCCGTCAGCGCGTGAAGAATTAAGCGGCGGAGGCACAGGCGGAGGCGGTGAATAAGAATGGCTAGACAAAAACAAGAAGAAGCAAAAGGCGGCTCGCCAGCCTGGATGGCGACCTTTAGTGATCTGATGAACCTGCTGTTATGCTTTTTCGTGCTTTTATTCTCCATGTCCTCGGTAGATGAAGAGAAATTTGAAGCGCTTATCGCGTCGCTGCAAAGCCAATATAGTATTTTAAAAGGTGGAGGCGCGTCAGTCGGCGAAGGCAAGATGGTTTCCGCAGGTATTAACCAGATGCAGAAGTATGATGTGTATTTTAATCCAAAAAACACGACCGCAGGAGAGGGCAAGTCCGATGCGGAGGAGAAGGATCTTTTACATACAATGGCAGATGATGACGGCGCGAATCACAATCCGGAGGATGGCTTTTCTGATTCCGAAGGACAGGAAGAAGGACTGGAAACCGATCGTGACCAAAGCGATTATAATGTAGCCGGAGCGGAGGATACGGAAGTAACCGAAGCGGCTGCGAAAGAGGTTCTGGAAGAAGCAGAAATCCGAGAATCCGAGCAGATGGCTGATAAAGTAGAGCGGATGCTGAAAAAATATGGCATTCAGGACATGGTAGAGGTGGATTTTAACGGGCAGTATGTAGCGATGACGCTTAACGGAGCAATTTTGTTTGCATCTGGTTCTTCAGACCTTGCGGACGGCGCAAAGCCGACAGTCGATAAGATTGGAAAAATACTGCAGAAGTTTAACAGCCATACGATCGAGATTGAAGGGCATACGGACAATGTTCCGGTCCATAATGCCAGGTTCGCGGATAACAATGTTTTGTCCATGTACCGGGCGCTGTCCGTGGCAGATTATTTGCGTGCATCCACGCATCTGAACCCGGCAAATATCAAGTCATCCGGGCGGGGAGATTATGTGCCGATCGCGGATAACGCAACGCCGGAAGGACGGGCGCAGAACCGCAGGGTGGAAATCAAGGTATTTAATTCGTATAATTCGGATAATATTGAATAAAGGTAAAGGATGGGAAAACAGATGAAAAAGAATTTAATGTCTGTATTGATTATGGCGCTTGTAGTTGTAAATGTGGTGCTTTCCGGGGTCATCATGATGACGCTTGTACCGACCGCGAAACAGTCGAATGAGCTGATCGCAAAGGTATGCAGCGCGATCGAACTGGAACTGGAGAGCGGTAAAGTGCATAATCCGAATACGATTCCGATTGAACAGACCGATGTTGTCAATCTGACAGGAGAAGATGTGCAGACCTTTACATTAAAAAAGGGTGCGGACGGCAAGGATCATTATGTTGTAACAAAGGTTTCTGTTACGTTAAATACAGCGGATAGTGATTATGAAGAAAAGAAGCCTCTGATCGAGAATCGGGAAGAGCTGTTAAAGCAGATTGTTTCCAATACGTTTCTGAAATATGATTATGATACGCTCCGTTCGTCAGATGAAGTGCAGGAAGAGATCCGCGACCGGATGCTGGAGCAGATGCAGGATCTGTTTGATTCTGATTTTATGGTAGCGGTAAATTTCTCAGAGACAAATTATCAGTAAATGGTGATTATGAAAAAACAAATGACAGGTGGTGAGATTCATGGCTGATGTTTTGTCTCAGAGCGAGATAGATAATCTACTAAAGGCGCTCAGCAGCGGCGAGGTCGACGTAGATGAAATGAAGGATACAGAGGAGAAACCAGTCAAGAATTATGATTTTAAAAGGCCTTCGAAATTCTCTAAGGAGCATTTGCGTACGCTGGAAATTATTTTTGAGCATTACGGACGTTTGCTTTCGACGAACCTGCCCGTGTATTTAAGGAAAAATATACAGGTTGAGGTAGTCAATTCCGAGGCGCAGACTTATTCGGAATTTGCCAATTCGCTTTCGAATCCGATGCTTCTTGGTGTGATCAATTTCTCGCCGTTAAAAGGGAACATTTTGCTGGAAATGGCGACGAATATTGGATACGCAATGGTAGACCGGATGCTGGGAGGACTGGGTGAGCCTTTGGCGAAGGCGAGGGAGTTTTCAGAGATCGAGCTTTTGATCATCGAACGGCTTTTGACTGTCTGCGTGAATCTTCTGCGGGAGCCGTGGAAGAATGTAGTGGAGTTAAACCCGCGTCTGGAGCGAATTGAGACAAATTCACAGTTTGCGCAGATCATTTCGCCGAGTGAAATGATCGCGATCGTAACGATCAATATTAAGATCGGCGATGTAGAGGGTCTTATGAATGTCTGTCTTCCTTATATTACGCTGGATCTGGTTATGGATAAGCTGAATACGAAGTTCTGGTATTCCAGCCAGCAGGAGAAGGAGGAGATTTCTTACAGCAGCATGGTAGAAAACCTGCTGGAAAAGGCTCCGATACCTGTTAAGGCGGTTTTAGGCAACAGCGCTTTTTCTATCAGCGATTTTGCAAGACTGCAGGTAGGCGATATTATCCGTTTGGATACAAAGGTTGAGGATGAGCTGAGCATTTATGTTGGAAGTATGCGGAAATTTACGGCGTTGCCTGGCGTGGCTGGAGATGATTATGCAGTCAGGATAACGTCAATTATAAGAGAGGAATAGTAGATTATGGATGGAGTATTGTCACAGGAGGAGATCACAGCGCTTCTTCAGAATGGCTCAGATGCGACAGGTGCGGATGCCGGGACAGCTGCTTCCGGCGGTGTGCAGGTGTCTGCAGAGGAATGCGATACGATTGGGGAGATTGCAAATATCAGTATGGGCACGGCAGCGACAACCTTGTTTTCGCTTGTCAACCATAAGGTAGACATATCCACTCCAGTTGTGTCAATGGCTACATGGGAGGATATTGTAAGCCAGTATGAGAGACCGTGCGTATTTATCCGTATTGCATATACGGTAGGTCTGGACGGCAGCAATCTTTTAGTATTAAAGGAACAGGATGTCAAGGTGATTACCGACCTGATGATGGGCGGCGACGGTACGAATACTGAAGGTGACCTTGGAGAGCTTCATTTAAGCGCCATCAGCGAAGCTATGAACCAGATGATGGGTTCCGCTGCAACATCCCTTTCCTCCATGCTGGATAAAACGATTGATATCAGCCCGCCGGAAGCGAATCTGATCGATCTGACGGATAGTCTGGACGAAAAAGAAATTGATGAATTTTTGGCAGGAGATTTTATAAAGATTTCTTTCAAGATGGAAATTGGAGATTTAGTAGACAGTACGATCATGCAGCTGTATCCGATTTCATTTGCCAAAGAAATGTGTGAGAGTGTAAAGAGTAATATGTCGAAGGATGCAGCGGAGACATCCGCATCATCAGCACCAGCGCCTGCGGCAGCGCCGCAGCCACAGCCTGCAGCACAGCAGCCAATGATGGGACAGCCGATGATGGGGCAGCCAATGATGCAGCAGCCGATGATGGGACAGCCAATGATGCAGCAGCCGATGATGGGACAGCCAATGATGCAGCAGCCAGTGAATGTGCAGCAGGCACAGTTCCAGAGCTTTTCCGGTGATTTTAATCCGGCGATCTTCCAGAAGGAAAATATTGACCTGATCATGGATGTACCGCTGGAGGTTACGGTAGAGTTGGGGCGGACGACGAAGTCTATCCAAGAAATTCTTGATTTTGCACCAGGTACGATCATTGAATTGGATAAGATCGCAGGTGAGCCGATCGATATACTTGTAAATGGAAAGTATGTGGCAAAGGGCGAGGTTGTAGTGATCGAAGAAAGCTTTGGCGTAAGAATTACAGAAATTATAAAGTAATTGCTAATACTTATTGTTTTATGTTATAATAGAAAAAGAATCTCCAAAAGGGGATAGAACAATCATATTAGAAAAATAAGGGAGAACGTTTAATTATGGCAAAGAAAGTTTTAATTTGTGATGATGCAGCTTTTATGAGAATGATGATCAAGGATATTTTATCCAAAAACGGCTATGAAATCGCCGGAGAAGCTGAAAACGGTGTGAAGGCAGTAGAAAAATATAACGAGACAAAGCCGGATCTTGTGCTGATGGATATCACTATGCCGGAAATGGACGGCATCCAGGCATTAAAAGCAATTAAGGAGCTGGATGCAAGCGCTTGCGTCATTATGTGTTCTGCTATGGGGCAGCAGGCAATGGTTATTGAAGCGATCCAGTCTGGAGCGAAGGATTTTATTGTAAAGCCGTTCCAGGCAGAGCGTGTATTGGAAGCTGTGAAAAAAGTAGTTGGCTAAGATGATGCTTACAGCTTCGGCCGTCTCCGTGCTCAGCAGTCTGGGACAGCTGATATGGGTTCTTCTTTTGTTTGTCCTTGTATTGCTGCTTACTTTGCTGACAACACGCTGGATTGCAAAGTATCAGCAGGGACAGCTGCATAATCGGAACCTTAAGGTGATTGAAACGTTAAAAGTTTCAGCGAATGGATACATACAGATTATAAAAGCAGGAGATGTATACCTTGTCATTGCAGTAAGCAGGGATCATATAGAAAAGCTGGCGGAAGTTACCGAGGATCAGCTGGAAATAAATTCTGTGGATGCGACAGGGCAGAAGATAGACATGGTGGAAAGTTTCCATGACATTCTTGAGAAAGTAAAAGATCATCTTCCAAAAAAATAAGGCAGATTGAGAGAATGAATACAGGAAAGAAAATATATTGCATGGCGTCATTTATGCTGGCCATAGTGGCGCTTACCATTTGTTTACTATTTTGCGTTCACGGTCATGCATACGCGGCGGAGAGGGACAATACGACCCAATTTGATTCTGCGCAGCCGCCTGAAGAGGAAACGCCGAATTATAACGATGGGTTATGGATCAGCTGGCCGAATGAAGAAGGCGGTATTTCTGCGCCGATCCGAATGCTGATCGTGCTTACGGTATTATCTCTGGCACCGTCGATCATGATCATGCTGACTTCGTTTACCCGGATCATTATTGTGCTGCATTTTGTCAGAACAGCGCTGGGTACGCAGTCAACGCCGCCAAATCAGGTAATGACCGGGCTGGCACTTTTTCTGACAGCTTTTATTATGGCACCGACCTTTTCGCAGGTCAATGAACAGGCGCTGCAGCCGCTTGATCGAGGAGAGATCACACTGGAAACTGCACTGGAACGAGCGGAGGTGCCGTTTCGCAATTTTATGTATTCGCAGGCACAGGAAAAGGATGTCAATATGTTCTGCGAAATTGCTGATGTAACTTATGAGGATAATGATGATATCCCGCTTACGGTACTTATACCAGGTTATATTCTCGGTGAGCTGCGCAGTGCATTTGTTATTGGATTTATTATTTATATTCCATTTATTGTCATTGATATGGTCGTTTCGTCTGTATTGATGTCGATGGGTATGATGATGCTGCCGCCGACGACAATTTCCATGCCGTTTAAAATTTTGCTGTTTGTATTGGCGGATGGATGGAATCTGGTAATTAAAAGGCTGTTTGAGACGTTCTTCTGACAGTCTGGACAAGTTAAGGAGGGTAAAGTATGCTTACCGAAGGTCAGGTTATGGATATTTCGCGGGAAGCGATCTATACGATCATATTAACGTCAGCTCCGCTGTTGCTTACTTCTCTGATCATTGGTCTGATCATCAGTATTTTTCAGACGGTAACCTCGATCCAGGAACAGACGCTGACATTTGTACCGAAGATCTTGGCTGTATTCGCAGTGATGCTGTTATTCGGCTCCTGGATGCTGAACAATATGTCTGGTTTTATGGAACGCTTATGGTCTGATTTCAGCTTGTATGTGTAAATGGGATAGGAATGTATGATGTTCAATGCGACGTACTCATTACTAACATTTGAATATTTCCTGTTAATACTGGTTCGGATCTCAACCTGTATATTCGCGGCGCCTTTTTTTAATATCAAAGGCATTCCGAACAGAATAAAGATAGGATTGGCAAGCTGTATTGCGCTTATGCTGACAGGTGTTTTGCCGGATCAGAACCTTGCTTACACAGGTATAATGGAATATGGAGTGATTGTGATCAAGGAAGGAATTACGGGCTTGCTGATTGGGTATTCAGCCAGTATCTGTAATTCTATTGTTTTGTTCGCGGGTTCGTTGATGGATATGCAGATCGGCCTTTCCATGGCGCAGGAATTTAACCCGATGACGCAGATGAATGAGAGTATTACTGGAAATCTGTACAATTACATGGTTATGCTGATGCTTTTGGCTACCAATATGTATCATTATGTCATACGGGCAGTTTGTGAATCGTACCAGCTCATACCGATCAACCAGCAGGTGTTTCAGTGGGATCATTTGCTGAAGGCAATTTCCAGTTATATGTCCAGCCTGCTCGTGATAGGATTTCGGATCACGCTGCCGGTCTTTGCGTGCATGATGCTTGTAAACTGTGTGTTGGGCATATTGGCCAGGGTATCGCCGCAGATGAATATGTTTGCAGTCGGTATACAGCTAAAGGTGCTGGTTGGACTTGCAGTTATATTTTTAGCGCTGACTCTATTGGACGGCGTTGCGTCGAATGTGGCGCAGGAAATGAAGCGGATCGTAGTTGATATGATAAAAGGGATGTATGTGAGTGAATAGTGAAAAACGACTGATGGTGCTGGATCTGCAGTGGTTTGCCAAGGATGGCGAGGGCGGGGAAAAGACAGAAGAGCCTACCGCCAAAAAGCTGTCAGATGCCAGAAATGACGGTAAGGTTGCAAAAAGCAGGGAATTAGATAATGCGGTAGGGCTGCTGCTGCTGTTTGTGCTGCTCCAGGTTACAATGTCGAACCTGGGCGGGGGAATGCTGCGGCTGTTTGAGACTTTTTATAACCGGATTCCTGAGATCCTGGATGAAAATGCGTCCGGAATGACAGCAAGATCTGTTTCGCGAATCGTGCAGCAGGCACTTGTTGATGCTTTTTGGATGGTACTTCCTTTTTTTGCGGTTGGGTTTCTTGCTATGTTTGTTGTAAACCTTTTGCAGGTAAAATGGAAGGTTACGACAAAGCCGTTAAAGCCGGATTTTAAAAAATTTAACCCGATCAACGGGTTTAAGCGTTTTTTCTCCAAGGATTCCCTTGTGGAGCTTTTAAAATCTTTTGCAAAGATCATATTGATCACATGGATGGCTTATTCGGCGGTTGCAGATGATACCAGGCAGCTGTTGCTTTTATATGATATGAACCTGATGCAGGCGATCATGCTGGTAGGCTCTATCATTTTGAATGCCGGGATGAAAATATCGGTAGCTTATTTTATCATAGGCATTATAGATTATATTTATCAAAAGTGGAAATTTAAAGACGAAATGAAAATGACCAAGCAGGAGGTCAAGGACGAGTATAAGAATAGTGAAGGTGATCCGCAGATCAAGGGCAAGCAGCGGGCAAGAATGCGCGAGGCGTCGCAAAGGCGTATGATGCAGGATGTCCCGAAAGCGGATGTCGTGATTACAAACCCGACGCATTACGCAGTAGCGCTGAAATATGACGCTGAGCAGTCGCAGGCTCCGGTCGTGCTTGCAAAGGGAGCAGATCATCTGGCGCTCCAGATCAAGGAGAAAGCAAAAGAAGCGGACATTGAGATCGTAGAGAACAAGCCGCTGGCGCGTATGCTGTATGCAAATGTAGAGGTTGGAGAGGAAATTCCGCCGGAGCTGTATCAGACGGTAGCGGAGATCCTGGCTGCGGTATACCGTTTGAAAAACAAAATATAACAAACGATACGATCAGTTAAAAAACAGTAAATACGATGGAAAACAATGCTTAACTTAAAAGATAAAGCTGAGAACATAGATTGGAATTGTGAAAGAAACAAAATGTGCAGACAGCTGCGGCGTTTTGCCCTGGCTGTGAAAAAATAGGAAATGATAAAAATGGATAAACAACTTGCGAATAATACGAAGGAAAGGTGGGATGGTCAGATATGAAGAAAGCGGATATCGGTGTTGCGTTATATCTTTTGGCAGCGATCATATTCTTTATCGTGCCAATCCCAAGCCAGCTTTTGGATGTGATGCTGGCGCTTAATATATCGCTGGCGCTTGTGGTTTTGTTTAACTGCTTGTTTGTGCAGGAGGTTTTGGATATGTCGTTTTTCCCAACGCTCCTGCTGTTTACGACGATTTTTCGAATTGCCTTAAACGTATCTTCAACCAGACTGATCTTAGGTACTGGGGATCCGGGAAATGTAGTCGCGACATTCGGCGCCTTTGTAGGTGGGGATGATATTATTATCGGTACGATCGTTTTTATTATCCTGGTTATTATCCAGTTCGTAGTCATCAACAAGGGTTCTGAGCGTGTATCCGAGGTAACTGCGCGTTTTACATTGGACGCGATGCCAGGAAAGCAGATGGCGATCGACGCGGATCTGAATACAGGTGCGATCGACGACAGGGAAGCACGGAACCGCCGTGACAAGATACAGGCGGAATCCGCGTTTTTCGGTTCCATGGACGGTGCTACGAAGTATGTAAAGGGGGATGCTTCTGCAGGTCTTTTGATCACGGCAGTCAACCTGATCGGCGGTACGGTAATGGGAGTTACGCGCGAGGGCTTAGAGGCTGTAGAGGCGCTGCAAAAATATGGGATCTTAACGATCGGTGACGGTCTGGCTTCCCAGATGCCGTCTCTGATGATCTCGCTTGCAACTGGTATTTTGGTTACGAAAGCGTCAAAGGAAGCAGATTTCAGCGATGTGCTCGTGTCACAGCTGTTTGGTATTCCAAAGGTGCTGTACCTGGTAGGAACTACGCTTGCCTTTTTGGGTATTGCGACACCGTTAAACGCAGGAATATTCCTTGCATTTGGCGCGGTATATATTATTGTAGGAAGAGTGATGGACCGCAGTATGGCGGTAGAGGCTATTGAAGAGGAGACAACGCAGGCCGAGGAGGAAGCAGAGGAAATCCGAAAGCCCGAAAATGTCGTGTCGCTCCTGCAGGTCGATCCGATCGAGCTGGAGTTTGGATATGGCATTATTCCGCTTGCGGACGTCAACCAGGGCGGCGACCTGTTAGACCGTGTCGTTATGATACGAAGGCAGATCGCGTTAGAGCTTGGTACGGTTGTGCCGATCATTCGTCTGCGCGACAATATCCAGCTGAACCCGAACCAGTACATTATTAAGATCAAAGGAATCCAGATTACAGAAGGCGAAATTTTATTTGACCATTATATGGCGATGAATCCAGGCTATGTGGAGGAGGAGATCACAGGTATTCCGACGTTTGAGCCGTCCTTCCATCTGCCGGCGATCTGGATCACAGAGAGCCAGAGAGAGCGTGCGGAAAGCCTTGGCTATACGGTGGTAGACCCGCCTTCGATTATCGCGACGCATTTAACAGAGGTTATCAGAAGCCATATCGCAGAGCTTTTGACAAGACAGGATGTACAAAACCTGATCGACAACGTGAAGGAGACGAATCCGGTACTCGTCGACGATCTTGTACCGAAGCTGCTTGGCATCGGCGAGATACAAAAGGTACTGCAGAATCTTCTTTCCGAAGGGATTTCCATCCGCGACCTGCTTACGATCTTTGAAACGCTGGCTGACCATGCGGTGACTACGCGTGATACGGACGTGTTGACCGAGTATACGAGACAGGCGTTAAAGCGGGCAATTTCAAGCCGCTACTTTATGCCGAATGAGGCGACGAGCGTAATTACCTTAGATCCAGCCATTGAGCAGGAGATCATGTCATCGGTAAAGCAGACCGAGCAGGGAGCATATCTGACGATCGATCCAGAGCGGACAAAGCTGATCATGGCATCCGTAGAGACAGAGATCGCAAAGCTGGAAAATCTCGGAAAGAACCCGATCGTTGTCACCTCACCGATTGTGCGTATGTATTTTAAGAAGATGACAGAAGAGTATTTTAAGGATCTGATCGTTGTTTCTTATAATGAAATAGATTCCAATATTGAATTACAGTCAGTAGGGATGGTGACAATATAAATGACAATCAACAAATTTCAAGGGAAGACCGAAAGCGAGGCGATCGAGCGGGCCAGAAAGGAAATGGGTCCTCAGGTCGTGATCATGAGCGTAAAAACGGTAAAGCCAAAGGGCGTTTTCCGTGCGTTCAAGGGCATCGTATACGAAGTAACGGCTGCCCTTGAGGAAAGTGAAGCGGATAAAATGCGCCAGTCTGCACCAGAGCAGGTACCGCCGCAGACGCAGATGCGCAGGCCGGAGAGTATTAATCTGGCCGCGGACGAGCAGATCCGTATTCCATCAGTGGCGCAGGGACAGCCGGAGCAGCCGGCGCGTATGCAGCAGCCTTTGCCGCAGAATGAACCTGCACCGGAACAGCCGCAGGTACAGATGCAGCCGCAGCAGGCGTCCGCGAGCGCTCTTGAGGAAAGACTGGATAGTCTCCAAAGCCTTTTGGAGAACCGTATTTCAGCGGAAAAGGAAAATCAGGAGGATGGTATGGGCGGTGCGAATGGACAGGCACAGGAAGGATTTTCTTTTGTGAAAATGCTCTACCAGACACTTTTGGATAATGAGGTAGATGAAAAATACGCGAACCAGATTCTGGATGAGCTTGAGAAAATATCCAATAAGGGCAGCAATATTGATTATATTTTATCGCATATCTATCAAAAGCTTGTGTTAAAATTCGGGCAGCCAAAGCCGATCGAATTTCAGGCTTCCAAACCAACAGTCGCTTTTTTTATTGGCCCTACAGGCGTCGGGAAGACGACTACGATCGCAAAGGTAGCGTCGCGCTATAAGGTGGACGAGGGGAAAAAGGTAGCGTTTTTGACAGCGGACACTTACCGCATTGCGGCGACAGAGCAGCTGCGGACATATGCGAGTATTTTGGATATGCCTCTGACGATCGTATATTCGCCGGAGGAGATCAAGGATGCGGTGGGAAAATTGTCGGATTATGATCTGATCCTTGTGGATACGGCAGGCTTTTCACATAAAAACGCCGCACAGTGCGAGGATGTGAAAAATCTGATCGGCGGGCTTTCCGCCGGACATAAGACTGAGGTATATCTGGTCTTAAGTGCAACTACCAAATATCGTGATCTGCAGGATATGTGCAATATATACCGTACATTTGCAGATTACAGGCTGATCTTTACCAAGCTGGATGAAACCTCATGTTATGGCAACTTGTTGAATATCCATCTGTATTCAGGGGCGGACTTATCATACGCGACGTACGGACAGAACGTACCGGATGATATAGAGGTATTTAACACACAAAAGATTGTGAAGAAATTACTTGGAGGGGATTGAGTATGGATCAGGCAGAACAACTGAGAAACGTGGTAAAATCAAAACAGCCCCGTTCCGTATCCAAAGCAAGGGTGATCACAATAACGAGCGGCAAGGGCGGGGTTGGAAAGTCGAATATTGCTGTAAACCTCGCAGTCCAGTTACGCAGGCTTGGGAAAAAAGTGATCATTTTTGATGCGGATATGGGGCTTGCGAATGTCGAGGTTATGTTTGGCGCAATTCCGAAATATAATCTAAGTGATATGATATACCATGGTAAGAAGCTTAAAGAAATTATTACCGAGGGCCCTATGGAAATCGGTTTTATTTCTGGAGGAAACGGCATTACAGGAATGAACAATCTGACAAAAAACCAGCTTTCCAGGCTGGTGAACAATTTGAACGAGCTGGATGAGCTTACGGATTTTATTTTGATCGATACAGGAGCCGGCATTGCAAATAATGTCATGGAATTTGTATCGTCGAGCCCGGAGGTGCTGCTGGTATTAACGCCGGAGCCGAGCTCTTTAACAGATTCTTATTCGCTGATCAAGGCTCTTTATGGAAATCCAGGCTTTGCCAGACATAATACGAATATCGAGGTGGTCGTCAACCGTACAGTATCAATGGACGATGGACAGATTGTATACGATAAGCTTAGCTCCGTGATCTCCAAGTTTCTTCAGGGTGAGGTACATTTTTTCGGAACGATCCCGCAGGATGGGATGCTGGAAAAATCAGTGCGCGCGCAGAAAATTGTTTCTATGACCGCGCCGAACGCCAGATCAGCCAGAGCGTTTGAGCGTTTGGCGCAAAGCCTGATCGATGGGGAGCCGAATATTGAACCGGACCGTCAGGGTATCCGGGAGATGTTTTATAACTTTTTTAACTGACGAGGGAGGACTATGTTTTCTAATATCATACGGCCGGGCAGCAGGGTTGAGTTATGTATAGCCCGCCAGATTGAGCAGGAGGAAAGGTCGGGACAAAGCGCGCATATATTAAAAAGCCAAGTGACAGATCTATTTGAAAATAATGAGCTGGAGCTGGCTATGCCGCTGGAAGCAGGAAAGCTGGTCATGCTGCCGTCCGGCATTCGGCTTGAGCTTGTGTTTTATGTCAGCGGGGGATTGTACCGGGGGATCGGTATCATAAAAGAACGCTATAAGACGGACAATATGCATCTATTTCGCGTGGCGCTGGAAAGCCAGCTGCATAAATACCAGAGACGGGAATATTACCGGATGCCATGTGTGATCGCGATCCATTATTATGACATTTCCCAGCAGTATGCGTTCGACCTTGCAGTCAATAACTATCAGGCGCTTGTAGATACGCCGGAAATTGGCATGACGCGTAAGGATGCCTCGATCGTTGATATGAGCGGCGGAGGCGTGCGGTTTGTTGCGGATGCTCCTGTCAGGAAGGATTCCTACATTATGATCGAGGTACGGCTGCACAGAGGACAGCAGGCAAAAACCTATCTGATCCCGGCTCGTATCTTGTCCTCTTCGGTAACACAGGCAGATCAGGAACGCTTTGAAAACAGGGCGGAATTTATCATCAGAGACCGTATCATACGGGAAGAGATTATTCGGTATATTTTTGACGAGGAACGTAAAATTCGAAACAAAGAAAAAGAAAGAAGTTCTGATGCGTTATGAAAAAAAATATTTTAGTTGTAGATGATTCTGCACTCATGAGAAGGGCTATTTGTGATATAATCAATTCAGGTAATGAGTATGAAGCGACAGATACGTGCAGAGACGGCCTGGAAGCTTATGAGAAGATTAAAAATAACAGTTATGATGCCGTACTGCTGGATATCAATATGCCAAGGATGAATGGGCTGGAGCTTCTGCAAAAATTGCAAAAAGAGAATATTCGTGCCACAGTGGTCGTTGTCAGTTCCTTAGCAAAGGAGGATGCAAAGATTACGATCCAGGCGATGGAGTTTGGTGCAGTAGACTTTATTACGAAGCCGGAAAATATCATCGAGGCAAAAGGCGTACATTTCCGTCAGGAGCTAACGTGTCTTTTGGATTCTGTGCTGCCGCAGATGAAAAAAAACTCCGGTTCGGTGCTAAAGCCGCAGCCGCTTGCAGGAAAGCTTCAGGCAGCTTCGGGTACAAGGCCTTCCACGCCGGCGTCGGCCGCTGCAGCGGCAGTATCCGCCGCGGCTACTGCGTCAGCAGCAAGGGCATCCGTATCCGCATCAGCGCGCGCTGTATCCGCAGTCCGCGGCGTGCCGGCTCCGGCTGCAGGCGCGCCGGCGGCTGCACGTACAGTCCCACGCAAGACAGCGCCTGCCGGAGGGCAAAAGCTGATCGCGCTGGCCTGCTCGACAGGAGGGCCGAAATCGCTGCAGAGCGTTATTCCGTATTTGGATAAAAATATGGATGCGCCGATGGTACTCGTACAGCATATGCCGATGGGATTTACTAGGTCTATGGCGGAGCGGCTGAATGAGTTGAGCAAGGTACACGTCAAGGAAGCAGAAGAAAACGATGTGCTGAAAAAAGGCTGGGTTTATGTAGCTCCGGGAGGTGCGCATTTAGAGGTTGTGGCGGCAAAGGATGGCACACATAAAATCCATTTGTCAGATGCTCCGGCAATCGGCGGTCTTAGGCCATGTGCGAATGTCATGTATAAATCACTTAAGAGATCAAAGTACGATGAAATTATCTGCGTGGTGTTGACAGGCATGGGTGCGGACGGTACGGAAGGGATCACGGATCTGAACCGTGCGAAGCCGATCTATGTGATTGCCCAAGATGAGCCTACCTGTGTCGTATATGGCATGCCAAAGGCGATTGCAGAGGCAGGGCTGACAGATGAGGTTGTGCCGCTTACGAGTATTCCCAAACGAATTATTAATCAAGTGGGGGTAAAATAAGATGGATGTAAGTCAATATCTGGAAATTTTTATTGATGAGACAGCAGAGCATATCCAGAGCTTAAGCGATAATATTATGGCGCTGGAAAATGAGCCGGAAGATCATGACGTTATCAATGAGATTTTCCGTGCGGCCCATTCGCTCAAAGGTATGGCCGGCACAATGGGCTTTAAGCGGATGCAGCATTTGACGCATGATATGGAAAATGTTTTCCAGGAAGTGCGCAACGATAAAATAAAAGTGAACGGCGATATTATTGACGTATTGTTCCAATGTCTGGACGCGATCGAGGGTTATTTGAACATCATTAAGGAAACCTCAGATGAGGGCACAAACGACAACGAGGGGATCATTGCTTCCTTAAACGGCATTTTAAATGGAGATACGGCTGCAGCAGCGCCGGCTCCAAAGGAAGAAAAAGAAGCTCCTGCTGCGGCTGTGGATACTGCGGCTGGAAAAAAATATCTGTCTATGGACCTTTCTGAAAACGATCATGAGACAGCTAAAAACGCGGAGGAAAGCGGCAAGGTGCTTTTTGGCTTTACAGTATCTGTGCAAAAGGAATGTCTATTAAAGGCTGCGCGGGCGTTTCTTGTTTTTAAGGCAGTTGAGGAGTTTGGAGAGATTCTTGCTTACCAGCCGAGCGCGCAGGATATCGAGGATGAGAAATTTGACCTGGATTTCAGCTTCCTGCTTGCTTCGGATGAAGAAGGGGTAGAAAAATTCATCACGGCCGCAAAAGCGGTTTCTGAGATTGAAGATGTGATTGGGGAACAGATCAAATATGAAATGCTTGTTGACGCAGATAAGCAGGCAAAAGAGCCGGAAGAGGATAAGGCGGCAGCTACAGGGCAAAATGTTCCTGCAGCCGTTTCGGCAGCGGCAGCGTCTGCGAAGGACGATCAGCCGAAGGCAAACAGTGCTGCGGCAAAGGGCAAGCCGGTGAATAAGCCTGTGGCTAACCGTACAGTCCGTGTGGATATTGAAAAGCTGGACGCATTGATGAATCAGGTCAGCGAGCTGATCATCGCAAAGAACAGTCTTGTATCGATAAGCTCCAGCGATTCCGGAGACGGTACGCAGAGCCAGTCATTCCGTGACCAGATCGAATATCTGGAGCGTATTACGACCAGCCTGCATGAGTCTGTTATGAAAGCGAGAATGGTTCCGATCGAAAGCGTTGTAGCGAAATTCCCACGTATGATCCGTGATCTGTCGCGTAAACTGGATAAGAAGATGGAGCTGTATATGTCTGGTGAGGACACAGAGCTGGACCGTACGGTAGTCGATCAGATTGGCGATCCGCTGCAGCATCTGCTTCGTAATTCCGCAGATCATGGACTGGAAAGCGCAGAGCTGCGTAAGGAACGGGGCAAGCCGGAGGTAGGCTCGATCAACCTAAAAGCATATCAGGAAGGCAACAATGTCGTGATCGAGGTTGGCGACGACGGAAATGGTATCGATACGGAAAATGTCAAGCGTAAGGCCATTGACCGCGGGATCGTTACAGCAGAGCAGGCAGAGAACCTAAGCCAAAAGGAAATTATTGATTTCCTGTTTATGCCGAGCTTTTCTATGGCGAAAAAAATTACGGACGTATCCGGACGTGGTGTCGGACTGGATGTTGTAAAATCCAATATCGAGACGCTGGGCGGTGATGTAGAGGTAAAAAGCAAGCTTGGCGAAGGCTCCACCTTTATTGTACGTCTGCCTTTGACGCTGGCGATCATCCAGGCATTGCTTGTGGAAGTGCATCATGAGCTGTTTGCGATCGCGTTAGGTTCGATTATTACGATCGAGGATGTTCCGGTTTCTGAGATCAAATACGTACAGGCAGAAGAAGTGATCAATCTGCGCGGCAACGTGATCCCGTTGATCCGGTTAAATGAGATTTTGGACATCGAGGAGCCGGAAGAGGAGCCGGAAAGCCTGACAGTTGTTATTGTAAATAAAGGGGAAAAGCAGGCAGGACTGGTTGTAGATAATTTGCTGGGACAGCAGGAGATCGTTATTAAATCTCTGGGCAAGTTTATCAGCAACAGTAAGATTATCAGCGGCGCGACAATTCTCGGTGACGGCGAAATCGCACTGATACTGGATGTGAATACACTGATGTAAGGGAGGTGCCGAAGGTGGATTATATTGGAACAACGGAAGAAGCAAAAAAACAGTATATTGTTGTAAAAATCGGTAGCGAGCAGTATGGGATCGATATCAGCTTTATCGATAATATTGTAAGAATGCAGAAGATTACAAGGGTGCCAACCTCACAGTTTTACTTTAAAGGCGTGATCAATCTGCGCGGCGAGGTGATCCCAGTCATGAGCATCCGCCGAAAAATGGGCCTGGAGGATGATGTTTATACAGGTGCGTCCCGTATTATTATATTAAAATTTGAGCAAAAGGATGCGCTTGGGATCGTCGTGGACGAGGTGAAAGAGGTTATTAATCTTGGACCTGACGAAATTGACAAGCCGTCGCACAGCGCAAGGGAAGCAAAGGAGATGTTTATCAACGGCATCGGAAAAAACGGCGATGAGCTTGTTTCCCTGTTCGATATCAATGCGATCATCGGCGAGCATGAGACAGTATAAAAGCCGGGTGTGGCAGGAAATAACTTGCACGGGTGTCAGCCTTTGGGAGTGACTTGTGTAAGTTATTTTCGTATTTTATTTCTTAAATTTTATAGTAACAGCGGGCAACGTAACAGTTAGGGAGAAATATATGGGCAAATTTACATTTGACGAAATAAATAGTATGTATTTTGACGTACTGAAAGAGATTGGCAATATCGGAGCGGGAAATGCGACGACTGCGATTGCAACCCTGCTGAATGTCAAACTGAATATGGAGGTGCCGAATGTCAAGCTGATGGCGGTTCAGGATCTTAATACGGCGATTGGCTCAGAAGAGGAGGAGATTGTTGGTATTTATCTTGGTGTGCAGAATGATATCCAGGGCAGTCTGATGTTCCTGCTGAAAATGGATGACGCGCACAGGCTGGTAAACCATTTGCTCGGAAGGGCAGAAGAGTATCAGCAGCCTTTTGATGAAATGGATCTATCCGCTATGAAGGAAATCGGGAATATCATTGCAGGAGCTTATCTCTCAGCGCTGTCTGCAATGACAAACCTGAATATCGCGTCTACGGTTCCAGATATTGCGATTGATATGGCGGGGGCTATTTTGAGTATTCCGGCTATCCAGTTCGGGCAGTTTGGGGATAACGCGCTTTTAATCGAGACATCGTTTGGAGGCGAGACCATGCTGGAAGGATACTTTATCCTTTTGCCGGAGTTGGATTCTTATGACAAGATCTTAACGTCACTTGGAATCATGCTTTAAAAAAGTATAGCAGGGTGGGAGTTTAAAGAATGAGTCAGATGATAAAAGTTGGAATGGCGGACTTAAATATATGTAAGAGTCCAAACGCGATTACGACGCTGGGGCTTGGTTCCTGCATTGGGATTGCGATTTATGACCCGGTGACAAAGATCGGGGGCCTGGCGCATATTATGCTGCCGGACAGTACAAAAATAAGAAATAATTCCAATATTGCCAAATTTGCGGATACCGGCATTGTAGAGCTTGTAAACCGGATGGTGCGGGCCGGTGCGGGCCGGACGCGTATGGTAGCTAAAATCGCAGGCGGGGCAAAGATGTTTGAAGTAAACGGAGCCGATTCGATTGGCAGTATCGGAGAAAAAAACGCGCTGGCATCGAAGCAAAAGCTGCGTGAGCTTGGCATAAGGCTAATTGCTGAGGATACCGGGCTCAATTACGGACGGACTGTGGAGCTGCATTGTGATACTGGTGAATATTACATAAAATCAGTTGGCAAGCCGCTGAAGATTATTTAACAATATTGGGGGAGATCTATGAAAACAAAACAGATTCCTGCTATGGTAACCTTAGCTGCGGCCTTTGCAATGTGCATCATTTCATACGTAAATGATTACAGCCTTTCGTTTTTTATCCGTGCCATGTTTTTCGTACTGATTGGATTTTTTATTTTAGGGATGATCATCAAGATCGTACTCGACATGAATATATCACAGCTGGACGATGAGTTTGTGACAGCGGAGGATTTAGGCTTTGCAGATGGGGAAATCATTGAGGATATGGAATTTATCGAGGAAGAACAGGAAAGCTGAGGAATAAAAAACTGCCTGGAGGTTTAACATGAATAAGGTTTCGAAAGAAAAACTTTGGGAAATGTATCAGACAAAGCGGACGCCGGAGCTGCGGGAACAGATTATACTGGAATATGCGCCTCTTGTGAAGGTTGTCGCGGGCAGGCTGAGTATGTATCTTGGCTACAACGTGGAGTATGACGACCTGGTAAGCTACGGTATCTTCGGCCTTATTGACGCGATCGATAAATTTGATATGGATAAGGAAGTAAAATTCGAGACCTATGCCAGCCTCCGCATCCGTGGAGCAATCTTAGACCAGATCCGGAAAATGGACTGGATTCCGCGAACCGTCCGTCAAAAGCAGAAAAAAATTGACGAAGCGATCAAACGGGTAGAAATGCAGACTGGAAAGACGGCGCTGGATGAGGAGGTGGCAAGAGAGCTTGGCGTGTCTGGTGAAGAGCTGTTGGAATGGCAGTCGCAGCTCAAGGTCACGAATGTAGTTTCCCTGAATGAATTTATCGAGCAAGGCTCGGAGCCAGTTATGGACGCCAGGCATAATTCCCAGTTTATCCAGCCGGAAGAGCAGGTACAGGAGACAGAGCTGAAGGAAAAGCTGCAGGAAGCCATGGAGCAGCTGACGGAAAAGGAGAAAAAAGTTATTTTATTATATTATTACGAGGATCTGACACTAAAGGAGATCAGCAGGGTTTTAGAAGTATCTGAGTCCAGGATTTCGCAGCTTCATACGAAGGCTTTGTCAAAGATGCAAAAGACAATGGGTGTTTATATGGATATTTTAGCAAAGAGATAACAAGCAGTTCTTGGCATGAAAAGGTGTAAAAGAAGGTGAGAGTATGACAGTTCGTCCGGTTCATTTGAATGGAATGATACAGAATACACAGGATGTCAGTACGATCCGGCATCAGGAGAACCAGCGTCCGGCTGTAGAACAGCAGCATATCCAGATACGCGAGGAAAAAAAGGAACAGAGTAAGGCGCAGGAAGTTCAGAAAAAGGATAACGCGGATAAAAATCAAAAAAAGTACGATGCTAAGGAAAAAGGCTCAAATGAATACGTCAGCCAGCGGAATAAAAAGAAAAAAGAAAAAAAGGAAAATCTGCCGGACGGCCAGGTAAAGATAAAGCAGACAATGGCGCGCGGATTTGATATTAAAGTATGAAAAAGGTGCAGAGGGTACAGAAATGACAGTCATAGAGATCATATTATTGATTGTGGGAATGATATTTATCCTGGCAAGCTTCTGGGTGACCGAAAAGCTGTCCCCAGAGGAACTCCGGCATATTTCAGAATTAAGCAAGGAAGAAATGGGCGTAATGCTTGAACGCGAGCTGGAAAAATCCAAGCAGCGGGTAGTGGATATTGTAGAAGATACGATTGATGACAGCAAGGATCGTACCGAACGTGCGTTGGAGAAGCAGACAAACGAAAAGATCATGGCGATCAACGAATTTTCCGATACCGTGATCGAAAAGATCAATAAAACGCACAATGAGATCATGTTTTTATATAGTATGCTCAACGATAAGCATACAGAACTGACAGACTTTACAACCGGGCTGACACAGCAGTTACAGGATTTAAAGTCGCAGGAGGAGGAAATGACCAGCTATTATCTGAACCAGCTGAAAAATCAGATCCCGCAAGTCAGCAAGCCAGCAGCCCAGCCTGTGGAAGCCGCCTCTGCTGCAGCTCCTGCAGCAGCAAAGCTGCAGCTTCCAGCGAACGTGCCAGCGCCACAGGAGTCTGTATCGGCAGAGCCGGAAGCGGGCACGGCGCAGGCAGATGCTGCTGATTCGCCTGAAAAGGAAGAAGACGAGGTCAATGTAAAGGATGAAATCCTCCGTCTGTATGAGGAAGGAAGGGATTCTGTAGCGATCGCTAAAAAGCTTGGCCTTGGCGTTGGAGAAGTTCGGCTGATTCTGGGACTTTATAAAGGAGACTGATCCGGATGAGATTCAAATATTATTTACGGGGAGCGGGAATCGGCGTGATAGTGGCAACGCTGGTTTTATCCATCGCATTTTTATTTCACGACAATATCTCAGATGAGGAAGTGATCCGCCGTGCGATGAAGCTGGGCATGATCATGCAGGAAAACGCAGGTGGGACATTGGCAAATCCATCTGCTCCCGGAGATTCCTCGGCAGACGTAGAAAACGACGCGGACGGATCAGACGGTACGGGCGCCGATCAGGATCCGCTGACAGATCCGGACGACGTGGATGGCGATACCGATGGGAATGCTGGAGATGATGGATCCGATCGTCCGGATGGGAATGCGGACGGGGATGGAGATGACAGCGTGGACGTTGCATCCGGCGAGAACGGAGATGATAATGCGGATCGTACACCGGACGATGCGTCTGGCAATGGAGACAGCAATGCCAATGGCACGTCTGGCAGCAATGCCAATGATGCAGCTGGCAGCAGCGGCTCAGATAAAAAGCCGTCGGATAACGAAGCTGGCAACCCGGATAAGAAGCCGTCGGACAGCGGAAAAGGAGACAGTGCGGACAAGCCGTCAGATAAAAACGAGGCGGATGAGGTGGAGATTGTGATCGCGTCTGGGGATGTGTCCAGGATGGTGTCTGCAAAGGTATTTGAAGCCGGACTGGTAGACAATGCAGACGAATTCAATTCTTATCTGGGAGATCACGACTATGACAATATGCTCCAGCCAGGAACCTATAAAATCAAGAAGGGATCGAGTTTTCGCCAGATTGCGCGGATACTGACAAGGCAATGATAAGCAATCGATGAAAAAAATGCTTGCAGCCGCAGCATGATTGTGTTATAGTGGATAAGTCAAAAATCGTAACAGCCTGGCTTAGAGCAGTTACAAAAAATCACATATGTGGAGCAATACAGGTGCCAGCCTTTGGCCGTTGCCGCATAAGCGGTGCCGGCCCATTTTGGTCGTATTGTGATTGGAAGCATATGGCAGAACAAAACCAAGATGGAGGAAAGAAGAATGAGTGTTATTTCAATGAAGCAGTTACTGGAAGCCGGTGTTCATTTCGGACATCAGACAAGAAGATGGAACCCGAAAATGGCTCCGTATATTTATACGGAACGCAACGGCATCTATATCATTGACCTGCAGAAATCCGTAGGAAAAGTAGACGAAGCTTACAATGCGGTAGCAGACATTGTGGCAAACGGCGGCACGATCCTTTTCGTTGGTACGAAAAAGCAGGCCCAGGACGCGATCCGTACAGAAGCAGAACGCTGCGGTATGTACTATGTTAATGAAAGATGGCTGGGCGGTATGCTGACTAACTTTAAGACGATCCAGAGCCGTATCGCGAAATTAAAGAGCATCGAGAAGATGGAAGAAGACGGCACATTTGATGTCCTTCCGAAAAAAGAAGTGCTCGCGTTAAAGAAGCTGCAGGAAAAGCTGGAGAAAAATCTGGGCGGCATCAAGGAAATGAAACGGATTCCGGATGCAATCTTTATTGTAGATCCAAAGAAGGAGAGAATCTGTGTACAGGAAGCCCATACATTAGGCATTCCGCTGATCGGTATCGCTGATACCAACTGTGATCCGGAAGAGCTGGATTTCGTGATCCCTGGCAACGACGACGCGATCCGCGCCGTAAAGCTGATCGTTTCCAAAATGGCGGATGCCGTAGTGGAAGCAAAGCAGGGTGAAGCGGAAGAAGTAGCAGAAGCACAAATGGACGACGCACCTGTAGAAGAATAAGATTTTTAATTTTGGAGGAAAATAAAATGGCTATTACAGCAGGAATGGTAAAAGAATTGCGCGAAATGACCGGCGCAGGCATGATGGATTGCAAAAAAGCCCTGGGCGAGACAAATGGAGACATGGAAGCTGCCGTTGAATATTTGAGAAAAAACGGACAGGCAAAGGCTGAAAAGAAAGCATCCCGCATCGCCGCAGAAGGTATCGTAAAGGTCGTTGTAGAGGACGACAAGCGTGCGGCTATCGTAGAAGTAAACTCTGAGACAGATTTCGTGGCAAAGAACGAAAAATTCCAGACATATGTAGAAAAAATAGCAAAGCAGGCGCTTGTTTCCAATGCAGCTGATATGGATGCATTCATGGAAGAAGTATGGCTGGAGGACAGCAGCAAGACCGTAAAGGATTCTTTGGTAGAGCAGATCGCAGTCATCGGTGAAAACTTAAAGATCCGCAGATTTGAAAAAGTAGCGGCAGAAAACGGCTGCGTCGTAGACTACATCCACGGCGGCGGACGTATCGGTGTCGTAGCAGTAGCCGAAGCTGCTGTTGTAAACGACGCGGTCAAGGAAGCAGTAAAGAATCTGTGTATGCAGATCGCAGCCTTGAATCCAAAATATGTCAGCAGAGACGAGATCAGCGAGGATTACATTGCGCATGAAAAGGAAATCCTGCGTGCACAGATCATGAACGATCCAAAAGAATCCCAGAAGCCGGAGAAAGTGATCAACGGCATGATCGAAGGCCGCGTGAATAAAGAGCTGAAAGAAATCTGCCTGGTAGATCAGGTATATGTAAAGGCAGACGACGGCAAGCAGACAGTTGCAAAGTATCTGGAACAGGTTTCCAAGGAAGTCGGAGCAACTGTTACGATCAAGAAGTTTATCCGGTTTGAAACGGGTGAAGGAATTGAGAAGAAGAATGAAGATTTTGCGGCTGAGGTTGCGGCGCAGATGAATCAATAGAAATTTGTCGAAAACAGGCGAATAGAGATAGGAATGAGAA